>CAVQBX010000044.1:0-41244 GCA_963710855.1 uncultured Pseudomonadota bacterium | reverse complement strand
TCGTCACCGCCGGCCTCGCCTTCTGGGCGGTGACGATCTCGATCACCTGGAAGGTCGTCGGCTTCGGCATGGTGTTGTTCGTTTCAGGCATCCAGGCGATCCCTCCCGATATACAGGAGGCCGCGGTGGTGGATGGCGCGGGCTACTGGAGCCGAGTGCGCCACATCCTTTTGCCGCTGACCCGCAGGATTATCTTGCTGGCGACATTGGTCAGCGCCATCGGCTCGATGCTCGCCTTCGATCAGTTCTACATCATGACGTCGGGCGGCCCGCGCGCCCAGACGTTCACCGCCGTCTATCTGATCTATCAGAACTCGTTCGTCGCCTTCAAACTCGGCTATGGCGCGGCACTTTCCGTGACGCTGATGGCGATCATCCTGGTGTTCTCCGCGATGCAGATCGCGCTGACGGCGCGCAGCGAAGCGCCGTGAACGCAATGGCCGCAATGCGCTTCCGCCCCACGACCTATCTGGTCGCCGCGCTCTGCGCCGCGGTCATCGCCATCATGGCCGCGCCACTGGTTTTTTCGTTTCTCTTTTCTATCAAGAGCGCCACAGAGGCTTCGGCCGCCCCGCCCAGTTATTTTCCCCACAGCCTGAGCTTCGAAAATTATCAGAAAGTCATAGGCTTCCAGGCGGGCATTGCGACCTATATCGGCAATTCCGCCCTTGTCGCGGTGATGACGATCGCGTCTTGCCTCGCGCTGTCAGCGCCCGCCGGCTATGGCCTTGCCCGCTTTCCGGTGCGCGGCCGCGAAATTGCTTTCCTCGTCATGCTCGCGCCGATGATGATCCCCTATCAGGCGCTGCTGACGCCGCTTTATCTAGACTTCGCGCGTTTTGGCCTCGTCAATTCGCGCGTCGGCCTCGCGCTCATCCATACCATCCTGCAACTGCCGTTTTCCGTCTATCTGATGCGCGCGAGTTTCGAGGCGGTTCCGCGCGACATCGAGGAGGCGGCGATGATGGACGGCTGCGCCGCGTGGCGGCGGTTCGTCCATGTGTTTCTGCCGCTCGCGACGCCGGGCCTCGTGACCGTGGCGCTGTTCGCCTTCCTCACATCCTGGAACGAATTCCTCGCCGCGCTGATCTTCATGAATCGCGAATCCTCGTTCACCATGCCGATCCTGCTCGTCAGCGTCCGCACCGGCGATCACGGCGCGGTCGACTGGGGCGCCTTGCAGGCAAGCATCGTGATCTCGATCCTGCCCTGTCTCGCCGTCTATCTCTCGTTGCAGCGCTATTACATTTCCGGCCTGCTGTCGGGCGCGGTGAAATGAGCGACGAAATCTCCGTCGGTACTCGAAGGATCGACAAACAGGAGACGGGCGTCCACACGCTGCGCGACGTGGCCCGCCACGCCGGCGTTTCGATCGGCACGGCCTCCAAGGCGCTGAACGCCAGCGGCCGCTTAAGCGTCGAGACGCGGGCAAAAATCCTGAAGGTCGCGGAGGCGCTGCATTACCGCCCCAACGATCTCGCCCACAGCCTGCATCGCGCCCGCTCGATGACGGTTGGACTGCTCTCCAACGACAGTTTCGGGCGTTTCGCCTTTCCGATCGCCGAGGCGCTGGAGCGACGCCTGTTCGATTCCGGCATTGCGCTGTTCATGTGCAACGCCACCGACGATCTCGAGCGCGAGCGCCGCCACATCGACCAGTTGATGAGCAAGCGCGTCGACGGCCTCGTCGTGACGGCGCGACGAGCCGATCTGCGCACACCCGTCGCGCCGCCCGGCCGCGCCCTGCCCGTCATCTACGTGTTTTCGCGCGTCGAGAGCACGGACGCGCTTTGCCTGTTGCCGGACGACGAAGGCGGCGCGTTTCTCGCGACCGAACATTTGCTTAATCTCGGCCGTCGTCGCATCGGCCATATTACAGGCCCGGAAAGATTCGAGGCAGTGCGGCTCAGGGAGCGTGGCTGGCGCCGTGCGCTCAAACAACACGGCGTCAAGGCCGGGCCCTATCGAACCGGCGCCTGGTCGGAGATCCTGGGGCCGTGAAGCGGCAGCAAAGTTGTTTGAGGGGTCGCGCGCCACGCCCGACGCTCTGTTCTGCGGCAACGACCAGATTGCGCGGGGCGTGCTCGATCAGCTCGAGCGCATGCGCATCCGGGTCCCCGACGACGTCGCGCTCGTCGGCTTCGACAATTGGAGCGTGATGACAGAGGCGACGAACCCGCGTCTCACCAGCGTCGACATGAATCTCGCAGCCCTCGGCGACGCCGCCGGCGAAGCGCTGATCGAAATGATGTCTGGGCCGCCCGATGAAAGGGGTGAAGCGCCTGCCGTGCTCGCTCGTCATTCGCGAGTCCTGCGGCGGCGTTACCAACCAAGCGGAGCACAGATGACGGCGAGTCGATATCAACCCCTGGCCTTCGCCGACGTTTCGGTGACCGGCGCGTTCTGGCGCGAGCGGCTCGAAACCGTGCTCACGCGCACCATCGCCAGCCAACACGTAAAACTGGCGGAGATCGGCATTCTCGATTCGCTGAAGCTGCCGCAACCGCCGCCACCGCTGGTCTATCCGCGCAACGGCCACAATTTTACGGTGCAGGTGTTCTGGGATTCCGACG
Source organism: uncultured Pseudomonadota bacterium (assembly GCA_963710855.1). Lineage (GTDB taxonomy): Bacteria > Pseudomonadota > Alphaproteobacteria > Rhizobiales > Beijerinckiaceae > Roseiarcus. The sequence continues at coordinate 38,671 of CAVQBX010000044.1, read as the reverse complement.
TCGGCAAATGGATCGAGGCGGCGAGCTATGCGCTCTCCCATCGCCGCGACGCCGACATCGAAGCCAAGATCGAAGCGATCACCGATGACCTTGCAAAAGCCCAATCGCCCGATGGCTATCTGAACTGCTGGTACAACGACCGCGAGCCCGACAAACGCTGGACGAACCTGCGCGACAATCACGAACTCTACAACGCCGGCCATCTGCTCGAAGGCGCCATCGCTTATTTCCGCGCGACCGGGCGGCGGCGCCTGCTCGACATTCTCGAGCGCTACATCGACCATATCGCGGCGACGTTCGGGACGGGTCCGGGTCAGAAGCGAGGCTATCCCGGCCATCCCGAACTCGAGCTTGCGCTCTACAAGCTCTATCGCCTGACCGGCGACCGGCGCCGCCTGGAGCTCGCCAGCTATTTCGTCGACGAGCGCGGACGCGAGCCGCATTATTTCACTCAGGAAGCGCGCGAGCGAGGCGAGGACCCGAAGGCGTTCTGGGCCAAAACCTACGAATACAATCAGTCGCACCTGCCGGTGCGCCAGCAGCGCAAGGTGGTTGGTCATGCGGTGCGCGCCATGTATCTGTGCTCGGCCATGGCCGATCTCGCCGCCGAGCTGGACGATGCGGAATTGAAGAGCGCCTGCGAAGCCTTGTGGCGCGATGTGACGACGGCGCAGGTCTATGTCACCGGCGGCCTCGGCCCCGACGAGCGCAACGAAGGCTTTACGGAAGACTACGATCTGCCCAACGAGACGGCCTACGCGGAAACCTGCGCCTCCGTCGCGCTTGTTTTCTGGGCCCATCGCATGCTGCATCTCGACCTCGACGGGGCCTACGCCGACATGATGGAGCGCGCGCTCTACAATGGCGCGCTGACTGGCCTGTCGCGCGAGGGTCAGCACTATTTCTACGCCAATCCGCTCGAAAGCCGCGGACAGCATCGCCGCTGGGCATGGCACCTGTGCCCTTGCTGCACGATGAATGTTTCGCGGCTCGTCGCTTCGGTCGGCGGCTATTTCCTGTCGGCTTCAGAGAAAGGCGTCGCGTTCCATCTCTACGGCGGCGTGTCGGCGGCGATCGACATCGGCGGCGTCAGCGTAAAAGTCAACGAGACCAGCGACTACCCGTGGTCGGGCGATGTCAGGATCGCCATCGACCCGGCGACTGCAGCCGACTTCGAGCTGAAACTGCGCATTCCCGAGTGGGCCCGCTCGCCGAGCGCATCAATCAACGGCGAGTCAGTCACTCTTGAAATCGTCAAGGGCTACACGACTCTTACGCGAAAGTGGCGGTCAGGAGATGTGGTCGAACTGCATCTTCCGATGCCGCCGGAGCGGCTCTACGCTCACCCAAAAGTCCGCATGGACGTCGGCCGCGTCGCCCTTAGGCGCGGGCCGCTGATCTATTGTGTCGAGGAGGCCGACAACAAAGGCGCCCCGGTGCAGACATTTGAGCTTCCGGCCAAGGCTCAATTGGAAGCCGAGAAGCGCGAAGATCTGTTTGGCGGGGCCGTTGCTTTGCAAGCGCCCGCGGTCCGGCTTGGCGCCGCCGAACCGGCCCTCTATTCCGCCACGCCGCCGCGTCCGCGAACCCGCGACGCTCACCGCGATCCCCTATTATCTCTGGGCAAATCGCGAGCCGGGCTCGATGCAGGTGTGGATCGCGGAGGATTTGTCGCGCTGAGCGGTCGCCGCGCATCCCCCTCCCCCGCTTCGCGGGGGAGGGGATGTCTGGCCGACGTGATACTCCTAGCGTCAATCAAGCGCGTCTCCCCTCTCCCGTCCGGGAGAGGGGCCGGGGGTGAGGGTACGCCCCTCACAACCTCTCGATCGTCTTCGCGGCGGCATCCAAGGCATCGACGATCTTCTGCATCTGCTCGCCGGAAGCGTTTTTCGCGCGCAGTTTCACGGCAGCGCGTAAATTCATCATGGCGCGAAACAGCGAGCCGTAGCCGGGACCGGACTCGTCGTCCTTCGCATCGCTGAAGCGCGCGAAGATCGCGTCGACCTGCGCCTTGTTGTCGGCGAGGAATTTCTCGCCCTCGGGCGTCGCCGAGTAGAGCTTGCGGTTCGAGGCGTCGGTCGCCTGCGTCGCGTAGCCCATTTCCTCGAGCATGGTGAGGGTCGGGTAGATGACGCCGGGGCTCGGGCTGTAGTCGCCGCCGACCCGCTCGCCGAGGTCCTTGATGAGGTCGTAACCGTGGCGCGGCTTTTCTGCGATCATGGCGAGAATGACGAGTTTCAACTCGCCGCTGTCGAAGACTCTTCCCTCGCGGCCGCCGAAGCCGCCGCCGAACCTGCGCCCGGAGGTGCGCCCCCAGTGCTTGGCGAAGTGCCCGCCGTAGGCCTCGTGCCCGTGCATGTGTCGGAAAAACATGGTTCCTCTCCGATAGTTTCAAGACATATCACGATATGTCTTGAAACAAGATATATCTAGGAGCAGGAATCGCAAGGGGCGAGCGCCAAAAACGCAGCGGCGGCGCCCTCGCCGCCGGCTGGCTTGGGAGACGCCGGCGTTGCCGGCGCTCCTCATAGGGGCGGCCATCAGCAAGACGGCCGTATCGTGAGGACATATGCGTTCGGCGAAAAACCTCTGGACATCGTTCTGATTTTCAGATAGTCTACGGCATCCGAATTTCAGAGGATGCGTATAAAGATTATCGAGGCAATAAATTACCCATACATGTTGTAGTAATCGAACGCCAAAGGGCCCATCTAAAAGAAAAACGACCCGGCGCCTGGCGCAACCCTCTGAAATCACCCGATTCGGCCAAAGGATGTCTTGGAAAAATTTGGAGAAAGGCGGCTTTAATTTGGAGCTTTGGAGCGCCTTTTTGGGCGTTTTGCTTGGCTTGCGGGAGCCCTTCCAAGCTTTTCCTTGGTCCCTCGCGGCGGCTACGGGCCGAACCTGAAGGCGGGAACGCCAGGGCTCGGCATCTCGACCGCGTAGAGCCCGCCCTCGTGCGGGGCTCGGGCGATGTCATCCGCGCTCATGCCGAAGCGCGCGGAGGTCACGTAGAGGGTCGAAAGATCCCTGCCGCCGAAGGCGCAACTCGTCGGCAGCGCGCAGGGCATGTCGAGATAGCCGAGCAGGCTGCCGTCCGGCGCGATGCGGGCGAGCGCCGCGCCGCCGATGATCCGCGCATTGTAGATCACCCCGGCCGCGTCGCGCGTCGAGCCGTCGGGAACGCCTCGATCCAAGCCGCTCGCGAACGGGCGGCGATTGGAGAGCCGGCCAGTCGCCCGGTCCCAGTCATATTGGAAGAGCGCGTTCCGAAATGTGTCGGCGGTCACGAAGCGCCCGTCGTCGGTCCAGATCATCGTGTTGGTGATCCCGAATTCGTTTTCGGTCAGCCTCGCCACCGCCCCGTCGGCCGTCACGCGATAGATCGCCCCGGAACTCTGGGTCGTCGGCAGCGGCGATCCGTCGGGCGCAATATTGTCCTGCATCGTGCCGACCCAGAAGGCGCCGTCGGGACCAACCACGCCTTCGTTGAGTCGGTTATTTGGTCGATCAGGCTCAGGGGTCGCAATGGTCGCGAACGCCCCGCCGGGGCGCCAAAGCGCGACGCGCCGCCGCATGCCGACGATGAAGCCTCCGTCTTTTGTCAGACCGATGGAAGTCGGCAGTTCGGGCGCCGACCACGTCTGATGAGCGCCGTTGTCCGGCGCGTAGCGATGGATGCGGCTGCCGACAATGTCGACCCAATAGAGCGCCTGCTCGTCTGATGACCAGACAGGGCTCTCGCCGACGATGTCCCCAACAGACAGAACGAGCCGAGGCGTCATGTCCGAAGGTCCGCATCGATCGGGCCGGCCTTGATGAGATCGGTCAGGCGGCGGTGCCAGGCGACGTCGCGCCACATGCCGCGATATTGCGGCCCGCAGAAATTGGAAGTGCAGATCGCCGTCCAGCGCCCTGTGGCGGAAGCCTGTTCGACGCCCGCCGCGCAGACGTCCATCATCCAGTCCCAGTCAGCCATCGGCCAGTCGCGATACATGATGGAAGCCCAGGCTTCGGTCGTGACCAGCGGTTTTTGGGTCCGCCGCGACCAGTCGGCAGCCTTTCCGATCCATTCGGTCAGCACGGCGTCGAAGCGCGCCTTGTTGGCGAGGTAATGCGGCTTCGACTTGCGCACCAGCGTCTGGAATTCGCGGTTCAGGAACGAATAGCCGATCTCGGAATAGAAAGGGCTCATCGCGGGATTGGTGATCCAGAGATGCGGCTCCAGAAAATCGAGCATCGACACATCCTGCTCGCCCCAGCGCGCGAACTGATCGGACTGCGAGAAGGTGTAGGGAATGTCCGGATAGGCCTTGCGCAGGATGGCGATGCTGTCCCTCATCCAGGCGATGATGCGCGGGCTGGTGATCGGTTCGGTCTTGCTGCGTTCGTCCGAGCCGTAGAGGTAGGGCGCCCATTTCGCGTTGGGGAATTCGTTGCAGAGATCGAGATAGAGCAGGCTGTCGAGCAGCCCCGCCTGTTTGATGACATCGAGCGTCGAAAGCCAGACGCGCGCCTGGTCTTCGGGCGTCCTGATCCGCATGCGGACGTTCTCGCTGTCGCGCTTGTACCAGGTCGAGAGACCAACCAGGACCTGACGATCGCGGCACTTGCCAATGAACTCCACCAGCGCTTGGCCGACGCGAGAAACATCGACTTCGCCCGGCGCGCCCCAGTCGCCGTCCTGTCCGTCGGAATGGATGGTCCACACCTGGTTCGGGTCGACGTCGATCAGATGCGGAAAGGCGTCGATGCGCACCGCGTCGTAGCCGCGCTCGACCAGTTCGTCGAGCGCCTGATCCCAATCCTCATAGCCCGCGCCTGGCCAGCGCCGCTCGATCCATGAAAATTCCCACATGGTGATGGCGTGGCAGCGGCTGGTCAGCACGGACGGCATGTTCGCTCCTTCAGAGGCCACCTAGCATATAGCTTGGCAATTTCTTGACAACTACCTCGCTCAGATGCTTTAAGATAACCGGATGAAAGCCGTCAGACAGGACGACGATATCGAGCTTCCGAGCTTGGTCGAAGCCGGCGATGAGGAAGCCGCTCCGCGTTCCCTGGTCTCGAAGGTCATCCATGGCATTCGCTTTCTGATCCGCGCCGAGGGATTGAAGATCGGCGATCCCCTGCCGAGCGAGGCCGCCATCGGCGACGAGCTTGGCGTTTCCCGCGCCGTCGTTCGCGAGGCCTACCGGTCGATGGCGGCGCTGAAACTCATTGACGTCGGCAGCGGGCGCAGGGCGCGCGTCGCGGCCGTCGATCGGGAAGTGCTGGCGCTGGTGCTCGACCACGGCGTGCAGACGGATCAGATCACCGTACAGCAAATCCTCGACGTCAGGCGCACGATCGAGATGCGCACGGTCGGGCTTGCTGCGCTCCGTCGCACCGAGCGCGAGGCGCGCGATCTGATCGCCCTTGCCGGGGCGATGCGCAGCGAATTCGGCAACACCGGCCGCGTGATGGAGCTCGACATCGATTTCCACGAGAAGATCGCCGCAGCGTCCCGCAATCCGCTGTTTGCGCTCGTCGTCGGCTCGTTCCACGTCGTCACGCGCCAGACCTGGCACATCGGCTGGCAAGCCCGCGTCAACGACGAGGAACGTTACGAACATATCGCGCTGCACGAAGCCATCGCCGACGCGATCGCCAAGGGAGAGCGCGGACGCGCCGAGACGCAGATGGCGGCGCATTTCGACAACACCGTCAAGCTGCTGCTGCAAAGCGGCGTCAACTGAGGGTGCATTAAGTGAAGATCAGCAGGATCGAGACGATCCGGACCGCCGAACACCCGAACCTCCTCTGGGTCGAGGTGACGACCGACGAGGGGGTAAAGGGTCTCGGCGAGACATTCTTCGGCCCACGCGCGGTCGAAGCCTATATCCACGAGACGGCCGCGCCGCTGCTCATCGGCAAGGACGCGCTCGCCATCGACGCGATCGCGCGCACATTAAGCGCCAATATCGGCTTCGGCGGCGCCGGCGCGGAAACGCGGGGCATTTCCGCGATCGACATTGCTCTATGGGATATTTTTGGCAAAGTCGCCAATCAACCAGTCGCGCAAATGCTCGGCGGGTTTTCAAGACAAAAGATCCGCACCTACAACACCTGCGCCGGCACGTCCTACATGAAGGCCGGAGGGCAAACGGTCGCCAATTACGGGCTACACAATAAGGCTGATCGCTACGCGGACCTCGACGCCTTCCTGACCCGCGCCGACGACCTCGCGGAAGATCTGTTGAGCGAGGGCATCACGGCCATGAAGATCTGGCCGTTCGACATGGCGGCGGAGGCGAGCGGCGGCCATCACATCAGTCGCGGCCGCGCTCAGCGCCGCCCTTTCGCCCTTCGAGAAAATTCGCGAGCGCGTCGGCGATCGCATGGAGATCATGGTCGAGTTCCACTCGATGTGGCAGTTGCTGCCGGCAATGTAGATCGCCCGCGCGCTCGCGCCGTTCCACACTTTCTGGCACGAAGACCCGATCCGCATGGATTCGCTTGCCGATCTGAAACGCTATGCGGAAGCGTCTCTGGCGCCGGTATGCGCCTCGGAGACGCTGGCGACGCGCTGGCGCTTCAAGGACCTGCTGCTGACCGACGCCGCGGGCATCGTGATGCTCGACCTTTCCTGGTGCGGCGGCCTTTCGGAAGCGCGCAAGATCGCCTCGATGGCCGAGACCTGGCGCCTGCCGATCGCGCCGCACGACTGCACCGGACCTGTGGTGCTCTGCGCTTCGACCCATCTTTCGCTGAACGCGCCGAACGCTCTCATCCAGGAAAGCGTCCGCGCTTTCTATCGCACATGGTATGGCGACATCGTCACTCAATTGCCGGAAGTGAAGGACGGCATGATCGGCGTCCCTCCGGGCGCGGGCCTGGGTCTCGAGCTTCAGCCGGATCTCGACAAACGCTTCACAGTCACACGCCAGGCAAGCACCGCCGCCGCGTGAAGAAAATGCAAAAGGGAGGAAACAAAATGAAACGAATGATCACTGCGCTCGCCGCGAGTGCGGCGCTTCTGATTGGCGCGGCGGCCGTCGCGAATGCCGACGACGCGAAACCGCTCAAGATCATCTACGTAACGCATGCCGATTCCGGCAATGCATTCTGGCTCTCGGTGAAGAAAGGCATGGACGACGCCTGCACGCTCATCAAGGCGAGCTGCCAGATGCTGTTCGTCTCCAAGCCCGGAGACATTCAGGGTCAGGTCGCCAACATCCAGGCCGCGGAAGCGCAATCGCCCGACCTCATCGATCACCTCCATTCCCGACAACAAGGCGTTTCGCGCCGTCATTAAGGAAGCCGTCTCGAGCGGATTCCCGTCATTGCCTCGAATGTCGACGACACCGAGGGCGCCAAGGCCAATGCGCGGCTTGCCTTTGTCGGGCAGGATTTCATCCTCGCCGGCGAGGCTTTGGGGACCGCGGTCGCAACCAAATTCCCGCCAGCGGCGACATCAAGGTGCTGATCGGCGTGAACGCGCCGAGCCAGAACTGGTCACGGACGCGCGCCAACGGCGTAGAGGCGGCGCTGAAGGATTGGCAGAAGGCGCATCCCGACCGCAAGATCAGTTGGGACGAAATCGACGCCGGCCTCAATTACGGCGTGACCGGCGATCGCTTCGGCAATTATCTGACCGGCGCGCCTGACTTGACCGCCTATGTCGACACCGGGTTCTGGGATGTCGGCGTCGTCTCCGTGCTGAAGGATCGCGCCATTCAACCCGGCAAGATCATCGTCGGCGGCTTCGATCTGGTGCCCGACGTGCTGGCGCAGATGAAGGCCGGCTACATTCAGTTCCACATCGATCAGCAACCCTATCTGCAGGGCTACGTGCCCGTCATCGAGGCGCCGCTCATCAAGAATTACAAGCTAGCCGCATTCGACGTGAACACCGGCAGCGCCGTGGTGACGCCGGACCAGGTCGACGCAATCATGGCGCTTTCCAAGAATGGCTACCGCTGACACACAGGCCGGGAGAGCCGGAAATGTCGACGACGCCGCCGGGCTTCACAGGGTCCGGCCGCGTCCGATGAGACGCATCCTGAAAATCTACATGGAGCGGCCGGAACTGGTCGCTCTGGTCGTTCTCATCGCGCTGGTGGCGTATTTCACCATGGCCTCGGGAGGCTTGTTCATTTCGCCCGTCAATCTGCGCGGCATCCTGAGCCTGTTTCCCGAGCTCGCGATCATGGCGCTCGGCTTCGGCCTGTTGATGATCTCAGGAGAGTTCGATCTCTCCATAGGCTCGATGTTCGGCCTGACGCCGATGGTCGTCTGCCTGCTCTGCGATTGGGGCGTGAGCTTCTGGCCGGCGTTCGCGATGGGGCTGTTGTGTTGCGTTGCGATCGGCCTCATCAACGGCCTCGTGACGATCCGTTTCGGCATTCCGAGTTTCATCACCACGCTCGGCATGCTGTTCATGCTGCGCAGCCTTTGCGTCGTGCTCTATTCGCATGGCTCCGCGCCGAACCTGCCGGATGACGCCCCGGTCTGGGCGTTTTCCGCGCCGCTCGGCGTCATCCGCGTCTCAGTCCTCTGGTTGGCGGCGCTCGGCCTGATCGTCTATCTGCTGCTGGAGCGCAGCAATTTTGGCAACTGGATTCGCGCCACCGGCGGTTCGCTCGACTCGGCGAAGGCGATGGGCATTCCCACAGCGACAGTGAAGACCGTCTGTTTCATCATTTGCTCGGTGTTTGCCGGCATCGCAGGCATGATCCAGGTGGTGCGCATCGCCTCGCCCCTGCCCTCACTCGGCGACGGCATGGAATTGCAGGCGATCGCCGCCGCGGTCATCGGGGGCGTTGCTCTGTCGGGCGGGGTCGGAAATGTGCTCGGCGCCATCGTCGGCATGGCGATCATCCGGGTGATCGACGCCGGCATGATCATGAGCCATGTCGACGCCAACTGGTTCCAGTTCGCCATCGGCTTTTTGACCGTCATCGCCGTCATCGCGAACATGTGGCTCGGCCGTCGCGCTCGCGGCATGAAGGTGGAGATCGGGCAATGACCGAGCCGCCGCTGATCGAATGCGTTGGGCTCGAGAAATGGTACTCGGGCGTTCATGCGCTGAAGAACGTCAATTTTGCCGTGCGCCGTGGCGAGACCGTCGGCCTCGTCGGCGACAACGGCGCAGGCAAATCCACGCTCATCAAAATCCTGTCAGGGGTCCATGCGGCGGATGCCGGCCTCGTTCGCGTAGAAGGTCGGCCGGTGCGCATTTCCAATCCCCGGCAGGCGATGGAGCTCGGGCTCGAGACCATCTATCAGTACAATTCCATGGTCCCGACCATGACGATCGCCCGCAATGTGTTCATCGGCCGCGAACCCCTAAGGCTTTCTCTGTTCGGCTTCGGGCTGATGGACCTTCACGAGATGCGAAGCGCGAGCATGAAGGCGATCGCCGACGTGGACCTGCACCTGCGCTCGCCCGACGCTTTGGTTGGTGAATTGTCGGGCGGGCAGCGCCAGGGGGTCGCAATCGCGCGCGCGATGTATTTCAAGTCGAAAGTGCTGATCCTCGATGAACCAACCAACCACCTCTCCGTGAAGGAGACAAACAAGGTGATCGGTTTCGTGCGCGATCTGAAGCGCCAGAACGTCTCGGGCATCTTCATCTCGCACAACATCCATCATGTCTTTCAGTGCTGCGACCGCATTGTCGCCATGGCCCGCGGCGAGGTCGTGTTCGACAAACCGACGACGGAAACTTCTGTCGAGGAAGTGCACGAATTGTTGTGAGGCGGCGGACCTACCAGAAGCCGTTGGATGACGCCTCAATCGCGGAGGCGGCGCGATAGAGGGCCGCCTCGCCGCCGCGCCGAGCAATCAGCATCAAGCCGACCGGCAGACCGTCGACGCGGCCGCAGGGGACAGTGATCGCCGGATGCCCGGTCAGATCGAAGGGCGCCGTGTTGACGACAGTGCCGACTGCGAGCGCGAAGCGCTGTTCGATCGTCGCCTCCGGGCCCGGCAAAGGGTCCGCGATCGCGGGCGTCGTCGGCATCGCGAGCACGTCGACATCAACCAGCGCTTCCTCATATCCCGCGGCGAGATCGCGTCCCAGATTCTGCGCGAGGGCGTAGGCGGCAAAACCTCCTTTGCGCGCGGCGACCTGGCCCGCGACGAGCAGAACGCGCAACACGTCCGACAGTTCGTCCGATCGGCGTTGCCAGCCCGAGAGCGCCGCCACGAATTCCGGCATATGAAGGCCGCCGAGGCCGATGCTAGCGCCGTCGCAGCGCAAGCCCGTCAGCGTGCCCATCAGGATCACCGGCATCCAGATCGTCAACCCCTCTGCGTGCAAGGGAACCGAAAGCCTGCGCACTTCGGCGCCGACGTGCGAGACGCGCTCGAGCGCCGCGTCAACCGAAGCATTGACGGCCTGCATCGCTCCGGGCCGATCGAACCCTTCTTTCACGCGGCCGATGCGAAGGCCAACAGGAGGCGCCGAGCACGCGGCAAGGTAATCCACCGTCTCGCCCGGACGCTGCCTCGGATCGAGCCCGTCGGGCTTGGCGATCACAGACAAGAGAAGCGCATTGTCGGCGACCGTCCGGGAGATGGGGCCGACGTGATCGAGGCTCGCATCCACCGAGACAATGCCGGAATAAGGGGTAAGCCCGAAAGTCGGCTTGAGGCCCACCACCCCGCAAAGCGCCGCCGGCACACGGATCGAGCCGCCCTGGTCGCCGCCGATGGCGAGGTCAGCAAGCCCTGCGGCGACGGCTGCGGCGCTGCCTGACGACGAACCGCCTGCAGAACGCGTCGGATCGTGCGGATTGCGGACGGGGCCGTTGACGCCTGTAAAACTCGCGCCAGAGGCGCACAAGCATTCGCAGTTCGTCTTGCCGACGATGCGCCCGCCTTCGTCAAGTATCATCCTCACCACACTGGCGTCGCAATCAGCAATCAGACCTTCCAGCAGACTGGTTCCGTCGCCGAGCGGAAGACCCGCGATCGACACGTTGTCCTTGATCGCGATCGTCCGCCCGGCAAGCCGGCCTTCCGCGCGCTCTTGTATATCCGTGGTGATGGCGAAGGCGTTGAGCGGATCTTCGCCCGCGCTCGGCTTTCGCCACCCGCGCACACGCGCCGACGGCCGCGGCGCCGCTATTTTTTGCAGCCGATCAAGTCCTGACAAGGCGCCGCCAATCAGGGTCGGCCAGATTTCCGCCTCCTCCGCTGAGAGCGACATCCCGAGTTCCGCCGCCGCCGCGCGAATATCTTCAAGGCTCGGCAAGCTGTCACTCATCACGACTTCCCCGACTAAAACGCACAAAACCGGCGCCGGCGCAAAAATGTAGCACGAACCGACACGCTTGCTTGAAATTTTAGACTTGAAATAATTCGCCTTGACACTGAACATGACGCTCCGGATAGTATCGAAAAGTCCGGAGTTTCCTGCCTTTCACGTCGCCGCCGAACCCGAGAGCGTTTGACGCGTGGAGAAAGTGAGGGGCATCGTTGCGGTCGTTTCCGTTCGTGGAGGGGTAGCCATGGTTGATGTCGACCGCAGGCAATTGCTGCGTCTACTCGGAGTTGGAGCCGCTGCCGGCGCGTTCGCCGGCGTTGACATCGCTTGGTCCGCGGAAAAGGACGAAGTGACGATCGGTTGGCCGGCTGACGTTCCGACCTGGGATCCGAACGAGCGCACAGTTCCCGATGCCCAGCCGATCTACAAGCTGGTGTTCGACCAACCGATCGATCAGGCGCCGGACTTCAGTTTCGTTCCCAATCTCGTAACCAAATGGGAGCAGTCCGCCGATGGCAAGATGCTGACGCTGGACTTCCGGGACGACGTGACTTTCCATGACGGCTCGAAGATGACGTCGGCCGATTTCGCCTATTCGTTCCATGGCCGCGTGGTTGCGGGGCAGAAAATCGACCTGGCTCAAGTCTGGGGTCAGATCGTCGACATCGATACGCCCAGTCCGACCCAGGCGATCATGCATTTCAAGAACGCCTCGCCGACGGCCGTTCCGTGGCTGGCGTTCCTCTGCAGCTATGTGGTGCCCAAGGCCTACATGGAGAAGGTGGGACAAGACGGATTCAAGGCCAAGCCGATCGGCACGGGGCCCTACAAGCTTGTCGAATATCAGCTCAACAGCCGGATCGTGCTGGAGCGCAACGACGCCTATTTCGGCGCGAAGCCCGCAATCAAACGCGTGATCTTCCAGATCATCGGCGATCCCTCCGCGCGCGTCGCGGCGCTCGAATCCGGCCAGACCGACCTCGTGCTCAACGTGCCGATCCGGGAGGTGGCGCGGCTCAACGCCGAGCCCAATTTCGCCGCCGAGATCAATCCGATCGCCCGCGTCATCATGCTCTATATGCGCGGCGACCTCGGCTTCAAGGAGAAGAACGTCCGCGTCGCCGCGCATCTCGCGATCGACAAGGCGGCGCTGTCAAAGGCTTTCTATCAGGGCGTCGCGAAACCGCTGTCGGTGCTCGCGACTCCCGGCACGCCTGGCTACATCGAAGACTATATGTTTCCCTACGATCCGGCCAAGGCAAAGCCTTGCTCGCGGAGATCGGCTATTCCCCCGAAAAACCCGCGAAGATCAAGCTCGGCACCCACAATGGCGTGTTTCCGGGCGACTACGACATGGCGCGGGCGATCGCGCAGATGTGGAAGAAGGTTGGCATCGACGCCGAAATCGAGGTGATCGAATACGCGAAGTTCTTCGAGCTCAATCGGGCCGCGCAACTGCCGGAAGCGATGCTCTATTCCTGGGACAACGCCACCGGCGATCCTGAGATTTTCATTGGCTACGCGATGCATCCCGGCCTGCCGTTCAGCGCCTGGAAGGAGCAGGAGATCGGCGGCGAAGTCCCGGCCCTGTTTGGTGAAGCGGACAATGCCAAACGGATCGCCGCCTACAGGGACCTCGAAAAACGCGCGACGGAATATGGTGCGATCATTCCGCTGCTCCAGAGCGTGCTGACCGTCGGCCACAAGAAGACCCTCGACTACGTCAAGTATGGCAACGGCTGGGTGCTCGCCGACAAGATGAAATGGACTTGATCCTGACGGCTGCGCTTTGTGGTTCTGACCGCGACGAGCCGCGATGAACGTTCGCGTTCTCCGGCTCGTCGGCTTTCGTGCCCTTTCCGCGATTCCTATTCTGATTGTCGTCGCAGCGCTGCTGTTCGCGGTGCTTCGCATGCTGCCAGTCGATCCCGCGGTGGTCACGCTGCCGCCAACCGCGACGAAGGTGGAAATCGAGAAGCGCCGCGTCGAAATGGGTCTCGATCGTCCGCTCCCCGTTCAATTTGGCTTCTGGCTCGAGACCGCGTTGTCGGGCGATCTCGGACGGTCGACGCAACTGAAGCAGCCCGTCGTCGCGCTCATCAAGGTCGCGCTGCCCCAGACGGTTGAACTTGCGGTCTCGGCGATGGCGCTCGCGACCATTGTCGGCGTCGCAGGCGCGCTCCTGATGTTTGAGGCGCGCACGCGGCCGGCGGTGGAAGGCGCGCTCGATGTCGCCTCGCTTGGCCTGCTGTCGGTGCCCGAATTCCTCTGGGCGCTGACTTTCATCCTGCTGTTCGGCGTGATGCTGGACCTGTTTCCTGTCACGGGACGCCTGTCTCCCAGTTTCACGCGGCCCGATATAACTGGCTTCCTGCTGATCGACAGTTTTGTGATCGGCGGGGTTCCGATGTTTCTCGACGCCGTCAAACACATGGTGATGCCGGTCCTCGCGCTCGGCCTGGCTTTTTCGGCGGCGATCATGCGGGTGTTGCGATCGAGCCTGATGGAGGTCTATCAGGAGGACTATATTCGCCAGTTGCGCCTGCGCGGCCTCAGCAATGCCCGCATTCTTTGGCGCCACGGCCTGCCCAACGCCTTCCTCCCGACCTTGAGCCTGATGGGCGTGCAGTTCGGTTTCCTGTTCGGGGGAACGCTGCTCGTCGAAGTGATCTTCGGTTATCCCGGTATCGGCTTCCTGATGGTCAACGCGGTCAAGAATGTCGATTTCCCGCTCATCCAGGGCGTGAGCCTCATCTACTGCCTGGCCGTGATAGCCATTACGGTCGCGGTCGATGCGCTGGCGATCGTGATCAATCCCCGAATTGGCGCGAACTCCTGATGAAGGCCGCGCTTGGCAAGTTGAACGGACGCGTCGTATCTGGCGGCGCGCTCGTTTTGTTGCTGTTCGCCGTCGCCGCATTGGCGCCCTGGCTCGCGCCGCACAGCCCGACCGACCAGGACATGCTGCAGACCTTGCTGCCGCCGGCCTGGCGCCCGGGCGGAGACCCCGCGTACCCTCTCGGCACAGACTCGCTCGGGCGATGCGTTCTGACCATGCTGCTCTATGGCTCGCGCGTCGCGGTGACTGTGGCCGTGTTCGGCGCGCTCGGCGCCATGCTGATCGGCGCGACGCTTGCCTACGTCTCCGGCTATTTCGGCGGCTGGACCGATCGCATCATCAGCAAGCTCGTCGAAGCCTGGATGTCGTTCCCGCCGGTCGTGCTGGCTTTGATCCTGATGATTGGGTTCGGCGTCGGGATTCGCAACGTCATCCTCGCCATCATCCTGGTCGACTGGACGCGCTTCTGCCGTGTGCTTCGCGTCGAGGCGATGGATATCACGATGAGGGACTACGTTTCCGTCGCCCGGCTCGCCGGCTTTTCCGATCTTTCTGTCATTGCGCGCGAAGTGTTTCCAGCGACGTTGCCGCTGCTCCTTACTCTTCTCAGCCTCGAAGCCGGCATTGCCGTCATTGTCGAGGCGATCCTGTCTTTCGTCGGCTATTCGGTTGAGCCGGATCGCCCGGCTTGGGGCCAGATGATCGCCGACGCGCGGCAGTCGGTGTTTGAGGCGCCGCTCAACCTCGCGCTGCCGATCCTGTGTATTTTCTTGACTGTCCTGGGCTTCAATCTGCTGGGCGATGGGTTGCGCCGCTCGCTCGATCCACGCCTTGCGCGCGGCGCGCGGGCGTGAACCATGGCCGAGTTGCAAATCGACCACCTCACGATCGCGACGGAAAAGGCCGGGCGGTCCGTCGAGGTGATCTCCCGCATCGACGTCACAATCGAGCCCGGGCAGGTCGTCGCGCTCGTTGGCGAGTTGGGCGCCGGCAAATCGATGATCGCGCGCGCCATCGCGGGCCAGTTGCCCGACGGCTTTCGCGTTTCGCAAGGCACGGTGCGCTTCGCAGATCGCGACGTTCTTGCGATGACGCCGACTGAGCGCCGCCGTCTGCTGGGCCGCGAAATCGCCTTCATTCCCCAGGAGCCGATGGGCGCTCTCGACCCGATCATGACGATCGGACGGCAGTTCGACGAGCATCTGCGCCGCGTCGGCTCAGGCGGGGCCCGGGAGCGGCGAAAGCGCGCGATCGAACTATTGGAACTCGTGCACCTGCCGCGCGCCACGGAACTGCTCGAGAGCTACAGGCACGAGCTCTCCGGCGGCATGTGCCAACGCGTACTGATCGCCATGGCTTTCGCCGGCCATCCGAAGTTGATTGTCGCGGATGAGCCAACAACGGCGCTCGATGTCAGCATACAGGCCCGCGTGCTAAAGGTGATGGAGGAGATGCGCCGCGTCGACAAGTCGGCGCTGGTGTTCATCACTCACGACCTCCGGCTTGCCTCGCGCATCGCCGATCGGATTGTCGTGCTGTACGCGGGCCGCGTCGCCGAACGAGGCCCGACACGCGCGGTGTTCAGCGAGCCGCGCCATCCCTATACGCGATCCCTGCTGCTCGCCATTCCGCCCATCACCGGCGAAGATCGCTCTCTGCTCGTGATGGCCGACCGGATGCCCGGACTGGAAGCGCTTGCGCAAATGCAGGGCTGCCCGTTCGCGCCGCGCTGCGCGGTGGCTTCCAATGAGTGCCGCGACAGCGAGACCTTCGCCTCGGCTCAGGGAGCGCAAGCGAGCGCTTGTTTGTTTCCCGAGCGCGCGGGGCGGATCGACCCTGGCCCGCTGAAGCCGCGTCTGAAGGCGTCCTCTCAATCCATAGTGCTCGAGGTCCGCGCACTGTCGAAAACCTTCGTGCGGCGAACGAGCCTGTTCGCTCCGGCACGGCGTGTCGCTGCCTTGAAGAACGTTTCGCTGGCGCTCCGCCAGGGGGAATTCCTCGGCGTCGTCGGCGAGTTCGGCAGCGGCAAGTCTACGCTGGCGAAAGTGCTCGTTGGCCTTGAGACGCACGACAGCGGCGAGATCGTCATGCCGGGTATCGACATGGAGGCGAAAGGACGGCTCGCCAGGCGGAAGCGCTCGCAGGCGATCCAGATGGTGTTCCAGGACCCGCAGTCCGCGCTCAATCCGCGCAGAAAGGTCTGGCGGCTCGTCGTGCAGATGCTCGAGGCGGCGCAGCCTGGGCTTGCAAAGGCCGAGCGGCTTCAGCGGGCGCAGACTCTGCTAACCGAAATGGGGCTCTCCGCCGAGGCCGCCGAGCGCTATCCCGCTGAATTGTCGGGCGGCCAGAAGCAACGCGTCAACATCGCGCGCGCGCTCTGCGTTCTGCCAAAAGTGCTGGTCGCCGACGAGATTGTTTCGGGTCTCGATGTTTCCGTGCAGGCTCAATTGCTGGAATTGCTGCTTTCGCTGCGCGAGGCGCATGGTTTCTCGATGATCCTCATCTCGCATGATCTCTCCGTCGTGCGGCATCTGTGCGACCGCGTCATCGTGATGCGCGCCGGGGAGATCGTCGAAAGCGGCGAGCCTTCGCAGATGCTGAGCGCGCCGCGCGATCCCTACACCCGGATGCTGATTTCCTCCGTGCCGCCAGACGATCCGGACACACCCTGGCGCCCGATAGACGCGGGGGAATTGGAAAGGATCTGACCCTCAAGCGCGGGGTCTCGGCAGCGGTCCGATCGCGCGCTCCAGTTCGGCGGCGATGCGGTAGAGTTTGCGCTCCGAGTTCATGGCGCCGACCAGCATCATCCCGACCGGCAAGCCGTCGACGACCGCGCAGGGCAGACTAAGCGCTGGATGCCCGGTTGCGTTGAAGGCGCTCGCGTTATGCGTCATGTCATAGGCGGCGGCGATTGAAGCCTCGCGTCCCTGTTCAGGCCGCGGACGCGGCGGCGGCAGAAACGGCAAGGTCGGCAGAACGAAGCCGTCTATGCGCGAGAGCGCATCATCGTAGGCCGCAGTCAACAATCTGAGCAGATTATGCGCCCGCCCATAGTAGCGTCCCCCATAGGCGCGTGACATATGCGCGCCTAGCAGCATGCCGAGCTTGACGGTGTCGGCGATGAGATCCGCCTGCGCGCGCCAGAGCGATTGGCGCTGCATGGCCGAAGGAAGATACAGTCCCTTTGGGCCGAACCCGGTTCCATGGCCAAGAAACATCGTCGCAAGGCAACCCTCTGCCGCAAGCGGCAACCAGATGGCGCCGCCATAAGTGTGCATCGGGATCGAGATTTCGGTGACTTCAGCGCCGGCCTCGATCAGACGCCGCGTCGCGGCCCGCACCGCCTCGTCAACACGCCCGTCCGAGCGATCCCCACCAAAGCCTTCAACAAGCAGTCCAACACGAAGGCCTTTGACGCCAAGGTCGAGGTCTTCCTCATATTCGTCGACGCTGATATCTCGCTGGCGGCTGTCCAAACCGTCAGACCCCGCGATGACGGAAAGCAGAAGCGCGTTGTCGGCGACGGTGCGGGTGATGGGGCCGACATGATCAATCGCATATTCCATCCCCAGCACGCCCGAACAGGGTACGAGGCCATAAGTTGGCTTGAGGCCGACGACGCCGCAGCATGAGGAGGGAACGCGCACCGATCCGCCCTGATCGGTGCCGATGGCAAGGTCGACCACGCCGCCGCCGACCAGCGCAGCGGAACCGGATGAGGAGCCCCCGCTCGTAAAACCCGACTTCCAAGGGTTTTCGACGGGGTAGCGGGCGTTGGTGTGACTGCCGCCGGAGTAGCAATAGTCCTCGTTCGCGGACTTGCCGGCAATGACGGCGCCGGCGTCGAGCAGGCGCTCGACGACCGTTGCGTCGATCTCGGGCGCAAAACCTTCGAACGCCGCCGATCCGTTCATCATCGGCACGCCCGCTAGGCAAACGCAATCCTTGATCGCGACCGCGCGCCCGGCGAGTTTCCCTTCGTTCGCGCCCCTGATTTCGACGATCCGCTGCCAGGCCCCGAAAGGGTTTTCACTCCGCGCCGGAATGCGGCCGGGCAGACGCGGATATTTTGGTTGCGGCAAGGCATCGGGCAGCGTGTCGAGCAGCGCATAGCCGCCGAGCGGCGCTTGGACGAGCCGCGTAAACATGGCGACTTCTTCGTCGTCGAGATGGAAGCCCAGACTCTCGGCCGCAGCCGCAAGCATCGTTTGGTTGGGAGCGTTGATCATTTGATGTCGTCCGAAGGAGAACGGATAGGCCCGGCGTTGAGACAAAGCCGCGAAACGCGAAGCGTCGAAACTAGCTGCTCGGTTCCATCAGTCAACGGCCTCGGAGGGGCCGCGGGCTTCAGACAATCCTGGCGCCGCGCGCCGGGCGAATGCCGGACAGAATATGGGTCCGCATGGCGCTGCCGGCCCAGGCAGGGTCACGATGCGCCAGCGCGTCGACGACTTCTCGGTGGTGCCGCATGCTACGCTCCAGCTCCTCCGCCGTGTAGCGGCTGAACACCCTGAGCGAGAGGGGCGCGTCGGATGCGATCGTGATGAGCCTTGTCAGATGGTCCGAGCGTGCGGCGTCGATGATGAGCCTGTGAAAGCGCCCGTTGGCGCTCGCCAACGCATCCAAATCCTTTTGCGTCTCGCGGCGCGCCGCCTTCTCCATGATCGCGCAGAGTTCGCGCAGTTCCTCGATCTCCTCGACCTGGATATGCGCGGCGGCAATCTCTGAAGCGTAGGGTTCGAGCATGGCCCGGATGCGAAAGACATGCTCGATCTGGGTCTCCGACCAGACCGCGACCGACGCGCCGGCATTGGGTCGGAAATCGAGCAGACCCTCGGCGGTCAGCCGGCTCAGCGCGTCGCGCACCGGCGTCCGGCTTATGCCGAGCTCTGCGGCGAGCTCGATTTCTTTCAGCTTTCTCCCCGCAGGCAGACGTCCGTCGAGAATGCGGCGACGCAGCTCCGAATAGGCGCGCTCCGAGGCGGTGTGCGCCGCGCCGAATTCGAGTTGAGAGATGGACTTCTGCATGGGTTCGGCTATCCAGGCGCCCGTTTTTGCGTCACCCCGCGGATGGGCTTTACTCCCCGATGATTGTATACATAATCAATTGACTTCGCCAAGAGCGGGAACGCGATGAACGATCGGAGCCACGACGCCTGGCTGTCGTTGGACGAAGCCGCGTCCCGGCTCGGCGTCACCCGTTTGCGAATCCGCGAGGCGATCGCTGTGGGCCTGCTCAAGGCGCAGCGCGATAATAGAGGTTTTTGGCGCGTCTCTTTCGAGGAGGCGCGCGCCGTGTCCGCGCGCATGTCCGCCGTCGAGGTCGCGCCGGCCAAACTGGTTGAAATTCTGTTTGATGAGGTCGAGGAGACGACGGCGGCGCTCGCTGAACGCACGGCGGATGTCGAGCGGTTGACCGGACTGCTCGACCGCCAGCAGGCTTTACTTGAGCGCGCGCTGCAGATTGCCGAACAGAAGGGCGACGATGGCGGCGCCGCGGAGCGCCTCGCGGCGCTCAATGAACGATCCCAGGCGCTCGTCGATCGCGCGCTGACGGAACTCGAGACGCGCGGACAGGAGCTCGCCAAGGTGAACGGCTTTCTGGATCGGGCCATGCAGACCGCTTCCGCGCTGGACGCCGAAGTCTCGCGCCAAACCGAAACGTCAAAGCGCCAGCGCGCCCTGCTCGATCGCGTGTTCGCCCTCGCGCAGGCGAGCCTCGATCGTTTCTCTCCTAGCCCGCGCGGCGGTTGGTTGTCGCGCTGGCGCGCGCCGCGGCGCGATGCGGACTGAGCGCACGTTATTTGGGCGCGCGCTGCCGAAAAAACGCCGCTCGGAAAACGCGAATGGGCGTTGACTCCCCCCAGGACAAACGCTCTAATGTATACAATCGTATAGAGGGCGTGGGGAGCTTGCGTATGGCTTCGGCCGACGATCTAATTCGTGTCTACGAACGACGGCTCGCCGAGTTCGAGGCGCGGCTCGCAGCGATCGAGCGGGAGCGCGGCCCTTCGTCAGAGTCGCGTGCAAGTGCGCCGGCCGCAAAACGCTCTTCCAGCGGCCTCCGACTCGGCGTCGACGTTGGCGGCACCTTCACCGATCTCTTGTTGCTCGATGAGAAGCGCGCCCGCGCGTTCACCGCCAAGGTGCCTTCGACGCCGAGCGATTCCTCGATCGGCGTGCTGAACGGCATCGAGAAAATCTGCCGCGAGGCGGGAATCGATCCAACCGACATCGACGACGTCATGCATGGCACGACAGTCGCGACCAACACGGTCTTGACCGAAGAACGGCGCGCGCGTCGGTCTAGTGACGACCAAGGGCTTTCGCGACGTTCTGCAGATCGCGCGTTCCTACGTGCCGGGCGGCCTCGGCGGCTGGGTGATCTACAACAAGCCGCCGCCGCTCGCGCCGCTCGAGCTCACCATCGAGGCCGAGGAGCGCATCGCCGCCGACGGAAGCGTGCTGAGTCCCGCTCGACGAAGCGAAGCTGCGCCGCGATCTCGCCGACCTCGGCCGCAAGGGCATCGAGGCGCTGACGGTCTCGTTGTTCAACGCCTATGTCGACGGCAAGCATGAGCGGCGCATCGCGGCCATCGCCCGCGAAATCCTGCCGAACATTCCGGTCTCGATTTCCTACGACGTGATCCCGGAAATGTACGAATACGAGCGCGCCGAGACGACGGTCGTCAATTCCTACATCCGCCCAGTCGTCTCCAAATACGTGCAGAACCTCGAACGCGAGCTTTCGAGCAAAATGAAGGGCGTGCAGCTGCACATCCTGCGCTCCGACGGCGGTCTTTCGTCGGCGTCAGCGGCGATGGACAGCCCCGTCAATCTGCTGATGTCGGGGCCCGCCGGCGGCGTAGCCGGCGCGCTCGGCATCGCCGACCCGGGCCGGCTTCAACAAGCTCCTGACCTTCGACATGGGCGGCACGTCGACCGACGTCGCGCTGATCGAGAACGGTGTGCCGCAGACGCGGCGCGAGACGCGCGTCGGCGACGTCACGGTGCGCGCGCCCTCGATCGACGTGCGCACCGTCGGCGCCGGCGGCGGCTCGATCGCCTATGTGCCGGAACTCACCAAGGCGCTGCGCGTCGGCCCGCAATCGGCGGGCGCCGCAGCCCGGCCCCGCCGCCTACGGCAAGGGCGGCGAGGCGCCGACGGTCACCGACGCCAATGTCGTGCTCGGCTACCTGCCCTCGGACGCCAAGCTCGGCGGCGACATGACGATCGATCGATCGCTGGCGGAAAAGGCGGTGCAGAAGATCGCCGACGCGCTCGGCCTTGGCCTGGAAAAGGCGGCGGAGGGCATCGTCAACATCGTCAACGAGAACATGTGCGGCGCGCTGCGGCTCGTCTCGGTCGAGCAAGGCTACGACCCCCGCGATTTCGCGCTGATCGCTTTCGGCGGCGCCGGCCCGCTGCACGCCAATGCGCTCGCCAAACTCATCAACACCTGGCCGGTCATCGTGCCGCCGGGGCCCGGCGTGCTCTGCGCCTATGGCGATGCGACGACGCGGCTGCGAAACGAGGCTTCGCGCACGCTCGTGCAACGCTTCGACGCGCTGACCGGACGCGCAGGTGACGTCGATCCTCTCCGAGCTCGAGCAGGAGGCGCACAAGGCGCTCGCCGCCGACGGCGTCGATCTCACGGGTGAGGAGACGCTCTATCAGATCGACATGCGCTACGCCGGCCAGGGCATGAAGCTGACCGTCGACATGAAGCCCGCCGACTTTCATTCGCCGAAGGTCTGATCGGCGTCGCGAAGCGCTTCGACAAAATGCACGAGCAACTCTTCACCTTCGCGCTAGACGCCGGCCACGAGCTCGTCGGCTTACGCGCGGTGGCGCTCGGACCGCAAAAACCGTTCGTCGGCGGTTCGACGAAACGCGGCGGAACCGACCCCGCCGCCGCCGCGATGCAGCGCTCGCGCGTGTTCGTCGGCGACGGCTGGCGGGAGGCGACGATCTACGATCGCGCCAAGCTGGAGGCGGGCAATCGCATCGCCGGCCCCGCGATCGTCGTCGAGATGGACGCGACCACGCTGATCCTGCCCGACTGCGCCGGAACCGTCGACGATTTCGGCAACATCCTCATCCGCCCGATCGGCTGAAACCCTTAAAGCGAGGAACGCTCCTCATGCCCGCAAAGATCATCGAGGCCAAGCCCGCGCCGTTCAAACGTGTGGCCGTCGATCCGATCACGCTCGACATCGTCGAGAACGCGCTGCGCAACGCGCGCGTCGAGATGGACGCGGTGCTGTTCCGCACCGCGATGAGCCCGGGCATTCGCGAACAACACGACGCCTTTCCGCTGATCGCCAATCAGGAAGGCAAGATGGTGGTCGGCCAGTTCGGCTCGTTCCTGCACGGCTTCATCAGCCGCTATGAGGGGACGATCGAAGACGGCGACATCTTCCTCACCAACGATCCCTATTCCTGCGCCGGCGCGATCAGCCATCTCAACGACTGGCTGTTGATGATGCCGATCTTTCTCGACGGCCGGCTGGTCTCCTGGGCGGCGATGTTCGGCCACATGACCGACGTCGGCGGCAAGGTGCCGGGCTCGCTGCCGACCGACGCCAAGATGATCTACGAGGAAGGCACGATCGTCCCGCCGGTGAAAATCTTCCGCAACGGCGAGCTCAACGAAGACATTCTCAGCATCATGCTGCAGCAACAGCCGCATGCCGCACTGGAACCGCTCCGATTTCTTCGCCATCGTCGCCGCGCTGCGGCTCGCCGAGCGGCGCGTGCGTGAAAATATCGCGCGCTTCGGCGTCGACACCTATATTTCGCGCCATGTGGGAGATGCTCGATCGCAACAAGCGCGCGATGGGCGCGATCATCCGCATGATCATTCCCGAGGGCGACCATCGCGCCAAATTCGAGGACTGGATCGACGACGACGGCATGGGCAACGGCCCCTACAAGATCGCCTGCACCTTGTGGCGCGAAGGCGACAAGGCGATCTTCGATTTCGACGGCTGCGATCCGCAATCCTTGTCCTCGATCAACTTCCTGTTCAACGAAGAAATGTTCAAGATGTTCTTCGGGGCGTTCACGATCAATCTGTTCGACCCGCAGATCCTGTTCAACGACGGCTTCTACGATCTGGTCGAGGTCCGCATTCCCGCGGGCTGCATACTGAAGCCCAAAAAACCCGCCGCGCTCTCCTGCCGCACTCATATGCTTGGCCGCATCTTCGATCTGATGGGCGGCCTGCTTGGACAGGGCGCGCCCGAGGCGCTCAACGCCGCCGGCTTCTCCGACAGTCCGCATTTCATGTATTCGGGCTTCAACAAGAAGGGCGAATGGTATCAGCTCTTCCAGATCGGCTTTGGCGGCATTCCGGGCCGCCCCGCCGGCGACGGGCCGGACGGCCATTCGCTGTGGCCGGCCTTCACCAATGTGCCGAACGAATTTCTGGAAGCCTATTTCCCGCTGCGTATTCTCACCTACGCGACCATTCGCGGATTCCGGCGGCCCGGGTCTGCATCGCGGCGGCAACGGCATCACGATCGCCTACGAGATGCTGGAGGCCGGCGAATTCTCGATCCACGACGATCGCTGGTTCACCTATCCCTGGGGCGTCAACGGCGGCCTGCCGGGCATGCGCTCCACCAAGAAGCTCGTGCGCAAGAACGGCGCGACCGAGAACCTTCCCTCGAAATGCGATCGCATCCATGTCGAGCCCGGCGACGTGCTGCATTTCAACACCTGGGGCGGCGGCGGCTGGGGCGATCCGCTGAAGCGCGAGGCCGAAAAAGTGGCGGCGGACGTGGCGCGAGGCCTCGTCACGCGCGGAGGGCGCGAAGCGCTATGGCGTCGTGCTCCGACGCGGACGGCAAGCTCGACGCAGCCGCGACCGAGCAGCTGCGACGCGACATGGCGGCCGCACGCGGTCAGCACGGTTCGCTGTTCGATCGCGGCTTCAAGTCGATCGCGGAACTGCGCAGCCGCTGCCTGGCCGAAACGGGTTTCGAGCCGCCGAAGGAGCCGCGGTTCGCCTTCACCTATCGCGCCGCGGCGGAATAGGAGCGGCCAAGATGAGCAGCGAGCCAATCGAAGCCCTGGACGCCAACTACGCGCGCGCCGGCTATCACGCCTCGCAGGTCTGGGGCCGCCGTCCCGCCCTGATCCTGATCGATTTCGCGCAGGCCTATTACGATCCCGCCGCGCCTCTGTTCGGCGGCGACGGCTGCAGACCGCGCTCGAGTCCGCGCTGCGCCTGCGCGAGATCGCCGCGCGCCTGCGGCCTTCCGGTGATCCTGACCGAGGTCAAATATCGCAAAGGCGGCGCCGAACGGCGGCGTGTTCTTCCGCAAGGCGCCGCCGCTGACCTGTTTCGTCGAGGGCGAGCCGACGCAGGCCTTCGCCGAAGGGCTGACCCCGTACGAGGACGAGATTCGTCGTCACCAAACAATATCCGAGCTCGTTCTTCGGCACGAGCCTCGCCGCCTCGCTGACGGCCGCCGGCGTCGACACGCTGGTCCTCACCGGCGTCACCACTTCGGGCTGCGTGCGCGCGACCTGCGTCGACAGCATGAGCCACGGCTTCATCACGCTGGTGGTGCGCGAGGCCGTCGGCGACCGCGATCCGCGCCCGCACGAGGCCAATCTCTACGACATGAGCGCGAAATACGCCGACGTCGTCTCCGAGGCGGCGACGGCGGACTATTTCCGGGCGAACGCGCACTGGCGGTCGAGACGAACCGCCACGCGGGCGAACGGGAAGGGCTCTAAGCCAGAGGAGCAGTGCCATGAGGAAATGGTTGGGTGGATGCATTGGGGCTCTCGCCGTCGTCAGCGCGGCGCCGGCCCTCGCCGACGGCGTCGCCGACGCCAAGGCGCTGATCGAGAAATATTCGAAACTGCCGACCTTCGAGCCGCCGGGCCCGGCCTTCGACGCCAAGGCCTGCATGAAGGGCAAGAAGATGTTCGCCATTCCGCTGACCGACGACAATCCGTTCGAGGTCGCCATCATCAAGCGGCATGGAGCAGGCCGCCAACATGGTGGGCTTCGAGTTCACGCGCCTGGCAGACCCAGCTCTCGCCCGATCAATGGACGCAGGGCATCAACAAGGCGGCCGAGGAGAAGTTACAATCTCATCGATCTCGTCGGCGGCCTGCCGCCGGAATTCATCGCGCCGCAGATCGCCGAAGTGCGCAAGCAAAGGCGTCAAGGTCACCACCACGCACGATTACGACTTCACGCCAGAAAGCGCCCGACTTTCCTCGACGGCTCCGCCAAGACCGACTATGTGACCGTCGGCAAGCTGATCGCCGCCTGGACGATCGCCAAGACCGACGGCAAGGTCGACGCGGTGGTGCATCGGGCCGGACGAAATCACCCCGACGATGCCGCTGCAAGAACGCGATCCTCGACTACTTCAAGGACAACTGCCCGGCCTGCAAGACGACCTACATCAACACGCCGGCGGCGGAATGGGCGACCAAGATCCAGCCGGCGGTGCAGGCCGCGCTGCTGGCCGACCCCACCATCAACTACGTGCTGCCGATCTACGACTCGATGTCGCAGTTCGCCGCGCCCGCGATCGTCGCGACGGGTTCGAAAGCCAAGATCGTCTCCTACAACGGCACGCCGTTCGTGCTCGACATGATGCGCGACGGCGACATCGTCGAGATGGACTGTCGGCGAGTCGCTCGGCTGGGTCGGCATGGCCGGCATCGACGCCGACATGCGGCTGCTGTGCGGCATGAAGCCGGTCGACAAGCTCAACACGCCGGCCTATATCTTCGACAAGTCGAACGTCGCCACCGCCGGCAAGCCCGCGACCTTCAACGACGGCTACGGCGACGCGCATATCGACGGCTTCAAGAAGCTCTGGGGCCTGAAGTGAGCTCAGGCGTCTCCGCCGACGGGCGGGCGCATCCCAGGATGCGCTGGTCGTGGAGAAGCTCTCCAAGCGGTTCGGCGGGGCGCTCGCGCTCGACAACGTCGACTCTCGCCGTTCGCCGCGGCGAGGTGCATGGCCTGCTCGGCAGCAACGGCTCGGGCAAGTCGACGCTGATCAAAATCCTCGCCGGCTTCCATGCGCCCGAGCCCGGCGGGCGAATTCGTCTGTTCGGGCAGCGATCTCGCGCTGCCCGTCTCAGGCGGAACGCGCGAAGGCGCTCGGCCTCGCCTTCGTGCATCAGAATCTGGCGCTGATCCCGACGCTGTCGCTGACCGAGAATTTCCGCCTGACGCGCCTTGCGACCGAGCCGAACTGGCGCATCTCCTGGCGCGCGCGAACATCGAGCCGTCGGCCGAGACGCTGGCGCGCTACGGGCTCGACCTTCGATCCGCGCGCGCCGGTCGCCGCCTTTCCGCCGCCGAACAGGCGCTGTTCGCCATCGTGCGCGCGGTCGAGGATCTCGGCCCCGCGGAGGCTCGGGCGCGGCCGGCTGCTGGTGCTCGACGAGCCGACGCCGTTTCTGCCGCGGTCGGCGTCGATCAGTTGTTCTGCGCTCGTGCGCCGCGTCGTCGCGGAAGGGGCGAGCGTCGTGTTCGTCAGCCACGACATCGACGAAGTCATGGAGATCACCGACCGCGCGACCATCCTGCGCGACGGCGTCGTGGTCGGCGTTCTGGAGACGAAGCGCGCGACGCGCGGCGCGATTTCGTCGAGACGCATCGTCGGCCGCTCGGTCAAACCGTTTCACGTTCACGCGCTCGACGGCCGCGCGCGCGCGAGCCCGCGGCGCGCGTCGAGGACTCGATCGCGCGCGGGGCTCGGGCCGATTTCGTTCGAGGTCGGCAAGGGCGAAATCCTCGGGCTCACCGGGCTGATCGGCTCGGGCTTCGATCGCGTCTGCGCGGCGCTGTTACGGCGCCGACGCGCGCCGAGCGGGGCCGGTTGATCGCTCGAGAGCGGACGCGACATCTTCGATTCGCGCACGCTCGATCCGCCGGCGGCGCTCGCTGCAGGGCGTCGTCTATCTGCCGGCCGACCGGCTGGGCGAGGCCGGCGTCGGCGCGCTGCCGGTCGTCGACAACGTGATGCTGCCGGTGCTCGACAAGATGCGGCGCGGCCTTCGGCCTCGACAAGGCGCGCATGTGCGCGACGGCGCGCGAACTCGGGCAGGACCTACGACGTCAGGCCCAACGCGCCGACCCTGCCGCTGTCGGCGCTTGTCCGGCGGCAATCAGCAGAAGGCGCTGATCGGCAAATGGCTGCAGACCAAACCGAAGCTGATCCTGCTCGACGAGCCGACGCAGGGCGTCGACGTCGGCGCGCGTCAGCAGGTGCTTCGCCGCGCTGGACGCGGCGAGCCTGGAGGGCGCGGGCATCGTCGTCGCCTCCACCGATTTCGAGCAACTCGCGCAGATCTGCCACCGCGTGCTCGTGTTCGCGCGCGGGCAGATCGTCGCCGGAGCTTGACGGGCGCGCAAGTCAACAAGGAGACCATTGCCGAATGCTGCTACCATTCGATGACGCGGATCGCCTGAGCTCGGGAGCGCGACGGTGAAGCATGCGCGTCCCCGGACGATCTCGCCGCGCCTACGAGCAGCGCATCGCCGCGCTCGAGGCGAAGCTGCGCACGCTCGAGGCGCAGCTGGCGGCGCGAGGCGCGACGGCCGGGCCGCTTCGATACTACAAGGCGCTTGCGCGAGCGATATGGCCTGCTCGGCGCCTGGGCGCTGCTGATCGTCGGCTTCGGCCTGTTCACGCCGACCATGCTCACTTGGCCGCCCTATGCGGCGATGCTCGGTTTCAACGCGATCATCGTCGTGCTGACGCTCGGCCTCATCGTGCCGCTGACCGCGGGCGACTTCGATCTTTCGGGCGCGAGCACGCTGACGCTGTCGGCGATGCTGGTCGCCGATCCTCAACGTCAAGGCCGGCGTCGCTCTGCCGATCGCTGTGATCGCCGCCTTGCTCGCCGGGGCTCTGCGTCGGCGCGGTCAATGCGTTCTTCATCCTCTATTTCCGCATCCATTCGCTGATCGTCACGCTCGGCGTCGGCTATTTCCTCAACGGCGTCGTGCTGTGGGTCTCGAATTCGGCGGTGGTGTTCGGATCGTCGCTGACGCCGCTGATCAAGCGTCGTGTTCTCGACCAAGTTCCTCGGCGTCGCGCTGCTGTTCTGGTACGCGCTGATCCTGACGATCGTGCTCTGGTATCGTGTTCGAATTCACCGCGGCCGGGCGGCGGCTGCTGTTCGTCGGGCGCGGGCGCGAGGTGGCGCGGCTCTCGCGGCGTCAAGGTCGAGCGCGTGCGCGCGGCGTCGCTGATCGCCTCGGGCCTGATCGCCGCCTTCGCCGGCGTGCTCTACACGGGCATGCGCGGCTCCGCCGATCCGAGCTCGGGCCTCACGTTCCTGCTGCCCGCCTTCGCGGCGGCCTTTCTCGGCTCGACGGCGATCTTCCCCGGCCGCTTCAACGCCTGGGGCGCGTTCGTCGCGGTCTATTTCCTGTCGACGGGGATTCTCGGCCTCAACTTCCTGGGCGCGGACTCCTTCGTGCAAAATCTGTTCTACGGCGGCGGACTCGTGGTCGCGGTGGCGATTTCGCAGCTCGTGCGCAAGCGCCAGGCGATGGACTGAACGGCGCAACATCGGAGGGAGCATCGATATGCCCAAGCGCAATCTCGGCGAGGCGCTGCGCGCCGGCGAATTCGTGGCCGCGCCCGGCCTGCACGACATGATCGCGGCCGTCATCGCCAACAAGGTCGGCTTCGATTTCGTCTATGCTTCCGGCTTCTGGCTGACGGCCTCGGCCTATGGCCTGCCCGACGCCGGCATCGCAACCTACACGCAGATGGTCGATCGCGTCGCGACGCTGACGCGCACCGTCAACGCCGGCGTGATCGCCGACGCCGACACCGGCTACGGCGGCCTGCTCAATGTGCATCACACCGTGCGCGGCTATGAGGAGGCGGGCGTCGTCGCGATCCAGATCGAGGATCAGGAATTCCCAAAGAAATGCGGCCACACGCCGTTCAAGCGCGTCGTGCCGATCATCGACATGGTCGAGAAGATCAAGGTCGCCTGCGCCGCGCGGCGCGATCCCGAGGGCATGCTCGTCATCGCGCGCACCGACGCGCGCCAGCCCGAGGGCTTCGAGGGCGCGGTGAAGCGCGGCCTCGCCTATGCGCGAGGCCGGCGCCGACATCGTGTTCCTCGAAGCGCTCGAGAGCGAAGACGAAATGCGCGAGGCGTGCAAGCGCATCCGCAAGCCGATGATGGCCAACATGGCCGATGGCGGCAAGACGCCGATCCGTTCGAAGACCGAGCTGAAGGCGATCGGCTATGCGCTGGCGATCTATCCTTCGATCACGGGTCTCGCCGCGCGCGCGGCGATCGAAAACGCCCTGCGTGTCTTCAAGGCCGAGGGCACGTCGAATTCGCCGAACCTGCCGCTGTTCGATTTCCGGAGTTCCAGAGCCTGATCGGCTTTGAGGAGGTCTGGGCGTTCGAACGCAAATGGGCGCGCGACTAGCCGTCGCCGCGAGACCAGGGCGCGTTCACCATCCGCACTTCGAAAACGAATATCGCGCATCGCAAAAGGTGTTTGCGGACGGTTCTTGCTTTTTCGGATCGCCAGGAAGCGATGCCGAAAATGTGTACGATTAGAAGCTACCAGCAAAAATCGCCTTGCCTATATTCCGGCGGAACCAAATGCCGGCGCGGCCGTCCCGCAGTCCGGCGGGAGTGGAGATATGCTCACACTCAACATCAACGGACAGTGGCGCGAGGTCGATACGCCGGAGGACATGCCGCTTCTGTGGGTGCTGCGCGACCATCTCGGTCTGGTGGGCGCGAAATACGGCTGCGGCGTCGCACAATGTGGCGCTTGCACGGTGCATGTCAGTGGCAAGCCGGTGCGTTCTTGCCAGCTCGCCGTCGGCGATGTCGGCGCCCGCGCCGTCGTCACCATTGAAGGGGTGGGCGACACCCCAAATGGCGCCAGGATCCAGCAGGCCTGGATGGAAGCCGCGGTCCCGCAATGCGGCTACTGCCAGGCCGGGCAGATCATGTCAGCTGCGGCGCTGCTGAACAGCAACCCCCACCCCGACGATTCCGACATCGACGCCGCGATGGCGGGCAACCTTTGCCGCTGCGGCGCCTATATCCGCATTCGCCGGGCAATCAAAGACGCCGCCGCGAAATCGGCCTGAACATGATGAAAGCCATCGGCATCGTCGTCGCGATCGTTGTCGTCGCCGCGCTTGGCTACGCCGGCTGGCTGTGGCTCGGCCGCGATCCCATGTCCTTCGCCGGGGGCGCAAGGGTGGCGCTGGCGGACTACAAGGGCGGCGAGGTCACCGGAGTTCCGCCTCAGCTTGCCGGCGCCGATCGAGTGAAGCGCGGCGAATATCTGGTCCACGCGGCGGATTGCCAAGCTTGCCACACCGCCCCCGGCGGCGCGCCCTTCGCGGGCGGCTTCGCCTTCAATCTTCCGTTCGGCGTCATCTATTCAACCAACATCACTCCGGACAAGCGAACTGGAATTGGCGATTACACCGACGCGCAATTCCTGGCCGCGATGCACGACGGCGTCCGCGCCGATGGCGAGCGGCTTTACCCCGCCATGCCTTACCCGTCCTACGCCTACATGACGGACGACGATGCGTTGGCAATCAAGGCCTATCTGTTCACGCTCGCGCCAGCGCGCGCCGTGGCCAAGCCAAACGAGCTTTCCTGGCCCTTCAACCAGCGCAGCCTGCTGGCGCTCTGGAACGTGATGTTCAATGCCGACGACCGCTTCCGTCCCAACGCCGACCAGAGCCAGCCCTGGAATCGCGGCGCTTATCTCGCCGAGGCGATGGGACATTGCGGCGAGTGCCATACACCGCGCAATCTCGCTTTCGCGCTCGATAACCACCGCAAATTTTCCGGCGCCCTCACCGCGGGCTGGCGCGCCTATAACATCACCAGCGACAAGGACTCCGGCCTCGGCGACTGGAGCGACGCTGATCTCGATCTCTACCTTTCCACCGGCCATGCCAACGGGCATGGCGGCGCGGCGGGCCCCATGGGCGAAGCCGCAGACGACAGCCTCAGCTTTCTGACGCCGGATGACGTCCGCGATCTGGCGACCTATCTGCGCAGCGTGCCTGCTCGCGCCAGCGACCTGCCGCGCACCGTCACAACGCCCGCGCCGTCCTCCTACAAGCAGGGCTTGGCGAACGCGGATTCGCGCGGCGAAAAGATGTTCGCCGGCGCCTGTGCGAGCTGCCATGACTGGACCGGCGTCAGCCCTGTCACCGGATATGCCACCCTGACCGGCGTGCGCGCGGTGAACGATCCGAGCGCCACCAACGTCGCGCAGGCGGTCATCAACGGCGTCAACCGTAAGACCGCCAAGGGCAGGATCTTCATGCCGGCCTTCGGCGAGGGCTATTCCGACGATGACATCGCCACCGTCGCCAATTACGTAACCGCCCGCTTTGGCGCGAAAGGGGCGCATTTGTCAGGCAAGGATGTCGCCGACCTGCGCAAGCAGGCGAGCTCACAAAATTCGAAGGAGGCGCCCAATGACTGACGTTCCATCCAACTTTTCCGGGTCGGACGCTTATCTGTCAGCGCTGATTCACGAGCTCCGTTCCTTCCCGCCCGCCGCTGCGTCGGCGACGATCAGACGACGCAGTTTCTTCAAACTGGCCGGCGCCGGAGCCGCAGGGCTCGTGCTGGGCTTTCGCCTCGGAGACGCGGCGTTCGCGGCCGAAACGGGGGATAGCAAAGACCAGGCGTTGAACGCCTTCGTCCGGATCGCCCCGGACGACACGATCACCATCTATTCGAAAGCTCCGGAGATCGGTCAGGGCATCAAGACTTCGTTCGGGTTGATCATCGCCGAGGAACTCGACGCCGACTGGAGCCGTGTCGTGATGGAGCAGGCCGACATCAACACCAAGCTTTACGGTTATCAGGGAGCGGGAGGTTCGACCTCGATCCCGCGCGCTTGGAACCAGCTGCGGCAGGCCGGCGCGGGCGCCAAGGCGATGCTGATCGCCGCGGCCGCTCAGCAATGGGGAGTGGATCCCTCCCAGATTACCGCAAGCCTTTCGGTACTGACGCATGCCGCCAGCGGCCGGTCGGCGACTTACGGCTCGCTCGCTGAGGCGGCTGCGAAACTGCCCGCGCCCGACCCCAAAAGCCTGCAGTTGAAGACCCGCGCGGAATATCGCCTGTTCGGCAAACGCTATCGCGGCGTCGACGATCCCAAGGTCGTCACCGGGCAGCCTTTGTTTGGCATCGACATTCAAATTCCCGGCATGGTCTACGCGAACTACACCAAATGCCCCGCGGCCGGCGGCAAGGTCCTCTCCTTCAACGTCGATGAGATTAAGGCGCAGCGCGGCGTTCTCGACGCCTTCGCCCTCGACGGGACCGGCATGATGGTCGAAGTGATGCCGGGCGTCGCCATCATCGCCAAGGACACCTGGAGCGCATTCCAGGCGAAGGACAAGCTCAAGGTGGAGTGGGACCTCAGCGAGGCATCGAAGGATTCCACGTCGCAATTTTCAACCAGGGCCAGGGAGTTGGCGGCCAACTTCCCAGAAAAATTCGACCAGAACGTCGGCGACGTCGACAGGTCATTCGCCGAGGCGGCCAAGGTCATCGAGGCCTATTACGAATATCCTTTCGCGGTTCATGGCCCGCTGGAGCCCATGAACGCGACGGCCCATTGGCATGACGGGGTGATGGAAATGTGGGTCCCGACCCAGCAGCCAGATCGCGGTCTCCCGCAGGTTGCGAAGGCGGCCGGCAGTCTCCGAGGACAAGATCCTCATGCACCAGACCCGGGTTGGCGGCGGCTTCGGCCGACGGTTGGTCAACGATTATACTTGCGAGGCCGCCGCCATCGCGCGGAAGGTCAACGCGCCCGTCAAACTGCAATGGACGCGTGAGGACGACTTCGGTCACGATTTCTACCGTCCCGCGGGCTATCATCAGCTCAAGGGCGCGATCGACAAGGATGGCCGGCTCGACGCCTGGCGGGAACATTTCCTCACCTTCACCGCCGACGGCAAGAAAGAGGCGACAGGCGCCAATCTCACGGACAATCTGAAATATTCGATCAAGGCGCCGCACCTTCGCCGCGCCAAAACGATGTTAGCTCTCAGAGTTCCCACGGGCGCGTGGCGCGCGCCCGGCGACAACGCCCAGGTTTTCGCGGCGCAAAGTTTCATGCACGAAATGTCGCTGGCCTCAGGCCGCGACCATGTAGAATTCCTGGTTGACGCCGTCAACCGCGACGTGCCTGAACTGGCGCCCAAGAACAGAAACGTCAACTTCAGCCCGAAGCGGGCCGAGGATGTGATCAGGATGTGCGCCGACAAGGCGGGCTGGGGCAAGCAACTGCCGAAGGGACGCGGCCTCGGCCTCGCTTGGTGCTATTCGCATGCCGGCCATGTCGCGCAGGCCGTCGAACTCAGCGTGGACGCCAACAAGCGGATAAGGATTGATCGCATCGTTGCAGTGCTCGATGTCGGTCCGATCATTGATATGAACGGCTCCGAAGCGCAGGCGCAGGGCGCGTCCACCGATGCGCTCTCTACCGCCATGGGCCTCAAGATCAATATAGAGAATGGCGTGGTCCAGGAGCAGAACTACAACGCCTATCCGATCCTGCGCATGCCTTTCGCGCCGATGACGATCGACGCCTATTTCATCCAATCGGACAACCCGCCGACCGGCATGGGAGAACCTGCCTTTCCGGCGCTCGCCCCCGCATTGGGCAATGCGATCTTCGCCGCTATCGGCGACCGGGCGCGCCGGCTGCCCTTGAGGGATCTGGGATATTCGCTTGCGGCCTGAAAGCGAGACAACTCAGCGAAATCAGTTTCGAGGCGGAGCTGTTCGCCTTCCCAGGGGTTCGTCACGACGATCAGTGCGATTCAGTCAGCCAGCCGCTTATCTGACGAAAACGCAAGACCGCCACTGATCATCACCCGCGAGATGAACTCGAACAGCTCCGGCGCTACTTTGACTGATCTTCGACACCTCGAATCTTCAAACCATTGATTACAAGCGCGAATCGGCGCTGGAAAAGCGCCGTGGCACTACATTCGTGGCGGGAGGGATGGTTCAGGCGTCGGCGATTTGGCGCACGGTCGGCGGAAGGGCGACGCCGGCGGCGCGCAGCGCGAGGCTGGCGGCGGGTCGGGGCGCCGAGCGCAACAGGAAGCGCTTGCCGTCCTGTTCGATTTCGGTCTCGGTCAAGGAGTCGAGGTCGGCCAGAATGTCGGGCCAGGAGACGCGCGGCGGCGTTCCCTTCGCAGCCGGCTCGGCGAGGGCGGCGATGCGGTCTTCCAACTCCTTCTTCAGGACGAGCGCGAGGAAGCTGCACGAGACGTGGCCGCGGATGGTCTCGTCGAGCTTGTGATAGATCGGGCGGGTTTCGAACAGGCTCTTGGAGGTTCGAAAGGTCCGTTCCACCGTCCACAAACGCTTGTAGACGAGCATGGCTTCGAGCGGCGACAGGCGGGCGTTGGTTCGCAGGACGAAGACGCCGTCGAACTTGGCGTCCTCCTCGACCTTGGCGCGGTCGATGACGAAATGGCCTTCCTCGGGGTTTTTGAGAAAGCGGCGATAGCCCTTGTTGCCGACCAGCGCCTTGTCGCCCTTCTTCAACTCCCGTTCGAGGCCGGCCAGGATGGCTGGCCCTGTCGGCGGCGTCCTTGCGCGCCTCGTCGTGATTGCGGCAGACGATGTAGCGCCGTCCGGCGAGCGTGACCGCCTTGGCTTCGTAGTCGACCTCGTGTCCGCGCCTGGTCAGGAAGAACGGGACGAAGGGCGCGGGATCGTCGAGCACGAGTTCGCGCACGAGTTTGTCGGTGCGCTCGCGAACGCCGAGGATGTAGAGCATATCGCGGGCTTCGAGTTCGGCGAGGGTCTCGGCGCTGATCATGCCGCGGTCGGCGACGACGCAGACGCGGTTGACCGCAAAGCGCTTGCGCAACCGGTCGATCACCGGGATCAGGCTGCCGACGTCGGCGGTGTTGCCCGGCCACATCTCCGTGCACACCGGTCGGCCGTCGCCATCCAGCAGCACGGCCAGGATCATCTGGTTGAGGTCGGGCCGATGGTCCTTGGAGAAGCCGCGCCGCCCGAGCGTCTGACCGCCGGCGCCCTCGAAATAGAGGCTCGTCGTGTCCATGAACACCAGATCGAGCGTGCTGAACAAATCCCTGCGCCGCGCGAAAAGGTCCTCTTCCAGGACGTCCTTCAGGCAGCGCGGCGCATACGGCGTGGCGCCGTCCTGCTGGGTCTTGTCCAACTCCTCGCCGAGCCAAGCCATCGCCCGATACAGGTGATGCAGGTCCAGCCTGTCCGCGCCCTCGATCCGATAATCCTCCCGCCAGCGATCCGCCGCGCGGTCCGAGCCGCCGGAAAACAGGCGATGCAACACGGTGAGGAAGACCGCTCGCTCCAACGGGAAGTCATGGTTGCGCGCGCCGGCGAGGTTCTCGACGACCGCGCGACAACCGGTCTCCTCCCACAACCGTTCGAACGCCAGCGCCGGCCCGATCCTTCGCGCCGCGCTCGTCGTCACGTCGCCCGACGCGACGGCCTCGACGAGGATGGCCTTGTCGGCGAACCGGGCGCCCGAGCGCAGCAACCGCTCCAACTGTCCGCTCTGCTGCAAATCGTCGAGGCGGCCGAGCGTGGCGATCACCTGCTGGCGCACAGACCCGCCTTCGCGCCGGCTTTCGACGATCTGGAGATAGGCGCGGCCGCCTGAGGTCTTCTTGCGGAAATACATGGCGCGGAACCGTGGGCGCAACTCGTTCGTGGTCCGCACAAAATTCGATATCACGCAATGAAAGTCAACGACATACTAGGACAGCGTGGCACTACGTTTTCGCAAATTTGCAGCCACCGGTTCAACAATATCAACGATTTGGACATCGCACCCAGGCGCCAACTGTCGAAGATCAGTTTGACTGGGTCGTGGCGAAAAAAGGCGAGCTTCGCGTTGCCGTGGCATATTGTCTCAGCCAAAGCTATGCAGCAGCGTCGATCCCGCCGCTTCCACTGCGCTTCCACGGCGAAATCTCCATCCCTGACATGGCCACAAAAAAGCCCTCGAAACGCGAACGGTTTCAAGGGCTTGATTTGGTTGCGGGGGCAGGATTTGAACCTGCGGCCTTCAGGTTATGAGCCTGACGAGCTACCGGGCTGCTCCACCCCGCGTCAGAGAGTTCAGGCGCGGGGCGACAGCGCCACTAGGCGTTTTTTCGTGAAGAGGAAGCTTTTCCGTTCTTTGCAGGCCTGGCGACGACCTACTCTCCCATGTCTTGAGACAGGTACCATCGGCGCTAAGGCGTTTGACGGCCGAGTTCGGGATGGGATCGGGTCTTATCACCTTGCAAGGGCCACCAGGCCGGCAAAGAACGGATGAAGCAAAACTGGCTTTTCCTTTTTTTGTATACATAGCGTTTTTCCGCCTTACGAGAGTCTCGCGCCTTGGCGACGAGAGCAATCAAGTCGAACGAGCGATTAGTACCGGTCAGCTTCACGCGTCGCCGCGCTTCCACATCCGGCCTATCAACGTGGTGGTCTTCCACGGCTCTTCAGGGAGAACTTGTTTTGAGGCTGGTTTCCCGCTTAGATGCCTTCAGCGGTTATCCATTCCGTATATAGCTACCCTGCACGCGGCTGGCGCCATAACAGGTCCACCAGAGATACGTTCACCCCGGTCCTCTCGTACTAGGGGCAAATCCTCTCAATTCTCCGACACCCACGGCAGAGGGACCAAACTGTCTCACGACGTTTTGAACCCAGCTCACGTACCACTTTAATCGGCGAACAGCCGAACCCTTGGGACCTTCTCCAGCCCCAGGATGTGATGAGCCGACATCGAGGTGCCAAACACTCCCGTCGATATGGACTCTTGGGGAGTATCAGCCTGTTATCCCCGGCGTACCTTTTATCCGTTGAGCGATGGCCCACCCACGCGGGACCACCGGATCACTATGACCGACTTTCGTCTCTGCTCGACTTGTTGGTCTCGCAGTCAGGCTGGCTTATGCCATTGCACTCTAACGACCGATTTCCGACCGGTCTGAGCCAACCATTGCGCGCCTCCGTTACTCTTTGGGAGGCGACCGCCCCAGTCAAACTACCCGCCATGCGTTGTCCCGGCCCCGGATCACGGGGCGCGGTTAGACATCCATGAAGTCAAGGGTGGTATTTCAAGGGTGGCTCCACACGAGCTGGCGCCCATGCTTCCAAGCCTACCACCTATCCTACACATGACCACACGAATGCCAACGCAAAGTTATAGTAAAGGTGCACGGGGTTTTTCCGTCTGACCGCAGGTACCCCGCATCTTCACGGGGACTTCAATTTCACTGAGCTGACGTTGGAGACAGCGGGGAAGTCATTACGCCATTCGTGCAGGTCGGAACTTACCCGACAAGGAATTTCGCTACCTTAGGACCGTTATAGTTACGGCCGCCGTTTACCGGGGCTTCAATTGAAGGCTTGCACCTCTCCTTTTAACCTTCCGGCACCGGGCAGGCGTCAGACCCTATACGTCATCTTGCGATTTCGCAGAGCCCTGTGTTTTTGTTAAACAGTTGCCACCCCCTGGACTGTGCCCCCGCGCCAGGCTTGCGCTCGCCGGGCCTCCTTATTCCGAAGTTACGGAGGTAAATTGCCGAGTTCCTTCAACGTCATTCTCTCAAGCGCCTTGGTATGCTCTACCTGTCCACCTGTGTCGGTTTCGGGTACGGTCTTATGCAGCGGCTATTTCCTGGAACCTCGTCACCGCCCGATCAATCCAGTAAGACCGAACGATATAAGAGATCCGTCACCACCCGCAGGCTCACGACTATTAACGTGATTCCCATCGACTACGCCTTTTGACCTCGCCTTAGGGACCGGCTAACCCTGCGAAGATTAACTTTACGCAGGAACCCTTGACTTTCGGCGACACTGTCTTTCACAGTGTTTGTCGTTACTCATGTCAGCATTCGCACTTCCGATGCCTCCAGGAGGCCTCACGGCTCTCCCTTCGTCGGCGAACGGAACGCTCCGCTACCGCGTCTTGCGACGCCCAAAGCTTCGGCTCACGGCTTGAGCCCCGTTACATCTTCGGCGCAGAAACCCTTAAATTTAGACCAGTGAGCTGTTACGCTTTCTTTAAAGGATGGCTGCTTCTAAGCCAACCTCCTGGTTGTTTTGGGATTTCCACATCCTTTCCCACTTAGCCGTGAATTGGGGGCCTTAGCTGTTGGTCTGGGTTGTTTCCCTCTCCACAATGGACGTTAGCACCCACTGTGTGGCTCCCGAGAATGACTTCCAGGTATTCGGAGTTTGGTTAGGTTTGGTAGGGTTTTGGCCCCCCTAGCCCATCCAGTGCTCTACCCCCTGGAGCCTCATCTCGAGGCTATACCTAAATATATTTCGCGGAGAACCAGCTATTTCCGAGTTTGGTTGGCCTTTCACCCCTAATCACAAGTCATCCGAGTCTTTTTCAACAGACACCGGTTCGGTCCTCCAGCAGGTGTTACCCTGCCTTCAACCTGCTCATGACTAGATCACTCGGTTTTGGGTCTAAAGCATCGAACTGAACGCCCTGTTCAAACTCGCTTTCGCTGCGCCTCCG
>CAVQBX010000043.1:0-10140 GCA_963710855.1 uncultured Pseudomonadota bacterium | reverse complement strand
TTCGTTGAAAAAGTCGCTTGCCGCGATGACTCGCTGGTGATTCAATTTTCACAGCGAATCGGGGGCTCACGCCATGATGGGCGAGCGGCGGGTGATGCAGGAGGCGCTGTTCTACGGCTTCAGCCTTGAGCGTCATGTTCCGAGCGATCACCTCTTGCGCAAGATCGACCGCTTCGTCGATCTTTCGGAGGTTCGGGCGCATCTTGAGCCCTACTACAGCGAGGTCGGACGGCCTTCGATCCCGAGCTGATGATCCGGATGCTGATTGTCGGCTACTGCTTCGGCGTGCGCTCGGAGCGGCGGCTATGCGAGGAGGCGCCGCACCGCGCTCTTCAGTGTCGCCGCCGTCGCCTCGGCCGGTCTCAGCGGCTGTAACACGACGCCGACCGCCGGAGTTCAACCGGGGGCGGCGTCGGCTGTCCGTATCGGCGGGTTCGAAGTCGACACGACGCCCTTGGGGGCTTACGTCGGCAATCCGACTGCGGGCTGGGCGCAGCAGGCTCTGCCCGGCGCGCTCGCCCAGGTTTTCGGATCGGGGGAACCCGGTGCGGCCACGATCCACGTGTGGATGGGCAAACAGCTGATATTGCGAGATTCTCGCGCAGGTTTCGGAAGGGGATTGCTCCTCGAAAGAACAAGCCCCAGTTTGCCGTGTCCGAACTGCGTGTCGGGCCTACACGGCGTCGGCCCTCTTCGCCAAATCGAGGATCGTGGCGATGAACTGCTGCGATTGGCCGATGAAAAGCCCGTCTTGAATGAAACCGTTGATCGCGTCCGTCGCGGTGAATTGGAGAGGACGGATCACCGCGCAATGCGGCAGGTTAGGTTGGATGAATTCGCACGGAACCGGGAAGATCAGGTTGGTCTGAAGCAGAGGATTAACGACGCCCTGAGCATCGATCACGTCGAAGTTCGGGAACGTCAACCCGTTGGTCGGGTCGGTCAACGGAGCAATCGGCGGCTGCACGCTATTGCCCGAGAAATCCACCCACTCCAGGAAATGGCAGATCTCGTCGCCGCCGATCCCGAGGGTGATCCGCAGCACTTCGGCGCTCGTCACCTTCTGGCTGAGTGAAGCATAGAGGCTCGAGCCGGCTTGCTCGATGAACCCGAAATGGAACGCAGCGGTGTTGGCGATCGCCTGGACATGGTTTTTCGGCGCGAAATCCGCGTTGTTCCGGGGGATCGCAGTGAACTGCCCCTCGAACAGGGCGGGCAACGCCTGAGGAAACGTGGCGCCGAAATCGGGGTTCGTGGTGCTGCGATAGCGGGTGTACCAGCTCGTATCCACGCTGAGCTTCGTCAAGTTAGTCAATCGGCCGATCTGCTTGGCGCCCGTCGCCTGGCTGCTCGGCAACGTGCGGAATTCATCGAGGTTCACCGGCTCCGCGCCCACAGATTCCAAATACGCGTTCAGGAACGTGGCGTGGCTCTGCTCGTCAAGCGTATTGCTGGAGATGTATTGCGGGCCATCGGAATCGAGGTTCATGAAGGCCGCCTGATAGCTGTTCATCGGCGTGAACGACGGGTCTGTCTCTACCGGGAGCTGGCCCGGGGTGAGTCCTCCCAGCTCGGCGTACTGCTGCCAGAGATCGGCTTCGATCAGCTCCGCTGCCGCGAGCAGCCTCAGAATGTGGACATCTCCCGGACTCATTCCGCCGGCCGCCTTCGCCGGGCCTCGAGACGAAAAGAGTGCGCCGGCGGACAGGGCCGCGCCAGCTAATCCGAAAGTCTTTAGAAAGCCTCGGCGCCGAATTACGATGGGTTGGTTTGGATCGACAGCTTCATTCCTCATTTGGAGCACTCCTCTGCGATTTTGGCGCAAGGGCCGTCGTTCAGCCGATCTTATTCAGACCGTCCGCAACTCTATGCATATGAATATTGTGGTCCGCCCTGCTTAGACCAGAAGTAAACACCGAGCGGGCGAACTTATTCGCGAGCGACGCCGAAAAAATCGAGGTCGCGCGGCTGCGGCTCGTGTCACGCTCCAATTTCGTGGTCTCGATCTGGGTGCGCGCTCCAGGCGATCATCGCCCGTCTTGCCGGAGCCGCCGGATCGACGAATCGGCTTTCCTAGGAAATAGCCCACCGTCACCGTAATTTGCCGGGGCGGCCGGTCATTGTTTTCAGGCCCTGTTGATGACTTCACATTTAGGGGAAAAATCCAAGCCACCGTGTGTTCCGGCTACAAACTCGCAATTTAAAAGCCGCTGTCTCTTGCGCATCCGGTCGGCGGTATCAACGTCGCATAAGCCCTTTCCCTTTGTTGCGCATGATACAGGACGTTATCATTCGCAAGATTGAGGGAACGGGCGCGCCCGGCCGAGCCCGGACTTGATCGGCGGCAATGGGCGGAGAGCGGGCATACAGAGTCACCAGGGAACGGCCGCTTCCCGCAGCATTCCCGGTTTCCCAGGCGGCTTGTAGACTCGGAATCCGCCCAAGGCTCCGGCAGAACATAGCGATGCGGGGATAGACGTCGTTCCGCCACTGCGCCTGTAGAAGGCAGGGGAGCGTCCACGGCCTTTGTTGCGGGTTCAGCCGAGAGCGCGAAAAACCTGCCAAGCTTCGGGAATGCCCTTCAGGGTGTGCATGCCGAAGTCCTCGAACTTGATGCCGGAGCCAGCCACCAAGTCCTTAACGGTGCGCGAGACCAGCACATCGTCGGCGTCGCCGAGCTGCGCCACCCGCGAAGCGATGTGTACCGCGATC
The DNA here is from genome assembly GCA_963710855.1 of uncultured Pseudomonadota bacterium. Lineage (GTDB taxonomy): Bacteria > Pseudomonadota > Alphaproteobacteria > Rhizobiales > Beijerinckiaceae > Roseiarcus. The sequence continues at coordinate 7,428 of CAVQBX010000043.1, read as the reverse complement.
CCACGCACGTCGTTCTCGAGCAGCTCGACTTCGCCGGTATGAAGGCCGATCCGCACCGAAACGTCGAACCCGCGCAGCGAGGCGCGAATGGCGCTGGCGCAATGGATCGCCCGGGCCGGCCCGTCGAAGGTGGCCAGGAAACCGTCACCGAGGGACTTCACCTCTCGTCCGCGGAACCGCGAAAGCTCGCGGCGCACCGTCTTGTCATGCGCGTTGAGCAGATCGCGCCAACCCTGGTCGCCCGTCGCCTGCGCACGTTTGGTCGAATTGACAATGTCCTCAAAGACCACAGTCGCGAGTACTCGATCGACCGCAGGAGCCGATCGCGCCCCCGTCAGAAACTCCTCGATCTCGGCGAGCACCTTGTCGTTGGCGTCGTCGTCGAGAAAGAAGAGATGATCTGTCCCCGGAAACTCGACCAATCGGGCGCCGGGAATGCCCGCGGCCAGTTCGCGGCCGCCTTCCACGCTGACCAGAGTGTCCTCTGTCCGATGGAGGACCAATGTTGGGACTCTTATGGAATGAAGAATGCCGGAGATATCAATCTCGCGATTTATGGTCATCAATGCAATCGCGGCGGAGGGACTTGCGCCGAGGCGCTCGAATTTGCCCCACCATTCCTGAATTGCGCTGTCGTTTGCTTTCGATGGGGCGAAGGCCGGCAAACTCTTACCGCTGCCCCATGCCTCGTCCATGTACTTCAGCAACGCGTCCCATGCCTGATCAGTCGCGATCCAGTGGCGAAACCGCGCAAAAGAGCCGTAGAGCACGAGGGATCGAGTTCGCTCGGGGTGGCTTGCGGCGAATAGCGTGGCAAGCGAGCCGCCTTCAGAAATTCCAAACAGGTTCGCGCGCTCAATCCCGACAGCGTCCATGACGGCGCGGAGATCGTCCATTCGCTCGTCCATATGCGGCAGGTGCGCAACGCGGTCCGACAGGCCGGTCCCGCGTTTATCGAAAAGGACGACGCGAAAGAAACCGCTAGCCTTGTTCAACGAGCGCGCGAAATGTGGCTCGTCCCAGTAGTTTTCAAAGTGGGAAACGAAGCCCGGTGCCACAACGAGGTCAGGCCCCTCGCCGAACACTTGGTAGGCGACATGGACGTCGCCGCTCTTGGCGTAACGCGTCACGCGCTGCATTTCGGTTCCTCGCTGCACGTACGGCTTCGGGCAACCCTCGCTGGAAACGCGTACCTACACTCACATGAATGGAGCTTGCGGTCCACGACAAGCCGGAGGCCGGTTTCGATCTCGCCCGTCATGTGACGTGCCATGCGGCCTTGCCGCGCGCGAACGAGCGGACGTCGGCAGGGGTGAGCGGATTGCCCGTTATCCGCACCTGTTCTCTGCACCCTGCACCCTGCACCCATTGATTCCATTCGCATAGACCTTTGGGGGATGGACATGGAACCTGCGGGGCCTCGCGCCGCGCCCGCTTGGGGCGCACACTGATTGTTTTCCCTTGACACCAAAGCAAGGACCGGCGGCAGATTACCCCCCTCGCGTCGAGAACGTTGGCCCGAAGGCATCGATCCCTTCGTTGCCGCAGCGACACGCCGTATCTGGCGATGACAAAGAACGCCCGCGGCCCTGAAAAAACCCAGACAATGCGCAGTTCACGCAAGTCCTTGGGCGGAATGAAGCTCCCGCCCAGCAGCCCGAAGCGGGGCAATTGTGCCAGCTATTCCGATCGCCCACATCGGTCTTGCGGCCGGGCACATTCTTGACATGGAAGGCATTGACGACCAGGGCGGCAATGGGAAAGAGAGTGACAAGACACGCTGATTGCTAAGCCGTGGCTCCGTCTTGCCTCCCCGCCGCAGGTGGTGAAGTCCAAATCTCGATTGGCCGAATACCGAGCCGAACCGATGGCGCAGACCATCTTCGACTGGGGGGTCACCAACGAATTGGACGTTGCGCTGGCCAGAAGGCGACTTTTCAGGCCCAGGCGGCGGGCTCGAAGCGCAAATCGACGCGAGCCGTAACGCCATCGCGGTTCTGCTGGGGACGTACCCCGAAGATCTCGCCAAGGAGCTGGCGAAGCCCGCCGCATTCCGACTTTGCCGGGGCGGATTCCGACCCGCGGGCCGGTCGATTTGCTGCGGCGATGTCTTGATATCGCTGAGGCCGAGCGTCGCGTCGCGGAGGCCACCGCGCGCATAGGCGTTGCGGTTGCGCAATTGTTCCCTGACGTATTCTTGACCGGCGCGGCCGGCGCCCAAGCCCGGAATTCGTTCGTCGTATACCGTCAGCGCCGCGAACTGGATCGCCTCGATCGGGCCGGGCGCTTACTGGCCCCTCCTCGATTTCGGGGCGCTCGACGCCCAGATCGAGATCGCGGATCTGACGACGCGCGAACAACTGGCCGCCTACAAGCAATCGATCCTGACCGCGGTGCAACAAGTCGACAACGCGACGGTTTCCTATCGAGCGCAGCAGGAAAGTCTGCGCAACCTCGATCGCGCGCTGACCGCCGCCCGTCTGTCCACCCAACTCGCGACCGACGGTTATAAAGACGGCTTGACCGACTATCTGAACGTTTCGGACGCGGAGCGGCAGCAGTTCGACCTCCAGCAGCAGTATGTCTCGGCCCACCAGATCGAGGCGGAGTCTCTGGTCGGCCTCTACAAGGCGCTCGGCGGGGACTGGCAACCCGGCGCGACCATTCCTCCGCTGCGATCGCCGCCGCGCGGTATCTAAATCGCGCTCCCGAGGGATTCACTGAAAAAGTGGAATTTTTCGAAACAAGACTTCGGCGGGCCAACGTCTAAGGCGAGAACTCGGCCGCGGCCGGAATTTCCGGCACGCCTGAGACGATCAATTCGAGCACTTCCTTCTCGGTCGTCTGCGAGATAGCGCGATCGCCCACGTTGCGGCCGCGTTTGAGCACCATCACGCGATCGCCCACTTCGAAAATATCGTTCATCCGGTGCGAGATGATCACTTGCGCGACCCCGTGGACCTTCAGTTCCGCCATCGTCTCGAGCAGCCGCTCGGTCGCCGTCACCGACAGATTGGCGGTCGGCTCGTCGAACACCACCACCTTTGGCGCAAACGAAATCGCGCGGGCGATCGCCACCGACTGCTGGCGCCCGCCTGACAGGCTTTCGACCTTCTGGTAGACCGAGTTCACGTCGACCTTGAGCCGGTTGAGGATCTCGCGGGCGTCGACATGCATGCGCGCGCGATCGACGAAGATCCCGAACCGCATCGGCCATCGCCCGAGGAAGATGTTCTGGCCGACATCGAGATTTCCGCACAGCGCGAAGTCCTGATAGATCATTTCGATGCCGCGATCGCGGCTCTCGTGCGGGCTCTTGAAGTGCACCGGGCTCTCCGTCGACGGAAATATCGCCGGCGTCGCGCTGGTAGGCGCCGGTGAGTATTTTCATCAGGGTCGACTTGCCCGCCGAATTGTCGCCGACGAGGCCGAGCACTTCGCCTGGCATCAAGCGCAGATGGACGTCGACCAGCGCCTGCACCGGACCGAAGCTCTTGCAAATTCCGCGCATCGTCACGATCGGCGTCGTCATGCCTTGCGCTCCACGATGGCGCCGGGCGCCTCCTCGGCCGCCCTTGCCCTGCCGAACCATTTGCCGAGGATATTGTTTTGGCGCAGCCAGATGTCGCCGACCACCGCGATGATCAGGATCAAGCCGATGAACACGTTCTGCCATTGCTGGGGCAGGACGAACGAACTGCCGTCCCGAAGAATGATCTGCAGCGAAAGCAATTGGCGAATGAGCGTGATGACGCCGGCGCCCGCCAGCGATCCGATCATCGTGCCGTAGCCGCCAAAGATCGAGCCGCCGCCGATGATGACCGACGAAATCGCGTCGAGTTCGCGCAATTGCCCGGCCGTCGGGATGAAACTGCGGTAGAACGCATCGTAGATCACGCCGGCGAAATCCGGCGCAGGTCCCGGAAATCAACAATGCGGTGAACCGCACCCGGCGCGTATTGATGCCCGCGAAGGTCGCCGCGCGCTCGTTGCCGCCGACGGCGAACACCTTCTGGCCGAACGTCGTATAAGCGAGCGCGACGCCGGCGATCGTCGCCACGGCGATGATGAAGATCGTTTGCACGCTGACCGCCTTGGCGAGCGCGAGCTGCCATCCGTGGGTCGGCGCGATCCCGAGCGTGTCGAGCAATTCGAACAGGCTGCGTCCGATGAGGTTGAAGGATTCGGGAAAACCATTGAGCTGAGTGCCCGCCACGATCGACGATCCGATGCCGCGCGCCCAGTAGAACGTGCCCAGAGTCGCAATGAATGCGGGAAGGCCGACATAGGCGGTCAGCCAACCATTGATCGCGCCGGCCAAGACGCCGACCCCGATGGCGATGACGGCAGCCGCGAGGGGACCGAGGCTCGTGTCCTTCATGATGACGGCGGCGGTCGCGCCCGAAAGCGCCAGCACCGATCCGACGGAGAGATCGATGTCGCCGTTGGCCATCACGAAAGTAAGGCCGACCGCAAGCAACGCGATCTCGGAAAAAGCCAGCAGGATCGAGAACGAATTGTCGAGCCCCTGCCAGAAATCCGGCCTCGCCCAGAAGCCGAATAGCCAGAGCGCGACTAGCAGCATGACCGCCGCTGCGTCGCGGCGGTAAAAGAACGCCGCAATCCCCCGTTTGCCGAGGCCGCGCGACTGCGCCGTCGCGCCGCGCGTCTGAGCGCCGGAGATGGCGACGCCGCCAAGATCGGGAACGACCGGCGCCGGCAGGCCGCGCAGCCGCGCCCACGCCCGGGCGAGAATGCGCCGTCGCACCAGCCAAGGTTCGACCAGCACCGCGATGATCAGGATGACGCCGAGAAAAGCCGGCACCGCGCCGGGCGGCAATTGCGAGACCGCGGCGACCTCCATCTTCTCGTCGCCGACCTGAATGACGCGAGTGACCGGCACGCCTTCGCGCAGCACCTTGTCGATCAAGCCGACGAGGATCGCGCCAAGGCACGATCCGATCACGCGGCCCCGGCCGCCGAATATCGCCGCGCCGCCCACGATCACCGAGGCGATGACGATCAGTTCGGCGCCAAGGCCAAATGCCGGGTCCGCGTCCTTGCTTTGCGCGAGATTCATCAACCCCGCGATGACCGCGCAAAGCGAAGACAGCACATAGGAGCGCATGCGGACAAAGCGGGTGTTGATGCCGGCGTAGCGGGCGGCCTGCTCGTTCCCGCCGGTCGCGTAGGTCGTCCAGCCGTATGACGTATAGGCGAGAGCGACGGCGCCGATCGCCGCGATGATCACGAACAGGATAATCTGGTTGTTGAAGCCGAATGCGTTGATCTCGCCGATGCGGAAGAACGTCGGGTATTTGTCCGCCTTGAGTTCGAACGCGATGTTCTTGCCGCCGGTCAGCCCAAGGATGACGCCGCGGCCGATGAACAGGGTGGTCAGGGTCGCGATGAACGCCGGCACTTCGAGAACCGTGACAAGAAAGCCGTTGATCAGTCCGATGAAGAGGCCGAGGGCGAGACAGGCGAAGACGGCGGTTGTGACGTCGAGGTCGAAATAGCTTGGCGCGAACAGCATGCCAAAGAACGTCGCCGTCAGGCCGAACGTCGAGCCTACGGATAGGTCAAGCTCCTTGTTGACGAGAACGAACGTCATGCCGACCGCCATGACGCCATAGCGCGACGCGTCGCGCAGCACCGAGAATAGCGCGGACGTCGAGCCAAAGAATGCGGGATTGAGATAGAGGCCGCCCAGATAGAGGGCGGCCATGATGCTGAGCAAGCCGACTTCCCATCCGCCGAACAGCAGCGACAGCCGCGTCCATTCTCATTCGGGCGCGTCGACCGCGTTGTGTGGCGCTCATGGGGTGGGCCGTCCAGTCCGGATCAGGGTGCGGGATGCGCGAGCCTCATCGTCAGCCTGCGCATCCCGCGCGCGACGCGCTCTCAGTTTTCGAACCGCTTGCCGACCTTCTCGACATTGTCCTTGGTGACGAGTTGCGCCCGCGTGTCGAGGTTGGCGGCGGCGATGTTGCGGTCGATCTGCAGATAGAGCTGCATCACCGGGTAGAAGCCCTGCAGGAACGGCTGCTGGCCGAGCGAACCCATCAGGGCGCCGCTCTTGATCTGCTCAAGCTGCTTGGGGCCGAGATCGAAACCATAGGCGCAGACCTTGCCGTTCAGCTTGAGCTGCGAAATCGCGTCGCCGATCGCCGGCGTCACGCTGCCGTTGGGACCGAACAGGCCGACTACGTCCTTGCGGCTCTCGATCAGCTGGACGATCGGGCCCGCGGTGATGTCGGTTCCGACGTCGACGCCGATATTGTTGGGGCCCGCGTCGACCTTGAAGTCCTGCAGCATGTTGGCCGCCTTCAGCGCCTTCAGCGTCGCCTGAAAGGCCGCCGTTACGCGATTGTTCACCTCGATGTTTCCCACGGGCACAATGTTCGGGAACAGGATCGACCCGCTCTTGATGTTGTTCTTGATCAGGCATTTGACGATCGCTTCGCCGCCGATCGCGGCCGCGCTCGCATCCTGCCCTGTATGACTGATGTTGCTGCGGTCGAGCAGCGTCCCGTCAAACGAATTGGTTGTGGCGACGACGATGCCCCTTTCCTCGAGCTTCTTCACGATATCGTTGTACGCGCCCACCTGCGGCGTGGTCATGATCACGCCGTTGATGGTGGGTCGTTGACGATCTGGTTGAGGATCTGGATTTCGCGCGGGATGTCGTCGATGGCCGATTTCGACCCAAGGCGGATCAGGTTGATGCCGAACGCGTTGGCCGCGACTTGCGCGCCGACATAGACCGGATCGAAAAACCCGTTGCCAGCGGTGTGGGTGATGATCGCAAAGGTGAGCGGTTTGCCGTCTTTCTTCGTCGTAGTGGCTTCCTTCGCGGCATCTTCAAACGAATATCCGCCGACAGCCTTGTTGATGGCGCCCGATTGAGCCATCGCTCCCGAGCCCCAAAGGCAGCCTAGCGAAACGAGCAGGCCCAGAGACAGAGTATTCCTCATTTGATTTCCTCCACCTTATTATGACCGCCAAGCTGTCGCGGTTGTTTCGACGCTGCCGGATGGACTAGTCCTATTTATCCCGCGATTGGCGGCGCGAGAAGCGATTTTTGGTTGGAATGACATACTCCTCGCCAATCAGTCGAGGCGACATCAGAACGGCCTCGACGCTCATCTCGACACGGGCGCGTCCTCCTTCCTTGCCAAATAACTCAACGTCGGTCTGGTCGGCTACCACCTTCAGCAGATCACCGGCGATCAGGGCGGGCGGAGCGCAGCTCGGAAAGTTCGAATTGCGCGTCGCGGGGATAGGTCCGCAGATCCACCGGCGGACGACGACCGCTATCTGCGTGCGCCGTGAGAGGTCGGCGCTTTCCAGTGGGTGCAAATCCCACCCGGCGAACGCTCCAGCCGGAAGCAACCGGAGCAGTCATGGAGGTAACAAAATGGCTGA
>CAVQBX010000042.1:0-160687 GCA_963710855.1 uncultured Pseudomonadota bacterium | reverse complement strand
TCGTCATCTCGGCCGTGACGATCTATCGCCTCACCGTTTTCGACGGCTTCATCTGATCGACGACCAGGGCTATGTCATGGTCGCGGTGCAACTGCCCGAGGCCGTCGCTCGGACGGACCTCGGCGGTGGTTGACAAGGTCGGCGAGATCGCCAAGAAGATTCCCGGCGTCCAGCGGATCATCTCCATTACCGGCATTCGCTGCTCGACAACAGCGCGGACCTCTTTAACTCCGGGGCGGCTGGGTGATGCTGAAGCCGTTCGACGAGCGGCTGAAGACCAAGGACGAGGATTTTCTTCGATCTACACCGTCTTCAGAAGACCTCGCCGCGCTGCCGGACGGGCAGGCTTCGTGCTGCCGCCGCCGGCGATCCAGGGCATCGGCAACGCCGGCGGCTTCCAGATGCAGCTCGAACTGCTCGGCGGCAGCACCGATTATCAGAGCTCGCGAATTGACCGACGCAGATCCTCGAACAGGCGGCTCCGATCCCGCGGTAGCGCGTGCCGACGACTTTCCGCCCGACGGGCCCGAGGTGGCGCTGACCGTCGACCGCGAACGCGCCCAGGCGTTGCGCGTCAGCGCCGGCGACGTTTTCGCGCGCTGACCGACTACGTCGGTTCGACCTACGTCAACCAGTTCAACAAATTCGGCCTCTCGCTGCAGGTCTATGTGCAGGCCGACTCGCACTTCCGCCTGCATCCGGAAGATCTGCTCAATCTCGAAGTCAGAAGCCAGGACGGCAAGATGGTGCCGCTCGGCGCCTCGCCATCTCGGCAACGCCGTCTCGCCGCCGCTGATCACATTCTACAATCTCTTTCCCTCCGCGACGATCGTCGGCGGATCGGCGAAGGTTACAGCACCGGCCAGTCGATGGCCGCGATGGAGCGCATCGCGAGCGAAGTGCTGCCGAAGGACGTCACCTTCGAATGGACGGCGATGTCCTATCAGGAGAAGATCACCGGCAATCAGCTTTACTACGTGTTCGCGCTGTCGCTGCTGCTGGTCTATCTGTGCTCGCGGGGCAGTATGAAAGCTGGATCCTGCCGCTTGCGGTGCTGTCGGCCGTACCGCTGGCGCTGGTCGGCCCGGTGCTCGCGCTCACCTGGCTCGGCGTCGCCAACAATCTCTATACGCAGATCGGTCTGATGCTGCTGATCGCGCTGTCGGCGAAGAATGGCATTCTGATCGTCGAAGTGGCGCGCGAGCAGCGCGATCTTCCACGGCAAGCCGCTCCTGGAAGCCGCGAGTCGAGGCTTCGCGCTCGCGGTTCCGGCCGATCCTGATGACCTCGTTCGCGTTCATCCTCGGCGTCCTGCCGCTGGTCCTCGCCACCGGCGCGGGCGCGAACGCGCGCCGCTCGCTCGGCATCAGCGTGTTCGCGGGATGATCGCCTCGACCTGCCTCGCGGTGCTGTTCGTGCCCTCGTTCTTCGTCGTGCTGCGGCGGTTCGAGGAATGGCGGCAGAACCGCAAGAAGCCGAAGGTCCGCCCCGAGCCGGCACAAGGCGAGATCGCCGCGGAAGCGCCGCGCGCCTAGACATTTTGGCGCTTCGCCCCGCCCGTCATTGCGCGCGGGGCGAAGCAATCCGGCTCCATCTTTCTTCAGCAAATCCGCGGCAATTGCTCGCCCGCCAGCCAATCGACGATCCGGCCGCCGCCGAACGAAGTGCGCATCTCGACGAACTGATTCTCGTCCTCGACGGCGCGGCCGATGATCGCGGCCTCGCGCGCCGAGCGGATGCGCGCGCATCACGGCGAGCAGCCGCTCCGCCGCCTCCGGCGCGACGATCGCGACGAGCTTGCCCTCGTTGGCGACATTGAGCGGATCGAGGCCCAGGAACTCGCAGGCCGCCGCGACCTCGGCGCGCACCGGGATCGCGGCCTCCTCCAGCGAGAAGCCGACGCTCGACGAATGGGCGAGTTCGTTCAGCGTCGCCGCGAGGCCGCCGCGCGTCGGATCGCGCATCACGCGCAGATGCGGCCCGACGGCCGCGACCATGTCGGCGACCAGGCCGTGCAGCGCGGCGGTGTCGGAGAAGATCTGCGTCTCGAATTCCAGGTTCTCGCGCTTCGACATGACGGCGACGCCGTGGTCGCCGATCGAGCCCGATAGGATCACGACGTCGCCGGGCCGCGCGCGTCGCTCGACAGGACGAAGGCCGGGCGGCGCGACGCCGACGCCGGTCGTCGAGATGAACACGCCGTCGGCCTTGCCGCGCTCGACGACCTTCGTGTCGCCGGTGATGATCGGCGCGCCCGCCGCGCGCGAGGCCTCGCCCATGCTGGCGGCGATGCGCTGGAGGTCGGCGAGCGGAAAACCCTCCTCGATGATGAAGCTCGCCGAGAGATAGAGCGGCCGCGCGCCCGCCATCGCGACATCGTTGATCGTGCCGTTGACCGCGAGCCTGCCGATGTCGCCGCCGGGAAAGAAGAGCGGCGAGACGACATAGGCGTCCGTCGTCATCACCATGCGCCCGGCCGCGACCTCGAACGCCGACTGGTCGTTGCCGGCGCGCAGCCAGTCGTTGTCGAAGGCGGCGTGGAAGATGTCCTCGATCAGGCGCCCCATCGCGCGCCCGCCGGCGCCGTGCGACATGTCGACGCGCGCCGTTGCTTGAAGTCGAGCTTGCGGCGGATCGGCTGTGCAGGCTCATGCGACGCTCCATTGCTCGCGCGACGCGTCTCGCGGAACCGCCCGTAGGTCCAATGCGCGGAGCAGGCGCCCTCCGGCGAGACCATGCAGGAGCCCATCGGCGTGTCGGGCGTGCAGAGCGTGCCGAACAGCTTGCACTCGCGCGGCTTCTTGACGCCGCGCAGGATCGCGCCGCATTCGCAGGCCGGATTGTCCTTGGCCGGCGCGTCTCGACGAGGCCGAAACGCCGCTCGGCGTCGAATCCCGACCAGGCTCTCGCGCAGCTTCAGCGCGCTGTCGGGCAGCCAGCCGAGGCCGCGCCATTCGAAACGTGTCGCGCAATTCGAAGATTTCGGCGATTTCCGCCTGCGCCTTGCAGTTGCCGTCGCAGGTCACCGCGCGGATATATTGGTTCTCGACCTCGCTGCGCCCGTCGTTGATCTGCCTGACCAGCATCAGGATCGCCTGGGCGACGTCGAGCGGCTCGAAGCCGGCGACGACGACGGGCTTGTGATAGTCGTGCGCGAAAGGCTCGTAAGGCTTCGTGCCGATGATCGTGCTGACATGGGCGGGGCCGACGAAGCCCTCGACCAGCACGCCCTGCCTCGCCGCCCGGACTCGAGGATCGCGCGTCATCGCCGGCGGCGTCATCACGTGATTGCAGATGACGGAGAAATTCTTCAGGCCCTTCTGCGCGCCGCGCGCGATCGCGAGCGCGGTCGGCGGCGTCGTGGTCTCGAAGCCGATCGCGAAGAACACGACCTCGCGCTGCGGCTCGCGCTCGGCGATCTTGATCGCGTCGAGCGTCGAATAGACCATGCGGATGTCGGCGCCCTCGGCCTTGGCCTTCATCAGGCTCGACGCCGTTCGAGCCGGGCACGCGCATCAGGTCGCCGTAGACGCAGAGCGTCACCTCCGGCATCGCGTGCGCAGAGCGATCGCCGATGTCGATGCGCGCCATCGGCAGCACGCAGACCGGGCAGCCGGGGCCGTGGATCATGCGCACGTTGTCCGGCAGCAGGTCCTCCAGGCCGTAGCGCGAGATCGCATGGGTATGGCCGCCGCAGAATTCCATCAGGCGATAGATGCGCTCGGGCCGCGCCTCGCGCGCGATCGTCGCCGGCGATGGCTTTGGCGAGCGCGCCGTCGCGGATATTCGTCGACATATTTCATGTCGCGCGCTCATGCCGCCTGCCCCCGCCGCCAGCATTTCGAGCGTGCGCTCGGCCTCCTCGGGGTCGATCTTGGCGAGCGCATAGCCGACATGCAGCACGACATAATCGCCGACGGCGGGGTCCTCGATCAGCGCGGTCGACATCGTCTTGACGACGCCGTCGAGGCTGCACCTTGGCCATTTCGTCGGGCAGGATTTCGGTGATGCGCACCGGAATGGCGAGACACATGTGTTCAACCTTCCTTGCGTCGGCGCGCTCAAAGCGCGAACGCCGCCTGGCCGAACGAGAGGCCGCCGTCGTTGGCGGGAACCGCGCGAGGAATCGCGGCTTCAACCCGCGCGCGCGCAAGCCGGCGCAGAGCCCTTCGGTCAGCACGCGGTTCATCAGACAGCCGCCGCCGAGCGCGATGCGCGTGCGCCCCGCGCGCGCGCCGCCTCGCCGATCCAGTCGGCGAGCGCGGCGATCAGCGCGGCGTGAAACGCTTCGGCCGCCTCGCGTCGGCTCAGCCGTTCGAGATCGAGAGCGCGCCGCGAAGGGCGAGAGGTCGAGCTCGCCGTCGTCGATGCGCCAGCGCCTTCGAGCGCGCGCGGCGTTTCGACCAGCGCCTCCAGCTCCATCGCCGCCTGACCCTCGTATCGCTGGACGCAGACAGACGCCCGAGAGCGCGGCGACCGCGTCGAACAGCCGCCCGAGGCTCGTCGTCATCGGCGCGCGGGCGCCGCGCGACAACGCGGCGGCGAGGCGCGCGGCGTCGGGCGATTTCGCGGAAACAGCCGCGCGGCCTCGTCGCCGCGCCGAGCCGGGCGAGCATCGCGACGCCCATCCGCCACGGCTCGCGCGCCGCCCTGTCGCCGCCGGGAAGGGCGAGCGGCGTCGAGATGGCCGACGCGGCGCCAATTCGCGCCGTCGAGCGCGATCAATTCGCCGCCCCAGGGCGCGCCGTCGGCGCCGTAGCCCTGCCCGTCGAGCGCGACGCCGAGCACGCGCGCCGCGCCAGCCCTGTTCGGCGGCGGTCGCGGCGACATGGGCGACGTGGTGCTGCACCGCGACGCACAGGCAAGTCCGCATCGCCTCGGCCGAGCGGGTCGAGACGAAATCGGGATGCAGGTCGCAGGCGACGACCTCGGGCTCGACGTCGAGAATGCGCGAGGAGATGCGGATCGTCTCCTCGCGAAACCGGATCGTCGCGCGATCGTCGAGATCGCCGAGATATTGCGAAACGAAGGCTTCGCGACCGCGCGTGATCGTGACCGTGTTCTTGAGGTCGGCCGCCATCGCGAGCACGCAGGGGCCGTCGGCGCCGAGGTCGATCGGATCGGGAACGAAGCCGCGCGCGCGGCGCAGGAACGCGGGCGCGCCGTCGAGCCGCGCATGACGGAATCGTCGGCGCGCACGACGATGTCGCGGTCATGCGTAACGATGAGATCGGCGATGGCGGCGAGGCGCGCGCGCCTCCTCATTGCTCGCGGTCAGCGGCTCGCCGCCGAGATTGGCGCTGGTCGCGACCAGCGCGATTTCGCAGCGGCGCTCCCGCCAGGCGCGCCCTTCGGGGCGCCCAGCAACTCATGCAGGACCAGCCATTGCAGCGGCGTATAGGGCAGCATCAAGCCGACTTCGGCGAGTCCAGGCGCGACGCCGGGCGCGAGCTGTCCGCGGCTGCGCGCCAGCACGATCGGCGCGCGCGCGGCTTCGAGCAACGCGCGTTCGCCCTCGCCGATCTCGGCGAAGCGCTCCGCGCTCGCGGCGTTGAGAACCATCACGGCGAAGGGCTTGGCGTCGCGGGCCTTCCGCGCGCGCAATCGCGCGACGGCCGCTGCGTTGCGCGCGTCGCACATCAGATGAAAGCCGCCGACGCCCTTGAGCGCGACGATCCCGCCCGCGCGCAAGCGCGCGGCGATCTCGTCGATGCGGCGTCGAGCGCGGGACCGCAGGCCGGACAGGCGATCGGCTCGGCGTGGAAGCGCCGGTTGGCGGGATCGGGATAGTCGCGCGCGCAATCCTCGCACATCGCAAACGGCGCCATGGAAGTCTGCGCGCGATCGTAGGGCAGGGCGCGCGTCAGGGTGTAGCGCGGGCCGCAATGCGTGCAGTTGATCAGGGGATAGCCGTGAAAGCGGCTCGCGGGATCGAACAACTCGTCGAGGCAGGCCTCGCAGACCGCCGCGTCGGCGCCGATCCGCGTCGCGCGCGCCCGGGGCGGGTGGCGTCGATCGCGAAGCCCGGCTCGCAGCGCGGCGCGCATCGCGTCGACCTCGACCGAGTCGATGCGCGCGAGCGGCGGCGGCGCCTTCCGCAAAGCTTCGACGAAGGCGTCCGCGCGCGCGCCTTCGATCTCGATGAGAACGCCCTCCGCGTCGTTGCGCACGAAGCCGCTGAGCCAAGCCTCGCGGCGAGCCCATAGGCGAAGGGCCGGAAGCCAACGCCCTGCACGACGCCGCGCACGCGCAGCCGCAGCGGCGTCGCGAGGAAGCGCGGGTCGCGGCCAGGCGTCTCATGTCCCAGGCGCCGAGCGCGCGCGCCGCTGCGCCGGGCCTCGATCCAGGCGACGAAGGCGTCGAGCCCTTCGCCGCTGCGCGCCGAGACGATCATCGAGCTGCAGGCGCGGGTTCACCCGCATCGCGTTGGCGAGGCATTTGCCGACGTCGAAATCGAGATGCGGCAGCAGGTCGCTTTTGTTGAGCAGCATCAGGTCGGCGGTCGCGAACATGTCGGGATATTTGATCGGCTTGTCCTCGCCCTCGGTCACCGACAAGACGACGACGCGCTTGCCTCGCCGAGATCGAAGGCGGCGGGGCAGACGAGATTGCCGACGTTTTCGATGAACAGCACGGCGCCCGGCGCGACGCCGAGCCTTTCGAAGGCGTGGCCGACCATATGCGCGTCGAGATGGCAGCCCTTGCCGGTGTTGATCTGGATGGCGGGGGCGCCGGCCGCGCGGATGCGCTCGGCGTCGTTGGAGGTCTGCTGGTCGCCCTCGATCACGGCGACATCCTCGCGGCCCTCGAGCTTCTCGATCGTCCGCACGAGCAGCGAGGTCTTGCCCGAACCGGGGCTCGAAACGAAGTTGAGCGCAAAAACGCCGCGCGCGGAAAAAGCGCGCCGGTTGTCGCGGGCGAAGGCGTCATTCTTGGAAAGAATGCCGCGCTCGATCTTGATGACGCGTTCCTCGCTCATGCCAGGGACATGCACGCGCGCCGCGCTGGCGCCGAAATCGAGGGGCGCGTGTTCCACGCGCGCATCGCCGCATCCGCAGACGCTGCACATCAGACAATCTCCAGTTCGCGAACCCGCATTTCCTCGCCAGCCGTAATGCGGACGCGGAAGCCGCCGCACTCCGGGCAGGGCGAAACGCGCTCGTCGAGCGCGACCGTTCTCGCGCAATCCGCGCACCAGCCGGCGCCTTCGATCGAACAAATCTCGAGCGCCGCCCCCGCCGCCGCGGTGTTGGCGGCCACCGCGTCGAAGCAGAACTGCATCGCCTCCGGTTCGACCGCGCTCAACTTGCCGATTTCGAGCACGATCCGGCGGATGCATTGCGCGCCGGCCTGCTCAGCCGCCTCGGACGCAATCTCGACGACGCTTTCCGTCAAGGCCAGTTCGTGCATCGAGGCGCGTATCCCCTGTCAGTGCGCAAGTGCGTGGGCACTTAGGGCAGGCTAGTTGGGTTTGGGGCGCGCCGAATTGCGCGAGATCAGGGGAGGGGCAGAAAAATAGGGGGCTCATCACGTAGGCTGGTCGTCCTCGCTCCTGCGCCGCCAGCAACCGGAATGGCCTGAATGGAGACGTGAAATCTGGCTCCAAAATTAGATTGCCAAGAAGCGAAATCTCATGCTAAATTGATTTCTGTTGACCAGTATATTACATCATCTATTCCCAAAAAAGGAGGGCGGGGAACGCGGAAAAATGCGTTAACCACGTTCCGCGCCCGCAAGCTATTGAAAACAAACAAAGTGGCCTGATTGAATTTGGATTTGCTTTGCTCTTGTTTGGATTTGTTTGGCGCTTGTTTGGTTTTGTTTGGCGCCAATTTGGATTTGTTTGCATCCCTCGCTGACCCAATAATAACCGATATTTACGGTTAATTGCGGAGTCCACGCCGAAGCCCTGCCTCTGTCTCCGGCCAATTGAACAACGGGGGAGGGCGCCGCCCCGGTCCCGAAACTACGGCGGCGCCCGCGGGCGCCGCCGCGCCTCAAAGGATCACTTCGGGCAGGCCGGCTCGTTGGGGCCGCCGCACTTCTTATTGCCTTCGGGCTTCGGCGGCGCCTGGCCCTCGGGTTTCATTTGAGGCTGCGGCTGCTGCTTCATTTCCGGCGGCGGCGCGGCCGGCTTGGGAGCCGGCGCGGGGGCTGCGGCAGGCGGCGGCGGTGGCGGCTTGAGAGCCGGCGCGGCGGGCGCAGGCGGGGGCGACGGCCTTACGGTCGCGGGGGGAGGCGTCGTCATCTTTTCTGCAGGCATCTTCTCAGGGGTCGCCTTCTGCGGAGCCGTCTTTTCGGGAGCGGTCTTCTCAGGAGTTGTCTTCTCAACAGGCCCCTTCTCAGGGGTCGCCTTCTCACCGGGCGTCTTCTCAGCAGGCGTCTTCTCAGGCCGCGCCTTCTGAGACGGCGTCTTCGTCGGCGTCGGCGACGCGGGTTCCGGCCGAGTCGTCGGGGTGGGCGTCGCGGAAACTGCCGGGGTCGGCGTGGCCAGCGGTTTGGCGGCCGGCGCGACGGCAGGCGAAGGCGCAACGGGCGCCGGGGCCGGCGGAGGCGAGGCGGCAGGCGTCGGGCCTGACGGAGGCGCGGCCGGCGTCGGCGCCATCGGCTTCGCCTCGTGGGTCGGCATCGGGCCGCCGGGCGCCTGCGCAGGCACGACGGACTGGCCGGTCAGCACGCCAGGCTTTACGACCGCAGCGGCGTGCGGCTTGCCATTGTTGACGGTGGCGAATGCGCCTTCCGTCCGGCTCGCGACGCGCGCATTCCTGACCTGCGCCTCGGTTGGCGCGATGCGCGTCTCGTGCGCGGCGGCGATTTGCGCCTCGCTGGGTTTTGCGGCGACGCCCTCTGGGCCGCCGTTGTAGCTCATGCGGTTGACCGTGACATTGCGGGCCGGCGGCGCTTCGTAGACGTTCCGGATCTCGACGTTGCGGATGTTGTTGACGGAGCGGTTGTAGAAGAACCGGTCGCCGTCCCAGTGGCCGCCTTCATAGCCCTCGCCGTTGTAGCCCCAGCCGTAGGAGATGCCGCCGTAGAAGCCGACATGCGGGCCCCAGTAGCCGCGGTGGAACAGGAAGGCGCCGTTCGCGAAGGCCCAGTAGCCCGGCGTCCAGAGCAGGCCGGGACGCGGCGGTTCGACCCACGTCCCCGGCACCCAGTAGTGCTCTTCGCCGTTCCACGACCAATAGCCCGGCGTCCAGATGTAGCCGGGCCCGGGGATCGGCGGCTGCTCGTAGACCGGAAGCGGCGGCGGTGGCTCGTCGGCGACGATCATGCGCGGCCGAACGGTTGCGCCGGAGTCGGTCAGATATTCGGGCTCAGGGGCGAGCCCCGTATCGGTGCAGGTGCAAGACTGCGCGTAAAGAGGGCCGGCGCTCGCCGAAAGGGCCGTCGCGCCGAGCAGCGCCGCGACGAACAGCGCCCGAAAATCCCGCATCTGAGCTTCCCCTCAATAGCAAAGCGAATCGCCACAACTCCAGGCTGCTGCGCTCTGAATGCGTAATGAATGAAACAGCGCGTGAGAATGGCGGAAATGCGGAGCCGCCGTGGCCCCTAGACGCCCGTCCAGTCGAGCACGATCTTGCCGGACTTGCCGGAGCGCATGGTCTCGAACCCGTCGCGGAAGTCGCGCGCGCTGAGCCGGTGCGTGATCACCTTTCGGACGTCGAGCCCGCTCTGCAGCATGGCGATCATCTTGTGCCAGGTCTCGAACATCTCGCGGCCATAGATGCCGCGAATCGTCAGCAGTTTGAATACGATGCGCGTCCAATCGACCGGCGCGGGGCGCGAGGGTATGCCGAGCATGGCGATATGGCCGCCAACCACCATATGCTCGACGATCTGATCGAACGCCGCCGGCGCGCCGCTCATCTCGAGCCCGATGTCGAAGCCCTCTTTCATGCCGAGCGCGTGCATGACGTCGGAGAGCTTTTCCTTCGAGACGTCGACCGGCGTAACGTCGGCGACTTCGCGTGCGAGCTTCAGCCGCAGCGGATTGATGTCGGTGATGACGACGTGACGCGCGCCGACATGACGGGCGACCGCGCCGGCCATGACGCCGATCGGGCCGGCGCCGGCGATCAGCACATCCTCGCCGACGAGATCGAAGGCGAGCGCGGTGTGCACGGCGTTGCCCAAGGGATCGAGGATCGCGCCGAGTTCGTCGTCGACGTCATCGGGCAACGGCACGATGTTGAAGGCGGGAATTTTCAGATATTCCGCGAAGGCGCCGGGAATGTTGACGCCGATGCCCCTGGTCTCGGGGTCCATGTGGAAGCGGCCGCCGCGCGCCGCCCGGCTGTGCATGCCGATCACGTGGCCCTCGCCCGAAACGCGCTGGCCGACTTTCAGGTCGCGCACATTGGCGCCGAGCGCGGCGATCTCGCCGGCATATTCGTGGCCAACGACCATCGGCACGGGGATCGTGCGTTGAGCCCATTCGTCCCAGTTGTAGATATGGATGTCGGTGCCGCAGATGCCGGTCTTGCGGACCTTCACGAGCACATCGTCGGGGCCGATCTCCGGGATCGGCTGATCTTCGAGCCAAAGGCCGGGCTCGGATCTGGCTTTGACGAGGGCTTTCATGGGCGTGGCTAGGCTCCGGATTCGGCGACCCTGTTCTAGCGGAGAAGCAGGCGCGAGGCGACGGGGCTATCCTCCAGGCCGAGGAAGCTGTTGCATAGCGGACAAAACCTACGCGTTCGGTCTAGATTGCACGGGGCCGCTGCGCCGGAGCGAACAAACGGGAGGTAAAGCATGAAGGGTCTCAACGGCCGCACCGCGATCGTGTCGGGCGGCGCCACGCTGATCGGGCAGGCGGTGGCGCAGACTTTGACCGGCTACGGCGTCACCGTCTTCATCGCCGACATCAACGATGCGGACGGGACCGCGGCGGCCGAACGGATCGGCGCCTCCTTCGTGCACGCCGACATCACCGTGGACGCCGACATCGCCGCACTCATAGAGAAGGTTACATCGACTACAGGGCGGCTCGACTATCTCGTCAACGTCGCCTGCACCTATCTCGACAATGGCGCCGATACGGCTCGCGCCGACTGGCTGAAGGCGCTCGACGTCAACATCGTCGGCTCGGTCATGCTGATGCAGGCGGCCCGGCCGCATCTGAAGAAGAACAAGGGCGCGATCGTCAATTTCGGTTCGATCTCCTCGCGCGTCGCGCAGACCGGGCGCTGGGTCTATCCGGTCAGCAAGGCGGCGATCCTGCAACTGACCCGCAACCAGGCGATGGACCTCGCGCCCGACGGCATCCGCGTCAACGCCGTCTCGCCGGGCTGGACCTGGTCCAACATCATGGTTCAGCTCACCAACGACAATCGCGCCAAGGCCGACAAGGTCGCCGCGCCCTTTCATCTGCTAGGCCGCGAAGGCGACGCGAGCGAAGTCGCCGAGGCCGTAGCCTTCCTGCTCTCGGACAATGCAAGTTTCATCACCGGAACCGACATTCGCGTCGACGGCGGATATACTGCGATGGGGCCGGAGCGCGCCGATCCCGCGATTCCGCTGCTGATGGGTTGAGGCATTTCACAAGGGGAGACTTTCATGGCTGGCAAACGAAAGATCACCATCGTCGGCGGCGGCCAGGCGGGCTTGCAGCTTGCCTGCGGGCTGCTCAATCAAGGTTACGAGGTCCGTGTCGCCCAGAACCGCACCGCGAAAGACATCCACAACGGGCGGGTAATGTCGAGCCAATGCATGTTCGCCGAGGCTGTTCAGAACGAGCGTGACATAGGTCTCGGATTCTGGGACGCGACATGCCCGACCGTCGACGGCATGAGCGTGATCGTCGGCGCCCCCGACGGCTCGGGCGCCAAACTGATCGAATGGTCGGCGCGTCTGGATCGGCCGGCCTACAGCGTCGATCAACGCGTGAAAATCCCGGTATGGATGGCCGAATTCGAAAAGCGCGGCGGAGACCTGGTCATCAAGGATGTCGGCGTCGCGGATCTCGAGGATTACGCGCGCACAAGCGACCTCGTCATCGTCGCCGCGGGAAAGGGCGAGATCACGCGCCTGTTCGAACGCGACCCGGAGCGCTCGCAGTTCGACCAGCCGCAACGTGCGCTGGCGCTGACCTATGTGACGGGAATGGCGCCGCGGCCGGACCATTCGGCCGTCAATTTCAACATCTACCCGGGTGTGGGAGAGTATTTCCCGTTCCCAGCTCTCACCACCACCGGCCCGTGCGACATCATGGTGTTGGAGGGCATTCCCGGAGGCCCCATGGACTGCTGGGGCGACGTGAAGAACTCCGGCCGAGCACCTCGCCAAATCGAAATGGATTCTCGAGACTTTCTTTCCGTGGGAGGCGGCGCGCTGCAAGGATGTCCAACTGACCGACGACAACGGAATCCTCGCCGGCGCCTTTGCTCCCGACGGTGCGCAAGCCGATTGCGCGCCTGCCCTCGGGCGCGCTCGTGCTCGGCCTTGCCGATGCGGTCTGCCTGAACGATCCGATCACGGGGCAGGGCTCGAACAACGCTTCCAAGGCGGCCAAAATCTATATGAACGAGATCGTCGCCCACGGCGACCGCCCGTTCGACGCCGCCTTCATGGAAGCCACTTTCGAGCGCTACTGGTCTTACGCGCAATATGTGACGGGCTGGACCAACGCCTTCCTGTTGCCGCCGCCCCCTCATGTGTTGAATTTGCTGGGCGCTA
This sequence comes from uncultured Pseudomonadota bacterium, assembly GCA_963710855.1. Classification (GTDB taxonomy): domain Bacteria; phylum Pseudomonadota; class Alphaproteobacteria; order Rhizobiales; family Beijerinckiaceae; genus Roseiarcus. The sequence continues at coordinate 148,009 of CAVQBX010000042.1, read as the reverse complement.
TGCAGGCCTATCCGGCGCTCGCCAAGCGATTTGCGAACGCATTCGACAATCCACTCGACCTGTTCCCCTGGATCGCCGTGCCGGAAGAAGCGGACAAATATCTGAAGCAGCTGGCTGCATGAGATCTGTAGCCGAGGTCGCTGACCTCGGCAGAGCCGCAGCCGGAAGCCCCACGTCATCCCCGCTTCGCGGGAATGACGTGATCAGCTTGACGTCCGCCTTGCCCTTCGACCGATCGCGGTACAATAAGGCTCCTTCCCGAGGAGGCGCGGATGCAACTGATCGGAATGCTCGATTCTCCCTACGTGCGGCGGGTGGCGGTGACGCTGCTGATGGCCGACGTTCCGTTCCAGCATCAGCCGATTTCGCTGTTCCGTCACATTGATGCGTTCACCAAAATAAGCCCGCTCCTGAAAGCGCCGACGCTCGTGCTCGACGACCAGACTACGCTCGTCGAGTCGAACGTGATCCTTGAGTATCTCGCCGCCGCGCATCCCGCGGTCGCGGCGCTGAGCGTCGCCCGTTCCGCCGCGCCCGCCAAGGCGGCGCGACTGACCGGCATCGCGCTGACGGTGTGTGAAAAGGCGGTGCAGGCGCATTACGAGCGCGCGCTGCGCGCCCCTTCCGAGCGCAGCGAGTCCTGGATGGATCGGGTCGGGCGGCAATTGCGCGCCGGCCTCGATGCGCTCGAAGTCGAACTGCCCAAGGCCGGCTGGATCGCCGGCGAAAAAATTGGCGCGGCGGACATAGCGGTCGCCTGCGCCTGGAGTTTTGCGCAATCCACGATCGGCGACCTCGTCGAACTCGTGGACTATCGCGCCTATGCGAACGTCGCCGATTTCTCGGCGCGCGTCGAGGCGTTGAAGGCGTTCCAGATGGCGCCGCCGATCGACGGCGTGATGGCGCCGATCGGCTGACGGAGATATTTCGATGAGCACCATGCGAGCAGTGACGGCGCCCAAGCCGGGCGGACCGGAGGCTTTGACGATCGTCGAGCGGCCGCGGCCGCAGCCAGGACCGGGGCAGATTCTCATCCGCGTCGCCGCCGCGGGCGTCAATCGTCCTGACGTGATGCAGCGGCAGGGCCACTACCCGCCGCCGCCCGGCGCCGGCGATGTGCTCGGCCTCGAAGTCGCGGGCGAAGTCGTTGAAGCCGGCGAAGGCGCGTCCGCCTTCGCGATCGGCGCCAAGGTGACGGCGCTGCTGCCGGGCGGCGGCTACGCCGAATACGCCGTCGTCCACGAAAGCAACGCCCTGCCCGTCCCCGCGGGCTTGAGCCTCGAGGAAGCGGCGGCGATCCCCGAGACCTATTTCACCGTCTGGACAAACGTGTTTGATCGCGGGCGGCTCGCCTCGGGCGAGACTCTGCTCGTCCATGGCGGCAGTTCGGGCATCGGCGTCACGGCGATCCAGCTTGCCAAGGCGTTCGGCGCGAAAGTGTTCGCGACCGTCGGCTCCGATGACAAGGCGAAAGCCTGCCGCAAGCTCGGCGCCGATGTCGCCATCAACTACCGCGAAGAGGATTTCGTCGCCGCGGCGCTGGCCGCGACCGACGGCCAGGGCGTCGATCTCATCCTCGACATGGTTGGCGGCGACTATACGCCGCGCAATTACGCCGCCGCGCGCGCTCGATGGCCGCATCGTGCAGATCGCCATGCTGCATGGGCGCGCGCGTGGAAATCGACCTGAGGCCGCTGATGACGAAGCGGCTGACGCATACGGGGTCTACGCTGCGTCCGCGCTCGGTTGCCGAGAAAGCGGTGATCGCCAAATCCTTGCGGGAAAAAGTCTGGCCGCTCCTCGAAGCGGGACGCTGCAAGCCCGTCATCGATTTCGTGTTTGCGTTCGAAGACGTGGCCAAGGCTCACGCGCGGATTGAGAGCTCTGAGCATGTGGGGAAGGTTGTCTTGAAGATGTAAAGGGCGGGATCTTTCATCCTTCTCCCGTTCGGGAGAAGGTGGCCGAAGGCCGGATGAGGGGTCCGCGCCGAGGTCATTTGGTTGCTGGGACGGCAACAGCAGCCCGACGTTCTCACAATCAGGGATTGCTTGCGGCGGGCGACCCTCATCCGGCGCTTCGCGCCACCTTCTCCCGGAGGGAGAAGGGGATGCGTTGAAAGGTCACAAATTGGCGCGTTTCCGGCTGACGGTGGAATACGATGGCTCGGCCTTTTCCGGCTGGCAGAGGCAGGACAACGCGCCCTCCGTACAGGGTGCGATCGAAGCGGCGATCTTCCGTCTCACCGGCAAGCCTTCGCTGGTGCAGGGCGCGGGGCGCACGGATTTGGGCGTGCATGCGACCGGACAGGTCGCCCATGTCGATCTCGATCGCGATTGGCAGGGCTGGCGTCTGCGCGAAGCCCTCAACGCCCACCTCAGCGCGCCCGTCTCGATCCTGGAAGCGGCGCCGGCGCCGCCCGGCTTTGACGCAAGGCGCAGTGCGATCGCTCGCCATTATCGCTACCGCATCCTCAATCGCCGCGCGCCGTTGACCCTCGATCTCGGCCGCGCCTGGCGCGTAAAAGGCAGTCTCGACGCCGAGGCGATGCACAAGGCGGCGCAAGTGCTGATCGGTCGCCATGATTTTTCGACGTTTCGGGATTCGCAATGCCAGGCGAGCTCACCGGTGCGAACGCTCGACAGTTTTGAGGTGACGAGAGTAGGTGACGAAATAAACTGCAAGGTCGGCGCGCGATCATTCCTGCACAGGCAGGTGCGCTCGATAGTGGGTTCTCTGGTCGAGGTCGGACTCGGGCAATGGAGCGCGGCTGATCTGCGGGCCGCGCTCGAAGCGGCCGACCGTTCGCGCTGCGGCCAGGTCGCGCCGCCCGACGGGCTCTATCTCGTCGCGGTCGTCTACCCCGCAGAGGAAACAGCAGGCTTGGCGTCCGAGTCGGATGGCGAAGATGAATAAGACGGCGTCCATTCCGGCGCATTGAGCCGGCGCTTGCCGTCGGGGGTCAGCATGACGCCGGGCTTGTCACGGTCGAGCTTGTCCCAGAGCTGGCAGGTGACGATCTTGTGCTTCTGGTCGAGCGCTTCGCAATAGTTGGTGAACTCACAAATCCTGCAACTCGGACCCGCGGCCGAGTTTTAGCTTCAGAGCCCAATCGGGATCGGCGAGTGACTGGCGCGCCGCGCCGACAATGTCGCACACCCCGTCCGCGAGCCATGCCTCCGCCAGCTCGAAATTGTGGACGCCGCCCGTGCAGACGACGGGCGTTTCGAACCCCGCCGCGCGGATCGCCTCGCGGATTGCGCGCGTCGGCCCGGCATTGCGGCCGAACGGGCCGCGCGCATCGGAAATATATTGCGGCATGCATTCGTAGCCGCTCGGCCCTGTATAGGGATAGGCGGCGGCGTTGATGCCGGGCTGCATCGCGTCATCGAACTTGCCGCCGCGGGAGGTCGAGAGGAAATCCATGCCGGCGCGAGCGAAGGCGACGCCGATCTGTTTGGTGTCTTCCGACTTCGTTGCCGCCCTCGATGCACTCTTCCGCGAGATAGCGGCAGCCGACGACGAATTTATCTCCGACCGCGGCGCGCGTCGCCTGAAAAACCTCGAGCGGCAGGCGCAGCCGGTTTTCGATTCCCCCGCCATAATCGTCGTGCGCGTATTTGTTCGCGAAAGGAACGAGGCCATCGTATAGGCGTGGGCGTAATGCAGTTCGACCCCGTCGAAGCCGGCGATTTCGGCGCGGCGCGCGGCGTCAGCAAACAGCGTCGGCAGCGCGTTCGGCAGATCGCGCACATGCGGCAGGTCGAGATCGGTGACGCGCTCGCGATAGCCATACATCAGCGCTTCGTATTCTCTCGCCGCCAGCGCGCCCTTCCAGCCAGCCGGGCCGAGCGCGGCGAGGCGCGCGCGCACTTCCTTTTCGTCGTCCGCTTCGACGGCTTGCCGATGCGCATCGGTGATTTCGAGAAAGCGCCCAAAATATTTGTTTGGCTCCGGGCGACGGCGGATGTTCAAGAAGTCGATGATCTGGATGAACAGCCGTGTCTCGCCGCCGCTGGCGCGCTTCACCGCGTCGACGACGCGCTTCAGGCCCTCGATATAGCGATCATGCCCGATGCGCAGCAGCGGGCCGCTCGGCACGTCGCGCACGCCCGTCGCCTCGACGACGATTGCGCCCGGCCGGCCTTGCGCGAAGCGTTCATACCAGGCGACGACGGCGTCGGTGACTTCGCCTTCTTCCGTCGCGCGCCACGGCACCATCGCGGGAACCCAGGTGCGCTGCGCGAGGTTGAGGCGGCCGACATTAAGGGGCGAGAACAGCCGCGAGCGCGCCGCTTCCTCGGCGCTCGGCGCGTGGCCGAGCTTCGGCTCGAAGTGGATTCGTTCCGCGGGGCGCCACATGAGCTCAGTCCGGCACGACGGCGTTCGCCTGGATCTCGACCTTGGCTCTTTCCTCAACCAGCGCCGAGACCTGCACGGCCGTCATGGCGGGAAAATTGCGACCGATGATCTCGCGATAAACTCGGCCGACTTCGGACAAACGCGCGACATATTCGCGCTTGTCGAGAAAATACCAGGTGAGATGGGTGATGTGTTCAGGCCCAGCGCCATCGCAGGCGAGCACGGCGACGATGTTACGCAAAGCCTGTGCGATCTGCTCGACGAGATCGTCGCTCTCGAACTGGCTCTCCGCGTTCCAGCCGATCTGGCCGGCGACAAAGATCGAGCGGCCTCGCGCCGAGACTCCGTTGGCGTAGCCGGCGGGCTTGGCCCAGCCTTCGGGTTGGAGGGTTCTGTTCATGACTTGGCTCCATGAGGAGCGTCGGCCTCCAGGCCGACGTGTGGCCCAACGACGTCGGCCTGGAGGCCGACGCTCCGAATTCAGAACTATTGTGCGCCCGCCTTCAGCAATTCGCGCGCGACGATCAGCTTCTGCACTTCCGTCGCGCCTTCGTAGATGCGCAGGGCGCGGATCTCGCGGTAGAGGCTCTCGACGATCTCCCCGCGCCGAACTCCTCGTCCGCCGAACATCTGGACGGCGCGGTCGATGACGCGCTGCGCGGTTTCGGTCGCCGTCATCTTCGCCATCGCCGCTTCCTTCGTCGTCGGCAGCTTCTGCACGTCGCGGCGCCAGGCGGCGCGATAGGTCAGCAGCGCCGCGGCGTCGATCTCGGTCGCCATGTCGCCGAGCGCGGCCTGCGTCAGTTGCAGATCGGCCAGCGTCGCCCCGAACATTTTTCGCGCGCGAGCGTGATGGAGCGCCTCATCCAGCGCGCGCTTGGCGAAGCCGAGCGCCGCGCCCGCGACGGAGGCGCGGAAAATGTCGAGCGTCTGCATCGCGACCTTGAAGCCGCCGCCGGGCGCGCCGAGCCTGCGGCTCGCCGGAATGCGGCAATTCTCGAAGCGCAGCGTCGCCAGCGGATGCGGGGCAATAACGTCGATGCGCTCGGCGATTGAAAAGCCGGGGTCATCAGGAAACACCACGAAGCCCGAAATGCCGCGCGCGCCGGGCGCCTCGCCGGTGCGAACAAACAAACAATAGACGTCGGCGATGCCGCCGTTGGAGATCCAGGTTTTTTCGCCATCGATCACGTAATGATCGCCTTCGAGCTTGGCGCTCGCGGCCATCGCCGCAACGTCGGAGCCCGCGTCCTTCTCGGACAACGCGAAGGCGGCGAGCCATTGTCCGGAGCGCGTCTTCGGCAGCACGGCGCGCTTCAGCTCTGGGCGAGCCCGCGATGGCGATCGCGCCGGAGCCGAGCCCCTGCATCGCGAAGGCGAAATCGGCGAGGCCGTCGCGCCAGGCGAGCGTCTCGCGCGCCAGGCAGGCCGAGCGCGAATCGATGCCGGACGCATCGCCCTCAGGCGAGGCGACCGCGCCTTCGAGCAGGCCGGCCTCGCCGAGGGCGAGCACCAGCTTGCGGCACGAGGCGTCGACATTGTGATGATCAATCTCATCGAGAGCGCCGGAGGCGATGAAGGCGTCGAGCCGCTCGGCAAGCGCGCGATGGCGCGGCTCGAAGAACGGCCAGTCAAGAAATTCGCGTGCGCCGCGCGGCGCGGGGCTTTGCATCTCAATTGCCCTCGAACACCGGCTTGCGCTTGGCGGCGAAGGCCTCGAAGGCGCGGCGGAAATCTCCGGTCGCCATGCAGATCGCCTGCGCCTGCGCCTCCAACTCGATCATTTCGTCGACGCCCATCGCCCATTCCTGGTTCATCATCGTCTTGGTGATTCCATGCGCGAACCACGGGCCGTCGGCGAGCGAACGGGCGAAAGCCGCCGCCTCTTTCTCGAGCGCTTCGCGGGCATGCAGCGCGTTATAAAAACCCCAGGCCGCGCCTTCGGCCGCCGTCATCGCGCGCCCGGAGTAAAGCAGTTCGGCCGCGCGGCCCTGGCCGATGATGCGCGGCAGGATTCCGCAGGCGCCCATGTCGGCGCCGGCGAGGCCGACGCGGGTGAACAGGAAGGCGGTCTTGGCTTCCGGCGTGGCGTATCTGATATCGGAGGCCATCGCGAGGATCGCGCCGGCGCCGGCGCAGACGCCGTCGACGGCGGCGATGATCGGCTGCGGGCACTTGCGCATCGCCTTGACGAGATCGCCGGTCATGCGCGTGAAGGCGAGGAGATCGTGCATCTTCATGCGCGTCAGCGGCTCGATGATCTCGAACACGTCGCCGCCCGAGCAGAAATTGCCGCCCTCGCCGGTCAGCACCACGGCGCGCACGTCCGAGGCGTAGACGAGATCGCGAAACAGATCGCGCAGCTCCGCGTAGGATTGGAAGGTCAGCGGGTTCTTGCGCTCGGGTCGATTGAGGCGGATCGTCGCGACGCGGCCATCCTCGCTCGTCTCAAAATGGAAATTACGCGCGCGAAAATCCTTGAAGGGGCGCCGCGTCGTCTGCATCTCTTCGCTCATCCCGCCATGACCTCCCCGCCAGCGATCGCGATCGCCTGTCCATTGATCGAGCCCGCGCCGTCGGAGGCGAGCCATAACACGCTGTCCGCGACTTCCTGAGGCTTGATGAGCCGCCCTTGCGGATTGGTCTTGGCGAGCTCTGCCGCCGCCGCCTCGCGCGTGCGGCCGGTTTTCTGAACGATATTGTCGATGGCCGCATCAATCAACGGCGTTTCGGTGAAGCCGGGGCAGACCGCGTTGACGGTGACGCCGGTTTTGGCGAGTTCGAGCGCCAGCGCGCGCGTTAGGCCGACAACCCCGTGCTTCGCCGCGCAATAAGCCGATACGTAAGCGTAGCCTGTCAGGCCCGCGGTCGAGGCGACATTGATGATGCGGCCTTGCGCGCCAAAACTCTCGACGTCGGCGAGCGCGGCATGCGTCACGTTGTAGACGCCGGTCAGATCGACCGCGAGCACGCGCGACCAGAGATCCGGGCTGGTCTTGCGGAAGGGCGCGCTTGGCGCCTCGCCCGCATTGTTGACAAGAATGGCGATCTTGCCGAATGCGGCGCGGGCGCGCTCGAGCCCGCGATTGATTGCTTCAGTGTCGGTGACATCGAAACCCTCGACAGCGAGCGCGGCGCCCTCAGGCAGGGAGCCCGCGACTTCCTGGAGCGGCGCCGCGCGCCGCCCGGCAAGCGTCACGCGCGCGCCCGCCTCAACAAGCGCCCTGGCGATCGCGGCGCCGATGCCGGAGCCCGCGCCGGTAACGAGCGCATGGCGGCCCGAGAGGGACATCAGCTACCGCCCCGCCCTTGCGAGGTTCATCTCATACTGTCGCTTCGCGGCGGTATATTGCTTGGGCCAGGGCACGATGCTGGCGCCGATCTTCGCCGCCTCATGGAGCGTCCAGGAGGGATCGGCAAGATGCGGACGCGCCAAAGCACAGAGATCGGCGCGCCCGGCCGCAATGACAGAATTGGCGTGATCGGCCTCCGAGATCGCGCCGACCGCGATCGTCCCGACATGCCCCTCGTTGCGGATCTCATCGGCGAACGGCGTCTGGAACATGCGGCCATAGACCGGATGTTCATCCTTCCAAACCTGACCCGACGAGCAGTCGATGAGATCGGCGCCGGCCTCCTTGAACAGTTTGGCGAAGATCAGCGCGTCGTCGGGCGTGTTGCCGCCCTCCGCCCAGTCGTGACACGAGAGCCGGACGGAAATCGGCTTCTCCTTGGGCCACGCCGAGCGGACGGCGCGAAACACTTCGAGCGGAAAGCGCGCGCGTGCCTCGTGCGAGCCGCCGTATTCGTCGTCGCGGCGGTTGGTGAGCGGCGATAGAAAGCTCGACAGCAGATAGCCGTGCGCGCAATGCAATTCGAGCACATCTACGCCCGCAGCCGCGGCGCGTTTCGTCGCGGCGACGAAATCGTCGCATACACGTTCCATGTCGGCGCGCGTCATGGCGCGCGGCGTCTGACTCTGCGGCATATAGGGCAATGCGGACGCGGAGATCAGCGGCCAGTTGCCCTGCGCCAAGGGTTCGTCGATGCCCTCCCAGGCAAGCCGTGTAGACCCCTTGCGGCCGGCGTGGCCGAGCTGGATGCCGGCCTTGGCGTGGCCAACGGAATGGATGAGATCGACGAGGCGCTTCCATTGCGCCTGCTGCTCGTCGTTCCAGAAGTCCGAGGCAGCCGGGCGTGATGCGCGCGTCCGGCGAGACGCAGGTCATCTCGGCGAACACCAGAGAAGCCCCGCCCATGGCGCGCGCGCCGAGATGCGTGATGTGGAAATCGTTGATGAGACCATCATGCGCGGAATACATCGCCATCGGGGAAACGACGATGCGGTTCGCTAGCATCACGTCCCTGATCTTGAAGGGGGTGAGCATCGGCGGCGGCGCGCGATGGTTCTCCGGCGCCGGAACGCCTGAACGCGCCGCGAACCAGTGCTCGTAGCCTTCGAGCCAGGCGGGATCGCGCAGTCGCAGGTTCTCATGGCTGATGCGCTGCGAGCGGGTCAGCATGGAATAGAAGAACTGTTCGGGCTCGAGCGTGTCGGCGTAACGCCGCCCAACCACCTCGAACCATTCCATCGCATTGCGCGCGGCGTTCTGGATGCGCGCGACGTCGACCCTGCGCACTTCCTCGTAAGCCTCGAGCGCCTCGCCGATCGTCTCGCGGCCGTGGCCAATCCTGTCGAACTGTTTTGTGAGCTCGATCGCGTCGTCGAGGGCGAGCTTGGTGCCGGAGCCGATAGCGAAATGGGCAGTATGGGCGGCGTCGCCCATCAGCACGACGTGAGAGCGGCCGTTGAAGCGGCTCCATTTGCCGCAGATCAGCCGGTTGAAATTGAGCCACGCCGAGCCGCGCAGATGGCGCGCGTTGGTCATCAGCTTGGCGCCGTCGAGCGTCTCCGCGAACAGTTTTTCGCAGAAGTCGATCGAGCCTTGCTGATCGAGTTCGCCGAGCCTGTGCGCGGCGTAGGCTTCTTCGGTCGTCTCGACGATGAAGGTCGAGGTTTCGCGATCGAACTTGTAGATATGGGCCTGGAACCAGCCGTGCTCGGTGCGGCGAAAATCGAACGTGAAGGCGTCGAACGGCTTGTGCGTGCCGAGCCAGATGAAGCGGTTCGGCCGCACGACGAGGTCGGGTTTGAATTCCGCGGCGTAGCGCTCGCGGATTTTCGAGTTGATGCCGTCGGAGGCGATGATGAGGTCGGCGTCGGGGAAGTCGAGGTCGGAATCGACGTCGCGCTCGAACACGAGTTCGATGCCTATCTGCTCGCAGCGCCGTTGCAGGATGTTGAGCAGATGCTTGCGGCCGATGCCGATGAAGCCGTGGCCGGTGGTGCGCTGGCGCTTGCCCTTGAAGATGAGCTCGATGTCGTCCCAATGGTTGAAGGCGTCGGCGATCTCCGCCGCGCTGACCGGATCGGCGGCGCGCATCGCCTGCATCATCGCGTCGGAGAACACCACGCCCCAGCCGAACGTGTCGTAGGGCCGGTTGCGTTCGACGACGGTGACGGAATGTTCGGGATGGCTGAGCTTCATCAGGAGCCCGAAATAGAGCCCGGCCGGTCCGCCGCCGATACAGACGATCCGCATCTCCGTCCTCGTCCGAAAATTATTTGAAACTTAAAATAATCAGGTTTTGGGGATCTGTCAAGATCGGCATCCCGTTGTCGCCAGGGCGGTCGCCATTCTGGCGCTAATCGGGCCGCCTCGCTATCAATCGCGCACGTCAAAACCGAGGAAATTGGTCATGAGAGTTTTGAAATTCGCCCCCCTCGTTCTTTTCGCGCTCGCGTTGACCCGCGGCGTTGCCGCTGCGGCGGAATTGCATGTGCTGATCTCCGGCGGGATGACCGCCGCCTACAAATTGCTTGCGCCCGAATTCGAGCGCAGAACGGGCGATCATCTGATCGCGGCTTATGGCCCCTCGATGGGAACAACAGAAAACGCCATCCCGCAGCGCCTCGCGCGCGGCGAGCCCGCCGACGTGCTGATCCTCGTCGACGACGCGCTCGGCGGCCTGATCGATCAGGGCAAAGCGATCGAAGCGACGCGCGTAAAACTCGTGCGATCGCCGATCGGCGTTTCCGTCAAGGAAGGCGCGCCGAAGCCCGATATTTCGACGCCGGAGGCGCTCAAACAGGCGCTGCTCGCGGCAAAATCCGTCGCCTATTCCGACAGCGCGAGCGGCGTCTATGTCGGCGGCGAATTGTTCGAAATACTCGGCATCGAGGCGGAGATGAAGGGCAAAGCGCACATGATTCCGGCCGAACCCGTCGCCGCCGTCGTCGCGCGCGGCGAAGCCGAGATCGGCTTCCAGCAAGTCGCCGAACTGCTGCCGGTCAAGGGGGCCGAGTTCGTCGGACAGATCCCGGCGGAGGTGCAGAAATATACGGTGTTTTCGGCCGCGGTCGCCGCAAAATCGCGATCGCCCGATGAAGCGAAGGCATTTATCGCGTTCCTCGCCTCGCCCGACGCCGCGCCGGTCATCGGGAAGACCGGCCTCGATCCGATCGGCGCCAGCCGATAGAGCAAATAACGATCAACCGCGATCATGGGCCGCCCTCAGCCGGCGCAACGCGCCACCTTCTCCCGCAAGCGGGAGAAGGGTTTCACGGCGCTTTCCGGCCCCTGTCCCGCTTGCGTGAGAGGGTTGGGATGAGGGCGCGCCCGCTCATGCCAGTGCGTACGGACCGCCCCTGGCGAGCGCGGCCTTGAAGGCAGGGCGGGCGTGGATCGTGTCGACCCACTTGAAGATGTTGGGATGGCTTCGTCCTGAAATCCCTCTGCGCGCCTTTGCCGCCTCGAGCGGAAAGCTCATCATCACATCGGCGGCGGTGAACGCGTCGCCGCTGAACCAGTCTCTCTTGCCGAGCTCGCTCTCGACGTAGTCGATATGCACGTCGATCATCGGCTGAAATTTTTTCATCGCGAAGCCGCCGAGCAGGGGAATCCGGCTCAGCACCAGCTTCACGAACAGGACGGGCATCAGCGAACCTTCCGCGTAATGCAGGAAATGCCGGTAACGCAAAGTCGAGTCCCGGTCCGAAGGCGCCCGAGACGGCCAGAAGCCTTCTCGACGAGATATTCGACGATCGCGCCGGTTTCCGCGATGATTCGGCGCTCGCCGGCGTCATCCATATCCTCGAGGATCGGCGACTTGCCGAGCGGATGGATTTTCTTCAGCGCCGGCGGGGCGAGCATGGTCGCCTTGTCGCGCGCGTATTTCTTCACCTCATAGGCGAAGCCCAGTTCCTCCAGAAGCCAGAGCACGCGTTGCGAGCGGCTGTTTTCGAGATGGTGGACGACGATCGGCATGGGGCGCTCCAATCCTTGTGATACGCGCGTGAGGCGGCGCCCGGATGACCGGGCGCCCTTGACGCCGCCGCGGCGCTCGCCAATGACCGGCGCCCATGAAGCTTTCGATCGCCGCCCTTGCCGCTGATTTTCCCGCCTTCCGCGTCGCCGTGATCGTGGGCGAGGGCCTGACAATGCCGGAGCAGCGTTCTGCGGCTCTGGCCGAGGAGATCGCGGCGACGGAGGCGCGCTGCCGCGCCGCCTACGCGGGCCTGGAGCTTTCGGCCATCCCCGCTGTCGCCGCCTGGCGTGGGGCCTATCGCGCCTTCGGCATCAAGAAGACGAGCTATCGCTCGTCGGCGGAACGGCTCATCAAGCGCGTGCTGGCGGGCGACGTCCTGCCTGAAGTCAACGCGCTCGTCGACGCCTATAACGCGGCCTCGGTAGCGCATGGGCTCTGCCTCGGATGCGACGATCTCGACAAGATGTCAGGCGATCTCGCCTTCCGCTATGCGCGGGACGGCGACACCTTCGTCGACATGAGCGCGGCCGACGGCGAAGACCCCAACGACCCGCCGAAAAACGGCGAGGTCGTCTATGCAGACGAGCGTCATGTGCTCTGCCGGCGCTGGAACTGGCGGCAGGACGCGCGCACGCTGGTGACATCAGCGACGCGCCGCATCGTGCTGACCGCGCAGTCCAACGGTTTTGGCGACGTCGAGGCCGCCGCCGCGGCGCTGATCCCCGTTCTGCAGCGCGAATGCGGAGGCGAATATCGCATCGCCGTCGCCGACCGGGCGCGACAGGTCGTCGAGATCTGAGCCGGCTGCCGCATCGATTCGAATTTTCAGGTCTCGGCCTGAGATCGAAGGCGCTGGGCCCGGAAACCTGAAATGGTTGCGCCACGGCCGCGCCCCAATACTCGGCCAGATAAATGCAGCGCAGCTGAAAACGAGGAGACATGCGATGATTGACTCTGTCGCCACGATTGACCCGTCGCCAACGCCGATACCGCCTGACGATCCGAACAACGAGCTTACTTTGGTTAGCCCAGACGGTCCTCAAATGCGTCACATCGCGGTCGCCGGCGGCGTCTATACGATTCTTGTCAGTGGAGCCGATACGAGCGGCCGCTATTGCCTGATCGACATGCTTGTGCCTCCGGGCGGCGGCCCGCCGCCACATCGGCATGATTTCGAGGAGATGTTCACTATCCTGGACGGTGAGATCGAGCTGACCTTTCGGGGCGTGGCGCGCCGCGCAAGCGCCGGTTCGACCGTGAACATCCCGGCAAACTCGCCTCACGCTTTCAAGAACAAGTCGGACAAACCGGCGCGCCTGCTATGCATGTGCACGCCGGCGGGGCAGGAGGAATTCTTCATGTTGGTCGGCGATGCCGTCGACAGCCGCGCCGCGCCGCCGCCAACCCTCACGCAGGCCGAGCAGGCCGAGCGAATTCAACGGGCAAAGGCGCTTTCGGCGAAATATCGCACGGAGCTCCTGGTGTGACCGGGCTCGACGCTAAGCCATGCTTAGGCACAGCTGGCGGATAGTTTGCCGCGAAAGGGAGGGTGTCATGGCGCTTGGCCGCGAGATTTTTGGCGTCGGCGCGCGCGCTGCCCGGCAGTTTTGGCCATCAAAGTGTCTCAGGAGCTTGTAGTCGCGGTCGCTGACCGCGGCTGCGAGGGCGAAGCGTAGACATGCTCCGCAATCGCGCCTGAGGTCGTAATCCAGATATCGTCGCGGCGGCTCGCGATGTGCTGGAGCGCGCGGCGCAGCGGCCGCAGCCGATGCGGGTGGCCGACGATATAGGGGTGCAGCGCAATGCCCATGACGAGCGGCGCGCGCGACGACTGCTGAAGCATCTCCTCGAACGTATCGACGATCATCGCTGAAAATTCCGCGCCGCTCGCCTGGCGCGCGACGATGGCGGGAATGTCGTTGAGCTCCTGGGGATAGGGCACGGACAGGATGCGGCCCCCATTGCGGCAGGCGAGGAACACGGGCTGATCGTCCATGGTCCAGTCGAGCAGATAGGAATAGCCGGCTTCCGCGAGCAGATCAGGCGTAACCGCGCTCTCCGAGATCCAGGGGCCGAGCCAGCCCTTGGGCGGTCGTCCCTCGGCCGCCCCGATCCGCGCAGTCGCCTCTGCGATCAGCTTGCGCTCTTCCGCCTCGCCGAACGCGCCCTGCCGCTCGCTGTTGGTGCGCCCATGTCCGACGATCTCGTCGCCCCGCCGCGAATAAGCCGCGATGAGGTCGGGCGCCTCGTCGTAGAGGGCAGAATTGACGAGCACCGAGGCCGGAAACTGCGCCTCCTCGAAGAGATCGAGCAAGCGCCAGGCGCCGACCCTGTTTCCCCAATCGCGCCATGAATAGTTCAGCACGTCGGGCTCGCCGAGCGCAGGCGCGAGTTTTGCGCCCAGCCCCTCGCCGAAATCGAAAGTCTCGAGATTGAGGCCGAGATAGACGGCGAGGCGCTTGCCTCCGGGCCAATCATAGACCGCACGAGCGGGCAGGGCGCTGTAAGCGTAGCGGGAGTGTCGTCTCAGTTCGATCATTTCCTGGATTTGGCGAGAGCGCGGAAGGATGGGTCGAATCCCAGGGGCTTCCTACTCCAACAAACGGGCGCCTTTCACAAGCAGGGCATTATCCATTACGTTTCGACGCCGTCAGTTGGCGTTGGGTCGCCCGTGATCCGGCGGGGCTGAAGGGGCGTAGGAGGGTGCCAAGAGCATTGCGAACGAAGATCTGTCCATGTACGCGCTGGGCGCACCGGGAGTTGGGGGGGCCGCGATGAGCGCCTCGGCCCCGAAGCCGGACTCCAGACGTTCCGAGTTGGGGGAATGGCTGATCGCGGTCGCCGACCGACGCGATCGTCAGGCGTTCGCCCGGCTGTTCGAGCATTTTACGCCCCGATTGATGGGGTTTTTCGCCCGCGCGGGATTGTCGCGCGAGGCCGCAGAAGAGGTGACTCAGGAGACGATGGTTTCGGTCTGGATGAAAGCCGGTCTTTACGATCCCCGCGAGGCGGGCGTCTCGACCTGGATCTATACGATTGCGAGAAATGCCCGCATCGATCGTCAGCGCCGCGAGGGCCGCCGCACGAAACTCGAAAACGAGGCGGCGGCGCAGGGCGAAGAGGGGCTCGATAGCTCCGGCGAGGAACTGGTGCTTGTGGCGGAGCGCGAGCAGCGCGTCCGCAAGGCGATCGCTGTGCTGCCCAAGGAGCAGGCCGAGGTGGTGAACCTGTCGTTCTTCGCCGAGCGCCCGCATTCGGAAATCGCGCGCCAGCTCAACCTGCCGCTCGGCACCGTGAAGTCGCGCCTGCGGCTCGCCATGTCGAAAATCCGCGCGGCGTGGGAGGTCGAATGATGGCTGCCTCCCGTCACCCGCAGGATGAAACGCTCGCCGCCTTCGCGGCCGGCGCGATTGCGCCCGGCTTGCGGCTCGTGGTGGATACCCATGTGCAGGGCTGCCGCGAGTGCCGCGAACGACTGCGCGTCTTCGAGGCGGTCGGCGGCGCGCTCCTCGAGGCGGCCGAACGAAGCGCGCCGTCGCCGGATCTGCTGGCTCGAACTTTTGCCGCCATCGAAGCGCGGCAGGAGGCGCCGGCCAAAGCTCGCGAATCCTGGAGCGCGCCCTTTCCCGGCGCGCCGGCGACGCTCCAAAACTGCGAGATCGGCCCCTGGCGTTTCATCATGCCGGGCCTGAGGATCGCCTTTGTGAAACCGCCCGGCGACGCCAACGCCTCGGCGATGCTGATGCGCGTCAAGGCCGGGTTCAAAATGCCGCGTCACACGCACGACGGCGTTGAATTTACGCAGGTGCTGTCGGGTTCCTATTCCGACGTGCACGGCCGCTACCAGCCGGGCGATTTTGATGAAGCCGACGGCGAGATCGACCACAGGCCGGCGGCCGATTCCGACGAGGACTGTTTTTGCCTGTCCGCGATCGAGGGGCGCCTGCGCCTGACCTCGTTCGTCGGCGGCATGATTCAGTCGGCGCTCGGGCTTTAGCACGAGGAGGGCGCCATGGCGCTCCTGGCGATCGTCGTCGTGATCTTTCTCGCACTCGCCATGACGGCGGCCTGGGGGATCGCGCTCCGCACGTCGCAATCCGGGCTGATTGATGCGACCTGGTCGTTCGCGATCGGCATTGCCGCTCTGCTTGCCGTGCTGTGGCCTCTCGATGTCGCCGACTACCCGCCACGGCGCTGGCTAATCGCGGGCTTTGTCGCGGTTTGGTCGGCGCGGCTCGGGCTCTACATCTTCAACCGCTCGCTGACGCACGGCGACGATCCCCGCTACGCGGCGCTGAAAGCCGAATGGGGCGACAAGGCGACGCTTCAACTGTTTCTGTTCCTCCAGATTCAGGCGCTCGCCGGCTGGCCGCTCGCCGCGGCCGCGGGGCTCGCCGCCCATGCGCCATTTCCATACTGGCGCGTCCAGGATGGGCTGGCGGTCGCGGTCTTCCTCATCGCGCTCGCGGGAGAAGCGCTCGCCGACCGGCAGATGGCCGCCTACAGGGCCGACCCGAAACGCAAGGGCGGGATTTGCGATATCGGTCTCTGGTCGTGGTCACGCCATCCCAATTATTTTTTCGAATGGCTCGTGTGGGTCGCCTACGCCCTCGCCGCGATCGATTTTACAGGCGCGTATCCCCTAGGATGGCTGAGCCTCGTCGCTCCGGCCGTGATGTATTGGCTGCTCGCCCACGTGTCAGGCGTCCCGCCGCTCGAAGCGCATCTTCAGCGCACCCGGCCCGCGGCTTTCGCCGCTTACAAAAGGCGGGTCAGCGCGTTCTGGCCGCTGCCTCCGCGCGCCGCTGCCGGAGCAAATTCCCGCGCGTTGTAGCCGCAGCCGAGGAGCGTCGCTCCAGGCCGACGAGGGCGAGGCGGTCGGCCGACCCTCCTGTAGCCGAGGTCCCTCATGGTGAGCTTGTCGAACCAGACCTCGGCCGCCGCGGTCAGCAACCGCGGCAACAGCGCAACGCAAGCCTCGCGCAAGCTTCGCATGCAAAGCGGAAGGTTATCTGATCGTTAAGCGTGTCACGAGGAGGCGCACCGGGCCGACGGAGATAGGAATGAGTTTCCCCAGTCTTACAGAGAGGCCATTGCTGGCGTTGGGCGGCCTGGAGAGATTGCCGCTCGCGGGCGAACGCGCGCGTCTCAAGGCTGGAAACTCATTGCAAGCCCTTGGCGCGCCGGCGATTGAAGACGAGGACCCGTCCGCGCTGCGGTCCCTCGAAGATGGGCCCTTCCGCACCATCGTCACGGCCGATCTCGTGCAACTCGCCGAACTCGGCGAACGCGACGTCGACGAGCCGCCCGCCTCGACCGCCGCCGAATTCCTAAACGCCTTCGCAAGCCTGCTGGCTTCGGTTTCGTCCGGCGATAGCGTGGCGGCGCGCGACGCCGCAAATCTCTTGCAATTAGAATTGTTCCGCGCGCCGGACGACGCGGCCGCGGGGGCCGGCGAAGCGCCGTTGCGCATGCTCGAGGACCTCGTCGCGCTGATCCGCTTCGCCAGATTGGGCGATCTCGGCGCGGCGGAAGGCGCCGCCGAACTGATGGCGCGCCACATGCAGAGCGCGCTCGTCGCTCCGCAGAGTCCTGAAGCGCCGGCCGAAAGGCTGGGCAGGCGGCGGCGCGCCGCGCGGCTTGCCAACCGCCGCGAACCCCCGACGCTCGTTCAGGGCGCGACCGCGGCTTATGAGCTCGTCATGAATGCCGACGCGAACGCGGCATGAGCCGGCGGCGCCGCGCGACTTGACAAAAAGGCCGCGACTGCCGATTCGCGGCTTATGCCTTCTTTCTCCGCCCAGTCGTCGAGCGCGCCCTTCCTCAGGATCGGCACGCGTGGCTCGCCGCTCGCGCTGGCGCAGGCGCGCGAGACGCGCCAGCGTTTGCAGGAAGCCTACGGCCTCGGCGAGGAGGCCTTTCCGCTCGTCGTCATCAAGACCAGCGGCGACCTCATTCAGGACCGCGCCTGAGCGAGGCCGGCGGCAAGGGCTTGTTCACCAAAGAGATCGATGCGGCCATGCTACGGGGCGACATTGACGTCGCCGTGCATTCGTCGAAGGATCTGCCGACCGCGCTGCCCGACGGCATTGTCATCGCCGGCTTCTTGCCACGCGAAGACGTGCGCGACGCGCTTATTTCGCGCGAAGGCGACGACTTTGGCGGGCCTGCCGACAAGGCGGCGGCATCGGGCACGGCGTCGCTGCGGCGCCAGGCGCAGGTCAAGCGCCTCCGGCCCGATCTGCAGGTTTCGCTGCTGCGCGGCAACGTCGAGACCCGGCTCGGCAAGGCGGAGCGCGGCGAGATCGATGCGACGCTGCTCGCGTTCGCGGGCCTGAAGCGCCTCGGGCTTGCGCACCGGGCGACCGCGCTTCTGGACATTGCAGATTTCCTTCCCGCCGTCGGCCAGGGCGCGATCGGCCTGACAGCGCGGGCGCGACGACGTCGCCGCGCGCGACGCGCTTTCCGCCATCCTGGACGGCGCGACGGGGCAGGCGCTCGCCTGCGAACGCGCCTTCCTCGCCGTGCTCGACGGTTCCTGCCGAACCCCGATCGCCGGCCACGCGCGGATCGCCGGAGGCGCGTTAAAATTTCGCGGCGCGGTGTTCCGGCTCGATGGCTCCGAAGTCTTCGAGGTTGAGATCGAGGGCGCGGCCGACGACGCCGAGCGCATCGGGGCCGGGGCCGGGCGGGAATTGCTTGCGCGTCTGCCGGGCGGCGTGCTGGCGCCCTAGGTGGGGTCCTATTGTAGCCGAGGTCGCTGACCTCGGCTGGCTGGGCCTGAGGAGGCGTCGGCCTCCAGGCCGACCGTCGGCGGCGTGGACACCGCCGCTCCCCCAGGGCGCGCCTCAGCTAAAAATCTTCACCGCGCTCTGCAGCGTCTGCCAGGCGCCCCAGAGAAGCGGCAGGCCGACGGCGAGCCAGGCGAGCCAGCCGACCGCGCCCGGCGCGCCGCCAAGTCCGATGCCGAAACTAGCGTCGCCCCCGCCGACGGCCGCAGGCCTCGCCTCGACCGGCGTGGACTTCATCAGCCATTTCGACGCGACGGGGCTGACGAGCGCGTTGCAGAGGAAGCCGACGACCAGAAAGCCAGCGAGGATATAGAGGGTGCGGTCATAGACCTGCGCCCGCTCGACGCCCGCCGCGATCTGCGCGTCGCGGATGTAGCCGATGACGAAGGGACCGACGACGCCGGCCGTCGACCACGCGGTCAGCAGCCGGCCGTGGATCGCGCCGACGAAGCGGGTGCCGAAGATATCGGCGAGATAGGCCGGCACCGTCGCGAAGCCGCCGCCGTACATCGACAGGATCACGCAGAACGCCGCGACGAACAGCGCCTTCTGCCGGCATGGGCGAGCGTCGGAGACAGCGGCGTAGAGCACAATGCCGAGGCCGAAGAAAGCAGAAATAGGTCATCTTGCGGCCGATCCGGTCCGACAGCGAGGCCCAGAAGAACCGGCCGGCGATATTGAACAGCGAAAGCAGGCCGACGAAGCCCGCGGCGATCGTCGCGATCGCTTCAACTGATCCGGCGCTCAGCGCGGAGAAGCCGGTCTCGCGGATGCCCGATCAGCGCGCCGCCGAATATTTCCTGCAGCATCGGCGAGGCCATCGACAGCACGCCGATGCCGGCCGAAACGTTGAGGCAGAGCACGGCCCAGATCAACCAGAACTGCGGCGTCTTGTGCGCGTCCTCGAGCGCGACCGAGCCGTGCGTGATCATCGCCTGAGCGCCCGGCGACGGGCGGCGTCCAGCCGGCGGGCCGCCAGCCCTCCGGCGGGACGCGATAGCCGAGCGCGCCGCCGCACATGAAGACGAAATAGATCACCCCCAGCGTCGCCATGGTCTGCCACGACGCCGACCTCGTTCGGCGGTCTTGAAATGATTCATCAGCAGATTGGCGAGCGGCGAGCCGATCATCGCGCCGCCGCCAAACCCCATGATCGCCATGCCGGTCGCCATGCCGCGCCGGTCCGGAAACCATTTCACCAGCGTCGAGACCGGCGAGATGTAGCCGAGGCCGAGCCCGATGCCGCCGATCACGCCGAGGCCGAGCCAGATGATCCAGAGCTGATGGAGATAGACGCCGAGCGCCGAGATGAGAAAGCCGCCGCCCCAGCAGATCGCCGCGACCAGCCCGGCCTTGCGCGGGCCCGCGCGCTCGAGCCAGCCGCCGAACAGCGCCGCCGATACGCCGAGCACCACGATGCCGATCGTGAAGGTGACGAGCAGGTCGCTGACGCGCCAGTTGCAGGTGGTCGTGAACAGCGCGTCCAGCCAGCGTCATCGTCCTTGCATTCGGCGGGCGCGTCGCCCGGCAATCGCCTTGCTGAGCGGCAGCCAGAACACGCTGAGCCCGTAGGACATGCCGATGCACAGATGGATCGCCAGCGCCGCCGGCGGCACGAGCCAGCGATTGAAGCCCGGTTTGGCGATCGTCGCGGCCTTTTCGAGCCAGCCGACTTTTTCCGTGGCATCCACGGCGATCGAAGCCATTTGTTCCCCCCTTGCTTGCCCGCATCGGCGCTTGATTGCGCCTTATGACGTCAGGATTGTTCGTTCGCGCTCTTCAACAACACGACCCCGCGCGCGGCCGTGGCGTTCAGCCCAGACTCCTGAAGCGACGCCCGCGCCCTGATTTCCCCGATCATCTTCGGGGTCCAGAATTTTTTCAAGTGGGTCGCGACCCCTTCGGCGCCTATCGCCTCGGGCTGGCTCGCGAAAAAATCGCCGATCTGGTTCGCCATCCTGACCAGTTTTTCGATCTTTGCCGAGCTCACGCCGCCGCTCCGCTGTTCGCGCGCTGCGCCTCGAAGGCGAACGCATGATCCGCGCGCGCGACCGCGATGAGCTCGATGTCGCAGGCCGCCGCCGTCTCCAGCGCCAGCGAGGTCGGCGCGGAAACGGAGACGAGCGTGCGCGCGCCGAACACCGCGGTCTTGACGACCATCTCGAACGAGCAGCGGCTGGTGATGACGACGAAGCCGTCCGTGGGAGCGGTCCCTTCGCGGATCAGCGAGCCGATCAGCTTGTCGAGCGCGTTGTGGCGTCCAACGTCCTCACGGATGCGCCGGAGCGCGCCGTTCCTGTCAGCGAATGCTGCGGCATGGGTCGCGTGGGTGCGCTGATTGAGAGCTTGTTCGCCCGACAGCGCCCTGACGGCTGCGCCGATCGCGGCCGGCGAAACCGGCGGCGCCGGCGGCAAGCGGCCTGGCGGTTTCGGCAGGCTCGCCATGTCCTCGACCCCGCAGATCCCGCAGCCGGTGCGCCCGGAAAGCGCCCGCTTGCGCGCCAGATGGGTGCGCATGGCGTCGGCGTTGAGCGCGATGTTCAGGCTCGCCTGCCTTGTCTGAAGATCGACTTCGACCGCCCGAATGTCCTCCATTGAACCGATCGCGCCTTCGGTCAGCGCGAAGCCATAGGCGAAATCCTCGAGGTCGAGCGGCGAGGCCATCATCACCGCGAAGGGCGAGCCGCCGAAGGCGATCTCGACCGGAATTTCCTCGGCGATCTCGCGCAAACGCACCGCTCCCACAGCGCCCGCATCGTAGCGGAACTCACGCATGGGCGCAGCAACGGCGCCGCGTTGTAGCCGAGATCCCTCATCCTGAGCCTGTCGAAGGAAATCTCGGCCGCCACGGTCAGCAACCGCGGCTACGGGGTGCGTCGTGGTAGCCGAGGTCGTTGGCCCATATTCGCTCGGATGGGAATTGTCATCCCCGCGAAAGCGGGGATCCAGTGTCGTAGGGCTCGACGGCTTCAAGATGTCGTAGCCTGTTTCTGCGGGCCAAGCATCACACGCTGGATCCCCGCTTTCGCGGGGATGACAAGGAGGGAGCCTAACCGAGCGCATATGGGTCGTTGACCTCGGCTGCCGAGGTCTCCTTCGACAAGCCCAGGATGAGGGACCTCGGCTACAATTTCCTCACTCCGCCGCATCGAGCCGCTCTCCTGCGATCCGGCGCAAGCGAAAACCCTTCCTCGCGGTCGCGCTCCTGCCAGTCGGAATAATGGTTGGTGCGGCGCACCTGCACGGCCGTCACCTTGTATTCCGGGCAATTGGTCGCCCAGTCGGAATTGTCGGTCGTCACGACATTGGCGCCGCTGTTGGGATGATGGAACGTCGTGTAGACGACGCCGGGCTGCATACGCTCGGACACTTTTGCCTGCAGCGAAATCTCGCCGACGCGGCTTTGCAGCGCGACGAGATCGCCGTCGCGCACGCCGCGGCTTTCGGCGTCGAACGGATGGATCTCCAGCACGTCCTCTTCGTGCCAGCGGCTGTTCTCGGTGCGCCGCGTCTGCGCGCCGACATTGTACTGCGAGAGGATGCGCCCCGTCGTCAGCAGCAGCGGGAACAGCGGGCCGGTGCGCTCTTCGGTCGGCACATATTCGGTCAGCATGAACTGGCCCTTGCCGCGCACGAAGCGCTCGACATGCATGATCGGCGTGCCCTCGGGCGCCTCGTCGTTGCACGGCCATTGCACCGAGCCGAGTTCATCGAGCCTGGCGTAGGAAACGCCCGCGAAAGTTCGGCGTCGCGCGGCGATCTCGTCCATGATTTCGCTCGGGTGCGCGTATTTCATGGGCAGCGCCGAGCGCCTCGGCGAAGGCGAGCGTCGCTTCCCAGTCGGCCTTGCCAGACAGCGGCTCGATCGCCTTGCGCACGCGGCTGATCCGACGCTCGGCGTTGGTGAACATGCCGTCCTTCTCCAGGAACGACGCGCCGGGCAAGAACACATGGGCGTAGCGCGCGGTCTCGTTGAGGAACAGGTCCTGGACGATCACGCATTCCATCGCCTTGCAGGCCGCGCGGTGATGTGCTGCGTGTCGGGGTCGGATTGCGCGATGTCCTCGCCCTGGACGTAGAGCCCCTTGAAGGCGCCGTCGACGGCTTCGTCCATCATGTTGGGGATGCGCAGGCCCGGCTCCTTCTGACAGCGGCATGCCCCACATATGCTCGAACAATTCGCGCGTCGCGTCGTCTGACACATGGCGATAGCCGGAGAATTCGTGCGGGAACGAGCCCATGTCGCAGGAGCCCTGCACGTTGTTCTGTCCGCGCAACGGGTTCACCCCGACGCCGCGCCGGCCGATATTGCCGGTCGCCATGGCGAGATTGGCCATCGCCATCACCGTCGTCGATCCCTGGCTGTGCTCGGTGACGCCGAGGCCGTAGAAGATCGCCGCCGCGTCCGCCCTTCGCATAGAGCCGCGCCGCGGCGCGAACTTCTGCCGCCGGATCACGCCCGTGAACGGCTCGACCGCCTCCGGCGAATGTTTTTCCTCCGCGATGAAGCGCGCCCAGCTCTCGAAATTGTCGCGATCGCAGCGCTCCGCGACGAAGGCTTCGTCAACCAGCCCCTCGGTGACGGCGACATGGGCGAGCGCGTTGACGATGGCGACGTTGGTGCCGGGCCTGAGTGCGAGGTGATGGCTAGCCTCGACATGCGCCGTTCTGACGAGATCGATGCGGCGCGGATCGACGACGATGAGTTTTGCGCCGGCGCGCAGCCTCCTCTTCATGCGGGAGGCAAACACGGGATGCGCATCGGTCGGGTTGGCGCCGATGACGAGCATCACGTCGCATTCGTCAACCGACTTGAAATCCTGCGTGCCGGCCGAAGTGCCATAGGTCTGGCTCAGGCCATAACCGGTCGGGGAGTGGCATACGCGCGCGCAGGTGTCGATATTGTTGTTGCCGAAGCCAGCTCGCACCAGCTTCTGGATCACCCAAACCTCTTCCGCCGTGCAGCGCGACGAGCTGATCGCGCCGATCGAGTCGCGCCCGTATTTGGCCTGGATGCGCTTGAACTCGGCGGCTGCATATTGAACGGCTTCGTCCCAGCCGACTTCGCGCCACGGGTCGGTGATCCTCTCGCGGATCATCGGCTTGGTGATGCGATCCTTGTGGGTCGCATAGCCGTAGGCGAAGCGCCCCTTCACACAGCTATGGCCCTCATTGGCCTTGCCGGCCTTGTGGGGGACCATGCGCACGACGTCCTGGCCCTTGACCTCGGCATTGAAGGAACATCCGACTCCGCAATAGGCACAGGTGGTGACGACGGTGCGCTCCGCCTTGCCCTTGTCGATCTGCGCCTTCTCGTTGAGCGTTGCGGTCGGACAGGCCTGCACGCAGGCGCCGCAGGAGACGCATTCCGAACTCATGAAATCGACGCCGCCGGGCGAGATTTTTGAGTCGAAGCCGCGCCCGAGCACGGTCAGCGCGAACGTGCCCTGCACCTCCTCGCAGGCGCGCACGCAGCGCGAGCAGACGATGCATTTGGAGGATTCGAAGCTGAAATAGGGGTTCGAGGCGTCAGTCGGGCTTTTGAGATGATTGGCGCCGTCATAGCCGTAGCGCACGTCACGCAAGCCGACGACGCCGGCCTGGGTCTGCAATTCGCAGTCGCCGTTCGCCGAGCAGGTGAGACAGTCGAGCGGGTGATCGGAGATGTAAAGCTCCATCACGCCCTTGCGCAGTTTTGCGAGTTGCGGCGTCTGCGTTTTCACCACCATGCCGTTCTCGGCCGGCGTCGTGCAGGAGGCGGGCGTTCCCTTGCGGCCTTCGATCTCGACCAGGCAGAGACGGCACGAGCCGAAGGCTTCGAGACTGTCCGTCGCGCAAAGCTTTGGGATCGGCGCCTGCAGCACGGCGGCAGCCGCCATGATCGACGTTCCCTCCGGCACGCTGACAGCCCGGCCGTCGATCGTCAGCGTGACATTCTTGTCGCTGACGCGGATCGGCGTGCCGGTGTTGAGTTCCTGCAAGAGAGCCATGCGAGGTCTCCTTAAGTTCGTTCTGTAGCCGAGGTCACCGACCTCGGCTCGCCGCGGTCTCCTTCGACCAGCTTAGGATGAGGGACCGCGGCTACAGATTGCCGCCTAAAATCCTCGGGGAAGAAATCGAGCGCGCTCATCACTGGCAGCGGCGTCAGACCGCCGAGCGCGCAGAGAGAGCCGTCGGTCAGCGTCTCGCACAGATCCCGCACCAGTTCGAGATTGGCCTCGACATTGCGCCCCGCGATGATCTTGTCGAGCGTCTCGACGCCGCGCGTCGAGCCGATGCGGCAGGGCGTGCACTTGCCGCAGCTTTCTTTCGCGCAGAATTCGAAGGCGAAGCGCGCCTGTCTCGCGAGGTCGACGCTGTCGTTGAAGACGACGAGCCCGCCGTGGCCGAGCATGCCCTTTGCCGCCAGCATCGCTTCGTAGTCCATGGGCGTGTCGAGTTTGCTCGCCGGGAAATAGGCGCCGAGCGGGCCGCCGACCTGTACGGCGCGGATCGGCCGCCCGGACCGCGTACCGGCGCCGAAATCCTCGACGAGTTCGCGGATCGTCACGCCTAAGGCGAGCTCGACGAGCCCGCCCTGTTTGATGTCCCCTGCGAGCTGGAACGCCTGCGTGCCGCGCGAGCGGCCCATCCCGTAGTCGGCATAGGACTTGGCGCCATGCGCCAGAATCCAGGGCGTCGAGGCGAAGCTCAAAAGGTTGTTGATGACGGTTGGTTTGCCGAACAGGCCTTTGAGCGCCGGGATCGGCGGCTTCGGCCGCACCTGTCCGCGCTTGCCCTCGAGGCTTTCGAGCAGCGAAGTCTCCTCGCCGCAGATATAGGCGCCCGCGCCGAGCCGCGCCTCGATGTCGAAACCCGCGCCTGGGCCAAAGGCATTTGGCCCGAGCCAGCCGGCCTCATGCGCCTTGCGCAGCGCCGCCTCGAAGGTCGCGAAGGCGTGCGGATACTCGGAGCGAATGTAGACAAAACCCTTGGTCGCCCCGACGGCGTAGGCGGCGATCGCCATGCCTTCGATCAGGACGAAGGGATCGCCTTCGAGCAGCATGCGATCGGCGAACGTACCGCTGTCGCCTTCATCGGCATTGCAGACGACGTATTTCTGGTCCGCGTTCGCCGCAGCCACGGTGCGCCATTTGATGCCGGTCGGGAAGCCCGCGCCGCCGCGCCCGCGCAGGCCCGAGGCGAACACTTCCTCAACCGTCGCCTTAGGCCCGATTTCGAGGGCGCGCTTCAGCCCTCTCATGCCGTCCTCCGAGAGATAGGCCTCGGTCGAGAGCGGGTCGATGCGGCCGCAGCGCGCAAAGGTCAGTCTCTGCTGGCGCTTCAACCAGGGTATTTCCTCGACGAGGCCGAGCGCTTTTACGTGCGCGCCGCCCGTGAGGAACGAAGCGTCAAACAAACTGTCGACGTCAGAGGCCTCGATGGGGCCGTAGCCGACGCGGCCTTCAGCCGTTTCCACTTCAACCAGCGGCTCCAGCCAGTAGAGGCCGCGCGAGCCGTTGCGCACGATCTCTATTTGTTGGCCGCGCCGCCGCGCCTCGGCGGCGATCGCGGCGGCGACCTCATCGGCGCCGACGCCGAGCGCGGTCGAATCCGAGGGGACGTAGACGCGCGTCATTGCGTCCTCGCCTGGGAGCGCTCGACGAGCGCGTCTAGCTTTTGCGGCGTGAGGCGCGCGACCGGCCGGCCGTCAACGAGCGCGGCCGGCGACAAAGCGCAGGCGCCAAGACAATATACGGTCTCTATCGTCAACCGGCCGCCATCGTGCGCATCGACCTCGACGCCATGAACGTCGGCGAGACGGGCGACGAGATCCTCACAGCCTGCGGCCTGGCAGGATTCCGCGCGGCAGAGTTTTATGACCGTCCCATCGACCGGGCGTCGGCGAAAGTCGTGGTAGAAGCTGACGACGCCTGTCGTTTCCGCCTTCGAGACATTGAGCGTTTCGGCGATCAGCGGGATGGCGGCGTCGTCGATGTAGCCGTAGCGCTCCTGCAAGACGTGCAGGATCGGCAGCATCGCGCCGGGCTCGGCGCTGTAGCGAGGCGATCAGCTCGCTCGCTTCCTTGGCGTCCCAGGGCGCCCTCGACGGCATGAACGGTTCTCCCCATCGCGCCTCCCCGTGGCTTACGAGTGCGAAACTCCCTTTATTATCGGGAAGTTCCGCCAATTTTTCCAATCGATCCTTGCGAATAGGCGATAGATCGCGTCTATCGGCGTCTGGCGCGCGGAGCTGGCGTCAATAGCTCCACAATGTCGTCGGGAATCGGCATGTCGAGGAGGTTGCGCGCCAGCGGGGAGGGCGGATCGCGCTCGGCCGCAATATAGCCGATCGCCTTGCGCGCGACGGGCTCGATGAGCGGCAGCGCCCGCGTCGAGGGCGGGATGCCGAAGAATTGCAGCAGCGGCCTCGGCACGATCGCCGACCAGCGGCCCGACGCCGTATGGCTGACGAGATTGAAGATCGAATTGGTCTCGATCGCCGCCTTCGGCGTCGCGCCGACCGAGCGGAACACGCCGTCAATGATCCGCCTGTTTTGCATGTCCGGCGTCAACAGGCAGAGCGAGGCCTCGGCCGCGCGCCGCCAGGGGATCGCGTCGAGCTCAGCATATTCGCCGCCGATCGGGGTGAGGAAGAAATATTCCTCGTGGTAGATCGGTTTTACGCGCACATGGTCCAGCGGCTCGTTGTCGAGATAGGTGATGCCCGCCTCGAGCTCGAATTCTGCGACGCCGCGCTCGATGTCCTGAGAATTGAGCGACAGCACGGTGATCGAGACGCGCGGAAAGCGCGCCGAGAACGGGGCCGTCAGGTGCGAGACGATCGGCAGCGCGGTCGGGATCACGCCGATCCGGAGTTGCGCCGGAAAGGCCGCGGTCCATCTCCTCGATGCGGTTGCGAAGCTCCTCGGCCTCGGCGAGGATTCTATGCGCGTGCTCGACGGCGAGCTGGCCCTGCGGAGTCAGGCCGATGAAGCGTTGGCCGCGCTCGATGAGCGGCGCGCCGAGCTCCTGCTCGAGCTGCTGGATCGCCGCCGACAGCGTCGGCTGCGTGACGCTGCAAGCCGCGGCCGCGCGCCCAAAATGCTTTTCGCGGGCGAGCGCGACGAGGTAGGCGAGCTGTCGGAGCACCATGGCTTTGACAATAGTCCATGCTGCGGCTCGCGCCCATATGATGATAGCTCTTTCCTATCGAATTGCGCGGCTCCGCTCCACGCGCTAGACGTCGCGCCATGACTGCCGATCGATCCGGACCGCCCCGGAGAGCCCCGGGGCTATCAAGGCGAACCCTTCTCGTTGTCGGGCTATGCTTTCTCGTCGCCGCCGCCGGCCTATTCTATTTTGGCAGGCCCAATCGGAACTCGGCCTCCCTGATCGGCGGCCCGTTCCGGCTCGAGACCGCCGACGGCAAGACGGTGACGGAGGCCGATTTTCTCGGCCATCCGTTCCTCGTCTATTTCGGCTACACGCATTGCCCGGACGTCTGCCCGACGACGCTCGCCGAAATCTCCGACGTGATGAAGCGCCTGCCGGACAAGCCCCTGAAGACGCTGTTCATCACCGTCGATCCCGAGCGCGACACCGCGAAGGGCATGGCCGATTATGTATCGAGCTTCGACCCGCGCATCATCGGCCTTTCCGGCACGCCGGAGGAGATCGCCGCGGTCGAGAAGGCCTATCGTGTCTACGCCCGCAAGGCGCCGGACAAGGATGGCGACTATTCGATGGACCATTCCTCGATCGTATATCTGATGAACGCGAGAGGCGGTTTCGTCGAAGCCTTCAATCTCGACCGCACGCCGGAGGAATCGGCGCTGGAATTGCAGACTTATTTTTGATGAAGCGGCGGCGTCCACGCCGGACGGCTCCCTGAAGGGAAACTGATGTCCGATTGGCCGAAAACCCTCGTCCTCGCCGGCGCCGGCAAGATGGGCGGCGCGATGCTGCAAGGGTGGCTGAAGGGCGGGTTGCCGGCCGATGGCGTGGCGATCGTCGAGCCGCATCCCTCGCCGGACATTCTTGGGCTCGCCGACGCGCGGGGTCTTAGGCTTAATCCCGAAACTCTGGCGACGCCGGAAGCGCTGGTGCTAGCGATCAAGCCGCAGATGCTGGAGAGCGCGGCGCCGAAGCTTGGCGCGCTCGCCGGCCCCGGCACGCTCGTCGTCTCCGTCATAGCCGGCAAGACGATCGCCGATTTGCAAGCCCGCCTGCCGGCGGCAAAGGCCGTCGTGCGCGTCATGCCGAATACGCCGGCCGCCGTCGGGCGAGGCGCCGCGGCGGGCGCGGCGAACGGGGCCGTGTCGGCGACCCAAAAGGCCTGGACCGAGCGCCTGATGCGCGCCGTCGGCGCGTTCGAATGGGTCGAAAGCGAAGGGCTGATCGACGCCGTCACGGCGCTTTCGGGCTCCGGGCCCGCTTACGTCTTCGCGCTCGTCGAGGCGATGGCGAAGGCGGGCGAGGCGGCAGGTTTGCCAGGCGATCTCGCGATGCGGCTCGCGCGCGCAACGGTAGAGGGCGCGGGCGAACTGATGCATCAGGAGAGCGAAACCTCCGCCGCGCAATTGCGCATCAATGTGACCTCGCCCGCCGGCACCACCGCCGCCGCGCTCGCCGTTCTGCAAGCCGAGGGCGGGCTCGAGGCGCTGATGACGATGGCGATCGCCGCCGCGCATCGCCGCGCCGGGGAATTGTCGGGCTAAGGGCGCCCCTTGGAGCCTCGGCTCGGACAGCCTAGATTGGCGTCGAGCCAGGAGCGCCCAAATGACCGATGCTTCAGAGATCAAGCTCGCTCCGCCGAAAGGCGACGTCAGAGGCCGGATCGTCGATGCGCTGGCGCAATTGGCGGCCGAGCGGCGGTTCGAAGACATTTCTATCCGGGATATTGCGGCGCGCGGAAACGTCTCGCTTGCCGAATTCCGTGACGCCTTCCCGAGCAAGGGCGCGGTTGTCGGCGGGCTCAACCGCTTAATAGATCGCGCTGCGCTCGAAGCGCCGCCCGACCAAGACGCCGCCGCCTCGCCGCGCGATCGGCTGTTCGAGGCGCTGATGCGGCGGCTCGATGCGATGGCGCCTTACAAGCCGGCTTTGCGCGAGATCGTCGCATGGCTGAAGCGAGATCCGGTCGCGGCGGCGCAGATCAACCGGCAGTTCGTCAACTCGATGCGCTTCATCCTCGAACTCGCCGGCATCGACAGCGAAGGCGCCGCCGGGGCGCTCAAGTTGCAAGGGCTCGTATTCGCCTGGGCGCGCGTGGTCGACGTCTGGCTCGACGACGAGGAGGAAGGGCTGTCGCGCACCATGGCGGCGCTCGACCGCGAATTGACGCGCGGCGAGGGATGGGTCCGCAACGTCGACGCGCTCGAGCGCCTCGCCGGACCGCTGAAGACGCTCGCGCAGTCGGCGCTTGCCGTCGGCGCCAGTTTTGGCCGGCGCGGCGAGCGACGGCGCGAGCGCGCGGACTATGTCGCCGAGGATTGAGTCGCTAAAATTGTCGGCTTTCCGACAACGCGACGATTGCCAACTCAGTCGTTTTAACGCCGCTTAACCAAGCCCCTTAAGCCGCTTTGCGCCCGCCGCGGCCAAGCTCCCGCCCATGTTCACGCGGGAGCTTCAGATGACCCCCTCTCCGGTTCGCGGTGAGACCTTTCGCTGGGAGGCGGCGGATGCGCGCGCCGACGGGCAGCGCCGTACTGTGAGCGTGAGCCCCGATCTCGTCGTCATTTCGAGGCGCCGGCAGGGCATGCTGATGCGGATCGCCCTGGAGCCGAGCGCCTATCAGGGCGTGGCGCTGAGCGTTGAGAACGAGCGAGACGGCGAGCCGCTTTACGAGGTCAAGCTTCTCCATCGCGACGCCGACTTCAGCGTGCCGCTCTATTCCGGCGCGGACCGGCAAGACGCCGACGCCGCCTGGAAAGGCTGGGCGCGTTTCGTGCGCGCGCCCG
Source organism: uncultured Pseudomonadota bacterium (assembly GCA_963710855.1). GTDB lineage: Bacteria > Pseudomonadota > Alphaproteobacteria > Rhizobiales > Beijerinckiaceae > Roseiarcus. The sequence goes on along the minus strand of CAVQBX010000042.1, from coordinate 117,588 downwards.
CGCTCATCGAGCGAGCCAAAGGGCGGCTCGAGGAAGTCGCCCTGGCCGGTCGGCCGCGTCCGGCAAGCTGGCCCCGCCGCCGGCTGCGCGGCGTCGGCGCAAGACGGCCGCGCTTTCTCGTCCGCCGCAAGGTCGGGGAAGCCGGCCTGACAGCGCGCGTCGATGCAGCGCGCGAACTCTTCGGCGCGTTCAGGGACGGGCTCTGAGCTTTCAGATCCCGCGCGCCAGCCTCGGCGCCGCGACGAGCTTGCCGAGAATCGCGAAGCGCGAAGCGCCGCTTGCCGCGGGGATGTTGTTGGCGATCTGAAGCTTTGCGGCGAGCGCCAGCGCGGCGAATTTGATCGCCTCCTTGAACTGGGCGGGAATGCCGAACTCGTCCGAGGTCGTAAGCCGCAGACCCGCCGGCATCAGCGCCGCAAGCCGCTTCATCAGATATTTGTTGCGTACGCCGCCGCCGCTCGCGGCGAGCGTCGAAATTTCGGGCAGGATAGGCACGAGCTCGGTGATCGCCTTGACGATCGAGCGGGCGGTGAATTCCGTGAAAGTCGCCATCAGATCTTCAGGCGGCAACCCCTTGTTCTCGGCGATCTGCCGGTCGGCGAATTCCGAGCCGAAGTCGAGCCGCCAGGCGCTGCGCGGCGGCTTGCGCTTGAAGAAGTCGTGGGCCAACAGGCGGGCGAGCAGCTTCTCGTCGACCTTGCCGCTGGCAGCCGCGGCGCCGTCGGCGTCGTGGGGCCTGCCGAGCAGCACGCGCGCGGCGTGATCGAGCATCACATTGCCTGGTCCGGTGTCGAACGCCATCATCCGTCGCCGGTCCTTGTCGGCGAGCTGGAGATTGGCGATGCCGCCGATGTTGAGGGTGAGGAACGGCCCGATGTCGCGGAACGCCACATAGTCGAGGAACTGCATCAGCGGCGCGCCCGAGCCGCCGAAGGCGTGATCGACCGGGCGGAATTGCGTGACGACCGTCGCATCGCAGGCGGCGGCGACGATCGCGGGCTCGGCGATCTGCAGCCCGCAAGGGTAGGGGCCATTGAGCCACTTGCCGACCCAGTCCTCCTCGCCCGCAAACTCGGTCATGCGAGCGGGATCGATCGGCTCCTGATAGATCGTCTGCCCGTCATAGCCGATAACCTCGAGCGCTTCCGGTGTCGACCGCCTGCTCGCGCATCAGCGAGCGCGCGACTTCCGCGTAGAGGGCGCCGGCGACATAGTTGAGCCGGCAGAGCTCGAAGATCGAGAGCTTGTTTTCGAACGCCCGAAGCACCTGCGTCGCGACCGCCTCCGGCCAGTCCGCGGTCTTGCCGGCGATGAAGCGCGGCCGCTTCAGCATGCCGTCCTCGCCGAGTTCGATATCGACGAGCACGGCGTCGATGCCATCGAACGAGGATCCGCTGTTGAGCCCGAGCGCCAGCATGCCGATTTCTCCTTACCAACGCCGACCTTGTAGCCGCGCTCGCCGGGCGCGGCCAGCCAAGTTCAGTGAACGCGGCGACCGACAACCTCCAAGGGATTCCTTGGCGAGAAAGCCGCAATACAAGCAATGAGCGCGAAAAAGCACATCAAAGCTCCAAATTTAAGCCGCCATTCTCCAAATTTTTCCAAACAATGCTTTGGTGGAATTTAGCGCTTTCAAGGCGTTATGCTTGCGCCCGGGGCAGTTTTGTTTCAGGAAGGTCCTTTGACCTTATTTTCCATAAAGATTTTGTCGTTTTTATGTGTCGTCATATGCGCTTCCGTGGAAAGAATATACGACAGATTATCTGAAAATCAGAAAGTAGTCAAGACTTTCGACGATCCGATTTGTCCCGGACCTCGCCCGCATGAATTCTGCCGCTATTCCGCGCTCTCGGTCTTCGCAAAATCGATCTCCACGCGGGCGCCGCTCGGATCGAAGAAGAACAATTGCCAGACGCCGCCGGCGTGGCCGTCTTCGGGCAGGCGGCGCAGATCGAAGGTCAGGCCGCGCGCCTGAAGTTTCTTGAGGTAGGAGGGCAGGTCGGCGCCCCAGAAGGCGATGTGGTCGAGAACGCCGGACCCCTGCGGGATCGCGGGCCGCTCCACGACATGCAGCACGGCCTTCTTGCCATTGTAGAGCCAGGCGCCCGGAAAATTGAACGCTGGCCGTGGGCCGGGCTCCAGCCCGAGCATGTCGCGATAGAAGGCGACGGTCGCCTCCGTGCTGGTGCTCAGCACGGTGAAATGATCCATGTTCTCGATCGGCATGCGGTCCTCCCTGATCTGGCGGCCTGCGCTTATTGAGGCCGGAGGCTTATCTGGCAGCGTCGCCCGATTTTGGGCTTCGCGCAAGCCAAGGAATTCCAGATCACTGCGCGAGAAACGTTCAAGTTGAATTCTTCCGCTGTTTGAGCGCTAGCTCTTTCAGCGTCGCCAAACGGACAACTCGCTGGCCGTTTTTCGCTTTGTTGCCCGCCCGATTCCACGCGGCTTCCCCAGGCCCGTCATACACAATCTCGGCTTCGTCCGGCGACACGATCCTTAAAACCACCAACCTTGCCGAAGCGTCATACATTGCGACGCTTTTCCCGCCCGTCATTTTAATCTGAACATCGCCATCGGCGTTATATGCATCATGCCCGGCATGAGAATTTGGATAGAGCGTGAGGCCAAGCGCTTCTGCGGCGATCACCTCGCCGATCGATCCGACCAAATGGCCGTCCGGCGTGAACTTGCGTTTGTAAGCTTTGTATTGTTCTTCCAGTTCCGCGACGGCCCGATATATTGTCGCCACAGGCTCAGGAAGTCGTACACGCCTGTTTGCATGTGTTTCCGTGCGCGCTGCTTCGGCAGTCTTGACATCGTTCATCGGGGTTTCCGAGGAGCTATTCACGCAAGCAGCCTGTGCGTCGTCGTCGCTCCGGATCGTCGCTCTGCGACGACGTTTCGTTCCTTTTCAGCGGCGACATCGAGCAGATGATCAGCTGATTGGATGCGGCCGGCCAATTCAAGTTCGCGCAAAAAATCGCCGGTGAAAGCGCCACGACGCGCGCTGGCAGGTCGCTTCGACAACCGACGCGCTCGAACGTCATTGTCTTCGTAAAGCAACAGGGCTTCTAGGTCTGCGTCGCTTTCAACCTCCGCGTTGAGGATTTCTGCGGCTGACAGTTCCCCGCGGCCCCTCGATCTGGCTTTCGGGTCGGCGGCCAAAATGATTTGGAATTCGCTGAAGACCTGGGTTGGCGCAATCTCGACCTGCCCATGATGGCGGCGCGCCCAATCCACGATGTCCCCGCTCCGGTGCGCGCAAGATCCTGCGTGACTTCGAAATACACCATGTCGGGGATCACGACGCGCAATTCCGGCATGGTGAGGCATTCCAACGCTTCTGCGGCCGCGAGAGTGATCAGCGGCGAGGCGTCGGTCACGATGAGGCCTAGGCGTCGAGTCATTTTTGTGATCGAAGGGCTTCGCGGACGAGGGCGCGGGCGCGCGTCCGCATTTCGACGTTGGGGCCGTCCATTGGCGCGATCGGCGGACGCAGACCGAGCGCGCCGAGCGCGGCCAGGACATCGCGATAATTCTCGAACCCGCGTTGCCGCAACGAGGACCACGTGATCTCCCCGGCGGCGTACTGGCGGATCAGTTGCTCGCGCTCGTTTTCGGTCATGGTTTGTTCATAGCATCGAGCGGGTCACACAAAAAGCCGGCGGTTCGGGAGTCTTCACCTTTTGGCCCGCCTCAGCCACTCCTCCTCGTCGATCGTTTCGACGCCAAGCTCGCGCGCCTTGGTGAGTTTCGATCCCGCGCCCGGCCCGGCGACGACGAGGTCGGTCTTCGCCGAGACCGAGCCCGAGACTTTGGCGCCCAAGCCGCTCGGCCTGCGCCTTGGCCTCGTCGCGCGTCATCCGCTCCAGCGACCCGGTGAACACCACCGTCTTGCCGGCGAGCGGATGGCCGGCGGCGATCGCCTCCATCGGCTCGATCGTCACCTCGGCGACGCAGCGCGTCGAGCGGCTGCGGTTGTGCGGCTCGGCGAAGAAATCGACGACCGCCTCGGCGACGACAGGGCCGACGCCCTCGACATTCTCGATCTCGTCGCGCCCGCGCCTCGCTGTCGACGGCGGCTCGCGAAGACTCGCGAGGTCGCCGAAATGGCGGGCGAGACGGCGCGCATTGGTCTCGCCGACATGCCTGATGCCGAGCGCGTAGATGAAGCGGTTGAGGGCGATGTGCGCGGCGCGCCTCGATCGCGGCGAACAGGTTGCGCGCCGAAGTCTCGCCGTAGCCTTCCCACTCCTTGAGCTTTGGCGCGCCATGTCCGTCGCGCTCTTGCAAGCGTGAAAATATCGGCCGGCGTCTTGATGCAGGCCCTTCTCGAAAAACAGTTCGATCTGCTTGTCGCCGAGGCCCTCGATGTCGAAGGCGTTGCGCGAGGCGAAATGCTTCAGCCCCTCGACCGCCTGCGCAGCGCAGACGAGTCCGCCGGTGCAGCGGCGCACCACGTCGGCCTGCCCGGTCTTCTCGTCGATCTCGCGCAAGGCCGCCGAGCCGCAAATCGGGCATTTGTCGCGGGAAGACGTAGGGCTTGCTGTCCGCCGGCCGCTTGTCGTCGACGACGCCGAGAATTTGCGGAATCACGTCGCCGGCGCGCTGCACGATGACCGTGTCGCCGACGCGCACGTCCTTGCGCGCGATCTCGTCCTCGTTGTGCAGCGTCGCGTTGGAGACGACGACGCCGCCGACCGTCACCGGCTCGAGCTTGGCGACCGGCGTCAGCGCGCCGGTGCGGCCGACCTGGATCTCGATGCCTGCACGACCGTCGTCGCGCGCTCGGCCGGGAACTTGTGGGCGACCGCCCAGCGCGGCGAGCGCGACACGAAGCCGAGCCGCTCCTGCAGATCAAGCGCATCGACCTTGTAGACGACGCCGTCGATGTCATAGCCGAGCTCGGCGCGCTTCTCCTCGATGAAGTGGTAATGGGCGATCAGCTCGTCGGCTCTGACGCAAAGCCTGGTCAGCGGATTGACCGGCAGGCCGAGCGTCTTGAACGCCGCGATCGAAGCCGATCTGCGTCGTGGCCAGCGGCTCGCTGACCTCGCCCCAGGCGTAGGCGAAGAAGCGCAACGGGCGCCCGGCCGTGATCGTGGCGTCGAGCTGGCGCAGCGAGCCCGCGGCGGCGTTGCGAGGGTTGGCGAAGATCGGCTTGCCGGCCTCGCCCTGGCGCGCGTTGAGGGCGGCGAAATCCTTGTGCGCCATATAGACCTCGCCGCGCACCTCGAGCACGTCGCGGCGCGCCGTTCAGCACATGCGGGATCTCGCCGATCGTGCGCACGTTTGCGGTGACGTCCTCGCCCTCGAAACCGTCGCCGCGCGTCGCCGCCTGCACGAGCTTGCCCTTCTCATAGCGCAGCGAGCAGGAGAGCCCGTCGATCTTCGGCTCGGCGACCATGTCGAGCGGCGCCGCCTCGCTGAGCCCCAGGAAACGCCGGACGCGCGCGGCGAACTCGGTGACCTCCTCGTCGGCGAACACGTTGCCGAGCGAAAGCATCGGTACGACGTGCCGGACTTTTGCGAATTTCTCGGAAGGGGCGGAGCCGACTTTCCGGCTCAGCGACTGCGCGTCGACGAGTTCGGGGTGGGCCTTTTCGAGCGCCTCGTAGCGACGGCGCAAAGCGTCGTAGTCCGCATCCGAAACGGTCGGCGCGTCCTCGCCGTGATAGCGGCGGTCATGCTCGGTGATCTCTTTGCCGAGTTTTTCGTGTTCGGCGCGCGCCTCCGAGAGAGGGTCCTTTTCCGGGGATTTCGTACGCGGCATGGCGGCGCTCGACAGCGGGAGATTCTGGTCAAGATGTAATTCGGAAGGCCCGCGGTTGGGAAGCGGCATGGAATTCGTGCTCACCCGATCCCGCTGCCGGCCGCCATGGCGCGGAACAATTGACACCTGGCGTCACGATCCCGCAGAAGGGCCGCTTTGGGGGATCCTCATGGCGCTTGCCTTGTCGACTGTCTGCAAGGGTTGCTGGCAGCAGATGCATTTGCCTGTGCCGCTGCGCGGGATCGCGTCGGCCCCGTTTCGCGCTTTTGGCGTTCGACCGAGCCGGATGAACCCGAACACCTGCACGATCTGCGAGATGATGTTCGAGAAGGTGATGAAAGCGCGCCAGATCTCCATCGACGCGACCGTCCTGTTCGCGGATCTGCGCGGCTACACCGGCCTTTCGCAGACTAAAGACGTCGAAGCCGTGACGGCGCTGCTCGACGATTTCTACGACGAGTGCGCAGAGGCGATCTGGGAGCACGACGGGCTGCTCAACAAGACGATGGGAGACGCCATTATGGCCGTCTTCAACTTCCCGATCCGGCAGGAAGACCATGCGGCGCAGGCCGTTCGGGCCGCGCGCGCAATCCAGCAACGTTGCACGTCCCGACGCAACGAATTGAGCGGTGGGCTTGAGGCGGTCGCGGAGACGATTTGCGTAGGCGTGGGCATCGACAGCGGAAAGGTCAGCTTCGGCGAGTTTGGCCGGACGCATCAGGATTTGACGGCGATCGGGACCGTGGTGAATACGGCGTCGCGCGCGCAGTCCGCCGCCGCGGCGGGCGAAATCCTCGTCACCCAGCACGTCTACGATCGAGCGCCGAATGAACTCGGTGAGCGCCCCGCGCGTGAATACAACCTGAAGGGATTCGACAGCCCAATCAGGCTTTGGGCGGCCTGAGGCCGGCCGACGTGAGAGCGACAGACAGACGATGTGCGCCTTCCCCACTTGGTGGGGAAGGAGGTCACTCCCAGCCGCTGATCGCTTCCCGCCCCAGGGTCTCCGCCTCGCTTGGATCGGTCCAGCGAAAATCCGGCATCTGATGGCGCGCCCAGGTGAACTGGCGCTTGGCGTAATGTCTGGTGTCGGCGATCGACTGCGCCGCCGCCGCGTCGAGCGAAAGCCGCCCCTCGAGATGCGCGATGAGATGCGGGACGCCATGCGCGCGCATGACAGGCAGGGCGGATCGAGCTCGCGGTCCTTGAGCGCCGCGACCTCTGCGAGCGCGCCTCGCTGCAACATGACCGCGAAACGGGCCGCGATGCGCTCATAGAGAAGCGCCCGGTCGGGCGCGAGGAACAGGCCGCGCCATTCGCTTCGGCGCCAAGCGGCGGCGGCGGTCGCGGGCGCCCTGAAATTCGGCGAGCGGCCGTCCCGTCGCGGCGACGACTTCGAGCGCGCGTAAAACGCGCTGGCGATCGCTCGGGCGAAGCCGCGCCGCGGTCGCGGGATCGTCGGCGGCGAGACGCGCGTGCAACGCTTCGCTGGAAACACCGTCCGCAGCGGCGCGGAGGCTTTCGCGTATCTGTTCGGGCACGCGCGGAATCTCGGACAGTCCCTCGGTCAGCGCCCTGAAATAGAGGCCGGTGCCGCCGACGAAGATCAGCGGCGTCGAGGCTTCCGCCAGCGCCTTGCGCGCGGCCTCTAGCCAGCGGCCGACCGAAAAATTGACCGCGCCGTCGATTTCGCCGAACAGCCGGTGCGGGGCAAGCCGCGTTCCTCGTGGGGCTCGGCCGCGCGGTCAGAATTCGCAGGTCGCGATAGACCTGCATCGAATTGGCGTTGACGATCGTCGCGCCGAATTTTTGGGCCAGCGCTAGAGCGACGGCGGACTTGCCGCTCGCGGTCGGCCCTGCAATGAGGAGCGCGCGAACAGCCCGGATGCCGCTCATGTCAGCCTTCGTCGCCACGCTTCGTCGCCGACCCCGCGCGTCCGACGCTGAGCGATGCCTTCTTGGAAAGCGCCGCGCAAGCGCTGGCCGGCGCAACAAGGACGGCTTGGCTCGACGCCCGGCGCGGCGGCCGACCTGATTTTTGGGGCGCAGCCGGACCTTTCCGTGGCGCGGCAGCGTCTCGAGGGGCAGCCGCGAGGCGCATGCGGACGTGATCGTTCAGCCAACAGAAACGCGCGTGAAGCGTCTGCTGGTCGCCGACATGGATTCGACGCTGATCGGGCAGGAATGCATCGACGAACTCGCAGCCGCCGTCGGCATCGGGCCGCGCGTCGCTGAAATCACCGAGCGCGCCATGCGCGGCGAGCTCGATTTCGAGGGCGCTTTGCGCGAGCGCGTCGGCCTGCTCGCGGATCTGCCGATCGCTGTGATTGACGAGCTGCTGGCGCGACGCATCACGCTGAACCCCGGCGCGAAAACCCTGGTCGCGACGATGCGGGGGCGGGGAGGTTATGTCGCGATCGTCTCCGGCGGCTTCACGCCGTTCACCGGCGAAATCGCCCGCCGGCTCGGCGCCGACGAACACCGCGCCAACCGGCTTGCCGTCGAAGGCGACAGGCTTACGGGCAAGGTCATCGAGCCGATTCACGGGGCGAACGCCAAGCTCGAGCCTTAAACGAACTGACAGGAAAGCTCGGCCTCGCAAGAGAGCAGACGATGGGCGTCGGCGATGGCGCCAACGATCTGCCGATGCTTACGGCTTCGGGGCTCGGCGTCGCCTATCGCGCCAAGCCCAAAGTCGCCGCAGCGGCGGACGCGCGCGTAGATCACGGCGATCTGACGGCGCTGCTTTATGCGCAGGGGATTCCGCGCAGTGAGTTTGCCGTCAGATAAAAAAGGTGAGGCGATTTTGTCCCCCTCTCCCGCAAGGGGAGAAGGGTGAAAACACCAACTTTCGCATGTTACAGCGAAAAATTGAAAGTCTTCGCGACCTGCGCCTTGATCGGCTCCACCGAGTCGGTCGCCACCTTCTGGGCGAGCTCGCCAAACGCCTTCGAGCGCTGCTGCATAGCCTCGAAATGCTTGCGCGCGAATTCGCTCTGCAAGGCGACGAGTTCCGATGGCGACTTCACGCTGAACATCGACTTCGCGAAATCGAAGCTGGCGTCGGCGGCTTCCTTCATCGCTTCGAGGGTCTTGGTGTTGAACTCCAGGGCGCCGTTCTTCACGCTCGCGCAGGAAGTCTCGAACGCGCCGACGGCTTCATCCGCGGCGGCCTTGAATTGCGAGTATTTGGCGCGGCTCTCGTTGAGGCCGGCCTCGGCCGCGGATCGAGCCTTGTTCTGCGCCTCGGTGAATGAGGCCAGGGGCGCTTCGGCGATTTTGCTGAAATCCATCATTTGCGTCACTTCCATTTGGCTATCGGCTACGAAAGGTTCGGACATTTGGGCGGGCGCTTTTTGCACCCTATCTTCAGGTTCTCGCTTGGGCTCTAGCCCCGCGTCGGGCGGGACAGAAACTTCGGGCGTCGCCTTGGCGACCCGAGCCCGTTTCGCGCTTTTTGCCGACGCCGCCTTGGCGCCGGCCTTGTTTCGTTTCGTCATCGCCGCTCCCTAGTAACTCATCTTCGCCGCCGGAGCGGGGGCGATTTCGCGATCATTTCTGCTCGGGAACGCCCGCCTTCTGGATCAAGCCGCCAATGGTCTTGGCCTGCTCCTGGAGGGCGGCTAGCTGGGTCTTCAGATAGTCGTTCTGAATGGCGAGCGCCTCCTGCGGGTCCTTGGCCTGGACGAGCTTGTGGGCCAGTTCGAACGCCGCGTTGACGTTCTGCTCGGCGTAGCTCAGCACATGAGTGCCGACCGACTTGGCGTTCGTCTGCGTGTTGGCCGTGGCCGTGTCGACAGCGCCGATCGTCTTATGCGCCACGTTGACAAATCCTTCGAACGCCTTGCGCGCCTGGTCGACGCTGCGTTCGGCGAAGTCACGAAGCTCGTTCGGAATTTCATAGGGCGAATTGGTCATTTCTCTTCCTCCTGTTGACGTTTCTGACCGGTTTGCGTCGCGTAGCATAATTCATGCTGCAATGCAACATAAATTTTGCGACGCACCAATGATCTTAATCCTGTTGGCGGGGGTTTGTGAATGAAACCTTCAAAATCACGCCAAGCGTTTAAGGATTTGGTAAGGTGCGCGCTAAGGCTCGCAGGAACGGCGAATCGCCAGATGGAGAGCATGCCTCGCGGCAGCGAGCGGATCGGGATGGACGAAGCGGCAAACCTATTGGATAAAGCGGACGTGGCGGCTGTTCTTCGCTGCGGCTCCTTGCTTGACGCCCTCGAGAACGGCGAGCCGTTGGTGGTTCTCGCTGGCGATCCCGCGCGCCTCGTCTACGCGACGGACGCCGCTTTCGCGCAATTCGGCCGCAAAACCCCGTCATCGCTCGAGAAACTATTGATCGGCCAGGAAAGCCCCGGCGCGCGTCGCCTGCGTGCGCTGCTCGCCTCCGGCGGCTCCGCGCCGCAGCGGGTCGAACATTTGCGATTCTACGCGGACGGCGCCGTGATGGCGGTAAACCTGATTGCCGAGCGCATGAACGGGCCGCAGGATCATCCGTGGCTCGTCGTGGCGGGCGCTTCCCGCGCGATGCCCGCAACGTCCCTTGCTCCGGCGCCGGAAAGCGCTCCGGCGCAAGCCCCTGCCGCCGAGGCGAAAGCCGCGACGTCCGAACAATTTTCGCCGCCTCCTCTCGATGGGCCTGTTCGATTTCTGTGGGCGACGGATGCCGAGGGCCGCTTCAGCGCCGCGAGTTCCGAGGCGCAGGTGCGACTGGGACCCAATGCTCCGCGCATCGGCGAGCGCTTGCCCGATCTTGAGCAACGCATCCGGCTTGGCGACGGATGGTCGCGGGCGGTTGCGGCGCGCAGCACATTTTCGGGTCTGAGGCTCGAGTGGACGGAACCTGCAGGCGACAGGGCTCGGGTCGCAAAACTTTCGGGCGCTCCCGTCCCAGGGCCTGAAAAAGGCTTTGGCGGCTTTCGCGGCTTTGGCGTCTTCACTGGCGAGGCGGTGAGTTTGGCGCCTGCGCCCTCCGAACCGGGCAAGACCGAAAATGACGGCGATTCCGACGCGCCAGGGTCGGGCGCCGAGATTTTCGTCCTTCGCCAGCCCGCGCCCGCATCGAATGTGGTTCAGCTCCGACAGCCGGCCCCCAATGGCGGCGAGGCGTCCCCGGCCGAAGTCGATCCGCTCGAAAGCGTGGAACTGACGCTGAAGGAGCGTGAAGCGTTCCGGGAGATCGCCCGCGCTCTCGGCGCGCGCGGCCGACCGGGCGGCGGCGAAGAAGAAATTGCGCCGCCGGCGGAGGCGACCGCCGAAGACGCTTTGAAGCGCGAATTGCAGGACATCTCGGCTTTGGTCGACACCTTGCCGATCGGCGCTCTGGTCTTGCAGGGCGAGCAGCCGTTGTTTGCGAATCGCGCCTTGCTGGACTTCGCCGGCTACCCGTCTTTCGAAGCGTTCGCCGCCGACAATGGGCCTCACAGGCTTTTTCGCGACGGCGTTCCTCAGGGATCAGACAACGACAAAGATGTCGCCCTGGTTTCTGCGACTGGCGACATGCTGCAAGCCAAGGCGCGCTTGTCGGAGCTGGAATGGTCCGGCAGTCCCGCCACGCTCGTCGCCTTGCGCCGTTCGCAAGACGCGGAATTCGGCGAGCAGATAAAGCTTCATCAGGCAAGAGAGCACGAGAGCGACCGACGAAGCAGGAACTACCTCGCTGCGCTCGATGGCCAGGCGGACGGGTTTGCCTGTCTGGACTCCAACGGCAGGGTCATCGAAATGAGCCCGGCCGCGCAGGCGCTTTTTGCCTATCGCAACGGCGTCGCCGCCGGAACCAATTTCCTTGCTCTGCTGGCGCCGCAAAGTCACGGGCCCGCGCTGGCGGCATTTCTTCGCGCCTTGAACGACGAGAAAATCGACGCTCGAAATAGCCGTGTGATGGCGCAGGCGCGCGCGGAAAACGGCAGGGATTTTCCCTGCCGCCTGACATTTGGCCGGGTTGGCGAAGTGGACGACGGGCAGGTCTATATTCTTTTCGAGAGGCAGGCTCGCATGGCGGCTGAAGCTCTCGACGAAGAGAGCGCTCTCGCGAAGGCGATACAGGCAAACGCTCGCAAGACAGAGTTTTTGGCCGCCGTCAGCCACGAGATCCGCACGCCCTTGCAGGCCATTCTCGGCTTTGCCGAAGTGATGATCGAAGAGCGCTTCGGCCCGATCGGCAACGAACGTTACAAAGCCTATCTGAAAGACATGCTCGCCTCGGGCAAGCATGTCGTCAGCCTCGCCAACGACCTGATTGATCTCGCCAAGATCGAAGCCGGCAAATTCGAGCTGGATTTTGGGCCGGTCGACATCAACCAGACGATCCGGGATTGCTCCGCGATCATGCAGCCGCAGGCGGCGCGCGAACGCATCATCATGCGGATGGCCCTGTCGGACAAGCTTCCGGCGGCGCTGGCCGACGCCCGGTCCGTGAGGCAAATCCTGCTCAATCTCATGTCCAATGCGGTGAAATTCAACGAACCCGGCGGTCAGGTGATCGTCTCGACGGCGTTGAGCGACGTCGGCGCTCCGGTCATCCGGGTTCGCGACACCGGGATCGGCATGAGCGAGAGCGAACTGGCGGTGGCGCTGGAGCCATTTCGTCGTCCCGAAAACCGCAAGCTCGTCGATGGCGCCGGACTTGGCCTGCCATTGACCAAAGCTCTGGTCGAGGCCAATCACGCCAAGTTTTCGATCAAGAGCCGCAAGGAGCAGGGGACGCTGGTCGAGATCGCCTTTGCCAATCTTCGCGCTGCGCAATAAGGCGCGCCTTAAAAAGAGAAGGACCGACGGCTTTTAGACCGACGGCCCTTCCATTGTCGCGACCAAGCAGAGATCGCTGTCAACCTGGATCGGCTTAGCCTCTGCTATCCGCGAAAACCTTCCGCGCGGATAATGTTCCAGGCCTGGATGATCTCGCTAGGCGAGAGACAATGAGACACTGGATCACCTCCTTTCGGTTGTTGACGACCTCAGTAGATTACCCTGATTCGTACAAATTGGAAGCCCTGTATTCGAGCGAATGTGCACACGACGCGAAGTTTCTGCCTAATGGTTGATCACGCTGCGGCGAGCGCGACGGCGTGACACACTTCGCTGACCAGAGTGTCGACCAGAGTTTGGTCTTCGGCCTCGGCCATCACCCGGATGACGGGTTCGGTGCCTGACGGGCGAATGACCAACCGGCCCTGTTCCCCCAATCTCTGGCGGGCGGATTCGATCGCTTTCACGACATTCGCGTCTTCCAGGGGGCGGCCGCTCTTGAAACGCACATTGCGAAGGACTTGCGGCAGAGGCTCGAAACGCCTGCACACTTCGCTGACCGGACGCCCGAGGCGCTTGACCATGGCCATGACCTGCATGGCGGCGATCAGCCCGTCTCCGGTCGTCGAATAGTCGGTCAATATCGTGTGTCCGGATTGCTCGCCGCCGACATTGATGCCTTTCGCGACCATGCGCTCGAGCACATAGCGATCACCGACCGCGGTGCGTTCCAGCGACAGGCCGATGCCTTGCAGATGCCGCTCCAATCCGAGATTGGACATTACGGTCGCAACGATAGCGGGCTTCGACAAGCGGCGATCCGCCTGCCAGCTCTCGGCGATCACGGCGAGTATCTGGTCGCCGTCGATGACGCGCCCCTTCTCGTCGACGACGATCATCCGATCGGCGTCGCCGTCGAGCGCAATGCCGATGTCCGCTCTGAGCTCGCGGACTTTCCTCGCCACCGCTTCCGGCGATGTGGAGCCGACGTCGAGATTGATGTTCACGCCGTTCGGCTCGACCCCGATCTTGATGACCTCGGCGCCGAGCTCCCATAGCGCCTCCGGCGCCACTTTGTAGGCGGCGCCATTAGCGCAGTCGACTACCACACGCATGCCCTCGAGCGAAACATCGCGCGGCAAAGTGCGCTTGGCGTATTCGATGTATCGGGCCGCGACGTCGTCGACGCGCCGGGCTCTGCCGAGATTGGGAGAGCTGGCGAGATGCGGACCGAGGTCGGAGCCAATCAACTGCTCGATGCGCTCCTCGATTTCGTCCGACAACTTGAAGCCGTCGGGGCCAAACAACTTGATGCCGTTGTCCTCGAACAAATTATGGGATGCCGAGATCATCACGCCAAGGTCGCAGCGCATCGAGCGCGTCAGCATGGCGACCGCCGGGGTCGGCACCGGTCCGAGCAGCAGGACCTCCATCCCGACCGACGTGAAACCAGCGACCATCGCATATTCGATCATGTAGCTCGACAGCCGCGTGTCCTTGCCGATGACGACGCGATGGCGATGCTCGCCCCGATGAAACACCAGGCCCGCGGCCTGGCCGACCTTCAGCGCCAGGTCGGCAGTGATCCGGTCGTTGGCGCGGCCCCTGATGCCATCGGTTCCAAAATATCTGCGAGCCACCAAGGTCTCCCGGTTCGAACGCTTTATATCCGCGTATCCCCTCATTAGCTCAGATTAGGCAGGAACTGGTTCAAAATTGGTTTCGCAGTCTTACGCTGCGTTAGCCATAACGCCATGGCCTGTTTGGAAATTCAGTTAAGAACCGGGCGGCTGAACGGGCTGTCGAGAGAAAATGACGGGATTTTTACGTCAAACGCGCGGCCGTTCTCGTCGACCATCTTGTAGGAGCCGGACATGATGCCGCTCGGGGTGGAGAGCGGACAGCCCGACGTGTAGCGAAACGATTCTCCGGGCTTCAGCATCGGTTGTTCGCCGACGACGCCCGGGCCACGCACCTCCTGGCGATGGCCATTCGCATCAACGATTAGCCAATAGCGCTCGGTTAATTGCGCGGCGTTAGCGCCTTCGTTCGCGATGTCGATCGTATAGAGCCAGAAATAGCGACTTGCTGCCGGGTCCGAACGGTCCTCGGAATATTCCGGCCTGACGGAAACTTTGATGCCGTTGGTAGTTGCGCAGTACATCTGCCCGATTTTAGGCGATTTCGGTCAGATCGACCATAACCCTGAGCGGGAATTGGCGGGTTGCTTGCCGCCGATCATCAAAACACGCGCCCCATTAGCGTCGCTCACTTGGTGCGGCGGCGGCGTTGCTGTCCAAGTCCCATCTGTTTGGCGAGCGCGGACCTCGCCTTGGCGTAAGCCGGCGCCACCATCGGATAGTCGGCCGGCAAATTCCACTTTTCCCGATATTGCTCGGGCGACATATTATATTGCGTACGCAAATGCCGTTTCAGCGACTTGAATTTACGTCCGTCTTCCAGACAAACGATGTAGTCATTGGTGATGGATTTCTTGGGGGCCACGGCGGGTTTCGCCGCTTCGACTGGAGCGGGCGTAGCAATGCCGCCCGCGACGCGCAGGAGCGCCGCATGTATGTCGCCAAGCAAAGACCCGAGTTCACCTGCCGGCACGGAGTTATTCGAGACATAGGCGGATACGATTTCCGCCGCCAACTCCACGTAGTTTTCAGTGTCTCCCATTGCGAACTTCCTCCAGTGCAAGGACCTCAGTTGCCACCCTCAACTTGCGCATCAGAGCGAGTTACATCTCGATATGTCGCGCCGGGACCCCGATTTGATTCGAATGATCATCTTCGAATGTTGCTTAACCCAGGCGCCATTGCGCGGCAAGACCTTCGTTAAAGTTTGTCGCCTGACTTGTTGAGTTTTATCTAACGCCGCCAAAAGCTTTCGAAATGCTCGCGACTTTGGCAAAACTATCGTCGACTGCAACGCTCGTTCAAAGGTTCGTACAAGGCATGGGACTTACGAGCGCAAAGCTTTGACCGGGCGAGGTCAGCGAGTCAAACGGGCCCGATGGCGAAAAATGAGGCAGGAGACAGGTACAATCGTCAGGGCGTTGGCCTATATGGGAGAACAAAGGGGCGCAGTCCGGCGGCAATGAAGCATCAGCAGCAGTCACAATTCGGTTTTCCACATAGGTCGCGCGAAACCGCCGGGCTTTTGGGAACGCTTGGGCTCATGGCGCCCTACCTTTGGCCCTCGGGGCGAAGCGATCTGAAGTCGCGCGTCCTCGCGGCGCTGGCGCTGATGGTCGCTTCAAAATTCGTGACCATTGCGATCCCCTACTCGTTCAAATGGGCGACGGACGCGGTCGCAAACCCCAAGGGGGTTTCGGAGGCGCCGTTCGCCAGCCTGATCGGCGGCGCGGTGGCGCTGAGCTGCCTTTACGGCGGCTTGCGGATCGTCATGGCTTTGACCCAGCAGGGGCGCGATGCGCTGTTCGCCGCGGTCGCCATGAACGCGGTGCGGCGACTGGCGCTCGAAGTGTTCGTGCATCTGCACAATCTGTCTTTGCGCTTCCATCTGGAGCGCAAGACCGGCGGATTGACGCGAGTTCTCGAACGCGGGCGCGCCGCCATCGAAACGCTGGTCCGCACCTCCATGCTGACGGCCGTCCCGACCGTGGTCGAATTTGCGCTGGTGGTCGGCGCGCTATTCTTTTCCTTCAACTGGGTCTATGTCGCGGTCATCTGCGGTACGGTATTGATATATCTGGCTTATACTACGCTCGCGACCAACTGGAGAATTTCGATACGGCGCTCGATGAACGAGAGCGATACGGACGCCAACACGAAAGCTATCGACAGCCTGCTCAATTTTGAAACGGTCAAGTATTTCGGCGCCGAAGAGCGCGAGAGCCGCCGTTACGACAAGTCGATGGAGCGCTACGAGCGCATGAGCGTGCGCACCTACGTGTCGCTTGCCGTTTTGAACGCGGGGCAGGCCTTCATCTACACGATGGGGCTGATCGTCGTGCTCGTCATGTGCGTCCACGGCGTCAGAGCAGGACACAATACAGTCGGCGATTTTGCGCTGCTCAACGTGATGATGCTGCAGCTCTACCAGCCGCTCAACTTCATGGGCATGGTCTATCGCGAGATCAAGCAGGCGATCGTCGACATCGGCGCGATGTTCGACATTCTCGATCAGCCTGCGGAGATCGTCGACCAGCCGGGCGCCGCCGATCTCGAGGTCGGCGCCGGCAATGTCCGCTTCGAGAATGTCTTCTTCAGTTACGACGCGGCGCGTCCGATCCTGCGCGGGGTGAGTTTTGACGCGCTTGCCGGCCAGACGGTCGCGATCGTCGGCGCGTCGGGCGCGGGCAAATCGACCATTTCGCGCCTGCTGTTCCGCTTCTACGAGCCGACGAGCGGCCGCATCACGATCGACGGGCAGGACATCCGCCTTGTCACGCAAAAATCCTTGCGATCGGCGATCGGCATGGTTCCGCAGGACACGGTATTGTTCAACGATACCGTGCTCTACAACATTCGTTACGGGCGCGATGGCGCGACCGACGAAGACGTATACGAGGCGGCCGAGAACGCGCGCATCGACGCCTTCATTCGATCCTTGCCGCACGGCTATGGCGCGCAGGTCGGGGAGCGCGGCCTGAAACTTTCCGGCGGCGAAAAACAGCGGGTCGCGATCGCCCGTACCATATTGAAGGGGCCGCCGGTGCTGGTGCTGGACGAGGCGACCTCCGCGCTCGACAGTTTCACGGAGAGCGAAATTCAGGAAGCGCTGCAACGCGTGTCGCGGGGGCGCACCACGCTCATCATCGCGCATCGCCTGACGACGATCGTGAACGCCGACGAGATCCTCGTCCTCGACAAGGGGGTCGTTGCGGAACGCGGCAAGCACGCGGAACTGCTCGCTCACCGCGGCATTTATGCCGGCCTCTGGAACCGGCAGAAGGAGGTGGACGCCGCCGCGGAGACGCTGCGCAGAGCCGGCGAATTACCGGGTTCGGACGACGAGGACGAGCCGGAGGACTCGCTCGCCGAGGACGCGGCGGAGTGACTTTGTCCCCGTTTGGCGCCAAAAGGCGGCGCGAGCGGGCCGGGACCTTAAATGTCGATTTCGAAATCCATTCGTGAAAGCCTCGCCCCCATCCATCCCGAAGGCTATCTGTTCATCGCGGGCTTCGTGGTGGCGACGCTCATCCTCGGCTGGCTCTGGGCTCCGCTGTTCTGGATCGGCCTTATCGCCACCGGCTGGTGCTGCTACTTTTTTCGCGATCCGGAACGGGTGACGCCGCTTAGGAACGATCTCGTTATCGCGCCCGCGGACGGCCGGGTTTGTTCGGTCAGCCTCGCTGTTCCGCCGCCGGAGCTGGGTTTAGGCGCCGGCGCCTTGCCGTGCGTTTCGATCTTCATGTCGGTGTTCGATTGTCATGTGAACCGGGCGCCGGTCGAGGGACGTGTGCGCCGCATCGCGTACCGCCCGGGTCTGTTCGTCAGCGCCGATCTCGACAAGGCGAGCCAGGACAACGAGCGCAACGGCCTGGTGATCGAAACAGGGCAGGGCGATTTCGGGGTCGTCCAGATCGCCGGCCTCGTCGCCCGCCGGATCGTCTGTTTTACGCGAGAGGGTTCACATCTGGGCGCCGGCGACCGTTTCGGACTGATCCGATTCGGCTCTCGCGTCGATGTCTACCTGCCATCCTGGACGCGCGTTGTCGTCGGCCTCGACAGCCGGTGCGTGGCTGGCGAAACCGTCATCGCGCTGCTGGACGCGGGCGAACCGCCTCGACAGTTCCGCAAGAGCTAAGGGCGCCCCAAGCGCATGAGCGAAGGCGATCTCACTCAAAGGCGCAATGGCGCCGAGCGGATGCGGCGTGTCGGTCGGATTCGTCCCGTCCCGCTGCGGCTGCTGATCCCCAATCTCATTACCCTGCTGGCCTTGTGCCTCGGGCTGACGGCGATACGTTTTGCATACGAGGGCGCAATTCAATGGGCGGTGACCGCGATCGCGGCCGCCGCGGTCCTCGACGGGCTCGATGGGCGAATTGCGCGCGCGTTAAAGGGCACTTCGCGCTTCGGCGCGGAACTCGATTCGCTCGCGGATTTCGTGGATTTCGGCGTCGCGCCCGGCATCGTGCTCTATCTCTCCGGGCTCGATGGCCTGGGCGGCGTAGGCTGGCTCGCGATCCTGATGTTTTCGGTGGCCTGCGCCCTTCGTCTGGCGCGCTTCAACGTCATGATCGACGATCCCGACGCGCCGCCGTGGCGCAAGGCGTTTTTTGTCGGCATGCCCGCGCCGGCCGGCGCGGTCGTCGGCCTGCTGCCGGTCTATATCCAGTTTCTCGCCAGGGGCGGTCGCCCGGACCCTGGACCCCTTCTGGTCATCGAGGCGATCTACGTTCTGTGCATCGCGCTGTTGATGGCGAGCCGCGTGCCGCATTTTTCGGGCAAGTCGATCGGGCGGGTTCCGCGCGAGCACGTCGCGGTCGTGCTGATCGGCCTGGCGGCCGTGCTGCTGACGGTCGCCTATTTCCCGTTGCAATCGCTGATCGCGCTGTCGCTCGCCTATCTCGCCTCGATCCCGTTCAGCATCCGACGGTTCCTGCGCCTGAGGGCGGAGCAGGAGCGGCCGGCCGCCTCCTGAAAGGCGCGTCTACTCGGCGGCTGGGGTCAATTCCTGCACCCGCTCGATTTTGGAAGCGAGGATGACGGCCTGGGTGCGGCTCTCGACCCCGAGCTTCTGCAGAATGGCGGAGACATGCGCCTTGACGGTCGCCTCGGAGACGCTGAGTTCGTAGGCGATCTGCTTGTTGAGCAGCCCCTGTGACAGCATCATCAGAACCCGCACCTGCTGGGGGGTCAAAGAGGACAGCCGGCGCACAAGCGCCGTGGACTCGCGGTTCGGCGGCGGGCCGGCCTCTAGGTCGGCCGGCGCCCATTCACCGCCTTCCAGCACCGTGCGGATCGCCTCCCGCATGGTCTCGACATCGAGCGACTTCGGCACATAGGCCGCGGCGCCAAAATCCAGGCAATGGCGCATGATCGCCCGATCCTCGTTGGCCGAGACGATCATGACAGGAACCCCGGGCCGTTCGGCGCGCAGATAGAGCAGGCCGGAAAAGCCCCGGATCCCGGGCATCGACAGGTCGAGCAGCACAAGGTCCATGTCGGGATGGGCCTCGAGCCCGGCCGCGAGGCTCTCGAAGTCGCTGGCCTCGTGAATCTCGGCCCCCGGCAGCGCGCCGGCCACCGTCTGCTTAAGCGCGCCGAGCACCAAGGGATGATCGTCGGCTATGAGCACATGCGTTTTATCGTTCAATCGCGTCCCCTCCTGGCGCCGGCGTTCTAATGGCCGATTGACGTAATCATCCCCGAATTCCTTGAGGCTGTCACGTCCGCGTCGCATTTTTCGGGGGCTAAAACCCTGTGCTGAATCAATTTTCGCTGAATTGCCTCAAGGCTTCGGCGAGCGCGATCGCCGCCGCGATTCCCACGTTGAGCGAACGCAGCGGCGCACGGACCGGGATGCGGACGCGCACGTCGGCGACGGCAGCGACCGAGGCGGGGACGCCCGCCAACTCGCGGCCGACCATCAGGATGTCACCGGGTTCGAAGCGGAACGACCAGAGATCGACGTCGCCCTTGGTCGTCAACAGCGCGAGCCGCCGCCCCTCATCGGCTCGCCAGGCCTCGAACTGCTCGAAACTCGTGTGGCGGTCGATGCGGAGCGATTCGAGGTAGTCCATGCCGGAGCGCCGGAAGCGGCGGTCGGAGAACACGAACCCTGCGGGTTCGATGATCGCGGCGGCGACGCCGAGACAGGCGCAGGTGCGCAACATCGCGCCGGCGTTGGGCGCGATGTCGGGCTCGTAAAGGGCGAGCATCAGATCGGGGTCGGCCATGACGTCGGCTTTTAGGCCAACGTCTGAGGGCGATCCACAGCCGCGGCTCGGCGCCGACCCCTCGTCTGGCCTCACGATTCCGCTTGCCCGACAGCGTCTTGAGGCGAACGCAGCGGCAGGCGTTCGCATGCTGCGAATTGGTGAAAAGAGGATCGATTGCGCCTATGGACAACGAAACCGAACGATGCGAAATAGCCCGGGTTTTTGGCTTTGCTGCGACGCAAAGCCGCAGCCTTCCAAGCCAGAATCGGCGAGAACCGTGAGGCTTGTCGGGCGTAAAACGTCGAGCGTCGGGCTACCGCCCTTCGTCCTTGAGCATCGGGGGTTTGAGACTTGTCGAGCGCGGCCATCGAGAATCCAAGTCGTCGTGATTTCATGATGATCACCACCGGGGCGGTCGCCGCGGTCGGGGTCGCGGCCGTCGCGTGGCCGCTGATCGATCAGATGAATCCCGACGCCTCCACCCTCGCTCTGGCGTCGATCGAAGTCGACCTGACCCAGGTGTCGGAAGGGCAAATTCTCACGGTGAAGTGGCGCGGCGGCCCGGTATTCGTGCGCCACCGCACGCCGAAAGAAATCAAGGCCGCCGAGGACGTCAACGTCAGCGAGCTGCGCGATCCCCAGACCGACGCGCAGCGCGTCAAGAAGCCGGAATGGCTGATCGTCATCGGCGTCTGCACCCATCTAGGTTGCGTGCCGATCGGCCACGAGGGTCCGTTCGAGGGCTGGCTCTGCCCGTGCCACGGTTCGGTCTACGACACTTCGGGCCGCATCCGTCAGGGGCCCGCGCCCCTCAACCTGTTCGTGCCGGAATACAGCTTCCTCGGCGACACGAAAGTGAAGATCGGCTGATCCCGCGTCCCGGCCCGCCTGCGGCCGGGAGACCACTGGCCCTTCGTTTGAGACCTGACCCCCATGAGCGGACCTTCAACCTACGTACCGACGAACGCGTTCACCCGCTGGCTCGAGGCGCGCCTGCCGATCATCAGCCTGGTGCACTCCTCGTTCATCGTCTATCCCACACCGCGCAACCTCAACTACATGTGGACGTTCGGCGCGATCCTGTCGATGATGCTGGGAATCCAGATCCTCACCGGGATCATCCTGGCGATGCACTACGTGCCGAACGCGACGCTCGCCTTCGGCTCGATCGAGCACATCATGCGGGACGTCAACTACGGCTGGTTGATCCGCTACATCCATACCAACGGCGCCTCGGCCTTCTTCCTCGCCGTCTACCTGCACATCTTCCGCGGCATGTATTACGGCTCCTACAAGTCGCCGCGTGAAGTCCTGTGGATCCTCGGCGTCATCATATATGTTCTGATGATGGCGACCGCCTTCATGGGTTACGTGCTGCCTTGGGGCATGATGAGTTTTGCGGGCGCGACCGTCATAACAAACCTGTTCACCGCCATTCCGCTGGTCGGCGTCTCGATCGCGCACTGGCTGTGGGGCGGCTATGCGGTCGGCGACCCGACGCTGAACCGGTTCTTCTCGCTGCACTATCTGTTGCCGTTCATGATCGCCGGCGTCGTCGTGCTGCACGTCTGGGCGCTGCATGTCGTGGGTCAGAACAATCCCGACGGCGTCGATGTGAAGAACGTCGAGCGCGACACCGTCCAGTTCACCCCCTACGCGACGATCAAGGATTTCTTCGCGACGTCGGTGTTCATGATCGGCTACGCCTATTTCATCTTCGTCATCCCGAACTATCTGCTCGACGCCGACAATTCGAACCCCGCCAATCCGCTGGTCACGCCGGCGCATATCGTGCCCGAATGGTATCTGCTGCCGTTCTACGCGATCCTGCGCGCGATCCCGAACAAGCTTGCGGGTGTGCTCGCG
Source organism: uncultured Pseudomonadota bacterium (assembly GCA_963710855.1). Taxonomy (GTDB): domain Bacteria; phylum Pseudomonadota; class Alphaproteobacteria; order Rhizobiales; family Beijerinckiaceae; genus Roseiarcus. Next base: position 95,332 of record CAVQBX010000042.1, on the reverse strand, counting down.
CTGGCCGCGGCGATCGTGCTGCTCGCTTTCCTGCCCTGGCTCGACACCTCGCCGGTGCGCTCCGGAAAATACCGGCCGATCTTCAAGGTGCTGTTCTGGGTGTTCGTCGTCTGCTGCGTCGGGCTCGGCTATCTTGGCTCGCAGGAGGTGTCCGACAACTCGACCCTGATGGCGCGCATCCTGGCGCTCGGCTATTTCGGCTATCTGGTGGTGGCGCTGCCGCTGCTCGGGCTGATCGAGAGAACACGACCCATGCCGGCCTCGATCGCGGACGCGGTGCTCACCAAGCACGCTCCGGCCGAGTGAACGCAAAGCGCCAGGGACAAGACCATGATCCGTTTCAAGACCTCCTTCCTTGCGCCTGCGGCCTTCGCGGTGCTGCTGACCGGCGCGGCGATCGCCCAGGTCGGCGAGGACCAACCGAAGCCGCCCGAACAGTCCTGGAGTTTCCACGGACCGTTCGGCGTGTTCGACCGCGCCCAGTTGCAGCGCGGCTTCCAGGTCTACAAGGAGGTGTGCAGCAACTGCCATCGCCTCAGCATTCCGTTCCGGACGCTCGCTGACTCGACCGGCCCCGGATATACCGAGGATCAGGTGAAGGCGCTGGCGGCGACCTATCAGGTCACCAACGACGAGCCCAACGACAAGGGCGAGATTTTCAAACGCCCGGCGACTCCGGCCGACGACTTCCCTCCGCCCGACGCTTTTCCGAACGATCAGGCCGCCGCCGCGCAGCTCGGCAAGGCGCCGCCCGACATGTGGCTGCTCGCCAAGTCGCGCAAGGTCGAGCGCGGCTTCCCGTGGTTCATCTTCGACGTCTTCACCGCCTATCAGGAAGGCGGCGCGGACTACATCAACGCGATCCTCAACGGCTACACCAAGTCCGACGATCCGCAGTGGAACCTCTATTATCCCGGCCACAAGATCGCGATGCCGCAGCCGCTGATCGACGGCCAGGTCAAATACACCGACGGCACGCCCGGCACGCTGCAGAACTATGCGAAGGACATTTCCGCCTTCCTGTTCTGGGCGGCCGAACCCACCATGGTCGAGCGGCACAAGCTCGGCGTGCGCGCCATCCTGTTCCTGATCGTCTTCGCCGGCCTGATGTATTTCACCAAGAAGCGGGTATGGGCCGGCGTCCAGCACTGAAGGCTCGACGCCGAGCTTGACGCAACGCCGGCCCGTAAGGCCGGCGTTTTGCTTTTGCTGGCATCGGCTTGGCCGCGCGCATTTTCCGGGTCGTGCGACTTTGTTTTCAACGCATCAGGTGACGATCCCTGTCCCTCTCCCGGGGTCTTTGCTTGGCGCCCCGCCAGGGCAGGCAAGCGGGCGCTGAACGGTGGAACATCCGAACCAAACAGCGCCAGACAAATCCAAACAAGAGCAAAACAAATCCAAACAAATCCAAATTCAATCGGGCCTGATTCAATGTTTTCAAGGCGTTGCGAGGCGCCAAATTCGTTTTTCATTTTCCTCGCAAGCTTGGCGCCTATTTTTTGCATATAAATGTTGGGATATGCTATTTACAAGAAATTAGGATAACACATATTTCTATTATTAGCAAGTTTTCGTGTGACTCATTTAGCGTTAGCTGTAGGCCCGCCATTGTAGCCGCCGCCACGACCCTCATGCTGAACCCGTCCAAGCTCGATCCAGTCTGGAAGGGGCGCCGTGCAACCCACACGTTCCTGGCATCTACCGTGGTTCTGGCTGGGCCACGCTTCGACCGGCTCAGCGTGAGGGTGGTGGGCGGCAGAAAGAGTTTCGCCACGACATCGGCGGGCTTCATGGGCTGTCGCCGACAGCTGACGCGATAAGACCCTTTCTTGTGTTCCCGCTTCTCCGCTTGGCCGAGCACGGGCGCGCCCGCCCGGGCAACGCGCCGCATGGATAAGTCTATCTGCGCGCTCAAGAATGGTTTAGGGTCGCGCCCGGCCGCCGCGCGCGTAGAAGGCCACGTACCGCCCGCCGGCCACGAGGAGCCTTTCATGTCGAACCTCGCCGCGGGCGGGCGGCAATGGGTCCTGATGCCCTGGTATCTCGGGCAGCTCTTGACGGCGGCCAAATCGTTCGAGGCCAATCCGCTGCTGGGAAGCCCGCGCCTCAACGAGCTGGGCCTGCACAGGAAGCGCGTTATCCTCGCCGACAGGCTGGCGCAAAGGCGCGCCGCGCCAGGCTCGCCGATTCAGTCAGCGAGGACGATCGCCGGGCGTATGAACGCGACGGTTTTGTTGTCAGGCGCAACTTTCTCCCTCAAAACATCTTCGACCAATTGCTCGCCGAGATAAAGCAGCATCGCTGCGTCTACGAAGACAGGTCCTGGGGAGAGACGATCAACCGCAAGCACATCGTCGACGGCGCGCTGACCGCGAAGATTCCCGCTCTCAAACAAGTGCTGAACTCAAAAGAATGGCGGGCTCTCGTCGCCTATGTCGGCGCCTGCCCTTCGACCCCGCTCGTCTACATCCAGTCCCTCTACCGGCGCGGCGGCGAGATCGACCCGCAGACCAGGCTTCATCTCGACACGTTTCATTCGACCGCCAAAGCCTGGCTCTATCTGACCGACGTGCGCGAGCACGAGGGCGCCTTCACCTATGTGCCGGGGTCGCACCGGCTGACGCCTCAGAAGCTCGAATGGCTCTATCGGATGAGCCTGCACGCCAAAAGACAGCGCCGATCGTGAAACGCGCGAAGGTTCGTTCCGCATCGAGGCTTCCGAACTCGCCGCGCTCGGCCTGCCTCAGCCGGTCGAACTCGCCGTTCCCGCCAACACGCTGGTCGTCGGAGACACATCCGGCTTTCACGCGCGAGGGCTGAGCAGGGCAAATACGCTGCGCGTCGAGATCTGGGCGCTCGGTCGCCGCCAGCCTTTTTTGACCTGGGGCGGCCTCGAACCGTGGTCCTCCGAGGCGCTGGGGTCGATGGTCAGCGCTCTGCAAGCCGTGCGCGACAACCTCAATCTGAAGTCGCGGCGCTGGATGCGCGCGCCCGACACGACGGCGTTCGATTTCTCGCATTACGGCCCGGTCGCGCCGAAAGCAGGTTTTTGATCCATGCTTGCCGGCGCAATTCCCAATTGTAGTACGGGCAGGGCGGCGCCGTTCGGCGCGCCAAAGGGTCATCCACGGTTCCCGGCATGAGGATTTTTCTCGATATCACGCGCCTGGCGACGCGCATGATCCGCAACAGCCCGACCGGCATCGACCGCGTGCAATATGCCTACGCAAAGCATCTGCTCGAGTCGGACGAAACGGTCTGCGTCTTCACGGGGCTCGGATTTTCCGGCGGGGTGCGCCGCGAACGCGCGCTCGACATTCTTACGCGTGTGGAACGCGCCTGGCGGCTCGAGGCGAAGGCGGAGGCGGACCCGCTCTATCAGCACTTGCGCGCATGGCTGGAGACGCCCATCGACCTCAACGCGCCACTGCCCTTCCGCGTCCAGGCGGGCCGCTGGAATCTGACGGCCGGAGGGCTCGACTTCTTTCCGCTGCGCGATCTGGTGCGGGCCAGGACGCGGCTGGAGCGCTGGGTCACTCGCCACAACGGCGAAGCGTCGATGTTCTTCAATTGCTCGCACGCCCGCCTTCACAGGCCGCATCGCTTCAAATGGCTCGAGGACGCGGGGATGCGCTCGGCGTTCTTCATGCATGACGCCATCCCCATCGATTTTCCCGAATTCTGTTCGCCGGGCTCGTTCGATCGCCATGAGCAGCGGCTCGCCACCGTTTCGTCTCACGCCGCGCTCGTCATCGTCAATTCGCGCTATTCGCAGCGCACGATCGAAGCGGCCTTGAGGGCGCGCGGCGCGCGCGTGCCGGACATCGAGGTCCTTCCGCTCGCCGTCGGCGACGCGTTCAGCAAGGCCAAGGGAACGACGCCGCGCCCCGCGGTTCCCTATTTTCTCTATGTCGGCAACATCGAGCCGCGCAAGAATCTGCTGTTCCTTTTGGAAGTGTGGCGCCGTCTGGTCGATCGCCACGGGGCGCGCGCCCCGCGTCTCGTCATCGCGGGCGCCCGCCGCCGCGACAGCGCGAACATCGTCGATGTGCTCGAGCGTTCGCGCAGCCTCGCGCCCTTCGTCGCCGAGGCCTCCGGCCTCACCGACGCCGGGCTCGCTGAACTCATGGCCGGCTCGGCGGCGCTGGTTTCTCCCTCGATCAGCGAAGGTTTCGGCTTGCCGGTGGTCGAATGTCTGGCCGCCGGCGCGCCGGTCGTGGCTTCCGACATCGCCGCGCATCGCGAGGTCGGCGGCGATTACGCGCTGTTCGCCGACGCCATCGACGGGCCCGCCTGGGTCGCGGCGATCGAGCAACTGATGGATGACGATTCCGATCTGCGTCGCGACCGGCTCGCCAAGGTCGGCGCCTATCGGCCGCTCACCTGGTCAGCGCATGTCGCGGCCGCCCACGACATGATGGAGCGTTCTACGCGTAGGCCTCTCCCGTCCGCGAGAGGGGCCAGGCGTGAGGGCGCCGCCCTCACCCCTTATCCGGCATCACATAGTTGAGCACGCGCCGCCCGCCGTCGGGATAGATCGTCTCGCCGGTGATGTAGGAGGCGTCGTCGCTCGCGAGGAAGGCGACGACCGCCGCGACTTCGGCGGGCGCGCCATAGCGGCCGATCGGCGTGCGCGCCAGGATCGCGCGCTCGGTCGCGTCTGAGACGAAGCCGGTGTGGATCATGTCGGTGTCGATCGTGCCGGGGCCGACGCCGACGACGCGAATGCCATCGCGGGCGAAGGCCACGGCGGCCGTGCTGGTGATCTGGTTCATCCCGCCCTTGGTGATCGCATAGGTCGCGACGCGCGGATTGGCGAGACCCGAATTGATCGAAGACATGTTGATGATGACGCCGCCCCGGCCCTGCGCGATCATCTGGCGCGCCGCGGCCTGCGTGCCCCAGAACGCGCCTTCGAGATTGACGCCGAGCACCCGGTCGTAATCCGCCTTGGTGACGGAAAGAAAATCCTGCACCATCGCGATGCCGGCATTGTTGACCATGATGTCGAGCCGGCCGAAATGTTTGACCGCCGCGGCGATCAGCGCCTCGACCTCATCCTTCTTGCTGACGTCCATGACGATCGGAAGCACGGTCTGAGTCGAACCGATCTCGGCGGCCGTCTGTTTGAGACGCTCCGCGTCTATGTCGCCGATGACGACCTTCGCGCCTTCGGCGAGGAGCCGCTCCGCGCAGGCCCGGCCGATGCCGCGCGCGGCGCCGGTGACGACCGCAATTCTGTTGGCGAGTTTCAAGCCGCGATCCTCCTATTCAGGCGCCTTGTAGCCGCGGTCGCTGACCGCGGGAGCTTTATCGCCTTCCCCGCTTGGCGGGGAAGGTGGCCGAAGGCCGGATGGGGTGTGGCGGGCAACGACGAAATTCGCGGAAGCTCGCGCATCCCCGTGGCGTCCGCCTTCGGTCAAACAATCCAGGCGATGGCATGACGCTTGGTGAAAACCTCCAGAGTGACCGCTTTGGCTTTCCACACCTCATCCGGCCTTCGGCCACCTTCTCCGCCAAGCGGAGAAGGGCGACGTCTCCAGAGTTTGGCTCATATCTCACCATAGCCGCCGGGCGTCGGCGTCGTCACGATGACGGCCTCGCCGGCCTGCAAAGACGTTTCGTCGCAGGCGAGCAGCGTCTCGATCCGTCCGTCGCAGCCGGCGCACTTCCGTCCTGCCGACTTCGCCATGGCCCCCGCCATTGGCGCCGGCCGGCGGACTTGCGCGATGCGAGGAGAGGATGGCGCATTGCATGGGCTCGAGGAAGCGGATCGTGCGGCGCGTTCCGTCGCCGCCGCGCCGCGCGCCCTCGCCGCCGGAACCCAAGCGAATATGAAAATCCTCGAGCACGACGGGGAAGCGCAGTTCCAGCACTTCGGGATCGGTGAGGCGCGAATTCGTCATGTGCGTGTGCACACCAGACGCGCCCCCAAAAATCCGGCCGTCGTTCATCCGGCCGGCCGGCGCTCCGGAGCAGATCGTCTCGTAATACTGATAGGCGTCGTTGCCGAAAGTCAGATTGTTCATCGTCCCCTGCGCGTTGGCGAGCACGCCCATCGCGGCGAACAGAGCGTTGGTGACATGCTGCGAAGTCTCGACATTGCCGGCGACCACCGCCGCCGGATAGGCGGGCTTCAGCATGCACCCTTCGGGAATGACGATCTCGATCGGCTTCAGGCAGCCCGCATTCATCGGGATTGGACTTTCAACCATCACGCGGAAAACATAGAGCACCGCGGCGCGCGCGACCGGCTCCGGCGCGTTGAAATTGTTGTTCATCACGGGCGAAGTGCCGGTGAAATCGACCTTGGCCGCGCGGCGCGCGCGATCGACCGTCAATCTCACCTTGATGACCTGGCCGGTGTCGGTCCTGTATTCGTAGGCGCAATCGTCGGGCAGCCTTTCGAGCACCCGCCGCACGCTTTCGGCCGCATTGTCCTGCACATGGCCCATATAGGCCTCGACGACGTCGAGCCCGAAATGCGCGACCATCTTGCGCAGCTCTGCGACGCCCTTCTCGTTGGCGGCGATCTGCGCCTTCAGGTCGGCGAGGTTCTGACGGAAATTGCGCACCGGCAGCGGATGGTTGGTGAGCAGCGCCTTCAGCTCCGCTTCGCGAAACCGGCCTCGCTCGACGAGCCGAAAGTTGTCGATCAGCACGCCTTCCTCATCGACCGTCGTCGCGCGCGGCGTCATCGAGCCCGGCGCGGCGCCTCCGACATCGGCGTGATGGCCGCGCGAGGCCACCCAGAACAGAATTTTGGGATCGTCGGTCTTCTCTTCGAAGACGGGCGTGACCACCGTGATGTCGGGCAGATGCGTGCCGCCGTTGTAGGGCGCGTTGAGCGCAAACACGTCGCCTGGATGAATGTCGCCGGAATTGAGCCGGATGATCGTCTCGACCGAGCGGTCCATCGAGCCGAGATGCACCGGCATGTGCGGCGCATTGGCGACGAGCGCGGCGTTGCGGTCAAACACCGCGCAGGAGAAATCGAGCCGCTCCTTGATGTTGACGGAATAGGCGGTGTTCTGCAGCGTCACGCCCATCTGTTCGGCGATCGACATGAACAGGTTGTTGAAGACTTCGAGCAGGATCGGATCGGCCTTTGTGCCGATCGCGGCGTTTCGCTGTTTGACTTCCGTCCGGCGCAGCAGCAGATGGTTCTTCGCGGTCACCGAGGCCTGCCAGCCGGGTTCGACGACGATCGTCTGATGCGGCTCGATGACGAGCGCGGGGCCGTCGAGGCGTGAGCCCGGCGAGAGCGTTTCGCGACGGTAGATGCGCGAGTCGCGCCATCGGCCCTCGAACCAGATTTTACGTATGTCGTCGCTCTCAGCGACGCGATCCTCGACAGCGCGATCCGGCTCGTCGCCCTGCGCGCCTCGCGCTTCCACGCCTTCGACCTCGACGGTCTCGACGATCAGCGACCTGTCCTCATAGACGAAGCCGAACTGCGCTTTGTGCGCGGACTCGAAGGCGCGTCGCGCGTTGGCGATCGACCCTTCCGAAAAATCGACAGGCAAAGTGGTGTCCGTGCCGTCGTAGCGGATGTGCAGCTTCGGCCTTGTTTGAGCGGACGGCGCCGGCGACGCCTTGCTCGGCGAGTTCGGCGAGCGTCATGTCGCTCAGCGTGGCGATCGTCTTAGCGATGTCGCTCAGCGAGCCTTCGGCGAGCGGCGCGAGCAGCGCCTGCTGGCGCGACGCGAACACCGACGACAGCCCGATGCCATAGGCGGAAAGCAGGCCTGAGAACGGATGGATCAGCACGGATTCCATGCCGAGCGCGTCGGCGACCAGACAGGCGTGCTGTCCGCCCGCGCCGCCGAAACAATTGAGCAGATAGCGGGTGACGTCATAGCCGCGCTGCACGGAAATCTTCTTGATCGCATTGGCCATGTTCTCGACCGCGACGGTCAGAAATCCTTCCGCCACAGCCTCCGCCGGCTTGCCGATCTCGCGCGCCAGCGCCTCGAATTTCTTCCGCACGATATCGGAATCGAGGGGCTGATCCTGAGTGGGACCAAACACCTTTGGGAACAGTTCCGGCTGCAGCTTGCCGAGCAGCACGTTGGCGTCGGTGACGGTCAGCGGGCCGCCGCGCCGATAGCTCGCGGGTCCCGGATTGGCGCCGGCCGAATCCGGGCCGACGCGCAGCCGGCCGTCCTCATAGTGCAGGATCGATCCGCCGCCGGCGGCGACGGTGTGGATGCGCATCATCGGCGCGCGGATGCGGACTCCAGCGACCTCCGTGTCGAAGGCGCGCTCGTATTCGCCCTCGTAATGCGCGACATCCGTCGACGTGCCGCCCATGTCGAAGCCGATGACCTCCCGGAAGCCCGCGAGCTTCGCGGTTTCGACCATGCCGACGACGCCGCCGGCCGGCCCGGAAAGGATCGCATCCTTGCCGCGGAATTTTTCCGCGAGCGTAAGGCCGCCCGACGACATCATGAACATTACGCGTGGCCGCTCGCCGCTTGTCTCCTCGCCGAGTTCGCCCGCCACCTGCTGCACGTAGCGGGAGAGGATCGGCGAGAGATAGGCGTCGACGACCGTTGTGTCGCCGCGCCCAACCAGTTTGATGAGCGGCGAGGCTTCGTGGCTCGCCGACACCTGCGAGAAACCCGCGTGGCGGCAGAGTTCGGCGACCTTGCGCTCGTGCTCCGGATATTTCCACGCGTGCATGAAGACAACAGCGACCGCGTCAAAACCGTCGCGGCGCGCTTCCTCGAGCGCCGGCTTCAAATATTCGACGTTGAGTTCCGTCTCAACGGCGCCGTCGACGCGCACCCGTTCCTCGACCTCGACGACGCGCTGATAGAGCTGTTCGGGCAGCAATATTTCCTTGGCGAAAATGTCGGGGCGCGCCTGATAGGCGATGCGCAGCGCGTCGCGAAAACCGCGGGTGATGAGCAGCAGCACGCGGTCGCCCTTGCGCTCGAGCAGCGCATTGGTCGCGACCGTCGTGCCGAGCCGGATTTCGCCGACGCGATCAGCGGGGATGACATCGCTCGCGCCGAGGCCGAGCAGCGATCTGACCCCCTGCAAGGCGGCGTCGCGATAGGCTTCCGGATTCTCCGAGAGCAGCTTTAACGCATGGAGCCGCCCCTCAGGGTCGCGTCCGATCACGTCGGTGAAGGTTCCGCCGCGGTCGATCCAGAAATCCCATTTCGCGGACATCTAAGCTCGCGTGGTGATCACGTCGCCGGCGGCGTCGCGCGGATCTCCAGAACCACGCCCGCCTGGTCGGCGGTGTCAAAATAGGCAAAACCGCTGCCATTGGCACGGCGGCCGCGCATAAAAACTTCGAGACCGCCGGCAACCCCTTCCGCCTCCGCCGCGTCGCAGTCCAAAACTTCGAAGCCGAGATGAAACACGCCCTCGCCCTTTTCATCGAGGAACCGCCGCTGCGGGCAATCGTCCTCGGGCGGCTCACAAAGCTGAAGCTGGATGTTGGCGAGGTCACAGACCTGATAGCGCATCTTGAGGAATGCGTCTGCGTTGGGAACCTGAAGGTCTGCATATTCGCTCAGCGGCGGATATTCGCGCCAGGGGCCTATGCCGACCAACTCGTAATAGGCGCGCGCCTTGTCGATGTCGCGGACGACGATGCAGACGTGATGAAGCTGGCGGAAGATGTTCATGCACGGCGCCCGCATTACGGCTGGCCCTCATGGGCGGCAGGATAAGAATTCGACCTTCTATTGTGCTAGCTGTTGGCGCGCTACTGTCGCCGCCACCACGACCCTCATGCTGACTTGTCGAAGCATGGACCAAACTGCCCGGAGGGTCGTGCAACCCGCCGGTTCTTGGCATCGGCCGTGGTTCTAGCTGGACCACGCTTCGACGGGCTCAGCGTGAGGGTGATGGGTGGCGGAAAGCGTTTCGCCAGGACATCTTTCGCGGCAACGACAAGGTCCCCGCGGGGATCGCCTGTCACCCCTTCGGCTGCGGCACGATGCGAATATACGGCTTCGGCTCTTTCCACCCCTGCGGGTAGATCGTCTTCGCCTCGTCATTGCTGACCGAGCCCGCGATGATGACGTCCTCGCCCTGCTTCCAGTTGACCGGCGTCGCGACGCGGTGTTTTGCCGTCAGTTGCAGCGAGTCGATGACGCGCAGCACTTCGTCGAAATTGCGGCCTGTCGTCATCGGATAGACGATGATCAGCTTGATCTTCTTGTCGGGGCCGATGACATAGACGTTGCGCACCGTCTGGTTGTCGGCGGCCGTGCGGCCCTCGCTGGACTCACCCGCGCCGGCCGGCAGCATGTCATAGAGTTTTGAGATCTGCAGGCTCGGGTCGCCGATCATCGGGAAGTTGACGGCCGCGCCCTGTGTCTCCTCGATGTCTTTCGCCCAGGCCGAATGCTTGTCGGCGGGATCGACGCTGAGCCCGATGATTTTTGTGTTGCGCTTGTCGAACTCGGGCTTCAAGCGCGCCATGTAGCCGAGCTCGGTCGTGCAGACCGGCGTGAAATCCTTGGGGTGGGAGAACAATACGGCCCAGGAATTGCCGAGCCAGTCGTAGAATTTTATGTGGCCCTGCGTGGTGTCGGCTTCGAAATCTGGAGCGGTGTCGCCAATGCGCATCGGAATCCTCCCGGTGAATTCAGCAAATCCCGGCCGCTACTTCCCACTTTTCCTATCGAAAGACAAGGGAAGCCAACGCGGCCGCTTTCCGCTTTTTGTGCGGCGCCGTAAGAAGGGTTCTCAAGGACAAAAGTCCCCCCAGCGCAACGAGGTCCTCTCATGCCGTCATCCCTGCACGCGCGCGTCGGCGAAGTCACCGAGCGCCTCGTCGAGCGCAGCCGCGACTCGCGCCGCCGCTATCTCGATCGCATCGCCGAGGCCGTAAATTCGGGGCCGACCCGAAAAAAACTCGGCTGCGCCAATTTCGCCCACGGTTTTGCCGCCTGCGGCGCCGACGACAAGGAAGCGCTGAAGCGCGGCGACGCGCCGAACCTCGCGATCGTCACCGCCTACAACGACATGCTGTCGGCCCATCAGCCCTACGAGCGCTTCCCCGAGATCATCAAGCGCGCGGCGCGCGCGGCGGGCGGCACGGCGCAGGTCGCGGGCGGCGTGCCCGCCATGTGCGACGGCGTCACGCAGGGCGAGGCGGGCATGGAGCTCTCCCTGTTCTCGCGCGACGTGATCGCGCTTTCGACCGCGGTCGCGCTGTCGCACCAGATGTTCGACGCCGCCGTCTATCTCGGCGTCTGCGACAAGATCGTGCCGGGCCTGCTGATCGGCGCGCTGTCGTTCGGCCATCTGCCGTCGGTGTTCCTGCCCGCCGGCCCGATGACTTCGGGCCTGTCCAACGACGACAAGTCAAAGATCCGCCAGCTCTATGCCGAGGGCAAGGCGACGCGGGCGGAACTGCTGGAGTCGGAGGCGAAAGCCTATCACGGCCCCGGCACCTGCACGTTCTACGGCACCGCCAACACCAACCAGATGCTGATGGAGATCATGGGCCTGCATCTGCCCGGCGCCGCGCTTCGTCAATCCAAACACGCCGCTGCGCGACGCGCTGACGGAGGCGGGCGCGAAGCGCGCGCTCGAATTGACGGCGGCGGGCAATTCCTTCACGCCGATCGGACACGTGATCGACGAGCGCGCCATCGTCAACGGCGTCGTCGGCCTGCATGCGACCGGCGGCTCGACCAACCTGACGATCCACCTGATCGCCATGGCCGCGGCGGCCGGCATCAATCTCAACTGGGACGATTTCGCCGATCTCGCCGAAGTGACGCCGCTGCTGGCGCGCGTCTATCCGAACGGCAAGGCCGACGTGAACCATTTCCAGGCGGCCGGCGGCATGCCCGTCATGATCCGCTCGCTGATCTCAGAGGGCTTGCTGCACGAGGACGCGCGCTCGGTGTCCGGCGACTCGCTCGGCGATTACGTCGTCGAGCCCGCGCTCGGCCCGCAGGGCGAACTCGTCTGGCGCGAGGCGGCGAGGGATAGCGCCGACGAAGCCATTCTGCGCCCGGCGGACAAGCCGTTCCAGGCGACGGGCGGCTTGCGCGTGCTCGAAGGCCCGCTCGGCCGTCGCGTCATCAAGACCTCTGCCGTCGCGCATGAGCGCCATGTCATCGAGGCGCCGGCGCGCGTGTTCGACAGCCAGGAAGAACTGCAGAAGGCGTTCAAAGCGGGCGAACTCACAAGCGATTTCGTCGCGGTGGTGCGCTTCCAGGGGCCGAGCGCGAACGGCATGCCGGAACTGCACAAGCTGATGCCGCCGCTCGGCGTGTTGCAGGACCGCGGCCTCAAGGTTGCGCTCGTCACCGACGGGCGGCTCTCCGGCGCCTCCGGAAAAGTGCCGGCGGCGATCCATGTGACGCCCGAAGCCGCCGACGGCGGGGCGATCGCAAAAATCAGCGACGGCGATATCGTGCGTCTCGACGCGCCCGCCGGCCGGCTCGAAGTCAAGGTCGGCGCCGAGGAATGGGAGAACCGGCCGCACGCCCGCGCCGATCTCAGCGCCAATCATCACGGCGTCGGCCGCGAGCTGTTCCGCTCCTTCCGCGCCAATGTCGGCCGGGCGGATGCAGGCGCCTCGATTTTTGCGGCGTGAGTTTTGTAGCCGGGCTCGTTGAGCCCGGCAGCCGCGGTCAGCGACCCATAAGCGCGAGGATAGACGCGTCCCGTGTCATCCCCGCGAAAGCGCTACAGTATGCAGACATTTATATCGAGCCGAGGTCTGGTGATTAACCCCTTCTCCCCTTGCGGGAGAAGGTCCCCGAAGGGGGGATGAGGGGTCGTTTCCAGATTTGGCTCGGCTCGCAGGGTTGCAACGCCGGTGCATCCGACCCGCAAACGTGCTTTCTCGCGGCGCGGACCCCTCATCCGCGCTTCGCGCACCTTCTCCCGCAAGGGGAGAAGGGGGCAAACGCCCGCCTTCGTGCACCAAACAAAGATGTCAGTATACTGTAGCGCGAAAGCGGGGATCCAGTGTGAGACGCTCAGACTGTAGAAAAAGACTGCAAACATATAAACCGCAGCGCCCTACGACACTGGATCCCCGCGTTCGCGGGGATGACAATTTCCTGTCCTGGCGCCGATCGCTTCGGACTTGTCGTTGAAGGCAAAGCAATGACCACCTCTGCTTCCATCGAAGATCCGTTCCGGTTGGACGGCGAAGTCGCCATCATCACCGGCGGCGCGCGCGGAATCGGCCGCGCGACGGCCGAAACCTTTCTGCGCGCCGGCGCGCGCGTCCACCTGTTTGATCGCGACGGAGATGCGGTGGAGGCCACGGCCGCAGGGTTGGGTGAAAAGTGCCTCGGCCATCTCGTTGACGTGACGGACGAAGCTGCGGTCGACGCGGCCTTCAAGAGCATCGATGCGCTCGAGGGTCGCATCTCCGTGCTGGTCAACAACGCCGGCATCGCGATTCGCCGGCCGAGCACCGAACTCTCGATTGCCGACTGGCAGCGCGTCGTCGACGTCAACATGACCGGCAGCTTTATCTGCGCGCGCGCAGCAGGTCGCGTGATGACTGCGCAAGGGCGCGGGGCGATCGTCAATGTCGCGTCGATCATGGGCCTGTCCGGCGGCGGCCTCTACCCGAATATCTCGTACCAGACCACAAAGGGCGCGATCGTCAACATGACGCGCGCGCTTGCCGTCGAGTGGGCGCCGAAGGGCGTTCGCGTGAACGCGGTCGCGCCGACCTGGGTCGAGACCGACTTCATCGCCGCGCTCAAGGACAATCCGGAATTTCTCTCTGCCGTCGAGCGCCTCACGCCGGCGCGACGCCTCGCGATGCCCCAGGAGGTCGCGAACGCAATCCTGTTCCTCGCCAGCCCCGCAGCGTCGATGGTCATCGGGCATGTGCTAGCCGTCGACGGGGGATTTCTTGCCCAATGATCCTGAGTGCGGAGTAGGCGGGATTGCCAAGCTTCACTTGGAGGACGACGCTTGCGAACCTCGATGAGGAGCAGCGGATCTGCAGGCAATCCGGTCGCCGCGCAACCCGTCCTTACCTTAAACACGCTTCACGCTGACAGGATTGCGACGACACGGAATCGCGTTTACCCGCCTGTATTCTTTGTCCCGGGGAGGCTTGCGGCATATCGGCGCATCACGCGCTCGTAGCTTGTCCCAACAACACCAACGCGATAAGCCTCGAAATTTCTCTTCCGCAAATCAGAAAATCATGATATCATCTCCTCGATATGACCCGAGGACATTTCAAACCAGCCGGCAAAAACCGAACGGAAAATATTTCGCGCGAATTTTTGGCTCAAGCCTTTGAAAACATTAGAAATGGGCCGGTAAACAAGCGGCTTTTGGCGGACTTTAACGGACTTTGACGGACGCTTAACCGCTCATAACGGACGCTTAGCGGCTGTTAGCGGGCGTCAAGCGGCTGTTAGCGGCGAGGTCGCCGCGGCTGGCGCTAGCTTACCCATTGCCAGACGGCCGCGAGGCAGCGGAACGCTCTGTCCTTGAGCGTCGGCTGAGGGGCCGAGGGCGCCGCTGCGGCTTCATGCGGCTCACAGCCGGGGCGCAGGCGGGCGATCTTGATCTCGCCATCGGTGAAATAGGGGTCGCCGCCGCCGTTGCGGGCGAACAGGGTTGGTCCGACTCCGCTGACCTCATAGATCTCTTCGACCTCGCCGGCGCTCGTGAGATCGCTCATCAGCAGGTCGCGCTCGGCGTCGACGTCGGCGCGCGATGTGGTGGGTGATCTGTCCGGTATATTCGCTCAGGCCCACGCTGCGGTCGAAGGTGGCGGCGCCGAAATAGACCGGCGCGCCGCTGTCGCCCTTGGCGAGCGCGAGCCAGAAGCGCACGTGATTGCGGTGGCTCGGCGAGACGCCCGAGGGCTTTTCGAAGGCGAGGTCCTCCTTGCGGCCGTCCCAGAACAGATTGCTGACGGGCGCCGCATGATAGGGCCGGCGCAGCATGACGCTCGAGGCTATCTTGAGGCTCGAGGCGAGCGTCACCGGATCGGCTGGCTGCCAGCCGGCCTGGGCAAAAGCACAGATCAGATCGTCTCGCGCGCCCTCGATGCCGACATTGAGCGGATCGCCGGGAATGCCGAGGCTCGTCGTCGTGACCATCGCCTTGTCGGCCAGCGCACGCTGGCGCTCGTAATGGCGCCAGAAGGTCGGCGCGAGCAAATAGGCTGCAAGCCCATAGAGCGCCGCAAGCACAACAACCGCAGGCAAAAAAAATCGGCGGACGAAAATAGAGAATCTTCGCATCGTCGGCGATTTTGTCCACAAACTGCGCTAACGCAAACCCAATGCGGACATTCAATCCGCTTCAGGTCCAAAATGTCGTTCCTTCTCCTCTACGCCCGGGTGCTGGGGTTCCTCCGGGCCGTGCTGCCGACCGCCGTTGCGCTGGCGCTCGCCAATTTCGCCTTGGCCTTCACCCAGTTCGCCGAACCGATGGTGTTCGGCAAGGTGATCGACCGGCTGACATCGGGTCTGAAGGATTGGCGCGACATTGCCCCGCTCGTCGCGCTCTGGGGCGGGTTCGGGCTGTTTTCGATCGTCGGCGGCGTGCTCGTCTCGCTCCATGCGGACCGGCTGTCGCACCGGCGCCGCGTCGCGGCGATGGCCGGCTATTTCGAGCATGTGATGCGGCTCTCGCAGCTCTTCCACGCGCGCTCGCATTCCGGGCGGTTGCTCAAGGTGATGATCGAAGGCGCGAACGCGATGTTCGTCGTCTGGCTCAACTTCTTCCGCATGCATTGCGTCAACTTCGCGAGCCTGTTCGTGATGCTGCCGCTGACCCTGTTCTTCAACGTCTGGCTCGGCGGCATCCTGATCGTGCTCGTCGCCTTCTTCGCGATCGCGATGAACCTCGTCATCGGCCGCTCCAACGAGCTGCAGGACAAGGCGAACGCCGTCGCGACCAACCTCGCCGAGCGTGTGTCGGATGCGCTCGCCAATCTGCCGGTCGTCCAGAGCTTCAACCGCATCGATGAGCGAGACGCGCGATTTCGAGGCGGTGAGCGAGCGGATGCTCGCCACGCAATTCCCGGTGCTGACCTGGTGGGCGATCAATTCGGTCGCGACGCGCACGGCCGCGACCGTCACCTTGTTTGCGATCTTCGTCGCCGGCGTCGCGCTCAACTTGCAGGGAAAGACCACCGTCGGCGAGATCGTGGCCTTCATGAGCCTCGCGACCGGCCTCGTCGGCCGGCTCGAACAGACCGTCGGCTTCGTCAATTTCCTGTTCGGCCAGGCGCCGCAGATGCGCGAATTTTTTGAGATGATGGACGAGGTCCCGACCGTCCGGGACATGCCCGGCGCTCGCGATGCGGGGCGCCTGAAGGGCGATGTCGCCTTCGAGAGCGTGGGCTTCGCCTATGTCGAGGACCGGCCCGCGCTCGACGGAGTGAGCTTCAGGGCGTTGGCCGGGCAGACGATCGCGCTGGTCGGGGCGACGGGCTCCGGCAAATCGACAGCGATGTCGCTGCTGTCGCGCGTCTTCGATCCAAGTCAGGGACGCGTGACGATCGACGGCCTCGACATCAGGGACATGACGCTGAACTCGCTGCGCGCCAACATCGGCGTCGTGTTCCAGGAGCCGATGCTGCTTGCCCGCTCGATCGAGGAAAACTTGCGGATCGGCAAGCCCGATGCGAACGAGGCGGAAATCGAGCGCGCCTTGCAGGCGGCGCAGGCCGCCGAATTCGTCTGGCGCCTGCCCGAAGGCGTCGCAACGCTGATCGGCGAGCGCGGCCGCAACCTCTCGGGCGGCGAGCGCCAGCGGCTGGCGATTGCGCGCGCGCTTCTGAAGAACCCGCCGATTCTCGTGCTCGACGAAGCTTCCAGCGCGCTCGACGCCGAAACCGAGGCGAAGCTTCAGGACGCTCTGGATTCCGCGCGCGCGGGCCGCACGACCTTCGTGATCGCCCATCGGCTCGCCACCATCCGCAACGCCGATCTGATCCTGGTGTTCGATCGCGGCCGCATCGTCGAGACCGGCGATTTCGACGCGCTCGTCGCCAAAGGCGGCGCCTTCGCGCGGCTCGCGCAGGCGCAGTTCATGCTGGCGGTCGAGTAACATTCAAGCTCGGGCCCGCGAAATGCGCCTGCGGCGTTGCTTAAGGCCGCGCCCGCGCTAAATGAAGGCTAAAGGCCAGGAAGAGGTTCTCATGTCGGCAGGCGCTTTCCCCGTCACCCACACCGATGCTGAATGGCGCAAGCTGCTGACGCCAGAGCAATTCCACATCATGCGCGAGCACGGCACCGAGCGCGCCGGCTCCTGCGCGTTGAACTGGGAGAAGCGGCCGGGCGTGTTCTCCTGCGCGGGCTGCGGCCAGCCGCTGTTCGAATCGAAGCGCAAGTTCGAGAGCGGCACGGGCTGGCCGAGCTTCAACGATCCGGTGCCCGGATCAGTCGAGACCTCGACGGACAGGTCGTGGGGCATGGCGCGCACTGAGGTCCATTGTGCGCGCTGCGGCTCGCATCTCGGCCATGTCTTCGACGATGGTCCTCCGCCGACCGGCCTGCGCTATTGCATCAACGGCGTCGCGACGAATTTCGAGCCGGCCTGAGGCCCGCGCTTGCTCCGCCGCGATCCCTCGGCTTGTCGGGGAGGGATTCTCACCGAGTCTTCTGGGCGTCCTGCGGCACGACGAACACCTGCCCGATATAGATGAGGTTCGGGTTGTGGATCAGGCCGGAGTTGGCGTGGAAAATGTCGGAATAGCGCAGCCCGTCGCCATAGAAGTGGCGCGCGAGGTCCCAAAGGTTGTCGCCCTTGATGACGGTGGCGGTGCGAAGCTCGGCGACCACCGCGTGCGAAGGGTCTGCGTTGGCGACGACGATCGGGGTTGAGGGAGCAATTGGCTTGATCGCCTCACCCGCAACCGTCGCGACCGTTGTGTTCGCCATGCCGCTCGGTGTCTCGCTTGCGGGAGCGGCGGCCACGATCGCCGGCGCGGCGGGCTCGGCCGCCGGAGCGGCGCCGGGTCTGGGCGCATAGGCGAAGGTTGCATCGGTCGATGCGCCCGTCGCCCCGCTGGGCTCGACCGCCTGGGCGCGAAGCGCGTAGAGGCCGGCTGTCAGGCCGCGCTCGACGGTGAGCGACCAGCGTCCGAGCGCATTGGCGACGACTTCGGCGATGAAGGCGCCATTGAGCGTGAGCCGTACGCGCTCGCCCGGCGCGGCGTCGCCGCTCGCCTCCAGGCCTCCCGCGTCGTTGGGCTTCGCCTTGACAATTTTCAGGTCGCCGGATGCGCCCGAGGGAGGCGGCGGCGCGACGAGGCTTGGCGCTGGAGCGGCGAGCGGCGCCGCTGCGACGGCTTGCGTCTGTGCTGGGGCCGGCGCGGGAGCGGGGGCTTGAGCCGGAGCGGCGAGCAGCGCCTGAGTGGGCGTCGGCGACGGAGCGGCAGCGGGCGCCGGAGCGGACGCGGTCATGCTCGGAGCCGGATTTGGCGAGGGCGCAGGCGACGCGGCGGGAGCAGCCGCCAGGGCGAGCGTCGTCGCTGTCGGTGAGACGGACGGAGACGGCTCAGGCGTCGCCGGGAGCGAACCGGTCGGGCTCGCCTTGGCCACCACCGAAGGCCGCACAATCGGGGCCGGCGAGGGGACCGGCGCCGGAGCGGCGACGGCCACCGCCGGAGGTGAAGGGGGTTTCGCTGCGGGCAACGGTTTTGGCCGCGTCTCGGCGACGGCGGCCTCGACTTTTACCGGAGCTACCTTGGACGTGATTTCCGCCCCGGTCCTGTCTTGAGAGGCGAGTTGCAGCGTATGTTCGCCCTGAGGCAGCGGGTCCGGAATGATGACGAATTGCCCGCTGTCGTCCGCCGTCGCCTTGCCGAGCACTTTGGCGCCGTCGCGCAATTCGATCATCGCGTGAGGGGCCGCATGGCCGGCGACGACGGTATCGCCGCTCGGTTCGACGCGCACCACGTCAAATGCCGGCGCGGCCGGCGAATCTTCAGGTTTTGCAGTGTTCGGCGGTGCGGCCGACGGCTCGAGGCTGGCGACCTTCGTCGATGCGGCCGGCGTGGGCGCTGGAGCTGTCGTTGCGATCTTGGGGGCCTTTTGCGGCGAGACCGTTTCCTCGAGCGTCGAAAAAACGGTGTCGATGCCGCCCATGCGCTCGACCTCGACCGCCGCGACCGTCGCGCACGCCGCGCCTCCCGCCAAAGCCCACCAGACAGCCAGGACCCGCATGTGATCCGCCTCCCGAATCCCTATTAGGACTTGGCTAGATCGGCTGCAACTTCAACGGCAAGCAAATTGTTGAAAGAATTGGCGGGGTCGCGATAGATGCCCGCGCGAATGGTTAGGAGCGAGATCGGGTGCGGGCGCGCTGGGTGCGACTGGATTTCGAACCGGCGGCGCGCAAGCGCGGCTATGTCGCGATCTCGATCCAAAATCTGGGCCGCCGGTTCCTGCCGGTTCCAGGCGCCCTGCCGTTGCTGGCGCGTCTCGACGACCCCTCCGTTCAGCTTTCGGTCGCTCCCGCCGACGGCCGGCTCAGCGAGCTTTCCTGGCCGCAAATAGGTCTTTCATCATTTCGCCGGCTTAGCGGCGCCTGGAAAGGGGCGGAACTCGCCTTTCCCGGCGTCGCCTTCTATCCCGACGGCTCTCGCGTAGAATCGCGCCGCTATCGCAAGCACATCGAGGCGGCGCGCCGGCACATGAGCGCCTGGGACGGCGAATTCCTGGGCGCTCACCCGGAGATCGTCGCCGGCTGGCCCTTCGCGCCGGCCCTCGGGCGCGCCTCGAGCGAACCGCCCCGCGTCGCCGTGGCCGTGCATCTCTACTACACCGAACTCTGGGACGAACTCGAAACCCTGCTCAGCCGCTGGCGCGTCCCCTTTCGCCTGTTCCTGACCCTCAATGCGCCGGACGAAGCGCTGGCGGAGCGCGCGCGCGCCGCCTTTCCGTGCGCAGAGGTGAGGGTCGTCGAAAATCTCGGCCGCGACGTCAGACCTTTTCTGACGCTACTGGAGCAAGGCGCGTTCGAGCCTTACGCGCTCGTCTGCAAGCTGCACGGCAAGCGTTCGCTCGGCGGCGGGCGCATGCCGGCGTTCGGAGATGCCCTGCGACGCGTAAATTTCCACGACCTCATCGCCGACTCCGCCCGCGTCGAGGCGCTGATCGCCCGCTTCGACGCCGCGCCCGATCTCGGCGTCGTCGGCTCGGCGCGTTTCCTGTCCGCTTCCACGGCGCAAAGACCTGCCGATGTGCTCGGCAAGAACCGAACCGATGTCCTTCGGCTCAGCGAACAACTCGGCGCTCCCCTCACCGGGCCAGAATTCGATTTCTTCGAGGGGACGATGTTTTGGGCGCGTCCCGCCGCCCTGGCGCCGCTCGCCGCTCTAAAACTTTCCGAAACCGCGTTCGCAACAGAAGCAGGGCGCACGGACGGGGCGCCGGAACATGCGCTGGAGCGACTGTTCAATCATGTCGCCCGTTCCGCGGGCTTCCGCGTCGAAACGACGCTTGCA
This sequence comes from uncultured Pseudomonadota bacterium, assembly GCA_963710855.1. GTDB lineage: Bacteria > Pseudomonadota > Alphaproteobacteria > Rhizobiales > Beijerinckiaceae > Roseiarcus. The sequence continues at coordinate 74,895 of CAVQBX010000042.1, read as the reverse complement.
GATTGAGCCTACATCGGCGGCACGACGCCGCGGCCAACGTTCACGTATTGGGCCTCGATGGCGCCGTCGTCGGCCTTCTGCCCTCGCGCAATGATCTCAGCGCCCGGTTTCAGTTCGGCGCGCTCGCCCGGCGCGAAGGTGACGATCTTGGTCGAGTGGTCGATCAAGATCGTCTTCTCGCCGCCGGCATAGGCAACCGTGATCTTCGGCCCGTCGACGGCTTCGACGCGGATGGACAGGTTGCCGTTGGTCATTGTGCTGCCCGGCGCGAGATCGAAAGCGCGGTGGCCATCGCCTGCGCCACGCAACGCCTCGGGAAAGATGTGAACTTCGAGCGCCCGCAATTGGCCATCGGCCTGCGGCACGGCGGCGACCCCGATATAGGCGTTCTGCCGCAGATCCTCCAGGCTCGCCGGCAGGACGGCAATGACGCGGGCGTCCGGTTTCAAGCGCACGGTCGCGGGTTCGCCGGCGCGGGTTTTTGCGGCGATGACGCCGTCGCCCGATATCGATACGATCTCGCCGCGCATGACGGAGAGCGACTGGGCCCAGGCCGGAGCGCTGGTCAGACACAGTGAAAGGATGATAAGCAGAGCGCGCAAGCAAACTCCTTGTCTTGCTAGGACCTGCGCATTGCATCCCCCAAAGCAAAGGCGGTCAAATCAATTCCAGGAGATGTGGAAATTAAACCTCCTGTGCTCAACTTGCGGACGAGGACTCGACGTAAGCGCTATGTTGCGCCACAATGATTTTCCAGCCGGGGGCCACACGGCCGCGTAAGCGTCTTTATTGGGAGCGTTTGCGATGGTTGATTACGTTGCGATCTTGAACAAGGCCGTCAATATCTCGGGCGGTCGGCCGTTGTCACGATTGAGCCGCGCCGCGGTCTATCGAAATTCGCTGCGCGCGCTGGATGCGCAGTACCGCCGCATCCACCCGAACGCTTCGACCGAAGATGTGGAGCGAGAGCTGCGCCAGTTCGCGCTCGCCGTGCGCGCGGTGGAGAGCAAATTCGCTTCGGCGGCGGAGTAAAACTCAACCGCGAGCCTCGATCTAGAATTCGAAATGGGCGAGGCGCAGGGCGTCCTCGTAGTCCTTTTTCGCCGCCTTGACCTTCGCGCGCATGTCGTCTTCGCGAAAGTGCGCAGCCTCCCATTGGTCGATTTCCGCGACATTGTGCGCGACGGACGCGAGCGCCTCCTCCTCGCGGATGGCGGCGATCCAGATCTCGACAGCCTGCTTGTAGGCGGCCTGCTTTGAGTTGAGATTGGAGATGTCGGCAGCCATTTCACGTCTCCGCGCGAACGAGTTCGGCCGACTTAAACTTTGCCGTTGTGACGTTCGTGCGACAGGTGCGCGCCAATCAGGGCAAAACCGTGCGGAGCGGCGCTACAACGGCGCCGTTTAGGCGCTCGACCTCAGAGCGCCGCCATTTTCGGCGAAGGCCCCGCGCTGCGGACGTGGTCGTCCGTGTGCTCCTCGAACTTGCGGAAATTGTCGCGGAACATGTTGACGAGACGTCCGGCCGTCTCCGCGAATTCCGCCTTGCTGCGCCAGGTCTTGAACGGATCGAGGATGTGCGGCTCGACCCCCGGCGCTTCCGTCGGCACCGCCAGGCCGAAATGCGGATCGGTGCGGAATTTCACGCTGTGCAGCGAGCCGTCGAGCACGGCGGTCAGCAGCCGCCGCGTCACGCGGATCGGCATGCGCCGGCCGACGCCGACCCGTCCGCCCGTCCAGCCGGTGTTGACGAGCCAGCAGTCGACGTGATGCCGCGCCACGAGTTCGCGGAGCAGATTGCCGTAGACGGCGGGATGCAGCGGCATGAACGGCGCGCCGAAGCAGGTCGAGAAAGTCGCCGACGGCTCCGTCACGCCCTTTTCGGTTCCCGCGACCTTGGCCGTGTAGCCGGACAGGAAGTGGTACATCGCCTGCGCCGGGTCGAGCTTGGCGATCGGCGGCAGCACGCCGAACGCGTCGCAGGTCAGCATGATGACGTTCTTGGGATGCTTGGCGCGCCCCGATTCCGAGGCGTTGGCGATGAAGTGCATCGGATAGGCGATGCGCGTGTTCTCGGTCTTGCTCTCGTCGTCGAAGTCGGGAACCCGCAGCTCGGGATCGAGCGTCACATTTTCCATGACCGTGCCGAAGCGTTCGGTCGTCGAATAGATTTCAGGCTCAGCCTCGCGCGAAAGTTTGATCGCCTTGGCGTAACAGCCGCCTTCGAAATTGAAGATGCCGCCTTTGCCCCAACCGTGTTCGTCGTCGCCGATCAGCGTGCGATGCGGATCCGCCGACAAGGTCGTCTTGCCGGTGCCTGAGAGCCCGAAGAAGATCGCAGCGCCGCCGCCGTCCCGCGCGGTGTTCGCCGAACAATGCATCGGCATCACCCTCTGCTTGGGCAGCACATAGTTGAGGTAGGTGAAGACCGACTTTTTCATCTCGCCGGCATAACTGGTGCCGCCGATCAGCACGATCTTGCGGGTGAAATCGCAGGCGATGACCGTTTCGGTCCGGCAGCCATGACGCTTCGGATCCGCCTTGAAGGAAGGCAGATCGACGATCGTCAGGCTCGGCGCGAAGGTAGCGAGCTCTTCGCGCGGCGGCCGGATCAACAGGTTGCGGATGAACAGAGAGTGCCAGGCGAATTCCGTGAAGACGCGCGCCTTGACGCGCAGCGCGGGATCGGCGCCGCCATATAGGTCCTGGGCAAATAAAGTCTTGTTCTTCGCATGAGCGAGGAAATCGCCGAGCAGCGTCTCGAAATGCTCGCCCGACATCGCGTTGTTGTTGTCCCACCAGACGATCGGGTCCGTCTCGGCGTCGCGAACAATGAACTTGTCCTTGGGGCTGCGGCCGGTGTGGACGCCGGTGTCGGCGACCAGCGGTCCGTGCTCGGCGATGTGCGCCTCGTGCCCTTGCAACGCAAACTCATAGAGGCGGGGCGCATGGAGGTTCCAATGCACGCCCTGCAAGCCTGCAAAGCCGAATTTGTCGGCGCCGAAATCCTTGTTGCGTTCTCCCGTCTCCAACATGCGCTTCCCTTCGAAAAGCCATTTCGCCCAAAACGATGGCAGGCCTTTGCGGCGGAGGAGCGACAGCGGTCAAGACGGCAAAAAGAATTAGCTTTAAGTAAGTCGACTGGAACTATTAAGACTCTGAACGCGTCGCGAGCGTTGCGCCTTGCGCATCGACGCGCTAGGCGGGCGCGTCCTTGAAAGGAGGGCCGATCTTGTCCGACGCCCCGAACGCGCCCGCGTCGCTTTCCACCGCCGAGGCGACCGTCGAAACACTCGTAGCGGCGGGCCTCACTCAGCTCTTCGCGCTGCCCGGCGTCCACAACGACCCGTTGTTCGACGCCTTCTTCGCTTCGCAAGACCGTTTGAAGATCGTCCATTCGCGCCACGAGCAGAGCGCGGCCTATATGGCGCTCGGCGCGGCGCTCGCGACCGGCAAGCCGCAGGCTTTCTCGGTCGTGCCCGGACCCGGCTTTCTCAACGCGAGCGCGGCGATGCTGACCGCTCAGACGCTCAACGCGCCGGTGCTGGCGTTGAGCGGCCAGATCCCGCAGCGAGAGATCGATCGCGGCCACGGCTATCTGCACGAATTGCGGGATCAGATCGGCCTCGCGCGCCACTTCAGCAAATATGCGGATCGCATCCGTGCGCCGCACGAGGCGCCCAACTCGTCAACGAGGCGCTGGCCGCGGCCACCCGGGGTCGCAAAGGCCCCGCCTACCTCGAATGCGCCATGGATGTCTGGGGCCGGCGCGCCCCGGTGCGCCTTTTGCCTGCCTTCGAGGCGCCCCGCCGCCTCCGCTAGACCCGGAGGCGATCGAGCGCGCCGCAAAGGTGCTCGGCTCGGCGAAAAAGCCAATCATCGTCGTAGGCGCCGGCGCTCTCGACGCGTCCGCGGAAGTGACGGCGCTCGCCGAACTTCTGGAGGCGCCGGTGATCGCTTATCGGCGAGGGCAGGGGGTTGTCTCCGCGCGCCATCGCCTCGCCGTCAATCTGCCTATCGGTCACCGGCTATGGCGCGAGGCGGATGCGGTCATCGGCATCGGCACCAAGATGCTGATCCAGAATTCTCAGTGGGGCATGGACAAGAACATAAAGGTGGTGCGCATCGACATCGACGCGGAAGAGACCGAACGCTGGGCGAGGCCCGACGCGGCGATAGTTGCCGACGCCCGCGAAGGCGTCGCCGCGCTGATCGACCGCTTGCCGGCCTATTTGAGCAAGCGCGAAAGCCGCGCCGACGAGATCGCGGCCCATCGCGCCTGGCTCGCTGATCGTCTTTCGCGGCTCGAACCTCAGATGAGCTTTGTCCACGCCATGCGCCGCGCTTTGCCTGAAGACGGCGTGTTGGTTGATGAGGTCACGCAGCTCGGCTTCGCCAATCGCCTCGCCTTTCCCGTCTACAAGCCGCGCACCTATCTGTCGCCGGGCTCGCAGGACAATCTCGGCTGGGGTTTTGGAACCGCGCTCGGCGTGAAGGCGGCGCTGCCGGACCGAAAAGTGCTCGCCACGGCCGGCGACGGCGGCTTTCTCTATCAGATCGGAGAACTCGCCACCGCCGCCCAGCACAATCTCGGCGTCGTCGTCGTCGTGTTCGACAACGGCCAGTTCGGCAATGTGAAGCTGCTGCAGAAGGAGAATTTCGGCGGCCGCCATATCGCCGCCGATCTCACAAATCCCGATTTCGCGCGCGTCGCCGAAAGTTTTGGGGTGGCCGCCCATCGGGTCGCCGACGCGCCCGGACTGGAGCGCGCCCTCAACGAAGCTTTTGCCGCCGACAAGCCCGCGCTCGTGCACGTGAAGTGCGGCGAGATGCCGAGCCCCTGGGACATGATCCTGATGCCGAGGGTAAGAGGCTAGAGCAAGCGACCGTCAGCTGGACAAGCCCCCCTCTCCCGTCCGGGAGAGGGGCCGGGGGTGAGGGTGGTACCAGCCGACCGCAAGATACTTTGGATGACGCGCATCCAAAATCCCGCCAATCTTGTTACTCACGCTCAACTCATAACAAGAATATGTCCTGAGAGGTCCTCAACGCCTCGGCAGGAGATCTCACAATGCCCGACATCCTCCACAAGGTCGGAATCAAGGGCGTTTCGCCCCCCGATGTCTACAAGATGCTCGCAACGGTCGCCGGGCTCTCGCGCTGGTGGACGGGAGACACGTCCGGCGACGAGCGTTTGAACGGTGTGCTGAAGTTCCGGTTCGGCGCGAACGGCTTCGACATGAAGGTGCTGGAACTTCAGCCTGACGCCCGCGTCCTCTGGCAGGTGGTCGAAGGGCCGGAGGATTGGCTCCATACCAAGATTGGTTTCGAGGTGAAGCCGAACGGCGAATGGACCACGATTCTCTTCAAGCACGAAGGCTGGAAGGAGCCGACCGAGTTCATGCACCATTGCAGCACCAAATGGGCGGTGTTTCTCTTGAACCTCAAATCGATTCTGGAGACGGGGAAGGGCGAGCCCTGGCCGAACGAGATCAAGATCGATAGTTGGGAGTAGCGAAGGCGCGGAATAGCGGCGAATTGCGCGCTAGAGCAGTCCCGATCACGAAGAACCGTCGGCGGCTCCCTCCCCCTTGATGGGGGAGGGTTGGGGTGGGGGTGAAAACCACCACGCTTTCAGGATTACCCCCACCCTAATTCTTCTGAGTCAATTTCCGATTCGCGCTGGGCGATGTTTTGATAATCTGGTGATTCGCATTTCTCTTTCGAACTGGCGAGATTTATGAGCGCGGCGACGCAATCGAGTGAATCGCGTTTTGATGCGTATGTCGAGTCTCTGGCGCAGGCGCTGGGGAATGTCCGCAGGGCGCGGGCGTTGAATGGTTATTGCACGGGATTGTTGATGCCTATGGAGCGCAAGAGCGTGGAGCCGATGGCGGCGCTGGTCGAGCCCTCGCGCGTTTCGGCGGAGCATCAGTCGTTGCTGCATTTCGTCGGCCAGGCCGCGTGGTCGGACGATGCGGTGCTGGCGAGGGTGCGCGGCTAGCTTGCCTGCCGGCGATGGAAGCGCGGGGCGGTCCGATCGAGGCATGGATCGTCGATGACACGGGCTTTGCCAAGAAGGGCGTGCATTCGGTTGGCGTTGGCCGGCAATATTGCGGGCGGTTGGGCAAGACCGACAATTGCCAGATCGCGGTGACGCTCTCCATCGCCAATCACGCGGCAAGCCTGCCGGTGGCGTATCAATTGTATCTCGGGGAAGACTGGGCTGGCGACCCCGTGCGGCGCAAGAAGGCCGGCGTGCCCGACGAAGTGAGGTTCAAGAAGAAACCCGAGATCGCGCTGGCGCAGATCGCGGCGGCGTTGGCGGCGGGCGTTGGGAAGGGCGTCGTGCTGGCGGACGCGGCTTACGGCACAAGCGCCGAATTCCGCGCTGGCCTGACCCGCATGGGATTGACCTATGCGGTCGGCGCGCAATCGAATGTCAACGTCTGGGCGCCGGGCGTCGAAGCTCTGTCGCCGGCGGCGTGGGACCTGCGCGTGAAACGCGCGCCACGCGGCTGGCGCGAGAAGCTTCCCGCGCCCGTATCGGTCAAAAGTCTCGCGCTGGACCTGCCCGCCGATGCCTGGCGGGAGGTCGCCTGGCGCGAGGGCTCCAACGCCACGTTGACCTCGCGCTTTGCCGCCCTGCGTGTGCAGCCCGCTTACGGCGGCCTCGATCGCAAGAAGCCTTGCCCAGCCGAATGGCTGCTGATCGAATGGCCGGAAGGCGAGGCCGAGCCGACGAAATACTGGCTCTCGACCCTGCCCGAGGACATCGCGCTCGAAAAGCTCGTCGATTTCGCCAAACTGCGCTGGCGCATCGAGCGCGATTACGAAGAGCTGAAGAGCGAACTCGGCCTTGCCCATTTCGAGGGCCGCGGCTGGCGCGGCTTCCACCATCACGCGACGCTGTGCATCGCTGCTTATGGGTTCCTCATCCGCGAACGAGCGGAGATTCCCCCCTGTGGCCCCCTGTTCCCAGAAAAACCTAGCCTTCCCGATCGTCCACGACCCCGCGGCGCCGCCAATCAGACCCGAGCGGCACGTCGAGAACTCAATCGCGACAATGCGCCGCAAGCTCGTCGTCAGCCTCGCCAAAAAGTTACAAAGATGCCCATGCTGTCACGCTCACAAACTCAAAACACCTCACAAACAAATTGTTTGACGCAGTAGAACTAACCCTCCCCCACAAGGGGGGAGGGGATCGGGAACCGCGATTCAATCAGATCGCGGGCCGCTTCAGCTAAGCGCGAGCGCTAGCTTCAACGCCTCGACTTTCTCTCGGCCTGCAGCCTCCTCATAGGGCAGCGCCCGGCCCGCGCCCCACACCGGCCCCGGCCAGGCAAAATCGCCCTCGCGCCGCGCGACCACGTGCACATGCAATTGCCGCACGATGTTGCCGAGCGCGCCGACGTTGATCTTGGTCACACCCGGGCCGCGCATCGCCTCGCTGGCGCGCGCGATCTCTTCCATCAGCGCCGCGCGCTCGTCGCGCGCCAGATCGATCAGTTCAACTAAACTCGACCGGCGCGGAACAAGGATCAACCAGTCGTAGCGCGCGTCATTCATCAACAGCGCGCGCGACAAAGCGAGATCGCCGACAAACAGCGTGTCGGCCGCGAGCTTCGGGTCAAGAACGAAACTCACAGCCAGCTCTTTCCCGTCTTCCCGACCGGCAAGCCGAGATGATGCGCGACGGTCTCGCAGATGTCTGCGAAGCTCGCGCGCGCGCCGACCGGGCCGGGCTGCATGCCGGGACCAAAGGCGAGCAACGGCGCGTGCTCTCTTGTATGATCGTAGCCGCGCCAGGTCGGGTCATTGCCGTGGTCGGCCGTCAGCACCACGAGATCGCCCGGTCGCGCCGCGCCGCGGATTTCCGGCAGTCGCCTGTCAAAGGCTTCGAGGCACGCGGCGTAGCCAGCCACGTCGCGCCTGTGTCCCCATTCGGTGTCGAAATCGACGAGATTGGCGAAGATGAAGCCGCCATCGGCGGTCTCCTTCAGCGCCTTGATGGTGAGATCGACGTGATCGTCGTTGGACTTCCCCTTCCATTCGCGGCCGGTGTCGCGGTGCGCGAAAATGTCGCCGATCTTGCCGATCGAAACAATGTCGCGCCCCGCCTCGGCGGCGCGCGCAAAGATGTTGCCGGGCAACGGTGGAATGGAGAAATCCTTGCGATTTGGGGTGCGGCGAAAATCCTTCGCCGTCTTTCCAACGAACGGCCGTGCGATGACGCGGCCGATGTTGAGCGGATCGCACAATGCGCGCGCCACGCGACAAGTCTCATAGAGGCGCTCGAGGCCGAACGTTTCCTCATGCGCCGCGATCTGAAACACGAAATCGACGGAGGTGTAGCAGATGGGCTTGCCGGTCCGCACATGCTCTTCGCCCAGATCCTCGATGATCTGAGTGCCCGAGGCGTGGCGGTCACCCAGGATCCCTGGCAGCTTCGCTTGCGTGATCAGCGCGCGGGTAAGCTCGGGCGGAAAGCTTGGCTCCGCGACAGGAAAATAGCCCCAATCGAACGCGACCGGCGTGCCGGCGATCTCCCAATGTCCGGAGGGCGTATCCTTGCCGCGCGAGGTCTCGACAGCGTAGCCCCACTGCCCCTGCGGTTCGGGACAGGCAAAACCGGGCGGGCGGCGTCCCGAAGAAGCAAACATCGCAAGGCCCAAGCCCAGCGCGTCGAGATTGGGCAATGCAAGCGGACCTGAGCGCAAGCCCGCCCGGTCGCCCTTGCCCGCCGCGCAGGCTTCGGCGATATGGCCAAGCGTATCGGCGCCGACGTCGCCATAGACCTCCGCGTCCTCCGCGCCGCCGCAGCCAACCGAATCGAGCACGATGATTACGCCGCGCGCCATGCCGTCCTCCCCTGCTATTGCGAAACGACGCCGCTGACGTCCGCGTCGAGCGCGAACGCCGCCTTGAACAAAGCCTTGGTATAGTCCTCGCGCGGCTCCGCGAATATCTGCCGCGCAGGGCCGCTTTCGACGACGCGCCCGCGCCGCATCACGATCACTTCGCTGGCCAGAGCCTTCACGACCTTCAGGTCATGTGAGATGAACAGATAGGCGAGCCCCCGCCGCTGCTGCAGAGCGCGCAGGAGATCGACGATCTGCGCCTGCACCGACATGTCGAGCGCGGAGGTCGGCTCGTCGAGCACCACGAAGTCGGGATCGAGCGCCATGGCGCGCGCAATCGCGATGCGCTGACGCTGGCCGCCCGAGAATTCATGCGGGTAGCGGTCCATCGTGTCGGGGTCGAGGCCGGTGTCGGCGAGCGCGCGCGCCACCGCGGCGCGCCGCTCGGCGGCGTCGAGGCGCGTGTTCTGCGCCAGCAGCCCCTCCTCGACGATCTCGGCGACCGACATGCGCGGCGACAGCGATCCGTACGGATCCTGAAACACGATCTGCATCTCGCGCCTGAGCGGACGCATCGCCTTGGCAGTGAGCCCATCGATCGGCTTGCCGCAATAAACGATTGTGCCGGAGGAGCGGATGAGGCGCAGGATTGCGAGTCCGAGCGTCGTCTTGCCTGACCCGGATTCGCCGACGACGCCGACGGTCTCGCCGCGTCTGACAGAAACCGACACGCCGTCGACCGCCTTCACATGATCGACGGTTCTGCGCAAAAAACCCTTGCGGATCGGGAACCAGACTTTTACGTCGCGCGCCTCGATGATCTCGGGGGCCGACGCGTCGACCCGAGGCGGCTCGCCTTTCGGCTCCGCCGCGAGCAGCATGCGCGTGTAGGGATGGTTCGGCGCAGCAAAAACCTGGGCCGCCGGCCCGGCCTCGACGATCCGGCCCTTCTGCATGACGGCGACGTCGTCGGCGAGCCGGCGCACGATGCCGAGATCATGTGTAATGAACAGGATCGCCATGCCGAGTCTCGCCTGCAGCTCCTTCAGCAGCTTCAGGATCTGCGCCTGCACCGTCACGTCGAGCGCGGTCGTCGGCTCGTCGGCGATGAACAGATCCGGCCGGTTGGCGAGCGCCATCGCGATCATCACGCGCTGACGCTGGCCGCCCGAAAGTTGATGCGGATAGGCGCCGAGCCGCTGCGCCGCGTTGACGATGCCGACTTCCTCGAGCGCGGCGACGACGCGCGCCCGGGTGGCCGCCGCGCGGCCCTCGTGCAATTCGATGATCTCCCGCACCTGACGCTCGATCGTATGCAGCGGATTGAGCGAGGTCATCGGCTCCTGAAACACCATCGTCACGCGGGCCCCGCGCATGGCGCGCAACGAGCGCTCCGGCATTTTCAGGACGTCCTGACCGTCAAACAGGATCTGGCCGCTTGGATGGCGCGCGGCCGGATAGGGCAGCAGCCGCAGGATCGACTGCGCGGTCACCGATTTGCCGGAGCCGGATTCGCCGACCAGCGCCAGCGTGCGGCCCTTCTCAAGCGAGAACGAGACGCGGTCGACGACCGTCGACTTGCCGAACGCGACGCTGAGGTCGCGAACCTCCAGGAGCGGCGCGCTCACGAAAATGCCTTCCGGGGATCGAAGGCGTCGCGCACCGCCTCGCCGATGAAGATCAGCAGCGACAGCAGCAGCGCGACAATCGCGAAGGCGGAAAGGCCAAGCCACGGCGCCGTGAGGTTGGACTTGCCCTCGAGCAACAGCTCGCCGAGCGATGGCGAACCTGGCGGCATGCCGAGCCCCAGGAAATCCAGCGAGGTCAGCGTGCTGATCGAGGAATTGATGATGAACGGCAGGAAGGTCAGAGTGGCGACCGTCGCGTTGGGCAGCATGTGCTTGATGATGATCTTGAAGTTGCTCAAGCCCAGCGCGCGCGCCGCGTTGACATACTCGAGGTTGCGGGCGCGCAGAAACTCAGCGCGTACGACATAGACGAGGCTCACCCACGAGAACAACAGCAGGATGAACAGCAGGACGAAGAAGCCGGGGGTCAGGATCGCGGCCAGAATAATGAGAATGTAGAGATGCGGCAGGGACGACCAGATCTCGATGAAGCGCTGCATCAGGAGATCGAGCCAGCCGCCGAAATACCCCTGCGTGGCGCCGGCGGTGATGCCGACGACGGAAGAAACGCCCGCGAGAATGAGGCCGAACAGCACGGAAATGCGGAAGCCGTAAATGAGCCGCGCGACCACGTCGTGGCCGTCGGCGTCCGTGCCGAGCCATTCCGGCTCGAGATCGCGGCACGTTCCGCCGTCGGGCGGCGGCTTGATGACGCCCCGCTCGACTTCGGTCGCGATCGCCGTCTTGCATTGCGCCTTACTTAGCCACCAGGTCGGCGGCGATGGGAACGGCGTCGGCGGGTCGAGCTTGACGGTGTTGTTGGCAAAAGGGATTAGCGGCCAGATCATCCAGCCGTGCGCCTTGATCTCGTCGGCGATGGTCGGATCGCGATAGTCGGTTGTCGCCTCGAAGCCGCCGAACCGGTCTTCCGCGTAATCGACGAACACCGGAAACATCAGCTCGCCTTTGTAGGACATCGACGAGCGGCCGGTCGTTGGCGATGAATTCGGCGCACAGCGAGACGATGAACAGGACGCCGAAGATCCATAGCGACCAGTAGCCGCGCCCGTTGCGCCTGAATTTTTGCCACCGGCGAAGGTTGAGCGGGGTCAGGCGAAACCAGCCGCTCATCAGATGTCCCGGCTTTCGAAATCGATGCGCGGGTCGATCCAGGTGTAGGTGAGGTCGGAGAGCAGATTGACGAACAGGCCGATGAGCGAGAACACGTAGAGCGTGCCGAGCACGACCGGATAATCGCGCTGGATCAGCGAATCGTATGAGAGATAGCCGAGGCCGTCGAGCGAGAACACCTGCTCGATCAGCAGCGAGCCGGTGAAGAAGGCGCTGACGAAGGCGCCCGGGAACCCTGAGATGACGATAAGCATCGCATTGCGAAATACGTGTCCGTAAAGCACCTGCCGTTCGTTGAGGCCCTTCATGCGCGCGGTCTGGACATAGGCCTTGCGGATTTCATCCAGGAAGGAGTTTTTCGTCAGCAGCGTCGAGGTTGCGAACGAGCCGAGCACCAGCGCGGTCACCGGCAGAGTGATGTGCCAGAGATAATCGAGGATCTTTTGGGGCCAGCTCAAGTCGGCGAAATAGTCCGAGGTGAGGCCGCGCAGGGGAAAAATCTGCCAGAACGAACCGCCGCAGAACAGCACGACGAGCAGGATTGCGAACAAAAAACTCGGCACCGCGTAGCCGAAAATGACGGCCGCTGAAGTCCAGACATCGAAGCGCGAGCCATCGCGGACCGCCTTGGCGATGCCGAGCGGAATCGAGATCGCATAGGAGATCAGCGTCATCCAGAGGCCGAGTGAAATCGAAACCGGCAGTTTTTCTTTTATCAGCGACAGAACCGGCGCATCGCGATAATAGCTCTTGCCGAGATTGAAGGTTGAATAATTCCGCACCAGCAGCCAGAAGCGCTCGCTCGCCGGCTTGTCGAATCCGTACTGCTTTTCGAGATCCTTGATGAATTTCGGGTCGAGGCCCTGCGAGCCGCGATAGCGCGAGGCGACGTCGGCCATGTGCGAGGCGACGCCTGCGCCGATCGCCCCGCCGCCCCCGCCAATTCCCGCCGTCGAGCCCTGAGACAACCCCTGCAATTGCGCGATCGCCCGCTCAACCGGGCCGCCCGGCACGAACTGCACGATCGCGAACGACACCAGCATGATGCCGAAAATGGTCGGGATCATCAGCAGCAGGCGGCGGAGTATGTAAGCGCCCATTAGACGGCAGTCGGCAATCGGCAGTCGGCAATCGCGGACAATTCAGTCGCCGCCGTGCGCGCTGTTTTCATCTCAGACAACCTGGCGCGGCCGCCCGACTGCCGACTGCCGACCGCCGACTGCCGCATCTCACAAACCAATCTTCTTCGCCTTCTCTTCATCCCACCACCACGTGTCCGGAGCGCCGACGCCGAGTGCGGGCTGGCGCTCGGGACGGGAGAAGACGTCCCAATGTCCGGCCCAGATAGGAATCATTGTACCAGGCCGGGACCCAGTAGCGGCCGGCGCGCAGCACGCGGTCGAGCGCGCGGCAGGCGACGTTGAGTTCTTCGCGCGATTTGGCGTTGACGGCGATTTCGACGAGCGCGTCGACGGCGGGATCGGCGATGCCGGCAAGGTTGGGCGCGGCGGGCGTGTTGGCGGCCTTCGAGCCGAAGGCCTGGCGCAGCTCAGGGCCCGGCGTATTCGTGCCGCCGCTCGCCCGCATGATGATGTCGAAATCGAAATTGTCGGTGCGGCTCTTCAACTGGGTCGGATCGACGATACGCGAATGGGCGTCGATGCCGAGTTTCTTCAGATTCTGCTGGAACGGCGTCACATGCGGCTGCATGACGTCGGAAGAATCCAGGAATTCGATCGCCAGCGGCGAGCCGCTCGGCAGTTTCAGCACGCCGCCGTCGCGCTTGCAGCCCGCCGCCAGCAGCAGTTCGTTGGCGCGCTTCAACAGCGTGCGGTCGCTGCCCGACCCGTCCGACACCGGGGGCAGGATCGCCTCGCCGAATACGTCGTCGGGAACCTTGCCGCGCCAGGGCTCGAGCAGTTTTAGCTCTTCGGGGCTCGGGGCGCCGTTTGCGGCGAGCAGGGTGTTCTGAAAGTAGGACGATACGCGCTTGTAGGACGAATACATCACGTTCTTGTTCGTCCATTCGAAATCGAAGCAGAGGCCAATCGCCTGCCGCACGCGCGGGTCTTTGAAGGCTTCACGGCGAGTATTGAAATACCAGGCCTGCACGGGGGTCGGCGCGCCGTCATGCAAGGTTTCCTTGATGACGCGTCCGTCCTTGACGGCCGGGAAATCATACCCGAGCGCCCAGATGCGCGAGGTATATTCGCGGTGAAAGTTGATCGCGCCCGCCTTGAAAGCCTCGAAGGCGACCTGTCGCTCGCGATAATATTCAAAGCGCAGACGCTTGAAGTTGTTTTGCCCGATGTTGATGGGCAGGTCCTTGCCCCAATAGTCGTCGCGCAGTTCGAATTCGATGAAGCGGCCCTGCTCGAAGTTTTTGACCTTGTAAGGTCCCGAGCCCAGAGGCTCGTCGAGCGTCGCCGCCTCGAAATCGCGGCCTTTCCACCAGGCCGCCGAAAAGATGGGCATCCCAACGACCACGAGATGCGCGTCGCGGCTGCGGTTCTTGACGAAGCGGACGGTGACGACGCCATCGCCTTCGGCCTCCGCGCTCTCGACCTCCGAAAGCAGCGCGGCGTAGATCGGGTGCCCCTTGGTCTTGAGAATGTTGAGGGAGAAGGCGACGTCCGCCGCGGTCAGCGGGGAGCCGTCGGCGAAACGCGCCTCCGGTCTCAGTCTGAAACTGTAGACGAGCTTGTCGGCGCTGTATTTGACTGACGAAGCGAGCAACCCATACGCGGAATCCGGCTCATCTCCGTTGCCCGCCATCAGCGTATCAAACGTAGCCGACATGCCGGCCGCGCCGTCGCCTTTGGTCGAATAGATGTTGAGCGTGTCGAAGGTGTCAAAATTCTGGTTGCCGCCGGTTTCGGTGATCTGCACCGACAGCAGGCCGCCCTTGGGCGCCTGCGGATTGACATAGCTAAGGTGCGGGAAGTCGGCGGGCAGAGCGAGCTCGCCGAACGAGGAGAGACCATGGGTTTCGATCTCGCCTTCGGCGCGGGCAAGCCGAAGAGACGGCGAGAAAGCCGCGCCGAGCACGGCAGCGCTTGCTTTGAGCGCCGTGCGCCTTGATATGGTCGGGGCCATGGGGCTTGCTCCGTTAAGGTGCGCTCGGCTGATTCGCGGGCGATATAATCGTGCTTCGCTGGGCTTGACCAGCGCCCGGCGAAGCCCGGACGGCGAGGGAAAATCAATGGACAGCGGCTTTTTCGGGGCGCCGGAGCGCGCTTTCGGCTTTGCCTTTCACGGCTTTCCCCTCGACCGCGTCGCCGAGCGGCGCGACGACAAGGCCTTTTTGTCTGGCCTCAACGCGCGCGGCGACGCCGAAGTCATTTTGATTGGCCGCGAAATGCCGGTGCTAACCCGGGACGAGCCGCGCCGGATCCGCTTTCCCTACGCCGAACTCGCCCGGCTCGGCGGCGCGGGGCACGAGGCGCTGCTTGGACTTGCTGATGATGGACGACCCGTGTTCGCCGCGCGATTGCTCGACGATGCCGTCGAGATGAGAGGCGACGCGAGCGACGGCTTCCTCGATCGCCGCGCGCTCGTCATTCCCGGGCGCGATGATCTCGAACTCGTCGATTTGCGGTCGATCGCCCTGCGAGGGCTTGTCGCTCCTGACGCCGTCGCGCTGCTCGGCGCCAGCAAAGCCGTTCTCGACTGGCACACTCGTCATGGCTTTTGCGCGCAATGCGGCAACGCGACGCGCGCCACTGCTGCTGGTTGGCGGCGCGAATGCGATTTCTGCAAGGCCCAGCATTTCCCGCGCACCGATCCCGTCGTCATCATGCTCGCAACGGACGGCGAGCGCTGTCTGCTCGGCCGGCAGAAACGCTTCCCGCAAGGCATGTATTCCGCGCTCGCCGGTTTCGTTGAACCCGGCGAGACGATCGAAGAGGCGGTCAGGCGCGAAATCGCTGAGGAGTCGGGCGTGACGATTGGCCGCGTCCGTTACGTGGCTTCTCAGCCCTGGCCTTTCCCATCGTCGCTGATGATCGGGTGCCTTGCCGAAGCGACAAACGCCACCGTGCGCATCGACGAGCAGGAGCTCGAAGATGCGCGCTGGTTCAGCAGGGACGAAATCGGCGCGATGTTCGAAAAACGTCACCCGCAGGGGCTAGCCGCCCCCCAGCGCATGGCGATCGCGCATCATCTCATACGATATTGGTTCGAAGAATCGGCCTAGAGAGACGGATTCGAGCGGCGCGCGTTACTTTGCGCGCTTCTTCGCTGCAGCCTTCTTGGGCGCCGCCTTCTTGGGTGCGGCCTTCTTCGGCGCGGCGCGCTTGCGCGCGGTGTTGAGCGAAATGCCCAGCGCGGTCGCTTTCTGACGGGTAGCGCCCTCGGTGCGCTTCAGGTTCTTGGCGATCTTGGAAGCCGGCTCCTTGCGGGCAAGGCCCTTCAGTGTGCGTACGTCTTCCTTGGACCAGGGGCGGCGCGCAGGCGCCTTCTTGCTTGCAGGGGCTTTGGCCACGATGTCTCCATTTCTCGTCAAAATACAGCTTGACAAGGCCGCTTGAGCACAAATTCAGCCGTTTGGCAAGGGTATGCCCAAGTGCAAATTTGTTTGTGAGACAAATCAGGACGGAGCAAAATTCAGGTTTCTCCTAGAAATGCAGGGCGCAGCGCGCCGCTACATAAAAAACAGTTGGACAGGCTTTTTTGGACCAAGATCAGCAACCACGGCGGATCAACTGCTGCGCGGCAAGGCAAGTCCCATGTCCTCACAAGACCGAATCAACTCCATGTTCTATATTTGTTCGCGGCAACCAAATGACTTTTCGCGCCTCTGATCATGTTGTCTGGGTTCGTCGGCGGCCGTTTGAGGGAGCGCGCCAACGCTATCTGGTCTTCAGCAGAGGCTTGATTCCGTCTCATAATTGAACAACTTTGGGCGCCGGGAGCCCGCTCCGATCCTTGCGCCCATGCCGATTGCAACGCGGTCTGAAACAACAGATCCTCGGAATTGAAAATCGATCAGACTGGCAAGTGAGGCAAAAGTCGCGGCCTAAGTCCGCGAGTCACATGGCGGTCAGGAGCCCCCGAGAGCCTTGAAATCGACCTTCGCGACCTCCACGACGGCCTTGGTTCGCGTGTAGACGCCGAGCTTGCGAAGAATTTCCGAGACATGAGCCTTCACTGTGGTCTCGGCCAGCTTCAACTCGAAGGCGATCTGTTTGTTCTGCTTGCCCTCGCGCACCATCTCCAGCACCAGCAATTGCTGAGGGGTCAATTCACGCAGCCGGCGCAGCATTTCCCGCTCGCTGGCGCCGATCTCCCCCACTTGCTGCAGCAGCGCCTGGGGAACATATACGGAGCCGGCCAGCACCGCTTCGATTGCCCGGGCGAGTTCTCTGCGCGGCGTGGACTTCGGCACGTAGCCAGCGATCCCCAACAAGAGCGCCTCCCGCACAACCGACGGCTCCTCATGACCGCTGATCACCATCAAGGGAAGTTTGGGGTGCGCCGCGCGCACCCTCATCAACCCGGAATAGCCCGTCGTGCCGGGCAACGAGAGATCGAGAAGAACGAGATCGAGGTCGTCGTGCGCCGCTATGACGTCGAGGGCGCCCTCGATCGAGGTCGCCTCAAAGATTTCGGCCTCAGGCGCGAATGACTTGATTGCCGACTGCAGCCCCTCGCGAAACAGGGGATGGTCGTCGACGATCAGCAGGCGGATCATGGAGCGCTCCTCGGGCGAGGGCAGCGGCGAGCCCGCCGGATTTGAGTGTAATCGAAAGCTTGCCCGGCGTCAGCCGTCGCGGCATACGAGGGAGCTCTGTACTTTTTGACGCCGCTGCTCGTCAACCAGCGAGGTCGCCAAGGGGAGGCCGCTTCGCCGGCCGCTCGTCGCGCCGGAGCCGCCTGAAAGAGGAAAGCTCGAACAGTTGCACGCCAAAAGCTATAGGAAGGAGCCGATAGGGCGGCGTCCAAGCTCCGCGCCGCCATCCAGGAGATTTGTTTCGCATGCTTGAGAAATTTGCGCGCTACCCGCTCACCTTCGGACCCACGCCGATCGAAAAACTCTCCCGGTTAACTCAGCATCTCGGCGGGACCGTCGAGATTTACGCAAAGCGCGAAGATTGCAACTCGGGGCTCGCCTTCGGCGGCAACAAGCTTCGCAAGCTCGAATACATAGTGCCTGACGCCATCGCCTCCAATGCGGACACGCTGGTCTCGATCGGCGGCGTGCAGTCCAACCACACCCGCATGGTCGCGGCGGTGGCCGCCAAGATTGGCATGAAGTGCCGGCTCGTGCAGGAGGCATGGGTTCCGCACGAGGATGCGATCTACGATCGCGTCGGCAACATCATGCTGAGCCGCATCATGGGCGCCGACGTGCGGCTTGTCGATGATGGCTTCGACATCGGAATCCGCAAGAGTTGGGAAGAGGCGCTCAGCGAGGTCGAGGCCAAGGGCGGTCGTCCCTACGCGATCCCCGCCGGCGCCAGCATGCACAAATTCGGCGGATTGGGTTATGTCGGCTTCGCCGAGGAAGTCCGCGCGCAGGAAGCTGAACTCGGCTTGCGCTTCGACTATGTCATTGTCTGTTCCGTGACTGGCTCGACGCAGGCGGGCATGGTCGTCGGCTTTGCCAAGGATGGCCGGCAGCGCCAGGTGATCGGCATCGACGCTTCCGCGACGCCGAAGCAGACAAAGGCGCAAATCCTCGACATCGCGCGCAACACCGCCGACCTCGTTGAGCTCGGCAAGCCGATCGAGGATGACGATGTCGTGCTCAACGAGGATTACGCTTACCCCGTTTACGGGGTCCCGTCGGATGAGACCAAAGCGGCGATCCGGCTGGCGGCGCGTCTTGAAGGCATGCTGACCGATCCCGTCTATGAGGGAAAATCCATGCAGGGGCTCATCGATCTCGTGCAGAAGGGCTTCTTCCCTGCCGGCTCGAAAGTGCTCTACGCCCATCTCGGCGGGGCGCCCGCGCTCAACGGCTACGCCTACGCCTTCCGTAACGGATGAGATGGGCGGCCGACTGTTCGGCGCGCCGCCCTTCCCCGCGACGGCCCGGATAGGCTAATCGGGTTCAAATCAGGCAGGCCGCGTTCGCGGCAAGGGGCGGGAAGCAGTGCAGGCGCCTACGCGCATGGTGGCTGTCGGCCGGGCGAATTTCCGGCGCTGGCTGCGCTCCAACGTGCTTTCGCACGTGCTGGGCGGCATTCTCTCCGGCGGCCTTGCGGGCGCGGCGGTCACCGCCATGAGCTATGTCGCCGAGGCGATGCATGTCGCCATCTACGGCATCGCCTTCGATGAAAGATTGAGCGCGCGCGCCAGCGTGGCGTTGCCGGTCGCCCTGCTTGCGCTGTCGCTCGGCGGCCTCGCGATGGGACTGTTCGAATTCTGGCGACGGCGCTTCAAGCTCGGCGGCTCTGTCGATCCGATCGAGGCCAACGCGCTGCGCGGCGGCAGGCTTTCCCTGAGAGACGGTCTGATCGTCGTGGCGCAGACCGTGCTCTCCAACGGCGTCGGCGCGTCGGTCGGGCTTGAGGCCGGCTACGCGCAGATCGGTTCGGCGATCGCCTCGAAACTCGGCGTCCTTGCCAGCCTCAGGCGCCCGGATCTTCGCATGATGGTTGGTTGCGGCGCCGCGGGCGCGATGTCGGGCGCGTTCGGCGCGCCGCTGATGGGCGCCTTCTATGCGTTCGAACTCATCATCGGCGTCTACTCGCTGGCGAATGTCGCGCCGGTGATCGCGGCGGCCGTTTCCGGCGCTCTCGTCGTGCAGACCCTCGGCGGCGCGCCCTATTCGCTGACGGCGCCGACCGTCGCGCCGCTCGGCGTCAGCGCGCATTTCGGTCTCATCGTGCTGGGGCTCATCGCTTCCGCGCTCGGCGTCGGCGCGATGCGCGCCGCTGCGGTGGTCGAGCGCGGTTTCCAGGCAAGCCCATTGCCGATCTGGGCGCGGCCGATCGTGGGCGGCGTCATCGTCGCCGTCTTCGCCTCTTATACGCCGCAGGTGCTGGGCGCCGGACACGGAGCGCTCGACCTCGACATTCCGCGCACACTCGGCGCCGGAACGCTCGCGACCCTGATTGCGCTGAAGCTGATTTCGAGCCTCGTTTCGCTCGCCAGCGGATTTCGCGGCGGACTGTTCTTCGCCTCGCTGTTTGTCGGCGCCTTGCTCGGCAAGCTCTATGCGATCGCCGTCGCCGCCGCCTTTCCGCATGTGACCCTCGACGTCACGGCCTGCATTTTCGCCGGAATGGCGACGCTCGGCGTCGCGATCGTCGGCGGCCCGCTGACCATGGCGTTCCTGGTGCTCGAGAGTTCGGGCGATCTCTCCGTCACGGGCGGCGTGCTGGCGGCCTGCATCGCGACCAGCCTCGCGGTGCGTCTATCCTTCGGCTATTCCTTTTCCACCTGGCGCCTGCATCTGCGCGGCGAGACGATCCGCAGCGCGCAGGACATCGGATGGCAGCGAGATTTGACGGTGGCGCGGTTGATGGACCGCGACCCCGCGATCGGCCGGGCGGAGGAGACGATAGCTGAATTCCGCGCCGCCCATCCGCTGGGCAGCGCGCATTATGTGGCGCTGGAGGATGGCGTCGGCCGCTATGCCGGCCTGGTCGCCGCGCCGGAAGCCTATGCCGAGGAGCATTCAGCCGATCAGCCGATCACGACTCTGGCGCGACTCGCCGAGGTCACGCTTTCGCCCGAGATGGGGGCCAAAGACGCGCTCGCCCTTTTCGAGACCGCGCAATCGGAGATCCTGGCGGTCGTCGATCCCTCCGGCGGAGCGCTGCTTGGAACGCTCGGCGAAGCCTACGCCGCGCGGCGCTATGCCGAGGCGCTGGCGCTCGCCGCCCGCGGCGTGCTCGATCAAGGCTGACATATCTTAATAGGTGACCATGCCGATCCGACTCATATGCCTCGACGCCGACGACACTCTTTGGGGGCACGAAAGCTATTTTCAGGAAGCCGCGCGCCGCTATGAGCAATTGCTCGCCAGTCAGGTCGATGGCGAACAGGCGATGCGAAGGCTCGACGAGATCGAGGACCGCAACCTCCACCTCTACGGCTATGGCGTAAAGGGCTTCACGCTGTCGATGATGGAGACGGCGGTCGAGATGCTGGGCGACCGCCTCACAGCGACGCACATGCGACAGATCCTGGACATCGGACGCGATCTGATGCGCCACCCGATCGAATTGTTGCCGGGCGTCAGGGAAGCCTTGGGCCCGCTCGCCGAGCGCGCGCCGCTTGCGCTCGTCACCAAGGGCGATCTGTTTCATCAGGAAGTGAAACTTGCGGCTTCAGGGCTCGGCGACCGCTTCTCGAGCGTCGACATCGTCAGCGAGAAGACGCCACAGCATTATCTCAACGTGTTCCGACGCCATGGCGCGCCGCCCGGCATGGCGCTTATGGCCGGCAATTCGTTGCGCTCCGACATTTGGCCCGCTCTAACCGCAGGCGCCTACGCCGCCCATATCCCGCACGAATTCGAGTGGGCGCGCGAACGCGCCGACGACCCCGCCGGCCATGCGCGCTTCGTCCGCCTCGCTTCGCTTGCCGAACTGCCGCCCTACGTGGATCGGATCAACGCCGGCGGGGCGTGATCGGCTTCCCGGTCAAACCCGCGCACGAGGTCTTCTGCGGCCTTGATTCGCGGGTTTCGACGCCTCTCCTTGCTCTTTCCCTTGCGCCTTGCCCCGGCCGATCTGTCTGAGGCGTTGAAGCGCGTCGGCGAGCAGCGGCTCGTGGGCAAGCAGTTCCTCGACATGCTGCCCGGCGAGGCGCTCGAGAACCGCCTCGCCCTCGGCCGTAAGCGATATGAGCACGCTGCGGCCGTCGCTCGGCGAATGGCTTCGCTCCGCCAATCCTCTCGCCACCATGCGATCGACAAGCTGCACCGCGCCATGCGGGCTGGAGCAGCATCTGCTCGGCCATTTCGCGCATCATGATCGGACCGGGGCGATGCGTGCTTACGACGAGCAGAGCCTGATATTGTTGCGGCGTGACGCCAGCGGCGGCGGTCGCGGTCTCGCTGAACGCCAGAAAACGGCGAAGTGCGAGCCGGAACGCCGCGAGGCCGTCGTAAATATTGGGATCGATCAGCGCCATTTGTCTACGTTCGAGTTGGCGTTGAGCAGCGTCGCTCACAAAACCAGCGGCTGCGCCGCCTCTTGACCGGAAACCTTTTCCTGAGGCGTGATGTTATGTCATGATATGATATAAATTGCCAGTCCCTGGAGCCGCGCAGATCGCGCGCCGCTGAAACGAAGGAAATCATGCCGCCTGAACTCTACGAGCGTTCGCGCCGACCCAGCTGTTTCCTCGGCAACCGCCGCCGCAAGGGCCGACGAACGGGCGCGAACGCTCAATCTCTTCCAATTGACGCTGCTCGGCCTTTGCCTCGGAATCGTGACCGGGATCGGCGCGGTGCTGTTTCGCGACCTGATCAATCTGCTGCACAATCTGTTTTTCGCCGGCCGCTTCGCCTTTCGCCTATGACGCCAACGTATTCACGGCGCCGAGCCGCTGGGGCGCCGTTCGTCATCCTGGCGCCGGTCATCGGCGGCGTGATCGTCACCTTCCTGGTCAGCAACTTCGCGCCCGAGGCCAAGGGTCACGGCGTGCCCGAGGTGATGGACGCCATCTACTACAAGGAGGGCATGATCCGGCCGATCGTCGCCCTGGTGAAATCCCTCGCCTCGGCCTTCGCGATCGGCAGCGGCTCGTCGGTCGGCCGCGAGGGACCGATCATCCAGATCGGCTCGGCGATTGGTTCCACGCTCGGCCAGACTCGTCGCCATGCCGACAGGTCAACGCATCACGCTGGTCGCCGCCGGCGCGGGCGCCGGGCATCGCCGCGACCTTCAACACGCCGATCGGCGGCGTGATGTTCGCCATCGAATTGATGCTGCCGGAAGTGAGCGTCGACACCTTCCTGCCGGTCGCGATCGCGACGGGGGCGGCGACCTTCGTCGGGCGCTGGTTCTTCGGCGATCAGCCGGCCTTCCAGGTGCCGACGATCGTGGCGATGACGCCGCACGCCAACACGGTGTGCGCTGCTGCTGCTTTACACGGTCCTGGGCGCGTCTGGTCGGCGTCGCCGCCGCCGGGTTCATCCGCGGCATCCATTTCGTCGAGGACGCGTTCGATCGCATCCCGTGGCGATACGCGCGCCATGTGTTCGGCATGCTGCTGGTCGGCGTGTTGATGTACGCGCTGTTCCGGCCGCTCGGCCAATATTATGTCGACGGCGTCGGCTACGGCACGATCGAGAGCATCCTGTCGGGCGACACGCTCGGCGGCCTGGCTGCTCGGCCTGCTGTTCGTCTGCAAGTCGCTGGCGACGTCGACCAGCCTCGGCTCCGGCTCGTCGGGCGGAATTTTCTCGCCCTCGCTGTTCATGGGCGCGACGCTGGGCGGCGGCTTCGCCTCGCTCCTGGCCGCGGCGGGCCTGCCGATGCCGCTCAGCATCCCCGCCTTCGCCATGGTCGGCATGGGCGCCATGGTCGGCGGCGGCACCGGCGCGGTGATGACCGCCGTCACCATGATCTTCGAGATGACGCGCGACTACGACATCGTCATGCCGCTGATCCTGGCGGTCGCCGCCAGCGTCGGCGTCCGCCGGCTGCTGTCGCGCGAGAGCATCTACACGCTGAAGCTGGTCCGGCGCGGGCGCACGGCTGCCCAAGGCGCTGCACGCCAACATGTTCCTGGTGCGCCACGCGCGACGAGGTCATGGACTCCGAACGTGCTGGTCCTGCCCGCCGAGACGTCAGCTTCGATTCGTTCCTGCGCGAGCACGTACCGCAGGCGCGCTTTCATCATGTCGTCGTGACCCAGCAGGGCCAGCGTCTTTACGGCGTCATCCGCGTCAACGCCGCGCTCTGGCGCGGCGATCGAGAGCGCCGAAAATCCGGTGACGCTCGGCGACATCGCCAGCCGCGACTTCACGGTCGCGCGCGAAGGACGCGATCGCCTTCGACGTCATCGAACGGATGTGGCGCAAGCGCGCCTTCATGGCGATCGTCGTCAAGGGCCGCGGCATCCCGCAGGGCAGCGACGTCGTCGGCGTCATCACCAAAGAGCACGTCGCCGATTCCGTCGCGAGCAGCATGAAGATCTATCCGAACTGACGGCGACGGCGATTGACTTCAGGGCGAGTAGGTGACTTGCAGGAGGCCGCTGGAAAGGGTCGTCGCGACGAACGATCCGCTCTCATAGTCGCCGGCGAGCGTGATGGACTTGTGCGTCCCGCCCGTATCGAAGGTCAGCTTGGCGTCGCTCAAGGTCAAAGTTGCGCCGAGGAAAGTCGCGTTGTTACCGATCAACAGGACGTTGTCGGCGCCGGGGGCCGCGTCAAAACCCGAGATGCCTGCGCCGAAGGCGTCGAGATCGAGCAACTCCAGCGTTCCCTGCGCGCCGGTGAAGACCGCCGTTTGATTGGCGCCGACCGCGCCCTGGAATTCCAGCGTCGCCGCTCCCGCAATCTTGTCCCCGCCGGTTCCGGTCACGCTGCCGGTGAAGTCAAGCGTTCCCGAAGCCGCTTCGAGGTTGCCGTCATTGACGACCGCAGGCGCGACGGTTGAAATTTTCGCGCCCGCGCTCTTCTCGAGCAGGCCGACGGCGCCGATGCGGATGACGGAGCCCTTGTCCGCGCCGAGGCCGATCCCATAGTCGCCGCCGATCAGCCACTGTCCGCCGATTTCGAGCGTCGTGAGATCGGTCGAAACGGAATCGCCGAGTTGGTCGTCGCCGCCGCTTTGGGTGAGCAAGCCGTTGATCGTCAATTGGCCCGCGCCGCCGATCGTCGTGGCCCCCGTGGTGTTCGCGGTCCCGCTCAGCGTCAGCATCCAATCGTCGAGCGCTACGGCCGCGCCCGCGCCGAGCGTGAACGCTCCCGAATAGGAGACGTTTACGTCGAGAGTCGTCGTTCCCCCGGTAATCGACCAGTTCGCAACATTGAGCTTCGCGCCCGAGTCGAGCGTCGTCGCGCTCTCGAGTTCGAAGGTTCCGGCGCCATTTATCGCGCCCGAAAAACTGCTGCTCTCGCCGTCGAAGGCGAGCGTGCCTGTCGCGACATTCGTGACGCCTTGCTGCTCGACATTGATCTCAACCAGACTTGTTCCCGTTCCTGCGGTCTTGGCTATCGTCCCCAAGCCATAGATAACCGGCCCGGGCGACTGGCCCACCCCAAGCAGCAGATTGGTGTCGCCGTCGAAATTCCAGTGGCCGCCGTTTGCGATCGTCGAACCGTCGTTCATCGTCATGTCGCCGACGAGATCGACCGTGCCCCAGCTGGTCTGACAGCACGACGCCGTCACGTCGACGCCGTTGATGTCCGACACCCCGTCAGGCCCGTAATCCACCATCCCGGAGCCGATGTAGGTTCCCGACAGAAGGGTGTGCGCGCCATCGAACTCGATGTCGCCGCCTCCCTGCGAGGCGATCGTGCCGGTGCTGGTGAAGTTGGCCTCGATGAGCGCGATGCCGGAGCCGCTGGTCTTCTCGAACTCGCCGTAATTGTAGAAGCGGGAGTTCGCGGCAGCGCCCTGCTCAATGCCGCTGTCGTCAGTGATTTCCCATGTCGCGCCGACCTGGTTGACTATCGAGGCGATGGCGCTCGTCGAATCTCCGATCGTGACCGTGCCCCCCGTCTCGGTCACGAAGCCGTTGTTCATCCATTTGGCCGTGCCGCCGACAGTGGCGCTGGAGACCGACGTGGCCCCTTTTGTGCGGAACACCTGAGATCCGTCGATGACGCCGTTCTGTAGCGTTGTTTGCCCCGTCACCGTCAAAGAACCGCCGACAAGATCGAGCGTGTCGTCCGCAAGCGTCAGCGCGCCGATCGAAAGCGAGGCGACGTTAAAGGTCACGGTGATGTGGGAAGTCGTGTCGATGACGACAGCTTCACCGCTCTGGGGTTTGTGGTTTTCGCTCCAGTCGCCGGAATCCGACCAGTCGCCACTTGATGGTGAAGTCCAGGTATCCGTCGTCATGGCTGGCGCCCCCGCTTTTTGCCATTGGAAAGCGTCTCAAGAAGGAGCGCTTCGAATGTTTGTAACAACCCCGCGTTGCATTTTTAACCTAATTCCGTCGTCGCCGCCACCCCTGGCGGCTCATTCGAGGTCGATCGCAAGAATGGCGAAACTCGCAAGCCAATGTTCCCCCATGTAAGCGCCTGAAATATTTGGGAGTCCCGCTTCGATATGGCGCGCTGCGGCGTCCTTCAGCTTTGACCGGCGCGGGCCGGTTCCGCCGAGCTCTTGAGCCAGGGCGCCGAAACACCAGGCGCGGCTCAGATTGAGGCCGTCGAGATGGGCGATCCTGCCATCGGCGCGATCCGAAACGGTCGCGGGAACAAACAGGCTCGCCGGGGCCCCTGATGCCAGCTGCGGCAGGAAACGATCGAGCCAGATGAGAAAATCCGCGCGGGGCAGCAGACGGCGCATGCACTCGGCTTCGATCAGCGTCGGCGAGAGAAAATCATCGCCCCCCGGTTCGCCCCAGGCCGGGCAATCGAGATCGCCTCCATACCAGCGCGATGCGGCCTCCTGAAGCTCGATCAACAGCGACGCATCGGCGAACGCTTCCGCGTAGTCAGCGGCGAGCCGTAGTGCGAAAGCGGTATTGAAATGCGCGCCCGAACGAACGGGATAAGTCGCGAACGGCAGGAAGTCGCGAAAGCGACCGACGACAAGCGCGGCAAGCGGCTGAAGATTTTTGCTCCAGCGCGTATCCATAAGCTCCGAGAGCTCAGCCGCAAGTTTCAGCAGCCAGGCCCAGCCATAGGGCCTTTCGAAGCCGCGCGCCGACGGGCGCATCAGATAGGCGCATTCGCCCGCCACCTTCTCCTCGGTCAATTGCTGGTCAAACAGCGCGACAATGGCGCCGGCCGTCTCGGCCTGTGGATGGCGGTTCAGGAGACGCGCCAGCATCCAGTAACTGTGCACGCAGGAATGCCAGTCGAAACTGCCGTAAAATAGCGGATGCAACGCACGTGGCGTCAGGGCATCGCCAGGCCCATCGAGCACATGGCCCGGCTTGTTCGGATATTCCCGCCGCACATGAGCGAGCGCGATCCGCGCGAAACGGACGGCGATGTCTTCGGTCAGCTCAGGCGACATCATGGGTTCAGGAGACGTCGATTTCCCTCGTTTCACTCCTGACGCCGAGTTCGCTCAACGCCTGGCGCAGCGCCTCTTCGTCATAAGGCTGCCTGAAGAAAGCGATCCCTCGCTGGCCCTCGAACCGCCGGTGCTCGCCGTCAGTCCCGGCCGGTCCCGCGATCAACAACGGCATATCGGCGTGGATGGCGCGGAGCTCAAGCGCCAGCAAGTCGCCTGATTTGTCCGGGAGACCATCGGCGATCAGCGCCATGTCATAGCGGCCTTGCGCGGCGCGGCACGCGGCTCAGGGCCTCGAGCGCAGTTGCCGCCAGATCGACGCCAAAACCCTGACCTTCCAGCCATTTGGCGGCCATCTCCCGGCTCTTCGCGTCCCCGTCCGCGACCAACACGCGGCCGGTGCGCCCGAAGTCGAGGACATCGGCGATTTTCTCGGCCAGGCTTGGTACGTGAACGGCTTGGTGATGAGATGCACGCCGGGGTCGAGCCGGCCGCCGTGGACGATGGCGTTGCGCGTATAGCCGGTGGTGTACAGCATCTTGCAGCCGGGCCGGATCGACCGCGCCTCGTCGGCGAGCTGCGCGGCCCGACATTTGCCGGGCATCACGACATCGGTG
This sequence comes from uncultured Pseudomonadota bacterium, assembly GCA_963710855.1. Classification (GTDB taxonomy): domain Bacteria; phylum Pseudomonadota; class Alphaproteobacteria; order Rhizobiales; family Beijerinckiaceae; genus Roseiarcus. Next base: position 47,554 of record CAVQBX010000042.1, on the reverse strand, counting down.
AACAGCAGATCGATGCTCGGCTCGCGCTCGAGCAACCGCAGCGCCGCCGCGCCGTCGTGCGCCTCCAGCACGCGATAGCCGAGCTCGCGCAGATCTCGACCGTGTAGCCCCGCACATCGTCGTCGTCCTCGACGACCAGCACGGTCTGCGCCGCGCTCGACCGCGTCGACGCCTCGTCGTGGCGCGGCCTCGTCTTCGTCGCGTCATTGCATCAGGCGCGGCAGATAGATCTTCACCGTCGTGCCCTCGCCCGGCTCCGAATAGATCTTGACGTGGCCGCCCGATTGCTTGACGAAGCCGTAGACCTGGAGAGGCCGAGCCCGGTGCCTTGGCCGACGCCCTTGGTGGTGAAGAACGGATCGAACACGCGCGCCAGCGTATCCTTGGTCATGCCGTGCCGGTGTCGCTGACGGCGATGACGACATATCTGCGCCGGGCGTGCACCTCAGCGTGGGCGGCCGCGTATTGCTCGTCGAGATTGCGTTCGCGCGTCTCGATCGTGAGCTTGCCGCCCTCCGGCATCGCGTCGCGCGCGTTGACGGCGAGGTTGAGGATCGCGTTTTCGAACTGGTTCGGGTCGGCTTCGACGCGCCACAGCCCCGGCGTCGACACGATCTCGAGCTCGACGGTTTCGCCCAGCGTGCGATTGAGCAGGTCGGACATCCCGCCGACCAGCCTGTCGACGTCGAGCGATCGCGGCGCGAGCGGCTGGCGGCGCGAGAAGGCCAGCAGGCGTTGCGTCAGCGCCGCCGCGCGTTCCGGCGCCCTTCTGCGGCATTGTCGAGCGCGCGGCCCGCGCGCGCCGTTTCGCCGGAGCTGAGCGCGCGGCGCGCCGTATCGACATTGCCGGTGATGATGGTGAGCAGGTTGTTGAAGTCGTGCGCGATGCCGCCGGTGAGCTGGCCGACGGCTTCCATCTTCTGCGCCTGCCGCAACGCCTCCTCCACCTTTTCCCGCTCGCTGATGGCGCTCGCAACGCGGGCTTCGAGTTCGTCGTTGAGTTCTCTCAGTTCCTCTTCGATCCGGCGCCTATGGTCGATATCGATCAGCACGCCGGGAAACCGCACCGCCTCGCCGCGCGCGTCGAGATCGACGCGCCCGCTCGCCTCGACCCAGCGATAGCCGCCATCGGGTTGGCGCACGCGATATTCGCGCCGATAGAAACCGCCGCGCTTCAGCGCCTCGGAATCCCGCCTCAGCGGACCAGTGGACGGTCTTCCTCGTGAATGGAGTTCATCGTCGTCGACGCGGAGATCCCTGGCGCGCCTCGTCCGGGTCGAGGCCGAAAGACCGCGCGAATCTTTCGTCGGCGACAAAACGGTCGTTCGGGCACATCCCACGACCAGGCGCCGATGATCGCCCCTGCTTCGAACGCGAGTTGCACCCGCTCCGCATGGACCTTCGCTTCGGCCTCGCTCAACTCGATCGCTTCGGCCGCCTCGCGGCGCAGCGCGCGCCATCGCGATATTGGTCGCAACCCGCGCGCAGCGAGTTCGCGCGCCGAAAACGGCTTTGTCAGATAGTCGTCCGCGCCTGCCTCGAGCCCCTCGATTTTCGCTTCCTCGCCGGCGCGCGCGGAAAGCATGATGACTGGCAGGTCGCGCAGGTTCGCGTCGTCGCGCACCGCCCGCAACAAGCCGAAACCCGTCGAGCCTCGGCATCATCACGTCGGTGACAAGCAGATCAGGTTTCGCGGCCCGCGCGGCCTCGAGCGCCGCCTCGCCGTCCGCGACGGTTTCAACCTCATAGCCCCGATCGGCCAGCAATCGCGCAGATATAGCCGCGCAGGTCGGCGTTGTCGTCGGCGAGCAGAACGCGCCGCGCGGCCGGGCTTGCCAGGCGGCGCCGGCTCAGCGCGCCGGCATATCGAGCTCCGGCGCGGTCGAGCAGCATGTCCGACGCGTCGCGCCGGGCAGCCAGCGCAGCGCCTCCTCGACGAACGACTGCGCGCGCGCGACCGTGGAAATCGCCGCTCGACGCATCGTCGATGCGCTCCGTCGGGCAGGTGGCGCGCTGCCGAGCGGAATCTTGACTGGAAAGCTCGTGCCGCGGCCGAGTTCGCTTTCGACGCCGATTTCGCCGCCGTGCTGTTTGACGAGTTCCTGAACCAGCGACAAGCCCGATGCCGGAGCCCTCGAAGCTGCGCCCTTCCGCGCCCTTGACGCGATGGAAGCGGTCGAACATCTTTGGCAGCTCGCTCGGCGGGAATGCCGGCGCCGGTGTCGCGCACCGTCAACAGCGCGCTGCCGTCGACCTCCCGCAGCTCGACGCGCGATCTCGCCCTCAAAGGTGAACTTGAACGCGTTGGAGAGCAGATTGAGGACGATCTTCTCCCACATGTCGCGATCGACATAGACGGGCTGCGAAAGCGGCGGCGTGTCGATCGTCGAGACGAAGCCCGGCGCGATCGATCGCCGAGCGAAACGACGAGGCCAGATTCGGCGGTCAACGCGGCGAGATCGGTCGGCCGGTAGCTCACCTCGATCGCGGCCGGCTTCGATGCGCGAGAAATCGAGCAGCGAATTGACCAGCCGCAGCAGCCGCAAGGCGTTGCGGTGCGCGATCTCCAGCCGCTCGCTTGCTGCACCGGCGAATTCGGAGGGCTCCGCCGAGCGCGTCCTCGAGCGGCCCGAGCATCAGCGTCAGCGGCGTGCGGAACTCGTGGCTGATGTTGGAGAAGAACGCCGTCTTGGCGCGATCGATTTCGGCCAGCGCCTCGGCGCGCTCGCGCGCGCGCTCGATATCGTCGGCGCGGGCAATGGCCGCCGCAACCTGCGCGGTCGAGCAGTTCGACGAAGCCCTTGTAGGCGGCGTCGAGCGCCGGTGCGGGTTGAGTGCCGGCGACGAGATAGCCGACCGGCGCTCCGCCCTCGGCGCTTGCTCGATCGGCGCGATCAGCGCCTGATGCGGCGCGCTGCCGCCAAATAGCTGCAATTTCAGGCCCCGGATCGAGTCGGCCAGCAAATCAATGATCGATCGCTTCGCCGCCCAGCGCCTTCGCGAGCGGCCAGGCCGTTCGTCGTCGAGAGCGATGGATGCGCTTGGCCGCCGGACGTCGTCGCGGTCGAGACCATGAATGGCGCGCGAGTTCGCGCTCTCGCCGTCGGCGTCGGCGAGATAGGCGAGCGCGAACGGCAAGTCGCGCGGCCCCGCTGCAAGGCACGTCTGCCAGCGCCGCCATGACCTCGGCGCGCGTGGAAGCCGCGGACAGGCGTGCGCCGAGGTCGCGCAGCGTGCCGAGCTGGCGCTCGCCGATCACCCTCTCGGTGACCTCGGCGACGACGCACAGCATGCCGCGCGTCTCGCCCGCGTCGTCGGCGAGCGGCGAATAGGAGAAGGTGTGGTAGGTCTCCTCCGTGAAGCCGCTGCGCTCCAGATAGAGCAGCAGCGCCTCGTCCCAGGTCGCCTCGCCGGTCTTCAGCACCGCTCGATGCGGGGGACAGATGTCCGGCCAGATCTCCGCCCAGACCTTGTCCGAGCGGCTGCCGATCACCCAGTCGCGCTTGATGCCGACGGTCGGGAGATAGGCGTCGTTGCAGAGGAACGTGAGTTCCGGCCCCCAGGCCATCCACATCGCGAACCGCGAAGTGAGCATGGTCCGCACGACGGCGCGGAGACTTTGCGGCCACGTATGCGGATGACCGAGCGGGGTGTTTTCCCATCGGCAGGCGCGCATGAGAGCGCGAACATCACTATCGCCCGCGAAAAGGTCGGCGGGGGCTGCGAATGCGGAGCGGGTCGGCGCGGCTTCCATCTTTCCAGGCGACTCCGCCTCGCATAAACGCTTATCGAAACACACGAATTACGAGCCGGTTCCCCTTGCCGACTCGTCCTTCCCCAAGCGTGAATTTTAGCCAAGAAATTGATATGGATCAATTCCGGCTCCGACGGCGCTACGGCTTATCCCGCGAGTCGTTCTCGCGGGATAAGCCTCGAGGGTCGAAAGCTCAGAGCTTCACCCACTTGCCGTTCGCCTTCGACGACTTCACCGCCGCCTCGATGAACGCCATGCCCTTCAGACCGTCCTCGATGGTCGGGAACAACACCCCCTTCGGGATCTTTTTGCCCGAGCGCGCGGCGATGATCGCCTGCGCGATCTCGGTGTAGATATTGGCGAAGCCTTCGAGATAGCCTTCGGGATGGCCGGGCGGAACGCGCGTCACGCGCCCGGCGGCCTCGCCGGAATCCGGACCGCCGCGTGTAATTATGCGCGTCGACTTGCCGAACGGCGAATAGAACATCTCGTTCGGATTGGCCTGCACCCAGACCAGGCCGCCCTTGGTCCCGTAGACGCGCAGCCGCAGCCCGTTCTCGTTGCCGGGCGCGACCTGGCTCGCCCAAAGCGCCCCGCGCGCGCCGTTGGCGTAGCGCAGCATCATCTGCACGTTGTCGTCGAGCGCCCGGCCCGCGCCGAACGAGGTCAGATCTGCGCTGAGTTCGGCGAGTTCGAGCCCGCGTGACGAAATCGGCGAGATTGTAGGCGTGCGTGCCGATGTCGCCGAGCGCCCCGCCGGCGCCGGAGCGCTTCGGATCGGTGCGCCATTCCGCCTGCTTGTTGCCGCTCTTCTCGGCTGGCGTCGTCAACCAGTCCTGCGGATATTCGACCTGCACCAGCCGCAATTCGCCGAGTTCGCCGCCCTGCGCCATTTCGCGGGCCCGCCGGATCAGCGGATAGCCGGTGTAATTATGCGTGAGCGCGAAGATCCTGCCTGACTTCTCGATCGCCGCCTGCATCTTGCGGCCTTCGGCCAGCGATCAGCGCCAGCGGCTTGTCGCAGATGACGTGGATGCCCGCTTTCAGGAAAGCGATCGTCGGCCCCATGTGCACATGGTTCGGCGTGACGATTGCGACGACCTCGACGCCGTCCGGCCGCTTCGCTTCCGCCTTCGCCATCGTTTCGTAGTCGGTGTAGATGCGGTCCGCCGCCAGGCCCAGCGCCTCGCCGGAGCGGCGCGATTTCTCCGGCGTCGACGACAGCGCGCCCGCGACCAGTTCGTAATGGCCATCCATGCGCGCGGCGAGGCGGTGCACGGCGCCGATGAACGCGCCCTCGCCGCCGCCCACCATCCCGAGCCTGATCTTGCCGCCGAGCGCGGCGTCGCCGCGACCTTCGATGGCCATACGGCTTTCCCTCCCTGCTTGACCGCCCCGCGCAATGTGCGCGGCAGATTCATCTTTTTGTCGCCGCTCCTTATGCGAAGTCGTCAAGACGGGGCCGGCGGCTTGCCGCGCGGCCGGGCGCGGACTATAGGCGCTGCGCCGAAACAAACCGCAGGGAGCCCCCTCAGGGCATGGCGCAACAGGACTTGGAACGCCTGCCCGAACCGGAGGAAGGCGCGGAACTGCTGATCGCGCTCGCGCGCTTGGCGCAGGAGCCCGCGGGCGCTGCTCCGCAGTCGGGCTCGGCTTCAGCTGTCCTCATCATTGCGGTTTCGACCATCATTTTCGGCCGCACGCTGCTCGGCATCGATCCCCGGCGCTTCGAGGCGGCGTTCGCGGCGACCGGCGCCGATCAGATCGCGATGGCGTTCGGCCTGGCCTGCGTCAGCTATCTCGCGCTGACCGGCTACGATGGGCTGGCGCTCGCGCATCTCGCCATCCGCGTGCCCTATCGCCTGACCGCGCTCGCCTCCTTCACCAGCTACGCGATCTCGTTCACGCTGGGCTTTCCCGCTCGTGACCGGCGGCGCGGTGCGCTTCTGGCTCTATGGGCCGGCGGGCTTTCGCGCCGGCAAGGTCGCCAGCCTCACCGTCGTCGCCGGCATCACGTTCTGGCTCGGCATGGGCCTCGTGCTCGGCGTCGGGCTTCATCGTGCGACGCCGCGCGAGATCGGCGAGATCAACCATCTCGCCAGCTGGGTCAATCAGGCGATCGGCCTCGCGCTGTATCGGCGCGCTGATCGCCTATCTCGTCTGGGTGACGCGGCTGCGCCGGCGCGGGCGGCGGCCTGTTCCTCAATTTCCGGCTGCCGGGGCCGCTGCTGACGCTCGGCCAGACCGCGCTCGGCGTCATCGACGTCTGCGCGGCGGCGGGCGCGCTCTATGCGCTGCTGCCGAAGGGCCACGGCTCGGCTATCTCGCCTTCTGCGCGCTCTATTCGTTCGCCGCGATGCTCGGCATCGCCAGCCATTCGCCGGGCGGCCTCGGCGTTTTCGAGGCGACGATGATCAAGGGCGTCGGCGGCTCGCCGGACCAGTTGCTGGCCTCGCTGCTGCTGTTCCGCGTGATCTACTATCTCGTGCCCTTCGTGCTGGCGTTGGCGCTGCTCGGCGCGCACGAGGCGGTCGCGCCGCTGGCGCTCGCTGAGCGAGGCGATGGCGACGACGCGACCTCGAGGCGACGACTGAACCGAGCGGCGCCGTCTCGCCGGGCGAGAACCTATGGGCGACGCGCAAGGTTCGAGCCGACAACCTGCTCGTCGCAGATCCGCGCGCCCTTGCGCCGGCAAGCTGATCGACGCCATGCCCGAGCCCGCGATTCTCGTCGACGCCGAGGGGCGCGCGATCTCCGCCAATGCGCCCGCGCGCGAACTGCTGCCGGGTCTGCGGGTCGGCGAACTGCTCGTGCTGGCGCTGCGCTCGCCCGACGTGCACGACGCCATCCGCCGCGTGACAGCGGCGGCGAGGCGGAGACCGCGCTGTGGAGCGAACGCGCGCCGATCGAGCGCCTGTTCCAGGTCGACGTCGCGCCGCTCGCCACCGACGCCGGCGACGTCGTCGCGAGCGCTGTCGACGCTGCGCGATCTCACCGAAGCGCGCGCGCGTCGAGCGCATGCGCGCCGACTTCATCGCCAACGCCAGCCACGAATTGCGCACGCCGCTCGCCTCGCTGCTCGGCTTCGTCGAGACGCTGCAGGGCTCGGCGCAGGCCGACGCGCGCGCGCGCAGAAATTCCTCGGCATCATGCGCGAGCAGGGCCGGCGCATGGCGCGGCTGATCGACGATCTGCTGTCGCTGTCGCGCATCGAGCAGAAGCAGCACGTGCGCCCGGAGGCGGCGGTCGATCTGGCGCAGATCGCCCGCCACGTCGCCGACACGCTCGCGCCGCTGGCCGCGCGACATGGGCGTCGAGATCAAGCTCGACGCCGATGAGCCGCGTCATCGTGACCGGCGAGCGCGACGAACTCGTGCGCGTCGCGGAAAACCTGATCGAGAACGCGATCAAATACGGCGCGGCGCCGACGGAGACGGGCGCGGCCGCGGTCGAGGTGACCGTCGGCACGCAACGCCAAGGACGGTTGTCTTGTCGTGCGCGACTTCGGCCGCGGCATCGCGCCCGAACATCTGCCGCGTCTGACGGAACGCTTCTATCGCGTCGATCCCGGGCAGAGCCGCGCCAAGAACGGCACCGGGCTCGGGCTCGCGATCGTCAAACACATCTTGGCCCGCCATCGCGGCCGGCTGACGATCTCCAGCCGGCTCGACCAGGGATCGACGTTCACCGCTTTCGCGCCGCTTGCGCGAGACGTAGGCGCGATTTGCGGCGGCTTTGCCTTGCGCGCCTCGCCGCCACTGACGAGCTCGCGACCGCCGGTCCTGCATCGCGCGATTCACTGAGATGCTCGATATTGCATAAATTCGACAAGCTCTGCACCGATCGCTGTCATTCAATGTCGTCAGTGTCAGATCTTCATATAGAGCACGTCTCGGAAGCGTCTATAAGGCCGCGTTCGCGGAGGCGAAGCGCGGCTCATCGCGCGACGTGCCGAGCACGACGGGCCTCAACGAGCTTAACGAAAGGCGTCCATGTTCTTCGAGATCTTTGATCGGCGCGGCCGTGGTCGCGGCCAGCGTGACGTTGCGCGTTCGCGGGCGACATTTCCGGCGCCGGGGCGACCTTCCCGTTCCCGATCTACGCCAAATGGGCCGACGCCTATAAGAAGGAGACCGGCAACGGCCTCAATTATCAGTCGATCGGCTCGGGCGCCGGCATCAAGCAGATCAAGGCCAAGACCGTGACCTTCGGCGCCACCGACGCGCCGCTGAAGGCCAAGGACCTCGACGAGGCCGGCCTCGCGCAATGGCCGATGGTGATGGGCGGCATCGTGCCGGTCGCCCATCTCGACGGCGTCAAGGCCGACGATCTCGTCCTCGACGGCAAGACCCTCGCCAAGATCTATCTCGGCAAGATCAAGACCTGGAACGATCCGGCGATCGCAGAAGCTCAACCCGAGCGTGAAGCTGCCGCGACTGCGATCGCGGTCATCCATCGCGCCGACGGCTCGGGCACGACGTTCAACTTCACCGACTATCTCTCGAAGGTGTCGCCGGAATGGAAGGACCAGGTCGGCGAGGCGACCTCGGTCGAATGGCCGACCGGCATCGGCGCCAAGGGCAACGACGGCGTCGCCAACAACGTCGCCGGCACGGAGGGCGCGATCGGCTATGTCGAATACGCCTACGCCAAGCAGAACAACCTGGCCTGGGCCGACATGATCAACAAGGCCGGCAAGAAGGTCGCGCCGACCATCGAAGCTTTCCAGGCCGCCGCCGCCAACGCCGATTGGGCGAACGCCGCCGGGCTTCTATCTGATCCTCACCGACCAGCCCGGCGACAAGTCCTGGCCGATGACCGCCGCGACCTTCATCCTGATGTACAAGAAGCCGGCCGACGTCGCCGCCTCCAACGAGGCGCTGAAGTTCTTCGGCTGGTGCTACGACAAGGGCGCCGACGAGGCCAAGGCGCTCGACTACATCCCGATGCCCGACAACGTCATCGCGATGGTCAAGAAGGTGTGGGCCAAGGACATCGCGCAGAAGTGATCTTCGCGCGGGCCGGCGCGTTGCGCGCCGCCGGCGCCGTCGCCAAGTTCGGTCAGTGAAAGCATGAGGCGTCGATGACTTCGACGGCCTTGGAGACGGCGACGGCGCGCACGCGGCGGCCGTCGATCGCGCGCAGCGCGCTCGGCCGGCTGAAGGCCGCCGACTCGACTTTCGCATGATGACCCTCGCCGCCGCGCTGGTCGTGCTCGTGCTGCTGCTCGGCGTCGCGATCTCGCTGTTCATCGGCGCGCTTCCCGCGTTCAAGGCTTTCGGCTTCGATTTCTTCATCAGCGACGCCTGGAGCCCGCCGAAGGAGAAATTCGGCGCCGCGGCGGCGATCTACGGAACGCTCGTCACCTCGGTGATCGCGATGGTCATCGGCGTGCCCGTCGGCCTCGGCATCGCGGTGTTCCTGACCGAGCTCTGCCCGCCGATGCTGCGCCGTCCGATCGGCATCGCCATCGAGCTGCTCGCCGGCATCCCCTCGATCATCTACGGCATCTGGGGCGTCTATTATTTCCGCCCGTTCATGCAGGATTATCTGCAGCCGTTCCTCATCGACACGCTCGGCAATGTTCCGCTGATCGGCGCATCTGTTCGCCGGGCCGCCGCTCGGCTACGGCCTGCTGACCGCCGGCCTCGTGCTCGCGGTGATGATCCTGCCCTTCGTCACCGCGATCGCGCGCGACGTGTTCGAAACCGTGCCGCCGGTGCTGAAAGAGGCGGCCTACGGCGTCGGCGCGACGACCTTCGAGGTCGTCGGCAATATCGTGCTGCCCTACACCCGCGTCGGCGTGATCGGCGGCGTCATGCTGGCGCTGGGCCGCGCGCTCGGCGAGACGATGGCGGTGACCTTCGTCATCGGCAACGCGCCGCACATCCAGAGCTCGATCCTCGCGCAGGGCACGACGATCTCGGCGATGATCGCCAATTCCTTCGCCGACGCCGATCCCGGGCCTGTTCACCTCCTCGCTGCTCGCGCTCGGCTTCATCCTGTTCATCATCACGTTCATCGTGCTGGCGGCGGCGCGGCTGATGCTGGCGCGGCTCGAGCAGAAAGGCGCGCGCTGATGGCCAACCCGCTCTACGCCGGCCGCAAGGCGCAGCAACGCCATCTGGGCCGTCCTCTGCTACGCCGCCACCGCGTTCGGCCTCATGTGGCTGGCGCTGATCCTCGGCACGCTGCTCTGGAAGGGCTTTGGCGGCCTGTCGCTCGACGTATTCACCAAGATGACGGCGCCGCCCGGCGTCGTGGGCGGCCTGCTCAACTCGATCGTCGGCAGCCTGATCGTCACGGCGATCGGCCTCGCGCTCGCCGCGCCGATCGGCATCCTCGCCGGCACCTATCTCGCCGAATACGGCCGCCACTCGAGGCTTTCGATCGTGATCCGCTTCATCAACGACATTCTGTTGAGCGCGCCCTCGATCGTCGTCGGCCTGTTCGTCTATCAATTCTGCGTCGTGCCGTTCGGCCATTTCTCCGGCGCTCGCCGGCGGCGTCGCGCTGGCGATCATCGCCACGCCGATCATCGTGCGCACGACCGAGGACATGCTCGGCCTTGTGCCCAACACGCTGCGCGAGGCGGCCTCCGCGCTCGGCATGCCGCGCTCGCTCGTCATCCGCAACGTCGCCTATCGCGCGGTGATGAGCGGCCTCGTCACCGGCATCCTGCTGGCGGTCGCGCGCATGACCGGCGAGACGGCGCCGCTGATCTTCACCGCGCTCGGCAATTCGCTGTTCAGCGTCGACGTGACGCAGCCGATGTCGAGCCTGCCGCTCATCATCTACGAATTCGCCCGCAGCCCCTATCCCGAACAGCAGAAGCTCGCCTGGACCGGCGCGCTGATCGTCACGGCGGCGGTGCTGTCCCTCAGCATTGTCGCCCGCGTGCTGGCCGCGCCCAAGCGCGAGCGCCAGCTAACGTCGAGGATTCGTCCAGTCGAGAGAGCCGCGATCATGGCGTGTCAGATCCGCAAGCCGAAGCCGAACGCCCCCGGCGCCGAGCGCCGACAACGACAAGATCGTGGTGCGCAGACCTCGATTTCTACTACGGCGCCGCGCAGGCGCTGAAGAGCGTCGACGCTGTCGCTGCGCTGAAGCTCGGCAAGGTGACCGCCTTCATCGGCCCTTCCGGCTGCGGCAAGTCGACGCTGCTGCGCGTGCTCAACCGCATGTACGACCTCTATCCCGGCCAGCGCGCCGAGGGCGAAGTGCTGCTCGACGGCGAGAATCTGCTCACCCCCGACCTCGACCTCAATCTGCTGCGCTCGCGCGTCGGCATGGTGTTCCAGAAGCCGACGCCGTTTCCGATGTCGATCTACGACAACATCGCCTTCGGCATCCGGCTCTACGAGAAGCTGCCGAAGATCCGAAATGGACGAGCGCGTCGAGCAGTCGCTGAAGCGCGCGGCGCTCTGGAACGAGGTGAAGGACAAGCTGCAAGTCGAGCGGCCTCGGCCTTTCCGGCGGCCAGCAGCAGCGCCTCTGCATCGCCCGCACGGTCGCGATCGAGCCCGGAGGTGATCCTGTTCGACGAGCCCTGCTCGGCGCTCGATCCGATCTCGACCGCCAAGATCGAGGAGCTGATCGACGAGCTCAGCGGCGACTACACGATCGCCATCGTCACCCATTCGATGCAGCAGGCCGCGCGCGTCTCGCATTTCACCGCCTTCATGTATCTCGGCGAAATGGTCGAGTTCGACGACACCAAGAAGGTGTTCACCGCGCCGCGCGACAAGCGCACGCAGGACTACATCACCGGCCGCTTCGGCTGAGGGAGGCCAAGGTTTCATGGCCGATCATACGCTGAAAGCCTACGACAAGGAGCTCGAGACGCTCGAGCGCCGCATCGCCGAAATGGGCGGCATCGCCGAGAAGATGGTGATCGACGCGATGGACGCGCTCGGCCAATGCCGACGCCGGCGCTCGCCCACGCGGTCATCGCCAGCGACGAGCGGCTCGACGCGCTGCAGCGCGAGATCGAGGAGAGCGCGATCCTCACCATCGCGCGCCGCCAGCCGATGGCGGTGGATTTGCGCGAGATCGTCGGCGCGATCCGCGTCGCCGGCGACCTCGAACGGGTCGGCGATCTCGCCAAGAACATCGCCAAGCGCTCGCTGAAGATCGGCGGCGAGCCGCGCATGCCCGCGCGAGATCGTCGGCCTCAAGCATATGAACGACGTCGCCACCGAGCTGATGAAGGACGTGCTCGACGCCTACGCGCAGCGCGACATCGAGCGCGCGCGGGCCGTCTGGGAGCGCGACGCCGAGCTCGACGCGCTCGAAGACAGCGTGTTCCGCGATCTCCTGACCCACATGATGGAGGATCCGCGCAACATCTCCTACTGCGCGCATCTGCTGTTCTGCTCGAAGAACGTCGAGCGCATCGGCGATCACGCCACCAACATCGCCGAGACCGTGTTTTATCTGGTGACCGGCGCAGCCGCTGCCGGTCGAGCGGCCGAAGGGCCGCGCCGATCCCGACGTCGAAGCGACGGAGGCGACAGCTTGAACGAGACGCGACGCGAAACTGCCCGCGCCGGGCGCCTCAAAACTGCCGCGCATCCTCGTCGTCGAGGACGAGGCCGATCTCGCGCTTGCTGCTGACCTACAATCTCGAGGCGGAAGGCTATGCCGCCGAGAGCGTCGAGCGCGGCGACGAGGCCGAGCTGCGGCTCGTCGAAATCGCCGCCCGATCTCGTCATCCTCGATTGGATGCTGCCGGGCGTCTCGGGCCTCGAAATCTGCCGGCGGCTGCGCGCGCGCGAAACGACGCGCACGCTGCCCGTCATCATGCTGACCGCGCGCGGCGAGGAGGCCGAGCGCGTGCGCGGCCTTTCCGTCGGCGCCGACGATTATGTCGTCAAACCGTTCTCGGTGCCGGAACTGATGGCGCGCGTGCGCGCGCTGCTGCGCCGCAGCCGGCCGGAGCGCATCGCCGAACGGCTGGTCGCCGGCGATCTCGATCTCGACCGCGAGACCCGGCGCGTGCGGCGCGGCGCGCGCGACCTGCATCTCGGGCCGACCGAGTTCCGCCTGCTCGAATATCTGCTCGAGCGGCCGGGCCGCGTGTTCTCGCGCGCGCAACTGCTCGACGGGGTCTGGGGCCAGTCGGTCGAGATCGACGAGCGCACGGTCGACGTCCACATCGGCCGCCTGCGCAAGGCGCTGTCGCGCGGCCGCGAGCGCGATCCGATCCGCACCGTGCGCGGCGCCGGCTACTCGTTCGACGAGACCTACGGCAAGAACTGACGCCCGGCGACATAGTCGGAGAGGCCCGCCGCCAGATGATCGAACAGGCGGCGGATGCGGGGCGTGTCCCGCACGTCCTCGTGCATGACGAGCCAGACCTCGAGCGGGAACACGAACTCGATCCGCGAACAGCCGCTCGAGATTGCGGATCGCGCCGGGCGATGTTCTCCTGGCAGCCCCCGATGCCGAGGCCGGCGCGCAGCGCGGCGAGATGGGCGAGATCGCTGTCCGAGCGAAACCCGAAGCTCTCGCGCGGCAGCGCGCGCACGGCGCCGGCGGCGCGAAAGGTGCGGTCGTCGCGATCGTAGCCGATGAGCCGATGCTGGCTGAGATCGGCGAGCGTTCGCGGCTCGCCGCACCTCTTCAGATAGTCGCGGTGCGCGTAGAGGCCGATGCGCGTTTCGCCGATCCGGCGCGCCACCAGCGCGTTCTGGGTCGGGCGCACCATCCGGACCGCGATGTCGGCGTCGCGGCGCGACAGATCCTCGGTGCGGTTGGACAGCGCAAGCTCCACGGCAATGCCCGGATTTGCGGCGCGAAAGCTCGCCAGCAGCGGCGGCAGCACCTCGCAGCCGATGATTTCGCTGGCGGTGACGCGCACATCGCCCTGATCCGGAGCGGCCTCTCCGGAAGCCACGCGCTGCAGCGCGGCGGAAGCCGCGGCCATGTCCTCGACATGCGGAGCAAGGTGAAGCGCAGCCTCGGTCGGCGTCAGGCCTCGCGCGGAGCGCGTGAACAGCGCGACGCCGAGCGATTGTTCGAGCCCCTCGATGCGCCGGCCGAGCGTCGGCTGCGCGAGGCCGAGCCGGCGCGCCGCGCCCGACAGGCTGCCTTCGCGCATCACCTCGCGAAAGATCCGCAATTCGTCCCAGCTCGGTTCCCGAGAAGCCATGCATGGATGAATAGCCGATGCACGGATTTAGGGAATGCCCCTTGAAGCCCCTTCGACCTAGATGAGATCCCAACCGGCCGGCCCACGGCCAGCCCCGCTGGAGGCTTTCATGCTTGCGCTCGCCGTCACGCCCGCCCCTGGCGCCGCCGCCAACGGAGTGAGGCTTTTGCTCAGGATCGAGGGCGGCGCGCTGCTCGCCGCGGCGACAGCAGCCTATTGGACGTTGGGCTTTAACTGGACGTCATTCGCGCTGCTGTTCTTTGCGCCTGACCTGACTTTCGCCGCCTATCTGTTCGGGCCGCGCGCTGGCGCCGCGGCCTATAACGCGCTGCACAGCACGGCCGGCGCCCTGGCGCTCGGCGCCGCAGCACTGGCGTTCCGCTCGTCGCCGCTCGAAATGGTCGCGTTGATCTGGCTTGCCCATGTCGGCTTCGACCGGATGCTCGGCTACGGCCTCAAATATTCGAGCGGCTTTGGAGACACTCATCTCGGCCGCTTAGGTCGCTGACGTCGAGGAGATTCGATGCGCATCCATGCCGTTCAGACCGGCCGCGTGCAGGTCAAAAAGAACCCAGTTGATTGGCCGGGGCGAAGGCTTGAAGCGCAGGCTCGCCCCGCTTTTCGATCCTGAATGGTCCGACTGGCTGCCGATCTACGCCTTCGCGATCGAGCATCCAGAGGGCGTGATCCTGGTCGACACCGGCGCCAATGCGGGCCTGATGCGCCTGCCGCGATGGCATCCCTATTTCCGGTTGGCGGTGCGTTTCGAGATCGATCGCGAGCAGGAAATCGGGCCTGAACTCTTGAAGCTTGGCATTGCGCCGAGAGACGTGAAAACCGTCGTGCTGACCCACATGCACATCGATCACGATGGCGGCCTGAAGGATTTGATGTTCAGCCAGGTTTGGGCGGCGGCCGGCGAACTCGCGGCGGCCTCGGGGATCGCCGGGAAGATCAACGGCTATTTGCCGCAGCGCTGGCCGTCCGGCTTCGACCCGAAGCCGCTCGCATTTGAGCCAAAGCCCTTCGGCCCGTTTGCAAGTTCCCACGCGTTGACCCACGATGGCGCCGTGATCGCGCTGCCGACGCCCGGCCACACCGACCATCACGTCAGCATCGCGGTCGTCGAAGAGGGCGTCACGACATTGATCGCAGGCGACGCATCCTATTGCGAGGCGAACCTGATCGCAGGACGGATTGACGGGATCAGCGCCAGTGAAGCGGAAGCGCGCGCGCACGCTGGCGAATATCAACCAACTGGCGTTGCGAACGTCCGATGCTGTTTCTTCCCGCCCATGATCCGCAGACGCCGGCGAGGCTCGCGGCGGGCGCGACTGTTGGCGCGAAGACGCGCTCCCTGCCCCAGCGAAGCTGGGGGAAGGGCACAGCAACCTTAGCGCGCGATCATCAACGTCCTGCGGTCGCGTTCGCGGCGGCGGTCCTGCGCCGGCTGATAGGCGAGCTTGCCGTGATGCTGGCAGTAAGGCCCCGCATTGTGCGCGGGCGAGCCGCAATAGCGGAATTCCGACGTCGTCGGATCGCCGAGCGGCCATTTGCACATCGACTCCTTGAGGTCGACGATCGTCACCCGGAGCGACATCGGGACGACGACTTCTTCCTCGATCCGCACCGCGTGCATCTGCGGCTGCTCTGCGATCGAAAAGGCGAGCGCATTGGCGCCGCGCGTCATCGGCTGCGGCGATGAGACGGGCGGCATGCATGCGCGGAGCGGCGCGGCGCGGCGCGGCCGGCGCGCGCGGCGCGGCGGGGGCGTCGTGATCGGCGGGCGCTTTCACCCTGCCGGCGAGCCCGAGCCGATGAACCTTGCCGATCACGGCGTTTCGGGTAAGCCCGCCGCCGATCGCGGCGGAAATCTGGCTTGCGCTCTTGCCGTCGAGCCACATCTGGCGAAGAAGCTCGACCCTCTCGTCGGTCCAGGACATTAAAGCCTCGTTTCTTGCCCCAGGGCGAGTAAGCGGCCTCCGGCTCCAAATTTCACCCTCGGCAGAATCCCGCCCCTGCGCCTGACCCGCACCACGGACAGACGTCACGCTCGGAATACGCTCTCTAAGAAGGCGCCTCACGACATCTCGTGGGGTACTGCCAAGGACGCTACACTACTCGTTGAATCTCGCGCAAGAGTTGCCGAGGTCCCGAAACGCCCGTTTTCCCCAGTTCCGAAGGCGCTGCGCCGCCTTCGTCATTGATCGAGGCGCCAATTTGATTGAGTCGGTTCAATCGCTTATCTATGGCTAAGGCGCGGCCGAACCGCTTAAAAATTTTTTGTGGACGCAAGCGCGATTTGACCCCGAGCCAAGGATTTCCTATATTCTCGGCTAGTCGCCGCAGCCGTCCCCCACGGGGCGGCGTTTTGTTTTTGACGTCCAGCGCCGCAGAGACCCCAACCTGGAACGGAGCCGAGCCAGTGACTTCCGCGATCGTACCGTTTACGCACGCGCCGACGTGACCTTCGAGCGCGGCGAGGGCTGCTGGCTGACGACGACGAACGGCGAGCGCTATCTCGATTTCGGCGCCGGCATCGCCGTCAACTCGCTCGGCCATTCCCACCCTCATCTCGTCGAGACGCTGATCTCGCAGGGCTCGAAAGCTCTGGCACACGTCGAACCTGTTCCAGATGCCGGAGGGCGAGCGGCTGGCGCGAGCGCCTTGCCGACGCGACTTTCGCCGACCTCGTGTTCTTCGCCAATTCGGGCGCCGAAGCGAACGAGGCCGCGATCAAGATGGCGCGCAAGCGCCACTCCGTCCGCCGGCCATCCCGAGCGGTTCCATATCCTCACCTTCGAGGGCGCCTTCCATGGCCGCACGCTCGCCACGCTCGCGGCCGGCGGGCCAGAGCAAATATCTCGAGGGTTTCGGGCCGAAGGTCCAGGGCTTCGACCAGATCCCGATCACCGATCTCGCCGCGGTCGAGGCGGCGATCGGGCCGGAGACGGCCGCGATCATGATCGAGCCGATCCAGGGCGAGGGCGGCGTGCGCGTCGTCGACCGCGCGTTCCTGCGGGGCTTGCGCGAGATCTGCGACCGCGACGGCCTGCTGCTGATCTTCGACGAGGTGCAGACCGGCGTCGGGCGCACCGGCAAGTTGTTCGCCTACGAGCATCTCGGGCGTTACGCCCGACATCCTGACCTCGCGCCAAGGGCCTCGGCGGCGGCTTCCCGATTGGCGCCTGCCTGGCGACCGCCGACGCCGCCAAGGGCCTCACCGTCGGCGTCGCACGGCACGACCTTCGGCGGCAATCCGCTGGCGATGGCGATCGGCAACGCCGTGCTCGACGTCGTGCTGGCGCCGGGCTTCCTCGAGAATGTCGCGCGGCTCGGCCTCGCGGCGCGCCAGAAGCTCGCCGCGCTCAAGGACGCGCATCCCGAAGATCATCGAGGAGGTGCGCGGCGAGGGCCTGATGATCGGCCTCAAGCTCGAAGATTCCGCCCGGCGATTTCGCGGCGCTGGCGCGCGACCAGAAGATGCTGACCATCCCCGCCGGCGACAATACGGTGCGCCTGTTGCCGCCGCTGACCGTCGACGCGACGAGGAACTCGACGAAGGCGTGCGCCGGCTCGACGCGGCGTGCGTCGAGGCCGCCGAAGCGAAGCTCGAGGCCGGCAAAGTCGCCGCGGCATGAGCAAGCTCGACGGAACTGATGCGCGACATTTTCTCGATCTGCTCGATCATGCCGGCGGCGGAGCTGCGCGGCATCCTCGACGCGTCCCGGCGAAATGAAGGCGCGGCGCGAGCGACGGGCGCGACGCCCGCTCGCCGGCAAGACGCTGGCGATGATCTTCGACCGGCCCTTCGACGCGCACGCGCGTTTCGTTCGACTCGGCATGCGCGAGCTCGGCGGCGAGACGATCATGCTGACCGGCGCGGAAATGCAGCTCGGGCCGCGGCGAGACGATCGCCGACACGGCGCGCGTGCTGTCGCGCTATGTCGATGCGATCATGATCCGCATCCTCGATCACGGCGACATGCTGGAGCTCGCGCGCCACTGCGACGCGTGCCGGTCATCAACGGGCTCACCAAGCAATCGCATCCCTGCCAGGTGATGGCCGACATCCTCACCTTCGAGGAGCATCGCGGGCCGATCCGCGGCCGGAAAATCGCCTGGAGCGGCGACTACAACAACGTGCTCTCCTCCTGGATCGACGCCTCGGCGCGCTTCGACTTCGAGCTCGAGGTCGCCTGCCCGCGAGGAATTGCAGCCGAAGCGCGAGCGGATCGACGCGGCCGTCGCGCGCGGCGGCGCCAGGCTGACGATCGGCGACGATCCGAGCAAGGCGGTCGCCGGCGCCAGCGCCGTCATCTCCGATTGCTGGGTCTCGATGGGCGACGAGGACGAGGGTCGCCGACACAATCTGCTCGCGCCCTATCAGGTCAACGCCAAGCTGATGCGCCGGGCCGCGAAGTCCGACGCGATCTTCATGCATTGCCTGCCCGCCCATCGCGGCGAGGAAGTGACCGACGAAGTGATCGACGGCCCGCAATCGGTCGTGTTCGACGAGGCCGAGAACCGCCTGCATGCGCAGAAGGGCGTGCTCGCCTGGTGCCTGGGAGCGATCGGTTGCATGAGCCGAAGCGCCCGCGACGTCTCCGACGAGACCGTCGACGACGTCGTCCTGCCCTATACGGTCGAGAGCCTTTCGATCCGCGGCCGGCTGGTGCGGCTCGGCCCCGCCGTCGACTCGGTGCTGAAGCGCCACGGCTATCCCGCCGCCGTCAACAAGGCGCTCGGCGAGGCCGCGGCGCTCGCGGTGCTGCTCGGCTCGACGCTCAAGATCGAGGGCCGCTTCCAGTTGCAGACCAAGACCGACGGCGCGCTCAACATGCTCGTCGTCGATTTCGACGCGCCCTCGAATTTCCGGGCGCTCGCCCGCTTCGACGCCGACGCCGTCGCGGCAGCCGGCGGCGGCGACATTTTGGGCAAGGGCCATCTAGCCTTTACGATCGAGACGGCCGGCGTGAGTTCCCGCTATCAGGGCGTCGTCGCGCTCGACGGGCAGGGGCTCGAGGCGGCGGCGCATGACTATTTCGAGCGCTCCGAGCAGATCCCGACGCTGGTCAGGCTCGCCGTCGGGCAGAATGTTACGCCCGAGGGCGCTGAATGGCGGGCCGGCGGCCTGCTCGCGCAGTTCCTGCCGGATTCGCCCGAGCGCCGGCGGCGCGCCGACTTCCATCCCGGCGACGCGCCTGAGGGCGTCGAGCTCGACGCCGCGCCGGAAGACGACGAATGGGTGGAGGCGAAGTCGCGCGCCGGCACGACGGAAGATCACGAACTGATCGATCCGACGCTATCGAGCGAACGGCTGCTGTTCCGCCTGTTCAACGAGCGCGGCGTGCGCGTATCCGCGCCGACTTCGCTTGTCGAGGCCTGCCGCTGCTCGGCCGAGCGCATCGACGCCATGCTGCAGAGCTTTTCACTGGAGGAGCGGCACGCGATGATCGGCGACGACGGCATGATCGGCGTCACCTGTGAGTTCTGTTCCGTCAAACGCGTGTTCGATCCGCGCGACTACGACGTCTGAGTTGAGGGGTCTTATTTGAGCGACGATATGTTTGCCGTGCGTCTGGCCGAGACCGCGGAGCGGGTGACGAAAGCGCTCGACGATCAGCTCGGCGCCGAGCCGAAGGACGGCGAGCGCGCGCGCCCTGAGAAACTCATGGCGGCGATGCGCTGGGGCGCGCTCGGCGGCGGCAAGAAGCTGAGACCGTTCCTCGCCGTCGAGACGGCGCGCGCGCTCGGCCTCGAAGGCGAGGGGCCGTTGCGCGCCGGCGTCGCGATCGAATGCGTGCACTGCTATTCGCTGATCCATGACGATCTGCCGTCGATGGACAACGACGACCTGCGTCGCGGCCGGCCGACGGTGCACATCCAGTTCGACGAGGCGACCGCGATCCTCGCGGGCGATGCGCTTCTGACGCTCGCCTTCGAGATTCTCGCCGACCCCGCGACCCAAGCGGACGGCGGCGTGCGCGCCGAACTCTGCCTCGGCCTCGCGCGTGCCTCCGGGCTCGCCGGCATGGTTGGAGGCCAGATGTTCGACATCGAAGCGGAGACGGCGAACGCCCCGCTCGGCCTCGAACACATCTCGCGCCTGCAAGCGATGAAGACGGGAGCCCTGCTCACCTTCAGCGTCGAGGCCGGCGCGATCCTCGCGCGCGCCTCCGCTGAGCGGCGCGCTGCGCTGAAGCGATACGGCGAAGCGCTCGGCGCCTGTTTCCAGATCGCCGACGACATCCTCGATGTGGAAGGCGCCACGGACGCGCTCGGCAAACGCGCCGGCAAGGACGCCGACCGCAACAAGGCGACCTTTGTCGCCGCGCTCGGTCTGAGAAACGCGAAAAAGCTGCGCGACGAGAAAGTCGCCGAAGCTCTGGCCGCGCTCGACGTTGCGGGTCTCGGGGCCGAGGGCGACGGCCTCAGAGCCGCCGCGCGCTTCACGGCGGAGCGCAGGAACTGAGCGCGCACGCCGACAAGCCGTCGATCTCTCTTATTTGACTGATAGCTTGCAGCGCTGCCGGTCGGCGCGCCTACACACTTCCAGAAAGAGTTCAGGCAGCCGCTTCGGTCAGCACTTCTTCGGTCAGCACCTCGAAATGCATCAGTTGCGCCGAGCCGAAGGCGGTCGAGATCGCGACGTCTGCAGCATCGCGTCCGCGCCCCATCACTATGCGTCCGATGCGGGGATGATTGTGCCGCGCGTCCATCGAATACCATCGGCCGTCGAGATAAACTTCGAACCACGCGCTGAAATCCATCGGAGCCGGATCGGGCGGCACGCCGATGTCGCCGAGGTAGCCGGTGCAATAGCGCGCGGGAATGTTCATGGCTCTGCACAGCGCGACGGCAAGATGCGTAAAATCGCGGCAGACTCCGACCTGCTCGCGCATGGCGTCGCTGGCCATCCGCTTCCAGGAAGCGTCTGCGTAACTGAACCTGATATGCCCGTGAACGAAATCGCAGATCGCCCGCACCCGAGCAAGACCGCCCGCGATGTTCTGAAACTTGGACCAGGCGAAGTCGGCGAGCGAATTGCTGTCGCAATAGCGGCTTGAAAGAAGAAACAGCAGCGCGTCGTCGGGAAGTTCGGAGACGGGCGTCAGGGGGCCATCGGGGGGCGCGTCGTCGGGCTGGCCGCTGTCCTCGATCTCGAAGCGATTTTCAAACGTGATGACCCCGGCCGGCGCCTCGAGGCGAGTGACCTTGTTGCCGTAATGGTCGAGATAATCCCGCATTTTCACCGGCGGATCCGAGCGGATGACGTCGGGCGAGCGCAGGTCCGCGTCCCGCGAAGGATGGACGTTGAGCTGCAACAGCATCGGCGTGGGAGCCGCGCATTGAAAAGAGATTTTGTAACCGGCTTTGATAAGCATGGCGCAATTTTTCCTGAACTAGGGCGCTCCCGCGGCGAGGTTGGCGCCGCAGAGCTACTAACCCGCGAAGCGGAGGTTCGTTTCCGGCTTTTTTACGTTCTTCGTAACCGCTATTCCCGCTGGGCCTCGCTGACGTCGACCGAGACGGTCATGCCATCGAACGCCGAGGCGGCGCCGAAGTAACTGCCATGCAAGGGGATGGCCTGGCGCGCCTCGCGGGCGACCGCGACGCGGATCAGGTCGCGGCTGCCGACGATCCCGTTGGTGGGATCGAATTCGACCCAGCCCGCTCCGGGAAGATAGACCTGGCACCAGGCATGGGTCGCGCCGCCGCCGACATGGCTTTCTTCGCCGTCGCGGCCCGGAACGTGCAAGTAGCCCGTGACGAAGCGCGCCGCGAGCCCCAGCGCCCGCGCTCCTTCCATCATCAAGGTGGCGAAATCGCGGCAGGAGCCGCGCCGCAGCTCGAGTGTCTGCAACGGGGTCTGCGTGCCTTTGGCGGTGCGCCGTTCATAGGCGAAACTTTCCTTGATCGCGTAGGTCAGCGTCATCAGCAGCGAGCCGGTGTCCGTCCTGCCGCTTGGATTGACGAAGCGCCTCGCCCAGCGTTCTATCTCTCCGCCGGGATCGGCATGGCCGCGCTCCATGCAGCGGGCGAGATCCGGCATTTCCTCGACATCATAGGCGAACGGATATACACGCGCCGACTTGTCGAGCAGCACTTCGGGTTCGGCAGAGAGCCGATGTTCGACGACGATGCGGCTCTCAACCTTGAGACGCTTCGCTTCGCCCCGGAAATCCGCGACCGCCACGCAATTGTCGAACACATCGTGAATCCAGTGCAGGCGAGCGGGTTCGGGGTCGATCGTCAGTTCCGCGCTGATCAGTCGCTGATCCCCGCTGTCGCGCGGGCGCAACATCATCCTGTGCTCGGCGAGACGGACCGGCTCGGAATAAGAATAGCTCGTCACATGTCTGACGGTGAGGATGGACATTCTCTGCTTCCCGCGCCGGCGCACCCTGTTACGCGCGTGCTTTCAACGCAAGGGGCCGGCGCGACCGAGCCGGATGGTCGGCCGCGAACAAAACAGGCATTCCGCCGGGGGATTGTGCAAGTCGGTCCGCTCGCTTGACCATGTCACGCCGGCATGGTCCGCTAAGCACCGGATGGGTTTTGCGCCCAGCAAAAAATTTAGGCAGGGGTTAGGATAAATGACCATGAGCGCGGCCAAGCCACCGCCATCGCGGACCGGCGTCATCGTACTCTGGGCGCTGCGCATTCTCATGGCGGCGCTCTTCCTGTTCGCCGGCCTCGCCAAGCTCTCCGGCCAGCAGATGATGGTGGACGAATTCACGACTGTCGGCGTCGGACAATGGTTCCGCTATGTGACCGGGCTTCTCGAGGTGATCGGCGGCATTGCGATCCTCGCGCCTTCGGTTTCGGCGTACGGAGCGGCTCTGCTGTTGCTGGTCGACATCGGGGCTTTCATCGCGCAGATCACGCTCCTGCACATGGATTTCATTCATCCGATCGTCATCGGCGCCCTTCTCGCCATCGTGATCTATCTGCAACGCGATCAGCTAGGCTCGCGGCGTTGAGGTTCAGGCGGCGCGCTTGAGGAAGGGGTAAACGCTCGTGACTGGTTCCGCACGAGCAGGCGCGATCCCTCCGCGTATGCTCAGCACACGGCGGCTTGCGTTGCGGCCCACAGCCGAAGCGGACGCCGAGCGCGCCTTCGAGATCCAATCGGACTGGCAGGTGGCGCGCATGTTGCGCATGGCGTCGTTTCCGCCGGACAAACAGCAACTGCGCGTCTGGTTCGCCGACCATCTTCGCGAGTGGCGCGACGGAGAAGCCTATCGTTTCGCCGTCGAGCGCGAGGGCCAGATGATCGGCCTTGTTGACATTGACGAAATCGCCGACCGTGAGGGAAGCCTAGGCTATTGGTTCGACCGCGCCGCATGGGGCAACGGCTACGCCTTCGAGGCCGCCGGACGCCTGACCCAATTCGCCTTTCGCGATGCCGCTCTCACAAAACTCCGCGCGGGCCACGCCGACGACAACCCCGCCTCGGGCCGCATTCTCACAAAGCTCGGCTTCCGTTTGGTTGAGACCAAACAGGTGTTTTCACGCTCGCGCGGAGAGCAAATTGTTCAGTGCTGTTATGAGTTGGCGCTTGGCTGACCTGCCCCCCGGCTTCGGAATGGCGGCGACGACAATTGCTTTATCCCTGCGGGCGCCGCGGCTAGATCATCCCCGCGAGCTTCCGATAAATCGCCGACGTATTTGTCCGCGGAAGGCTGCCAATCAAAACGCCTCGCCATCGCGGCGCGGCGCATGATGTGGAAGGCGCGCGGCGCGCCGTAGATGTCGAAGGCCCGCTCGAGCGCCGCTGAGAGGGATGGCTGATCGGCGCGATCGAACAGCAGGCCGGTCACGCCGTCCTCGATCGTCTCGGCGAGGCCGCCGGTGCGATGCGCGATCGGCAGCGCGCCGAAACGCTGCGCGTACATCTGGCTCAGGCCGCAGGGCTCGAAGCGCGACGGCATCAGCAGGAAGTCCGCCGCCGGCGAAGACCGCGCGCGCCTCCTCGCGCGTCGAAAGCCGATCCGGACGCCGACGGCGTCGGGATGGCGCGCGGCGAGCGCGCGAGCGCCCGCGCTCGGCTTCCGGTTCGCCGCGTCCGATCATCACGAGCTGCGCCGCCGCGCTCGACGATGCGCTCGGCGGCGCCGAGCACGAGATCGACGCCTTTCTGATGCGCCGAGCCGCGCGACAAAGGCGAACAGCGGCGCGCGCGACAGGCGAAAGCCCGAAGGCGCCGCGGATATAGTCGGCGTAGCGCGCCTTCCAGCGCTGCGGATCGAGCAGATAGGGGCAGGCTTGTCCGCGCGCGGGTCCCAGCTCTCTCGATGCCGTTGAGGATGCCGGTCAGCCGTCCCTCGCTCGGCGCGCTGGCGCAGCAGGCCGTCGAGCCCGCAGCCGAATTCCGGCGCGCGTGATCTCCTCGGCGTAGGTTTCGCTGACCGTGGTGATCTCGTCGGCGTAATTGAGCCCGGCCTTCAGGAACGAGATTCGGCCGAAGAACTCGACGCCGTCGAGCGTGAACGCGGCGTGCGGGATCGCCAGCGCCTCCCAGCCGCCCGGCGTCGAACAGGCCCTGATGGGCGAGATTGTGCAGGGTCAGCACGCTCGGCGTCTCGACGCCGCGCCACTTCAGATAGCCGGCGGTCAGCGCGGTCGGCCAATCGTTGAGATGCAGTGACGTCGGGCCGCCAGCCCGCGACGCCGCGCTCGGCGAGTTCCGCGGCCGCGAGGCTCAGCCGGGCGAAGCGGATGTCGTTGTCGGCGAAATTCGTCGCCGTGCGGCGTCGGCGTAGGGCGAGCCCGTCCGATCGTAGAGTTCCGCGCAAAGCACGAGATGGATCGACAGCCCGTCGGGCGCGGTGACGCGCCCGATCGAGCAGGGCGGGATGGCGCCCGGCGCCGGGCAGATGCGCGACGATCTCGACGGCCCCGCCGATTTTCAGCGCCGCCGGATAACCGGGCGCCAGCACCCGCACGTCGCAATCGCGCCGCAACGCCCGCGGCAGCGAAGCGGAAACGGCGCCGAGCCCGCCGGCCTGCAGAAAATCGCCGCTTTCGGGTGTCACGAACAGCACCCGCGGCCGACGCCGCGGCATCGGGCAGCACGGCGGCGCCCTCGGGCGCCACGCGCGGCCGGTCGTAAGCGCGGCGTTCCGCTGAGGCTAACGATAGGGCAGGGGAGGTGGGCATGAACGCTCATTCGACATCGTTGCCGGCACGATAGAAAGCATCGGTAAGAAGAGGGTTAAGCGACAGTTATCTGCCCCGTGGGGCGCCCTTGACGCGGGCCGGCGCGGACGCCAAACCGGCCGCCTTAACGTATCGAGAGCATTTCGAGGAACCTGATGGCGTCTGGAGATCGATCGGGCTTCGCGTGAGCCGCAAATGCCGGAGCCGCCGAGGTCTCCCCTCAGCCAAGCGTCGCGCCCCCTGCCGAATCGTTTCCCGTCCCGGCGCCAGCGCCGGCGCGCGCGCAATCCGGCGACCTTTCGGGATCGCGGCGGCGCTGCAGCCGCTCGTCGAATATTGCGCGTCCGACCTCGCCGAGACGCCGCTCAGGATCGGAATCATCGGTCCCTCCGGCTCGGGCAAGAGCTTTGCGCTCTCGCCGGCTCAGCGAAACCATCGCCGATCTCGGACTGCGCAATCCCGGGGCCGGCGTCACCAGGCCGCGCGACCTCGTAGTGGCGACGCTCGATGCGGCGGGGCTTGGCGGGAGCGACTTCGATCCGGCGAGCGCGCTCGCCTCCGCCGTCTATGTCTCGCTCGAGTCGGGCCGCGACGGCGCCAATTATGCCGCGCTCGCTGATGAGGCCGTGCACGGCGGCGGCGATCCGCGCCGCGCCGCGGCCGCGGCGGCCGAACACCAGGAGGAATTGGCGCGCCGGCTCGACGGCGAGCGCGCGCAGCGTGAGGAACTTGCCTCCAAACGGGCGCGGCTCGCCGAAGCGCTGATCTACGATACGCCCGGCTCGCGGGTCGACGCGATGATTCGCGCCAATCGCGGCGCGATCGACGCGCGGCTTCGCCGCTTCGGCTATGCCGGAGAGGACATGGCGCAGACCTTCCGCGACCTGCTCTACGATCACGCCAGCGCCGGCGCGGGATCGGCTGTCGGGCTGTTCTTGCGCTCGATCTGGGCGTTCCGCGGCCAGTTCACGCTGCTCTTGTCGGCCGTCGTCGCCCTCATCGCCGCGGCGGCGCTCGATCGGTTGAGGCTCGCGACCGAGAACGGCATGTTCGACAGCTTTGGAAGCGGTTTCGCGCCCGTCGGCAAATTCATACTCGACCACGAGAGTTGGCTCAGGACCGGCGTTTCGGCCCTGCTCGCCATCGCCGTGGTCTGCGTGTTCATCAACTTGTGGCGGGCTACCGGATTTGCGGCCTGCTGGTGCGCGGGCTGCGCATTCTCAACATCGACATTCGCGAGCGCCAGGCCGAACTCGATTCCAGCGTCGCCCGCCTCGAGAAGCGGATCGCGACGCTGACCTCCGAAGCGCACGCGGCCACGGAGCGCGCCGAGGCGTTGTCGAAACGCGCCGGCGGAACGGCGCCAGTCGCGCGGGGACCCGGTCCAGCCTTCCTGAAGGCGCTGCACACGCCGGCCAAAGCCGCGCGCGATTTCTTCGCGGAGCTCGGGCGGCTGATGCTTTCGGGCGACGGAAAGCCGAGGCCGAGACGCATCTTCATCGTCGTCGACAACCTCTCCGCATTGCCTGACGAGCGGGCGCTGTTGCTGGTCGATCAGCTCAATGCGCTGATCCAGCCGGGCATGGCCTCGCTCGTCGCCTGCGATCCCGCCAGGCTGTCGCCATCGAACCCTCGGCTCGTCTCGCGCGACCGCTTCGACATCGTCGTCAATCTGCAGGGGGCCTCGGCGGAAAACAGCGCGCGCCTCGCCGCGCGGCTCGTGGTCGATGGCGGGCTCGACACTTCGCCGCCGCCGGCGCCCCTGAATCCGATCTCGGAGCCGCTGGGCAGCGCAGAAAGCGCGCTGATCGCCGCCGCGGCGCCGCTCACCGACGGCGGGCCCTCGGCTTTGCGGCGGTTCCTCAACGCTTACCGGCTGGCGCGCGCTACCGACGCGCCGCGCCCACTATTGGCTGTAATGCTCGCGGCCTTGCAGAGTTCGCGCCCCAAATATGCGCGCGCAATCGAGAATGCCCTCGCCGCGAGCGGCGAGTCCTTCGCCACGCCGGAGGGCGAGCCGGAATTGCGCGACGCGTTCGCGGCGGCGATGGGCTCCACGGGCTCGCGCTTCACGAAGGAGTTGGCACAGGCGGCCTATGCGGCGGCGCGGCTCTGGTGCCCGCCGGCCCCAAAGGGATGAGGCGCGAGGCTCAAGACAAGTAAGCGTAGGGCATGTTGTTTCTCGCTGCCGGAAGGCGCGCGCCGGGCGAACGGAATTCGGTCCTCGATGTCCTCATCGTGAAGGCGTCCTGGCTGCGCCAAAACATGCCCACAATTCCGCCCGCTGACGATTTG
Source organism: uncultured Pseudomonadota bacterium (assembly GCA_963710855.1). Taxonomy (GTDB): domain Bacteria; phylum Pseudomonadota; class Alphaproteobacteria; order Rhizobiales; family Beijerinckiaceae; genus Roseiarcus. The sequence continues at coordinate 20,186 of CAVQBX010000042.1, read as the reverse complement.
CGTTAGGCTAGGGCAACGAGCAGGTCGGTGGCGGCCCAAAAACCATTCGGAGCCCGAACGTGCGTGAACTCGAATCCATCGTCAATCTCGTCGAATCCCGTCGCGAGACGCTCGTCGCCCTTGCCGACAAGGTGTGGGGCACACCGGAACTTTGCTATGCGGAAACGCGCTCCGCGGCGGCTCACGCGGAGGCGCTCGGCGAGCTCGGTTTCCGCGTCGAGAAAGACATTGCGGGCATTCCGACCGCGCTTGCCGCAGAGCGCGGCTCTGACGGCCCGATCATCGCCATCCTCGGCGAATACGACGCGCTGCCCGGTCTCAGCCAGCAGGCGGGCGTCGCGAGCCGCGGCCGTGCCAGGCCGGCGGCATCGGCCACGGCTGCGGCCACAACCTGCTCGGCGCCGGCGCGCTGCTGGCGGCCATCGCGGTGAAGGACTGGCTGGCGCGAACGGCGTGCCCGGCCGCGTGCGCTACTACGGCTGCCCCGCGGAAGAAGGCGGCGCGGCCAAAACGTTCATGGTGCGCGCCGGCGCGTTCGAGGACGTCGATATCGCGATCACCTGGCACCCGGCCGCTTTCGCGGAAGTGTCGACGCCGCGTTCGCTCGCCAACACGCGCGTCGACTACACGTTCACCGGCCGCGCCTCGCATGCCGCCGCCGCGCCGCATCTCGGCCGCAGCGCGCTCGACGCGGTCGAACTGATGAACGTCGGCGTCAACTACATGCGCGAGCACATGCCCAGCGACGCGCGCATCCACTATGCCGTGCTCGACGCCGGCGGCATCGCGCCGAATGTCGTGCAGGCCCACGCCAAGGTGCGCTACTCGATCCGCGCGCGCGACCTGCCCGGCATGCACGACCTGGTGCGCGCGCGTTAACAAGATCGCGCGAGGGCGCGGCGCTGATGACCGAGACCTCGGTCGAGGTGAAGGTGATCAGCGCCGTTTCCAACCTGCTCGGCAACACGCCGCTCGAAAGGGCGATGGATGCGATCGTCCAGAAACTCGGCGCGCCGCGGCTTCGACGCAGACGACCGCGATTTCGCGCGGAAGATCCGGGCGACGCTGACGACGACCGATCTCGATCGCGCCTATGCGGCCGTCGGCCTGCCGCGCGGCGAGCGGCCGCTTGCTGACCGCGCGATTGCCGCTCGACGCGGCGCGGCAACTGATGTTCGGCTCGACCGATGTCGGCGATGTGAGTTGGGTGATGCCGACTGTGCAGGTGCATGGCGCCGCCGATGGCGTCGGCACGCCGGTCCATTCCTGGCAGCTGGTGGCGCAAGGCAAGTCGGCCGGCCGCGCACAAGGGCATGGCGCATGCCGCGAAGGCGATGGCCGCGCTCGGCGCGCAATTGTTTGGTGAACCCGCGCTGCGCGCCGCAGCTCACGCGGACCTCAAGGCGCGGACCGGCGGAACGCCTTATGTCTGTCCGATTCCCGCCGAAGCCGAGCCGCCGATCGATATGTCGCTCGCGGCGTAGAGCGGTCCCCGATCAGATTGATTTCGCTTTCCGATTCCCTCCCCCTCTTGTGGCTACGGTATGCAGACATCTTTGTTTGGCCCAGCACTGCGGGGGCTTTTCCCCTTCTCCCCTTGCGGGAGAAGGTGGCCGAAGGCCGGATGAGGGGTCCGCGCCGCGAGAAGGTATGTTTGAGGGTTGGACGCGCCGCGGTTGCAATCCTGGAAGCTTCGCAGAAACCGGAGGCGTCCCCTCATCCCCCCTTCGGGGACCTTCTCCCGCAAGGGGAGAAGGGGATAATCGCCAAATTTCGGCTCAATCAAGATGTCTGTATACTGTAGCCTCTTGTGGGGAGGGTAGGGGGTATTCCTCAAAGCGCGGTGGTTTTCACCCCCACCCGGCCCTCCCCATCTCCGGATTTGCGCAGCAAATCCTCGGGGGAGGGAGCTACAGCGCGCTCGCCGGCGTCAGGTTCGGCAGCTTGCTGTCGTCCCAGCCGCCGCCGAGCGCGACGATCAGATTGACGACCGCCGAGAGTTGCGAGAAGCGCGTCGCGAGCAGATTCTGCTGGTCGTTGAGCAGCGTCGCTTCCGCCGTGACGACGGTGGTGAAATTCTGCGTGCCGGCCTGATATTCGTTGAGGGCGATCTGTACAGCCTGTCGGGCGGCGTCGACGGCCTTCACCTGGATCGCGATCGTCTGCCCGTAGACGCGGATCGCGACGAGCGCGTCCTCGACCTGCTGGAAGGCGCTGAGCACGGTCTGGCGATAAGTCGCGACGTTCGAATCGTAGGTGGCGCGAGCGGCCGCGACTTGCGCGTCGGTGAGGCCGGCGTCGAAAATCGGCTGCGCGAGAGAGAGCGCATAGGACCAGGCCGGATTGCCGACGCTGCCGCCCTTGAGGAAGGGATTGCCGGAATAGCCAAACAGGCCGCTCAGCGAAATGTCGGGATAATAGGCCGCGATCGCCACGCCGATCGCGGCGTTGGCGGAGGCCATGTTGCGCTCGGCTTCGGCGATGTCGGGGCGGCGTTCGAGCAGCGTCGAGGGCGCGCTGACCGGCACGCTCGGCGCGCTCTCGGCGAGCTTGCCGCGCGAGACGCCGAGATCGGCCGGCGGCCTGCCGACGAGCACCGCGATCGCATGTTCGCTCTGCTGGCGCGACACCTCGGTTTCAACCGCCTGCGCCTGCGCCGCCAACACCTGCGCCTGAGCGGTGATGACGTCGGATCGGGCGGCGACGCCGACCTTGTACTGATTCTCCGTGATGTCGAGCGAATGCTGATATTGTTTGACGGTGTCCTCATAAAGCAGCCGCGCTGATTTGGCTTCGCGCAACGTCAGATAGGCGATGGCGAGCGCTGACTGTTCGGAGAGCGTCGCATTGGCGAGCAAAGCGGCGCTCGCTTGCGCAGCCGTCGCCTCCTGCTCTATCTGACGGCGCACCTTGCCCCAGATATCGGGCGTCCAGGCGGCGCTGAGCTCGGCGACGACGACATCCGTTCCCGGCGAAGAGCGCGTGAACGAGCCGTCCCCGCTGACAGTCGGAAACAGGCCGGCGCGGGCTTCCGCAATCAGCGCCAGCGCCTCGCGGTAGTTCGCCTCGTCGGCCTTGAGCGTCTGGTTGGCGACGACGACCTGCGGCGCGAGGCGATTGAGTTCGGAATCGCGAAAAACCCGCCACCACTCGCCCTTCGCGGCCTCGTCGCGCGGGCTGGCTCTCCTCCAGCCTTTCAGCTCCTTGTAGGCCGATTTGGTCGGCGTCGCGGGGCGCACATAGTCGGGACCGACTTCGAAACAACCGGACAGCGCGATGAGGGCAAGAAAAGCGAAAACCGGCGCGATGCGCTTCAGACGGCCGCTTCCCTTAAATACACCCGCCGCCACTTGCGCTTTGCCCACTTGCCGAACCGATCGAGGTACAAAAACACTACCGGGGTCGTATAGAGGGTCAATGCCTGGGAGAACAGAAGGCCTCCCACAATCGTGATTCCCAGTGGATGACGCAATTCCGAGCCCTCTCCGGTCCCGAAAGCGAGCGGCATCGCGCCCATCATCGCCGCCGCTGTCGTCATCATGATCGGACGGAATCGGAGCAGGCACGCGCGGGTGATCGCTTCCTTGGTGTCGAGCCCCTCGCGCTCGGCGGCCAGCGCGAAGTCGATCATCATGATCGCGTTCTTCTTCACGATGCCGATCAGGAGGATGATGCCGATCAGCGCGATGATCGTGAACTCGGATCCGGAGACTTTCAGCGCGATCAGCGCGCCGACGCCGGCGCTCGGCAACGTCGTCAGGATGGTGATCGGATGTATATAGCTCTCATAGAGCACGCCGAGCACGATATAGACGGCGAGCAGCGCCGCGCCGATCAGCACGAGCTGCCCGGATTGCGCCTGTTGCGAAGTCAACGCCGTGCCGGCGAAGGCGCCGCGGATGGTCGAGGGCATGTGGATACGCAGCGCGGCCGCATCGATCTCCGTCTGCGCTTCGCTGACGCCATGCCCCGGCGCCATGTTGAACGAGATCGTCGCGGCGACGAACGGTCCCTGATGATTGACCGAGAGCGGCGTATGGCCGGGCGAGAAATGGGCGAGAGCGGCGAGCGGAACCATCGTTTCGATCGAGGACGAGACGGCCGCGCCTGACGAGGCGCTGCTCTTGCCGCTCGCGGCCAGCGAATTGGTCGCAAGATTGCGCGCCGAATTCGGCGGCGATGGTCGAGGCCGTCGAGGTCGAGGTCGCGGTTTTGTAGCTGGCGACGCTGATGTTGCTGGTCTGTGTGCCCGTGGGATTCGCTCGGCCATGTTGTGACACCTTAACCAGTCGTCTTTGCTAAATTGACCTTCAGGTTGGCTTGACGATTTATAGAAACCGCCGGTGCGCGCGTCAAATGCCAGATTTGCTTCTGAAAACCGCGCGGCGTCACATCCGCCAATTGAAGGTCCCTGGTTTTTAGCAGAAGTCATGACAAGGTCTTCCAAAGCCTGTCCGCCATTCATGAGTTTTTTACGCACTTCCTTGGAAACGACATAATCGACATCCTGTTCTTAAGAAATTGCCTGGGCCTCATCGAGGCTTGCGATACAGTGCGTATCAGCTTCTTTTTATCCCATGTCTGCAACGCGATCGCATCGGCCAGCATCGGAATATCGGTCCCTTTCTTTATGCCCATCATCGATAAATGCCACGGTATTTTCCGGGCTCAATCCTTTGGCACGCAAGGCTGCAAGAGAAGTGCCGCCGATTTTTTCAGGAATGGAGGCTCCTTTTCGAAAGACGTAGAGGGTGTTGGGCTGTACTTCTCCAGGATCGTTATGAAAAAAGAGAACCCCTTCAATTCTCGGGTCCACTGTTTTCTTTTCATCCGGCAGGCTCTCTTCCTCATTTTGTTTTTCTGCCAAAAAGTTGCGCCAGGCTTTGGCGACTTCCATGTTAGATCCAAACTCCTTAAAATGAGCGCCGGCATCGGTAATCATGCGGATTTTGCGAAAACGGGGGTGCTTTGCATAGATAGCCTGCAGAAAATCAGTCATCGTCATGCGATTCTCGCGATCGGTTTCGCGAAAATCGATTTCGTAAATCTGTTTGCGAGGAGCTCTTTCAAGCATTTTGTGCAAAACACGTCCCTCGGTTCCCACGCTTTCCACGTAATGCTCGGCCAAAGCCCGATCGTAGCTTATGTTGATAGGGGGTGGCCCCCGACCGTCTTGAAGAAGCGACCAACCCTGTCGAAGGAACGGCGCCGCGCAGGAATAGCCGTCGCCTACAGAGTCTTCGGTGGCATAAGTGGCAAAACGGGCCGCAAGGTCGAACTGCATGTCCAGCAGTCTGTTGACGTCTTGAGAGACGAAAGCGATTGCTTTTTCGACCTGGCCGGGACTTTCGATATCTTCAGATCAACGCCAAACAGCTCTTTAAACTCGAGGGCTTCTGCTGTATCGGAAAATTTTTCACCCTTTTCCACGTAGCGATTAGCGGCTTTAGCCGCTGAAGCGGCGATATTCAGGATCTCTTCAGCGGTGGGCTTCGACGCGCCTCCCCACTGATATTGAAGAGCTGCGACTTTGTAGTGGTAACCAAAGCGTGTGTTGTTCGAGGGAGCATTGACCCCATGAAAGGGGATAATTTCTCCTGAGCCATCCGGGGATAGGCCGTGAATCTTCCCTCCGGAAATGCCGATCAGTACTGGAATCAACTCCAGCAAAGCGTGTTTGGTCAAGGAGATGAGGTGGGAGGCCTCTTTTTGCTGTTCATCTCCAGCGTACAACGTTTTTATGTGTTTGAGAAATGCGATATCTTCTGATACTGTGGAATATCCAATAAGTTCTGGAAAGGCTTGGATCTGCGCATGCGTTACCGGTGTCAACTGGTCGGCGAAGGTTTGCAATATGTCGGGCATTTTCCCTGATGCGTACCGGATAAAAGCTTCCGTGTAAGTGCCGAGGTGAGTGTAGATCGGTTTAAAACTGGCGCTCATGTAACGGGCGATTACAGGCGCGACATGTTGGCGATAATCGCTTTCTTCAAAGTTGACCTGATTATTAAAAGCCAGCTGTAGGAGTTCATGAATAGAAGGATGATTTTCCCTCCAAGTATCCACAGTCAATTCTTTGCTCAACAGCCCTTTATAAATCTTAAGAGGAGAAGATTGCGCATGGGATCAATCAGTTTCTTCTTCTTCGTCGATGTAGATCACTTCAAATAGGGCATTTTTATGTTGATCGACCTCATCGCCCAAGATATCCGCACGCGTTTGGGTGAATGTCAGATATCTTGGCTAATAACTGTGCCTTATGACCGAAAATTTTGATGCGGTCCTCAATCTCTTCCTTTTTTTTTGTTCGTAGATCAGCAAGTTTTTACAGAATTTAAGTATTTCACGAGCAGAATCAAAGCAGTCTCCAGGCAATTTCATTCTCCGATGCATCGAGTTTGAGTTGTTTCAATTTGCGGTGGATCGGCTCCATTTCTCTTCTGATTGCTTCCATTTCTTTTTCAATGGACTGCTTTTCGCGGATGCTGCTCCGGATCCTGCGGGAGAGGCTGCATTCCTCCAGGTCCATGCCGATCAAGGTGCGGCTATCTGTGATGATCGGAATATCATTTTCTTGTGCTTCTAGAAGCATTTCATGGATCTGCTGAAGTTTGTGGGGCGTAAAATCAGCGCGGACTAAATTCAGCGAAAAGGTTGACTTGCCAAAAGCAGCCATCATGGATTCGCTAAAATTTGCACTGAATGTTTTGAATTGAGAAGGAGGGACGACAAAAAATGCTGCGCGCCCTTTGCGTTTAGCAGTTAAATAGAGGACAATGACGGCAATGATGGCGGTTTTGCCACCTCCCATAATCAATTGGACAACAGTTTCCCGGAACCTGGTGGGATCGCTCGCCTCCAGCTCCATCAATAGGGCCACGATTTCCATCTGAAATGGATAAGGAATATTGCCCGTTCCGCCGCAAAAACCTCTTAAAACCACCTGCACGTCAGCAGGAAAGTTATCAAAATCATAGGAGCTCTCCAACTGCCCTTCCAGCTTTTTGCAAAGATAGCGGCGTGTCGCTAATTGGGAGTCCTGCATGGTTTCACTCGACTGATCGATGGCCTGGATTTCTTGAAGGGAGTCCATGACTTTGCGCAGCTGAGCTTCATAAGAACGAAGATCTTCCCACTTCAATGTCAGGTCCGCCACTTCATTGGCGAGCGAAGGAGTTAAGCGGGGATTTCGGACCTGATAGGAGCGGGCATCAAAGGAAAACAATGCTTCGCGGCAATCCTGCAAGCTCAGGAGCGGCTCGACTTTACCTCCCAGGCGGGCCATTTCTGCGAGGCGGGTCATTTCGTCATCGCTTCTCTGATTGGCTTTAGCGAGTAATGCCGCTTCTCTAATTTTTCTCTTCTGGATGATTTGGTTTAAGAGTTCTTGAACTTCGCTCAGTAGAGGCTGGACAGCATATTTCGGCAGGGTGTTGACTTGAACAGCCTGATTCAGCCGCTTTCCCTCCTGATAATCGGCTTCGAGCCTTTCAAATTCATGCCTGACAGCTTCGCTAAGATGCTTCTGTTCATGTTCAAGAAGATGTTCATTATAATGAAAATGAAAATCTTTGTCAGCCTTGACTTCCGGCCCGAAGGATCGGAGACTAAAAGCTTTCTCCAATTTTTCAGTGTTCCCCAGCGCTGTTCCTGCGGGTCGAAGGTGATGTCAAGACGTTGTTGATCTATACCAAAATCGGCAAGTTGTCTCACTTTTGGCTCTAAGGAGCTGTCTGGAGAAATTAGATAATCGGGAGAAGGTTGTGGAGATCGATTCCTGAAACGGCCTCATTTTGTGCGAAGGGCCATTGATCGGCAGAATGATAGGCAGTGGAAAGATAAATGTCTTCCAATTTTTTTAACACAAGGTACTTGCAATTGTATTCTGTCTCGGGATCTAGAAAAAAAGAATTCTTCTGGAATATGCATTAAAAATTTTTCAGGGAAGCAAAGGATAGTGATCATGAGATCCAAGCAGCCATCTGGATTTTTTGTGTTTTCCTTCCACATTTTCAATCGGAAAAGCATCTCCCGTCTGTCTGCTTCCCGGCCAGATTGGGCTACTTGCAGGACATCTAAAAATAACTTGCCTCGCTTAAAATTCCACCAAGATGCAGGCGGTTTGATGTAAGGATATCTGATCGGTTGACTCGCATCATAGGAGGTAATTTCGTCATTCAGCCATGCTAATGATTTACTCAATTGGTGCTCGTGGTCGAGCTTTTTAAGCTCATAAGCTGCAAGGGCAGCTTCATAAGATGCGTCAGGTGAACCTGTACGTCTAACAGCGTCTGCCTTTGTCTTATAAGTAAAGTGACTAGGAGGGCTAAGTGCGGCTGGAGGAGGAGGGATATCCTCAACCAATTTTGCTACATAAAAGAGATGACGTTCATGCTTCCGCTGTCCTAAGTAGAGGCACTGAAGAGCGTACGCCCCTTCTGAATCTGTTAAAACGGCAATGCGCGCCTCAATTTGCTTCAATTTGAGTTCATACGATTGCTTTAACAGTTCCTTTAACTTTTCTTGTTTGGCTCTCCCTTCTGTAGCCAACAGGCTTAAGAGTGCGATCTCTTCTTTTTTTGTGAAGCGGCAGCCGCTTGAAATATGATGGGTCCCTTGGATGACCTTAGCTAAATCCTTCAAATAGCCCGCGAGTCTTTGCGTCCCAGATTCTTCTTTAAAATATTCCTGAACAGGTTCTAATGCCCGTTGCTGTTGATGGCGTATCTTTAAGTTTAACGCGTGCAGCTTGACCATGCGGGGATCGGGATGGTCCACGTTGATGGGAAACTGCTCGATGAGGTCTAAAATGGCAAAGGCTTCGGGTGATAAACTGTCGCTGGGTTTGATACTCTGCAGCAAGCGGACAGCTTCCTCTTCCTTTCGTTGCGAGAGGTAGATGTATGCCAGGAATAGCTTGCCCTCATCGTTTTGAGGGACGATATGTCCGCCTGCCTCAACTTTGAAAGCGACGTAGCGCTGATTGCCGTTCAGTTCATTTGAAGGATGTCCTTGACTGGATAGAAAGGGCTTCGCATTTTCAATGGCTAAGCAACCTGCGGCCGCGATGGAAGCATTTTGTGGAACCATAATCCTCTGAAGCGGGACGAGGATCATTCCCTGCCGGTGCTTCCGATGATGGATGGATTCTAAGAACAAGTAATTATTGACAGTCCCTAGCATTGCTGAAGGAGCCTCATGCGCTAGCGCGTATTCCCGGTTTTCTCCCCAAACCAGGCGGCCATGCGATTCCGTAAATGTGAGGCGAATGCCATCTAATGAACAGTAGCGGGGAAAATCAATCTGGGCGATGCGGTCTTTTTGATTGCGCCTTGTGATGATGTTTCGGAGCGAGTCAAACCGGGATAAGCCTTTAAGGGCGTCGGGTGTTTTAAATGAGGGCTGGAGGTAATCGACGCGGCGGCCGTTTGGCTTTGGAAGGCCTGTGGAATCGGCCTCCACAATTTCTCCATTGTCTCTTACCGCATAAGCGATCTCCAGCCTGTTTAAGTCGGTGATGAAGCCTTTGAGCGCTAACTTTGCTAATTGATCCTTTTCGGGCATCCAATAGGCATGATCGCAGCAAAGAGGATCTGGAAATGAATCCGAGATCATTCTGGGAGGGCAGTAGTCAAACCAGCCCTTATATCCTGCCACTTGTTTCTGAATGAGATATTCACCCGCTTTTGCCGCCGCCGAAATGGCGGGGGGGATGAGGCGGAAGGTTCCTTTTGCCGGGTGGGTAAAAAGGATGTATTTACCTCCCACGGATCTGTAGCTAAAACCTCCTTCGCCAGGAAAGAGATGTTTAAAGTTATCCTCATTCTCCCAGGGAAATCCCGTGGCAACTCTTTGAAGTTCTCCCTCAGCATTGGAAACTTTACCGGTCACCAGATTGATTTTCCATTCTCCACTGCTGATCGTGGGGAGGCCAAGCTGTGCATCGATCTTCCAGGGGGCTCCTGGTTGAGCGCCCAGTTCCAAATCGGCAATGAGTCGCGAGCCCAGCTGATGGCAAAAATCATTGTTTTGTAAATCTTGGTTTAATTGAACGGTCAAACGCTGCATAAATAGGGCGGCTGAGCGTTCGATATAGGGCGTTTTCCACTTTGCCTCTAACGGCGGATTTAACTGATAGAGCACCCAGTCCGCATAGACATGGGCCTTTTCCTCTTCGGTCAGTTGCTGTTTAACAGAAGAGAGGTTCACACAATAGAGATGAAGGGCTGAACGGTCCTGATCGGTCAGACCTGTCTTTTTTGCCATCCAATGCCGCACTTCCTGCAAGGAATTTAATTGATCCGCTTTTGCCCCTTGGCCCGCATCTTTCAGATACTGGGCAAGATAGAAGCCCATTTCTATAAAAAAGCGTCCTGAGCTAAGAGTTTTATCAGTTCTAAAGGCATGTAGAAGTCCTTTATTGATAAATGCTTTAGCCTGTTCAAAGAGCGCCTCATTCGTTTGGATTAATTGTCCCATCCCCAATTCGAATTCTCCATTCTTAAGAATGGGATGACGAAATAAAAAGGCGAAAAAAACAGTTTGCAAGGAAGCATCATCAAGCAGATCTAAATGGTTCGTGAGTTCGTGCAGGATTTGATGGGGCGCTAGCCTCCATTGCGATAGGACGCGCTCGATGTTTTGCCATGCGAATCCTAAAAATCCTCCACTGCCGTCGGGGATCGACAAGGCACAACCTTCTGCCGTCTCTTTCTCCCACAATTTTTCGTGTCGTTTGGCAAGATACGAGGCATATAGTAAGTTCGTATGCTGTGGATCCACAGGGCGGTTTGTATCCCAAGCTTGGTAGACGGGTTTGTTGTAATCTTCGCCGACTCCTTTTAATGCAGTCCTATAACCATATCGACTGTCTCGCTGGGGAACTTGCTTCAGCTTCATTTCCCCTATTTTGGCAAAGAGCATTTGGCGCCCCATAAAAGTCATGTGGCGCCACAGATCGAGATGCCGATAACCATTATCAGATAAAATGAGACCAGATGCGTCATCTTTCATGAGTCCATCAGAATCAAAATCTCCGCACGCAAGCATCGCCTTGGTGATCGGGGCTAGGTTGACTAGTTCAATAATTCTGTGTACGTAGGGCTCCTGGCCAGGATCTTGATCAAGCATGGGATTTGGGCGGACCGGTTCGACACCTCGCTGACCTCCTCTCTTCCATGCTTGAAGGTTTTTATGATAGGCTTGCGTCTTCAAATAGCAGGTTTTCTGCTCCATCCAGAGAGCGTGGTCTTTTTTATTCTTATCAATCACTCGAATAAACATTTCTCGGTTTTCTTCGATCTCTTGTTGCGTGCAGTCTGGAACGATGAGGTTGCCCTTGATCTTGACGGCCTTTTTCAATTTGCTGTCCCTGTTGAGGAGAGCTTCCCAAAATTGGCCGTTAGCAGGACATTCTTTTATCAAGGTTTTATCGACATCAGTTGTTTTTTCTGATGCAAACAGAGGACCCGACCCACAGGATCGATTAAAGGCCTTTATGTAGTCTCTGGCTTGGGCCACTCTTTCAAATTCCTGCAGATTGACAAATTGCAGACCTTCGATTTCAGCCGCCGTTGAGAGATCGGCCATTTGATAATTTTCTAATAAGGCGCGCCTATCCTGAGGAACGTCTGATAAGAGTTCTTTATCAATTTTTAAAGATAAAAAATGGAAAAGTGTTTGCAGAGGCAGCATTGTTGCCATGCGGCGTGTCAATAAATCCTCTTGGTAATAACCTTCCAAGAGGTAACGCTGCGTGAAGAGTTGGTAGAGTTCGAATTGCGCTTTTTGAAGTTCCGGCAGGGTAAAATCTTTCCAGAAATCAGCATGAAACTGATCGATCTTAAATCCTGTGCTTGTCACTAGATCGTGACAGCTTGGCAATGGAATTTGATCGAGCAGGTGGTGCAGTTGCATGTTATAGGCAAGCAAATGTGTTTGGCGGATATCGGAAGGTTTAAGATCTTTCAAGCCTGTCTGGTAGATGCGTTCGCAAGATTTCTTGGTCTCTTCGATTGCTTGAAATAACACTTTGGGGCTATCCAGTTGGATCGAGAGTGAAGGGAGAGCGACCGGATGCAGTTTAGCGTCTTCCTTCAGAGTGATTTTTGGCTTGTCAATGGATTGTCGTGCCAGCCTCTGCTTCTGAACATCAGCGAATTCAAGGTGGACATCATCTCTAAAGAGGGCCTGTTTTTCCCTGACCGCAGCTTCTCCCGCTTCGACTCTATCGAGAACAGCATAAGCTGTCGCAAGTCCTTGACGAATCGCCTCTTCATCGAGGAGGAGTTTCAATCTAGCAATTGGTTTTGTTGAGGAAATGGAAATGGGGGGGGGGGGGGGGGTTGTGCTATGTGTTTTTGCTCCTCTGACTCGTCTCGTCTTGCTAGCTAGGCGCAAATCCTTTCCAACGGCTTCGGGGTTGGGTAGCAACCGAGTAACAAACGGAGCCGCTGAGCGTGCCTCCAGCGCTCGTGTGGGCCGGGTCCTTCCGTTTCGGCGCGTCCACGACGGAGTTCGCCCGCGGGAGCCTCTCCATCTGGCGAGCGAGGGTTAGGGCGCGAGGCAGGAACCTACCGCTTCACGTGTGGGGGTGAAGCGAGCACGCGAAGGGCTCACCGCGCGGGCGCGCCGGGGGCTGGCCACGGTCAGCGCGAGGTCCGACTTGTCGGGCAGGACCACTCGTGATGGACTCGACGCTCCATGGCGACGCGCAAGCTCGAGGCGGACTACCTCGTCGTCGGATGCGGCGCCGCGGGGATGGCGTTCACGGACGCGCTCATCGACGCCTGCGACGCCGACGTCGTCATGGTCGACCGACGGCACGCCCCGGGCGGACACTGGCTCGAGGCTTACCCGTTCGTGCGCCTGCACCAGCCCTCGGCATACTACGGCGTCAACTCGCTGCCGCTCGGCAGCGAAACGATGATCATCGTCACGGACCGAACGCGGGCATGTACGAGCGCACCGGCGCCGCGGAGATTTGTGGCTACTACGACCGCGTGATGCGGCAGCGCTTCTTGCCGTCTGGGCGCGTCCGTTGGTTTCCGATGTCGCGCTGGCTGGGCGGGAATCGGTTCGTCTCGTGCCTTTCCGGCGAAGAGGTCGAGGTCACGGTGCGCGAGAAGCTCGTCGACGCGCGCTACCTCGAGGGACGATTTCCTGCGAGCTCGCCGCCGCCGTTCGAGGTCGCGCCGGGAGTGCGCTGCGTGCCCGTCGGCGCGCTCGTCGACGTCCACGAGAGGCCGGCGGGCTACGTCGTCGTCGGCGCGGGCAAGACGGCGCTCGACACGTGCAGCTGGCTCCTCGACTCCGGCGTGCCGGCGAGCGACATCCGCTGGATCAAGCCGCGCGAGGGCTGGTTCTTGAACCGCCGTTTCCTCCAAGGAGGCGAGCTGGTCGGAACCATGGTCGAGGGGCTCTCGCTGCAGCTCGAGGCTGCAGCCCAGGCGATGTCGGCGGACGATCTCTTCGCACGCCTCGAAGCGTCGGAGCAGCTCTTGCGGGTCGACACGAGCGTCAGGCCCACGATGTTCCGCGGTCCGACGCTCAGTATCGCCGAGGTTGAACAGCTCCGTCGGATCGAGGACGTCGTGCGGCTCGGCAAGGTGCGGCGCATCGAGCGCGATCGCATCGTCCTCGACGGCGGCACGGTGCCGACCAGCCCTGACCACCTCCACGTCCACTGCGCGGCGGTGGGATTGAACCTCGCGCCCGAGGTCCCGATCTTCGCGGACGATCGCATCACGCTACAGTCGATCAGGATCGGGTTGCTGACGTTCGCGTCGGCGATCATCGCCTACGTCGAGGCGACCCGCGACGATCTCGCCGCGAAGAACCGACTCTGCCCGCCGAGCAGGCAGCCGAACGTGCCGCTCGACTGGGCGCAGGGGATGCTGGTGGGCATGCGCGCCGCGAACCGCTGGTCGAAGGAGCCCGACATCACCGACTGGCTCGAGCGCTCGCGGCTCAATATGATGCGCGGGTCCTTACGGCGTGCCGGCGAGCCCGCGCTCCAGGAATCCTTCGCGCGCTTCTTCGCCAACGTGCGCCCCGCGCTCGCCAAGCTCGAGCGACTCTCCACAGCACCGTCCAATCCCTGATCGGCACGTCGTGCGTCGGAAGTGGGTAGCAACCGGGTAATAAAATCATTGGATTTCTCTGCTACCAGCTGGGCCTGCTGGACCGAAGGCGGACCCGTCTCTGTACTCATACGCGAACCAACGGGGCGGCTTCGGAGCGTCGAGGTGCTCGCGACGGTTGCGACGGTGACAAATCATCAGCGTCACATCACGACGAGGCCGCGCTGAAAAGGAGCATGGCCCACTCGACCGCCTCGGCGAGCGTCTTGACCTCGAACAGTTGTGTTTGGCAGAGATTTCACGCCGTTGCACGCTTCGCTCAGACCCATGTCGATCCGCGGCGGGTCCGTTCGTCGTCTCATCAAAGGGAGGTGAGACGCATGCGGCAGATCAACGTGTTGACCTTTGTATCGATGGACGGAGTCATGCAGGGGCCGGGCGGGCCTGAAGAGGACACCCGGGGCGACTTCCGGCACGGGGGCTGGACGGTGGGGTACTTCGACGAGCTCGTCGGACAGGAGATGGCGAAGGAGATGGGCCACAAGTTCGACCTTCTGCTCGGCCGTCGGACTTACGACATCTTCGCCTCGCACTGGCCGAAGGTGACCGAGCCCGGCGCTGACCTCGGCATCAACAACACACGGAAGTACGTGGCCACGAATCGGCCGCTGGCGACGAACTGGAACAACACCGCCGTTCGCCTCGAAGGGGGCATCGAAGGGGCTGTTCGAAAGCTCAAGGCCGCGTCGGGCCCGGAGCTCCAGGTCCACGGCAGCGGGTCACTGATTCAGACGTTGCTCCAGCACGACCTGGTCGACGAGCTGTGGCTCAAGATCTTCCCCGTCACGATCGGCACGGGCCAGAAGCTGTTCGCGGACGGCACGCGCCACGCCGGCTTCGCACTCACCGAAAGCAGCGCTTCGGGCAGTGGCGTCATCATCGCCAAGTACAAGCGCGCGGGCGAGGTCAAAGCCGGTTCGTTCCTGGCGCCGAAGTGAGGCGGCGCCTGGTGGGCGAACCGCGCTAGATGCAGTCCTGGTAGCAGCGCCGCGAGCCCGCATCGACGGTGGCGGTGAACGTCCCCGTAATGCCGCCGTCGACGTCCAGCGGGGTGCAGCTGATGGGAGTTGCCGGCGTGGGGGCGGCGCAATAAGGGCCGGGGCAGGTGGGCGCGGCATCGCCGAAAACGATGCAGGAGCAGGGGGGCAGGACACAGAGCTCCGACGGACCGCAGGCCGCATCACCGCAGGCGAGCTGACGGCCATCCATCAGCCGGGCACCGTCCGGCAGGCCACCGTCGCGATGGTCGATGACGGAGACGAGGCTGGCGGACGAGCACGCCGGCATGGCCGCGAGCGTCCCGAGAACCCCGACAACCGCCAACATCATCCGCACGCGCCGATAGTATCACTTGGGGTGTTCGGGCCGGAAAGCCGTGCCCGTGGCGACGCTCGTAGGCCCGCAGACGCGCGACCTTGCGCGCGTATCACTTGCGAGTGAGCGCTCACTCAGTTAGAAGATTGGCATGGTTCGCGCGGCTCCGCTGTCTCCCGATGCGCGGCGCGCGAGCATCGTCGCGGCGACGCTGCCGCTCCTGCGCATGTACGGGCGCGAGGTCACCACGTCGCGAGATCGCGCTGGCCGCCGGCGTGGCGGAGGGGACCCTGTTCCGCGTCTTTCCCGACAAGGAGGCGCTGATCTCCGCGGCGGTCGCCAGCGTGTTCGAATCCGACCGCGGACGAGGCGGCGGTCGCGCGGATCGATCCCGAGCTGCCGCTGCGTGACAAGCTCATCACAGCGATCGAGATGCTGCAGCGTCGCGTCGGCGAGGTCTGGCAGCTGATCTCGATGCTCGGCCTCGCCGTGCCGCCCGAGGCGCGCCGGCCACCACCGGCGCAGATCGACGACTCCCGGCTGCGCGCCGCGCTGGCGAAGCTGTTCGCACCCCACCGCGACGAGATCCGCTGTGCGCCCGCGGAAGCGGCGAGGTTCCTGCGCGCGGTCGCGTTTGCGGGCACGCACCCGCGGCTCATCGACAAACCGATGACCCCGCACGAGATCGTGACGCTGCTGCTCGACGGCATCCGCGCGCGCGACGAAGAGACCTGACGAAGACACCTGACAAAGAGAACTGAAGGAGACCTGATGCTCTGGCGCCTGCTCCGCACCTATCTGGCCCCGTTTCACGCCCAGCTCGGGCTGGTCGTGCTGCTCCAGCTCGCCAGCACGATCGCGTCGCTGTACCTGCCGAGCTCAACGCCGCACATCATCGACAACGGCGTCGCCACCGGCGACACCGGCTACATCCTGCGTACGCGGCGGCGATGATGCTGGCGATCGCGCGTGCAGATCGCCTGCTCGATCACGCGCGGTCTACTTCGGCGCGCGCATCGCCGATGGGCTTCGGCCGCGACCTGCGCGCCGACCATCTTCCACCGCGTCGGCGAGTTCTCCGCGCGCGAGGTCGGCAGTTCGGCGCGCCGTCGCTGATCACGCGCAACACCAACGACGTCCAGCAGGTGCAGATGCTCGTGCTGCATGAGCTGCACGATGCTGGTGGCGGCGCCGATCACTGTGCGTCGGCGGCATCATCATGGCGCTGCGCGAGGACGTCGGCCTGTCGTGGCTGCTGCTCGTGTGCGTGCCGGTGCTGGCCGGCGCGCATCGGCCTGATCATCAGCCGGATGGTCCCGCAGTTCCGGCTCATGCAGGCGCGCATCGACGCCGTCAACCGGGTCCTGCGCGAGCAGATCACCGGCATCCGCGTGGTGCGCGCGTTCGTGCGCGAGCCGGACGAGACCGCGCGCTTCGCACGGCGCCAACACCGACCTCACCGCGACCGCGCTCGCGGGTCGGCCGGCTGCAGGCGCTGATGTTCCCGACCGTGATGCTCGTGTTGAACGTCTCGAGCGTCGCGGTGCTGTGGTTCGGCGCCACCGCGATCGCAGCCGGGTCAGCATCGCAGATCGGCGCCCTGACCGCCTTCCTCAGCTACCTGATGCAGATCCTGATGTCGGTGATGATGGCGACCTTCATGTTGATCATGATCCCGCGCGCCGCGGTGTGCGCCGAGCGGATCATCGAGGTGCTCGACACCGAGTCCGTCGGTCGCGCCGCCGGCCGCGCCCGGTCACCGAGCCGGCCGAGCCCGGCGACGGTCGAGCTGCGCGGCGTCGAGTTCAGCTACCCGGGCGCGAGCCGCCCGGTGCTGCGCGACATCTCGTTCGTCGCCGGGCCGGGCGAGACCACCGCGATCATCGGCAGCACCGGCGCGGGCAAGACCACGCTGCTCGACCTCATCCCGCGGCTCTTCGACGCGACCGCCGGCACCGTCCTCGTCGACGGCGTCGACGTGCGCGAGCTCGACGACCGAGGCGCTGTGGGCGCGGATCGGCCTGGTGCCGCAGCAGCCGTACCTGTTCACCGGCACGGTCGCGACGCAACCTGCGGTACGGCAACCCCGACGCCACCGACGAGGAGTTGTGGGCTGCGCTCGAGATCGCGCAGGCCGCGGACTTCGTGCGCGCGATGCCCGAGCGGCTCGAGGCGCCGATCGCGCAGGGCGGCACCAACGTCTCGGGCGGCCAGCGCCAGCGCCTCGCGATCGCGCGCGCGCTCGTGCGCGAGCCCGAGATCTACCTCTTCGACGACTCGTTCTCGGCGCTCGACCTGGCACCGACGCCCGGCTGCGCGCGGCGCTCGCGCCCGCGGCTCGCGAAGGCGACCGTGATCATCGTCGCGCAGCGGGTCTCGACGATCATCGACGCCGACCAGATCCTCGTGCTCGAGGACGGCGAGCTCGTCGGCACGGGCACGCACGCACGAGCTGCTGCGACCTGCCCGACCGTACGCCGAGATCGTCGAGTCGCAGCTCGGAGCAGGAGGAGGCGGCGGCATGAGCGCACAACCGGACCCGCGCCGCCGAGCGCAACGCCCGACCGGCGCCCGCGAGCGGCGGCCCGATGGGCGCGATGATGGGCATGCCGCCGAGAAGTCGATGAACTTCAGCGGCTCGGCGCGCCGGCTGCTCGGCCTGCTCGCGCCGCACGCGGGCTGGCGATCGCGGTGCTCGCCTGCTGCGCCGTCGTCGGTCGCGTTCAGGTGATCGGGCCCGAAGATCCTCGGGCACGCCACCGACTGATCTTCGCCGGCTTCATCGGCAAGGCTTCCGCCGGCGTCGCGCACGCGCGCCGGCGCGAACTCGCGACGGCAACGACGATCGCGACAGGCGATGCGACGTGCAGGCCCGGCCACGGCATCGACTTCGCCGCGCTCGCCGACGTGCTGCTGCTGCGTGCTCGCGCTCTACGTCGGCGGCCGTCGCTGTTCATGTGGCTGCAGGGCTATCTGCTCAACGGACATCGTGCAGCGCATCGTCTAGCAGGCTGCGCGCCGACGTCGAGGCCAAGCTGATCCGCGCTGCCGCTCGCGTACTTCGATCGCCAGCCGCGCGGCGAGGTGCTGTCAGCCGCGTCACCAACGACATCGACAACATCGGCCAGAGCCTGCAGCAGACGATGAGCCAGCTGCTCACCTCGCTGCTGACGGTCGTCGGCGTGCTGCGTGATGTTCGTCGTGATCTCGCCGCTGCTCGCGCTCATCGCGCTGGTCACGGTGCCGCTGTCGATCGTCGTCACCGCGCAGATCGCCAAGCGCTCGCAGAAGCAGTTCATCGCGCAGTGGAAGCACGCCGGCGCGCTCAACGGCCAGATCGAGGAGGCGTTCACCGGCCACGCGCTGGTCAAGGTGTTCGGCCGGCGCCGCGCGAGGTCGAGGCGCGCGTTTCGACGCGAAGAACGACGAGCTGTACGAGGCCAGCTTCGGGGCGCAGTTCGTCTCCGGCATCATCATGCCGGCGATGATGTTCATCGGGAACCTGAACTACGTGGCGATCGCCGTCGTCGGCGGCCTGCGGGTCGCATCGGGCGCGATGCAGCTCGGCGACGTGCAGGCGTTCATCCAGTACTCGCGCCAGTTCACCCAGACCGCTGACCCAGCTCGCGTCAGATGGCCAACGTCTTGCAGTCCGGCGTCGCGTCGGCCGAGCGCGTGTTCGAGCTGCTCGACGAGCCCGAGCAGTCGCCCGATCGCAGCGCCGCGCGAGCTGCCGGCGGAGCCGCGCGGCGAAGGCCGGGTCGAGTTCGAGACGTCGCTTCCGCTACAAGCGCCGACGCAGCCGCTGATCGAGGACCTGTCGCTGGTCGCCGAGCCCGGCCAGACCGTCGCGATCGTCGGGCCGACCGGCGCCGGCAAGACCACGCTGGTCAACCTGATCATGCGGTTCTACGAGCTCGACGGCGGCGGATCACCCGTCGACGGCGTCGACATCGCGCGTGCCGCGCCGCGACGTCTGCGCGGCAGCATCGGCATGGTGCTGCAGGACACCTGGCTGTTCGGCGGCACGATCCGCGACAACATCGCCTACGGCAATCCCGACCGCGACCGAGGAGAGATCCTGCGCCGCCGCCCAGGCGACCTACGTCGACCGCTTCGTGCGCGCGCTGCCCGACGGCTACGACACCGTGATCGACGAGGAGGGCTCAACCTCAGCGCCGGCGAGAAGCAGCTGATCACGATCGCGCGCGCGTTCCTGGCCGACCCGGCGATCCTGATCCTCGACGAGGCGACGTCGCTCGGTCGACACGCGCACCGAGGTGCTGGTCCAGCGCGCGATGGCCGCGCTGCGCGAGCGACCGCACGAGCTTCGTGATCGCGCACCGGCTCTCGACGATCCGCGACGCCGATCTCATCCTCGTGATGGAGCACGGCAGGATCGTCGAGCAGGGCACGCACGAGCAGCTGCTCGGCGCGGGGGGCGCCTACCACACGCTCTATCACGCACAGTTCGCGGCGCCAGCGGCAGCCTAGGTAATCCGGAGGTCCATTCGAACGTCCGCGGACGTCGCACCTGCTCTTTGGGTCGTGCTGCCGCGCCCGGAGATCGTGGATGCATCACGACCTGAGCAAGGTCGGGCTCCTTCCTTGCCAGCGCGTCGTCGCGCCGTTGCCGGCCTGCTCGCCGCAGATCGCCTCCGGTGCCCGCGCATGGTCCGACGTTCTGGCGGCCGCACCGACGTTGGTCGGCCGGACAATCGGCGTGCGCGG
>CAVQBX010000041.1:0-131686 GCA_963710855.1 uncultured Pseudomonadota bacterium | reverse complement strand
GGTTGTTTTTGGCTGTGCTGATTGTGATGACTGGATGCTTGACCTTCCGAGCGCGGCTGCACTGGAGTTTGGCGCTGTGGTGCCGAGGCGAGCGGTTGGGCTGCTGGTGTGGTTCGGGTTTGCTGATGGCGGCGCGGCGTCCGTGGCCGGCGGCCTGCCTGCTGGGCGTGATGCGGCTGGAGGCTTGCTGATGTTGCGGCTGTTTTGAGGTGGTGGCGGCGAGGTCGGTCTGTTGCTGCTGGACAGCCCGTCGGCTTCCGATGTCTGGAGGGGAACCGTAGATGCTGAGCGAGACGTAGATCAAGCCGAAAGGCGTTTTTCATCGCGAAGCGGCCCAGCCCGGGCTCATACTTTCTCCACCTCGGCGCGGCCCAGTATGCCGTTGGGGAGGAAAATCAGCGCGACGATCAGAATCGAGAACGCGGCGACGTCCTTGTAGGCGACACTGAAATAGGCCGACCAGAACACCTCGATCAGGCCGATCAGCAGGCCGCCCAGTACCGCGCCCGGCAGACTGCCGATGCCGCCGAGCACGGCCGCGGTGAACGCCTTCACCCCGGCGATGAAGCCGATGTAGAAGTCGATGACCCCGTAATACAGCAGGAACAACAGACCGGCGACGGCGGCGAGTGCCGCGCCGATGATGAACGTGACGCTGATGGTCAGGTCGGTATCGATGCCGAGCAGGCTCGCCATGCGCAGATCCTGCTCGCAGGCGCGCATCCGCCGGCCGAGCGGCGTTCGCGTCACCAGCCAGGTGAACAGCGCCAGCACGACCAGCGTGGTGATGACGATCATGATCTGCATGCCGGACAGCCGGACGGCGAAGCCGTCGACTTCCATGATCTGGAAGCCGCCCGGGATCAGCGCCGGCATCGGTTTGACCCGCGCGCCCTGGCTGACCTGGACGAAATTCTGCAGCGTGATCGACATGCCGATGGCGCTGATCAGCGGCGCCAGGCGGAACGAGCCTCGCAGCGGCCGGTAGGCGACCCGCTCCACCGTCCAGCCATACAGCGCGGCCAGGGCGGCCGCGAATATCAGTGCCAGAGCCAGCGCGATCGGCACCGCGGTGATGCCGAACGACGCGAGGCCCAGAAGCGCGATCAGCGACAGGAACGCTCCGATCATGAAGATATCGCCATGGGCGAAATTGATCATGCCGATGATGCCGTAGACCATCGTGTAGCCGACGGCGATCAACCCGTAGATCATCCCGAGGGTGATGCCGTTGATCAGTTGCTGCAGCGCGTAGGCCAGGCGCGCGACTCCGTCGCATGGGGCAAGCCGCAGCAAACACAGGCCTGGTCTGACCTGGCAAGGCCGCTCGCACGGCGGTGTCCGGCGATGAAACCTTTCCCGAATGTCACCGCCTAGGATGCGGCCGCGGACCGTACTGGGCGGACACATGGTTAGTTTGCCGGACCTGATCGACGGAGCGCGCCACGCGCGCTGGCTGACCCGCGAGCGGATCATCGCCGGCGGCCAGATTGTTGCTGCTGATCGAACTCACGATCCTGGTCATGCTGGCGCTGTGGCAGCATGGCGTGATTTCCGGCCAGGTCTCGCCGACATCCAGCGATTTCGTGAGTTTCTATGCGGCCGGCAAGCTGGCGTTGGCGGGCACGCCCGGCCTCGCCTACGACCAGGCGGCGCATTTCCTGGCCGAGCAACAGTTCACCGTCGCGGGCGCGCCGTACCAGTTCTTCTTCTATCCGCCGGTGTTCCTGCTGCTGTGTGCGCCGCTGGCGCTGTTGCCGTACTACGTCGCATTCTATGTGTTCGAAATCGCCACGCTGGCGGCGTTCGCTGCTGCACCATGCGGCAGATTTTGCGCGAGCCGGGTTGGTCATGGCTCGGACCCGTCCTGGCGTTTCCCGCCATCTTCTGGACCTTCGGTCTGGGCCAGAACGCGTTTCTGACCGCCGCGCTGTTCGGCGGGTTCACGCTGCTGATCGATCGCCGGCCGGCGCTGGCGGGCGTGGTTCTGGGCTTGCTCTGCTACAAGCCGCATTTCGGGTTGCTGGCGCCGGTGGGACTGGCGGCCGGCGGGCATTGGCGCAGCGTTCTTCGCCGCCGCGGCCACTGTCGCCGGCCTTGTCCTGCTGTCGGTGGCGCTGTTCGGCGTCGAGACCTGGCAGGCCTATTGGTCGCGCGTTCGCGGGTCGGATGCCGTCTACGCCTCGGGCCGGATCGACTACGCGGGCATCGTGACGCCATTCGGCGCGGCACGGCTGCTGGGGTTCGATCCGTCGCTGGCGTATCTGGTGCAGGCGTCGGTCACCGCGGCGATGGTGCTGGTGGTCGGATGGACCTGGCGGCCCGGCCCGAACCGGAACCTGCGCGCCGCGACCCTGCTTGCGGCGACGTTGTTGGCCGTGCCGCTGGTGCTGCTGTACGACAGAGTTGCTGCTGCTGGTGGCAATCGGCGGCGGTCGAGAAGGGAGCATATGCTGAACGGTGTCAGCAGAAGATGTTGCCTTTAGGCGTGGAGGAGGTCAAGGTCATGCTCCAGGAGCAGGCGCGGCGCCGCCTTGGTCTACCGACGCCGATCAGGCCGAGCGCCACGCCGATCTGGGCGATCCACATCCAGCCGCGCCGCCGCCCCAGCGCCGCCGCGACGAGCGGGGGATCGAAGCGGTCGATGAACGGCGCCCAAGCGAACTTGAAAGTAAAGGCCAGCGCGCAATAGCTCATCAGCCCGATCGCGCCCCGCGACACCCCGGCCTCGCGCAGCCACGCCGACTGGGTCGAAAAAATCAGGAGAAACGGCAGGCCGGATGAAAAACCCAGCACGAGCATCAGCGCGAGGCGCCTGTCGCGGAGAATCTCGGCGAGCGGCGGAATTTTGCGGGGGGAGGCGGCCATGCGCGCCAGCATGGCTGAAAAAGGGTTAACGGCAAGCTGCCGCAAGACTGTTGCTTCCCAACTCGGATTATTGCGGGCCCTTGTTGACGGCGGGGAGGCGAACCTATATACGGCCCCATCCCAAACGACCGATGGGTCCCGGCGCCGATAGGAGCGCGTGGGACTTTTTGTGTTTCGCAAGGGAAACGTTCGCAAGGGCCGGCCTCCACCGGACGCGAACCGACCGTAACCGCGCCGCGGCGACGCGGCCGACATGGAGATGAAGAGCCCATGGCTCGTATAGCAGGCGTCAACATTCCGACGGGCAAGCGCGTCATCATCGCGCTTCAGTACATTCACGGAATCGGCGCGAAGAAAGCCGAGGAAATTTGCGAGAAAGTCCACATTCACGCCCGAGCGCCGCGTCTCGCAGCCTCAGCGACGCGGAGGTGTTGCAGATTCGCGAGACCATCGACCGAGACTATATCGTGGAAGGCGATCTGCGCCGCGAAGTCGTCGATCAACATCAAGCGCCTGATGGACCTTGGCGCCTATCGCGGCCTGCGCCACCGCAAGCAGCTTCCCGTCCGCGGCCAGCGCACGCATACCAACGCCCGCACCCGCAAGGGCAAGGCGAAGCCGATCGCCGGCAAGAAGAAGTAAGTCCCTCGCCGATTTCTTTCAGGATTTGACTCAAGATGGCCAAGGAAGCAGCTCGCGTTCGCCGCAAGGAACGCAAGAATATCGTCTCCGGCGTCGCGCACGTGAATTCGACGTTCAACAACACGATGATCACCATCACCGACGCGCAGGGCAACACGATCTCGTGGTCGTCCGCGGGCACGATGGGCTTCAAGGGCTCGCGCAAGTCGACCCCGTTCGCCGCGCAGATGGCGGCCGAGGACGCTGTGAAGAAAGCCTCCGAGCACGGCATGCGCACGCTTGAGGTCGAGGTTTCGGGCCCGGGTTCGGGCCGCGAATCGGCTCTGCGCGCCATTCAGGCGGCGGGTTTCTACGTGACCTCGATCCGCGACGTGACGCCGATCCCGCATAACGGCTGCCGTCCGCGTAAGCGTCGTCGCGTCTGAAGTCTTATTTCAAGCTCAGCGACGCGCCGCTGTCGGCGGGCGCGTCCCTCGTTAGGTCGCGCCTTTCGCCCCGGCTTCGGAAAGGATCACACCGGTGATTCAGAAAAACTGGCAAGAACTCATCAAGCCGAAGAAGCTCGAAGTCGCCCATGGCGACGACCCGCGCCGCATCGCGACCCTCGTCGCCGAGCCGCTGGAGCGCGGCTTCGGCCAGACGCTCGGCAACTCGCTGCGCCGCGTGCTGCTCTCCTCGCTGCAGGGCGCCGCGATCACCTCGATCCACATCGACGGCGTGCTGCATGAGTTCTCGTCGATCCCCGGCGTGCGCGAAGACGTCGTCGACATCATCCTCAACGTCAAGGACGTCGCGGTGAAGATGCAGGGCGAAGGCGTCAAGCGCCTCGTGCTCAAGAAGCGCGGCCCCGGCGTCGTCACCGCCGGCGACATCCAGACGACCGGCGACATCCAGGTTCTGAACCCCGGCCTCGCGATCTGCACGCTCGACGAGGGCGCGGACCTGCGCATCGAATTCACGGTCATGACCGGCAAGGGCTACGTCCCCGCCGACCGCAACCGCTCCGAGGATGCGCCGATCGGCCTGATGCCGATCGACAGCCTGTTCTCGCCGGTGAGGAAGGTGTCCTACCGCGTCGAGAACACCCGCGAGGGCCAGGATCTCGACAAGGACAAGCTGACGATGACGATCGAGACCAACGGCGCGATGTCGCCTGAGGACGCGCTCGCCTACGCGGCGCGCATCCTGCAGGACCAGCTCGGCTGTGTTCGTCAACTTCGAGGAGCCGCGCCGCGAGGAGGCGAGCCACGCGATCCCCGAGCTCGCCTTCAACCCGGCGCTGCTCAAGAAGGTCGACGAACTCGAGCTTTCCGTGCGCTCGGCCAACTGCCTGAAGAACGACAATATCACCTATATCGGCGATCTCATCCAGAAGACCGAGAGCGAAATGCTGCGCACGCCGAATTTCGGCCGCAAGTCGCTCAACGAGATCAAGGAAGTGCTCGCCCAGATGGGCCTGCATCTCGGCATGGAAGTGACGGGCTGGCCGCCGGAGAACATCGAGGAGCTCGCGAAGCGCTTCGAGGAGCATTATTGAGAATCCCTTCTCCCGCTTGGCGGGAGAAGGTGGCGCGCAGCGCCGGATGAGGGCAGGGGCGCGAACCGCCCTCACCCCAGCCCTCTCCCGCGAAGCGGGAGAGGGGGCATAACCAACGGCCGTTCCTTGGCACGGCGGCCGTAGACCCCTGGAAGGAGACCGCCATGTATCACGGACACGCGAAGCGCCGTTTCAACCGCACCGCCGAACATCGGCAGGCCATGTTCGCCAATATGGCGCAGGCCCTCATCAAGCATGAGCAGATCGTCACCACGCTGCCGAAGGCCAAGGACTTGCGTCCGGTCGTCGAGAAGCTGGTCACGCTCGGCAAGCGCGGCGACCTACACGCGCGCCGCGTCGCCATCTCCCGCCTGCGTGACGAGGCGCTGGTCAAGAAGCTGATCGACGTGCTCGGGCCCCGCTACAAGGACCGCAACGGCGGCTACACCCGCATCATGAAGGCGGGCTTCCGGCAGGGCGACAACGCCGCGATGGCGGTGATCGAATTCGTCGACCGCGACCAGAGCGCCAAAGGCAAGGATTCCGGCCCGGTCGCGGCGCAGGCGGAACAGGCGAACGCCTGAGGGCTTTTCCCAGGGCGAACGGGATCGAGGGCGGCCGCAGGGCCGCCCTTTTTACATGCGTCACAGGCGAGGCTTCCCTCCGCCATGCCCAAATCGTGACCCCCGCGCCGGGCCTTTCGCTCTTGTCGCGCCGATCGCTTAACGCCTATTGTTCGTAAATCATGCCGGAAATGGCCGAATATCAGGGAGGTAGGAATGACGCTTGCAAGAGGGGGCGCGCTTTGCGCCCTGGCGCTTATGGGGCTCGCATGGGCTCCGGCGCGAGCCGATGAGGCGCCGATCAAGATCGGCGTCATCGCGGAAAACCAGGCGGTTGCAGGCTCGTCGATCCCGCTCGCCGCGCAGCTCGCGGCCGACGAGATCAACGCGGCCGGCGGCGTAAACGGGCGCAAGATCGAAATCGTCGCCTATGACAACCATTCGTCCTCCGCAGAATTGGTGCGCGCCTTTCAGCGCGCCGTCAACGACGACCACGTCAACGCGGTCATCGCGAGCTATGTCAGCGAAGTCGTGCTCGCGCTCGAACCCTGGGCGGCGCGTCTGAAGACTGTGATGATCACCCCAGGCGCGGCTTCCGACGTCATCACCCAGAACATCGCCAAGGACTATGACGCGAACAAATACACGTTCCACGGCTATCTGACCTCGGGCTCGCTGGCCCGCCTCGTCTGCGATTCCGCCAAGGACATGCTGGTCGACGGCATGCACATGAAGTCGGCCGTCGTGATGAGCGAGGACGCCGCCTGGACCAAGCCGCTCGACGCCGGCTATCTGCAATGCCTGCCCGACATCGGCCTCAAGGTGCTCGAAGAGGTCCGCTTCTCGCCCGACACCACCGACTTCACGCCGATCTTCAACAGAATCGAGAGCCTGAAGCCCGACGTCATCATCACCGGCATCAGCCACGTCGGCGTGCAACCGACGGTGCAATGGAAGAGCCAGCAGGTGCCCTATCCGATGTTCGGCGTCGCCTCGCAGGCGACCAACTCGACCTTCTGGAAGGACACCAATGGCGCGACCGAGGGCGTGCTCTATCAGGGCGTCTCCGGCCCCGGCGTCGCGGTGACCGAAAAGACCCTGCCGTTCGTCGACGCCTTCGTGAAGAAATACGGCAATACGCCGTCTTATGCGGGCTATACGGCCTATGACGATGTCTACATCATCACCGATGCGATCAAGCGCGCCGGTTCCGACGACAGCGACAAGCTCGTCACGGCAATGGAGGCGACCGATTATGTGGGCACTATCGGCCGCGTAGAATTCCTGCCGAAGGGCGACCCTCACGTCCATGGACTGAAGATCGGCAAGGGCTACATTACCGGCCTGTTCCTGCAATGGCAGAACGGCGAGCAGATCAACATGTGGCCAACCGGGCTCGCCAAAGGCAAGGTGAAGTTCCCCGAATTCGTGAAGGTTGGGGTGAACAACTAAGATTGGGGTCTTGCGACCCCCTCTCCCTCCGGGAGAGGGGCAGGGGTGAGGGCCGCCGCGCCTTTCCGCTTAGTCCTGCATAGTTGGGACCCCCACCCCTGCCCCTCCCCCGCAAGGGGGAGGGGAAGTTCGCTACCTGCCGTTTCTCACAATCACACAGGCCCCCCTTGCTCGGCTGGCAAATTCTCATCGACGGGTTCGCGATCTCCTCGCTTTATGCGCTCGGCGCGACGGGCTTTACGCTGATTTTCGGCGTGACCGGCGTGCTCAATCTGTCGCATGGCGCCTTGATGGTCTCGGCGGCGGTCGCGGCGTGGGCGGCGGGCAGTTACTGGGGGCTCAACGCCTATGGCGGGGCGGCGGTAGGGCTTCTCGCCTGTCTCGCGCTGGCGCTCGTCACCTACGGCCTCATTGTCAGGCGGCTTCAGCTCACAAACAAGATCCGCGAGGAGGAGAAGGAGATCTTCATCCTCACCGCGACGCTGCTCTGGGGCATCATGATCCAGGAGGCGATCGCCTGGGCCTTCACCAACAACGCCAAGACCGTGCTGCCGATCGTCGAGGGCGTCGTCACCATCCTCGGCGTACGCACGCCCACGAATGAGATTTTCACCGCGATCGTCTGCTGGCTGGTGATCGGCGGCTTGTGGCTGATCGTCAATCGCACCCGCGCCGGCAAGACTTTGCTTGCCGCCTCGATGAACCCGCGCGGCGTCACGCTGCTCGGCGTGGAACTCAAAAGCATCTATCTCAGCGTCTGGACGATCTATGGTCTGCTCGCCGGCGTCGCGGGCGTGCTGCTCGGCATGTTCCTCGGCGTCTCCTCCTATAGCGCGGGGCCGCTGACGGCGAGCGCGTTTTCGATCGTCGTGCTCGGCGGTCTCGGCAGCGTGTCGGGTTCGCTGATCGCCGCCTACGTAGTCGGCTATCTCGAGACTTTGACCGCCTATCTGATCTCGCCGGCCTATCGCGTGATCCCGGCGCTGCTGCTGCTGGTCATCGTCATGTATGTCCGCCCGCGCGGGCTGCTCGGGAGACGCTGACATGCGCCGCCTCGCGAGTCCCTGGCTCATCGGTCTCGTCATCGCGGCTGCTGCTCGCCTTCCTGCCGCTGCGGCGCCTCCGGCTATGTGCTCGGCCTGATGACGATCGCCTTCTATTTCGGCGTGTTCTCGATGGCCTGGGACCTGCTGTTCGGCTTCGCCAACGAGGTCAATTTCGGACCGACCTTTCTCATCGGCCTCGGCGCCTACACTGCGGGCATCCTCGACAATCTCTATAGCCGCCACTCGTCGTCTGCGTCGCGGCCGGCGCGCTTGCCTCCGTCATCGGCGGCGTCGTGCTGGCGCTGCCCGCGCTTGCGGGTGCGCGGTCCCTATTTCGGCCTGACGACGCTGGTCGCCGTGCTGTATGCTGCAGAATTTCGTCGTCGTGTTCGCCGACCTCACCGGCGGCGAGATCGGCCTCACCGATCCCCGACGTGATCAGCGCCAGCGACAGGATCAACTACTGGATCGCGCTCGGCTTCATGACGTTCAGCGGCCTCGTGCTCTATGGCCTGTCGCGCTCGCCGGTCGGGCTCATCCTGCAGGCGAGCGGGCAGGACCCGGTGCAGGCCGGCGCGCTCGGCTTCAACATCGTCAAGCACAAGCTCGCGAGCTTCATCGTCAGCGCGCTGTTCTCGGGGCTCGCCGGCGCGCTGATGGCGTTCTATCTGGGCGCCGCCTCGGTCGGCACGTTCATCGACGTGACCGTCGGCGTGCAGGTGATCGTCGGCGCGGTGCTCGGCGGGCGGCGCACGATTCTCGGCGGCGCGATCGGCGCGACGTTCCTCATCGCAGCGGGCGAAGCCTTGCGCCCGCTCGGCGATCTCGCCACCTTCGTCGTCTCGGCGATCGCGCTTGTCGTCGTGCTGGTGTTTCCCGGCGGCTTCTTCTCGCATGTTCGGCGGCCGGCGGGGCGCGGCATGAGCGCGCTCGAGGTCGACAAATCTGACGAAGCGCTTCGGCGGCCTGACCGCCGTGCGCGACATCAGCTTCTGCCGTCGAAAAAGGCGAGATTCTCGGCCTCATCGGCCCCAACGGCTCCGGCAAGTCGACGGTCATGAAGGCGATCCTCGGCATCGAGCGGCCGACGAGCGGCTCTGTGAAGGTCGAAGGAACGGAGGTCGCAGGCTGGCCGTCTCACAAAATCGCGCGGCTCGGCGTCGGCATGGTGTTTCAGCATTCGCGGCCGCTGCACCGGCAGACGGTGCTGGAAAACATCCAACTTGCGCTGCTGCCGGATTCGCTGCTTGCGTCTGTGCGCCGAACCCGGAAGTGAGCCGCCGCGCGCGCGAGATCGCCGAGCGCGTGGGCTTGCAGAACGTGCTCGACCGCAAGCCCGCGACGCTGCCATTCGCGGATCTGCGCCGCATTGAACTCGCCAAGGCGATCGCGCGCGATCCGCAGTCGTGCTGGTCGACGAGCCCTTCGCCGGGCTCACCGCGCGCGAGACGGCGGCTTTCGCCGAGCTGATCTCAGAGATGCGCCGCGACGGGCGCGCGGTGCTCGATCGTCGATCACAATGTCAAAAGCGTCGCCTCGCTCGCCGATCGCGTGTTCGCCATGTATGTCGGCGAGCGCATCGCGGAAGGGTCGCCCGCGGAAGTGATGAACGACGAGACGGTGAGGCGCGTCTATCTCGGCGGCGAGATCAGGACGGCGGCGCGCCCGGAGAGCTCGTTCGAGCGACGCGAAGACGCCGTTTCTCGAAGTCGACGAAGTCGACGTGTTTTACGATCGCGCGCAGGCGCTGGAAAAAGTTTCGATCCACGTCCATCGCGGCGAATTCGTCGCCGTCGTCGGCCTCAACGGCGCGGGCAAGACGACGCTGTTCAACGCCATCTCGGGCCTCGTGCCGCATGGCGGGGACATCCGGCGCGAGGGCGTTTCGCTCGGCGGAAAGAGCGCCGCGGAAATCGCGCGCGGCGGCATCGTGCAGGCGCCGGAGGGGCGGGAACTCTTCACCGACATGACGGTCAGCCGAAAATCTCGACATGGGCGGCCTGCGGCTGACCGCCGCGCGAACGCGAGCAGCAACTGCGAGCTTTGTTCGAACTGTTTCCTCGCCTCAAGGAGCGGCGCGGCCAGACCGCGGGCACGCTTTCCGGCGGCGAGCAGCAGATGCTGACCATCGCGCGCGCCCTGATGACAAAACCCGACCTGTTGATCCTCGACGAGCCGACGCTCGGCCTCGCGCCGATCGTGATGGAGCAGATCTCAAAGGCGCTGGAGAAGCTCAGAGAGACGACGCAGATCACTGTGCTGCTCGGCGAGCAGAACGTCACTTTCGCGCTGCCGCACGCCGACCGCGTCTATGTGCTGGAACACGCCCGCATCGTCTGGGAAGGCCCGCCCGACCGCTTCGCCGCGGAGGCGGGCGAGCGCTACGTCTGAGCCTTTGCGTCGCGCCAGGCCCTCACCGCCTCCTCTGTCGAGCCTGCGACGCCGTGCGGGCCGAGACGGTCGGCGAGCCCGGTCAGCGCCAGGGCGCGCAGCGCGCGCATAGAACCGAGGCGCGCGAACTTGACCGTCACGCCCCTCGCGGAAAGCTCGTCGATCGTGCGCGTCAGCGCCAGCGCGCCCGTGTAATCGAGATCGATGACGCCGTCGCCGACGATGACGACGAGCTCGGTTCCCGGACGTTTGTCGACGATCGCGCTCAACTGCCTGCCGATGGCGCGCGCGTTGCTGAAATAGATCGGCGCGCCCGGCCCGAACACGACCACCCCCGGCAGGCATTCGCCTTGCGGGGCCTCGCCCGCCGGCAGCCAGCTCGTCGTGCCGGGCAGGTGCACATATTCGACGCAGTCGGGGCGCGCGACGATGTAGACGCCGTGCAGCAAGGAAAGCAGGATGGCGAGCGTGACGCCCTCGGGCACCGGCAGCAGCACGACGAGCGCGGCGCTCACCAGGACGAGCCCGAGTTCGTAGCCGCTGCGGCGCGCGATATCGATCATCTGGCGCAGGCGGAAGATGCGGATGCCGACGAAGATCAGCACGCCGCTCAGCGCCGCCAGCGGCACATAGGCGAAGGCTTTTGAGGCGAACGCCACGAGCCCGATAACGAGCGCGGCGGCGATCAGGCTCGCCGCCTGCGAGCGCCCGCCGGCTGCCTTGACGACGGAGGTGACCGGCGGGCTCGCGTCGACCGCGAAGGCGCCGGCGAGTGTGGCGATGAGGCTGCCGAAGCCGACGGCGGCGAAGTCCTGGCTGACGTCGTCAGGCTTGTCTTCGTCGGAGGGAAACGACTGCGCGACGGCTGATGTCTGCATGATGCAGACCACGGCGATGATGAGTCCGTCCGGCACGAGCCGAGTCGCCTCCGAGAGGCTCGGGAGACTGAGCGCCGGCTCTGGCCAGGCGACCGGCAGCGCGCCGAGCGTCGCGACCTCGTCAGGTCCGAGTCCCATGGCCCAGACCGCGACGCCGCTCGCGGCCATGCCGATCAGGGCGGCGGGAATCCGCGCGCTGATTTGCGCCGCGACGATGACGAGCGCCAGCACGCTGAAGCCGATCAGCAGCGGCGCTGGCCTCGCCTCCGGCAGGCGGCGGATCATTTCAGCGATCTGCCAGACGATGTGGCCGTCCTTGATGCCGAAGCCGAGCAGGCTCGGCAACTGGCTGACAATCACATGCACGGCGATTCCGGCGAGAAATCCCGTCGTCACGGGCACTGAGAGCAGGTCGGCGACCCAGCCGAGCCGCAGCGCGCCGGCCGCAACGAGAATGACGCCGATATAAAGCGCGAGCAGCCCCGCAAGACTAGCGTAATGCGTCGTATAGGCGGCCGCGAAGGTGGCGAGCGAGCCGGCGATGATCGGCGCGATCGTCGAATCCGCGCCGACAGCCATGAAACGGTTGGAGCCGAAGGCCGCGATGCCGATCGAGCCCGCGACCAGCGCGGCGAGGCCCGAAATGGCGGGCATTCCGGCGAGCTTCGCGGTCGCGAGCTGCGCCGGCGCCGCGATCGCCGCCAGCATCATGCCCGCGATCGCATCGGAGGCGAGCCAGCTCGCGCGATAACCGCGCAGGGTCGGAAACAAGGGGCCGAGGCGGCGCGGGACGAAAGGCCGCCGATGCGAGAAATTTTCGGCGTTCGTCAGCTCTTCTGGCCCTTCTTCGGCTTGCGATCGGCGAGCTCGGCCGCGTGATACTTGCGCCTGATGTCGTCGAGATCGACGGTCGGCTTTGGAAAGGAGAGCTTCAACTCCTCCATCGTGTCGGCCATGATCTGCGACACCGTGAGATTGCGGAACCATTTGTGGTTGGCGGGGATCACGTACCAGGGCGCTTCGTCCGTGCTCGTCGCCTCCAGCGCGTCCTCGAAGGCGGAGGTGTAATCGTCCCAGAGCGCGCGTTCGGTATAGTCGGAGTCGCTGATCTTCCAGTTGCGCTTCGGGTCATCGAGGCGCGCGGCGAAGCGGGCGAGCTGTTCCTCCTTGCTGATGTGCAGGAAGAACTTGAGGACGACCGTGCCGCGCTGGACCAGCAGCTTTTCAAACGCGCGGATGTTCTTGTAGCGCTCGCGCCAGGTCGCCTCGTCGATCATCTTGTGGACGCGCGTGACGATGACGTCCTCATAGTGGGAACGATTGAAGATGGCGAGCTCGCCGACGCCCGGCGCATGGGGGTGAACGCGCCATAGGAAATCATGGGCGAGTTCGGTGGGCGTCGGCTGTTTGAAGCCGATCACCGAAGCGCCCTGCGGATTGAGTGCCGAGAAAACGTGATTGATCGTGCCGTCCTTGCCGCCGGCGTCGAGCGCCTGCAGCACGACGAGAACGGAATGTTTCTTCTCGGCGTAAAGCAGCAACTGCTGACGCTCGAGCTTGGCGCGAAAGTGCTCGATTTCGAGTTTCGCGTTGTCTTCTGTCTCGTGCTCGCCCTTGTAGCCGGGGTCGATCTTGTCGAGCTTCACGTTGTCGTCCGGCTTGACGCGGAATTTCTTCCTGTAGTCCATGGGCGTCTCCCGCTCTCGTCCGAAATTCCACGGTCTTCACGTCCGGGCTATTTCGCCCGAGGTTCAGCCCGTCGAGGTAAACGAGATTCCTTTCTGGCATCAATAGCAAGCCGAACTGCGAGCGCGTTCGGCCGCGGACGATTTTTTGAAGGCAACCCGGACGCCGGCTCGCGAGTTAGGAGGGAAGGTGGGTGGCTTGCCCCGATACGAGGGCGAGACGGACCGAGGAAGCGACATGGCGGACACGGTATTGATCGTCGGCGCTGGCCCTACCGGCCTCGTGCTCGGGCTTTGGCTCGCCAAACAGGGGATAAAGGTCCGCATCATCGACAAGACGGCGGAGCCTGGAACGACCTCGCGGGCGCTCGCAGTTCATGCGCGCACCCTGGAACTCTACGAGCAGCTCGAGCTCGCCGACGCCGTCGTGGCGAAAGGCTATACGGTTCCGGGCGCCCGACTTTGGCTTGGGGGCCGCGAGGCGGCGCGCATCCCGTTCAGCGAGATCGCCTCCGAGCTTACGCCCTACGGCTTCCTGCACATTTTCCCGCAGGACGAACATGAGCGCCTGCTGATCGAGCGGCTTCAGGGCGCCGGGGTGAACGTGGAGCGTTCAACCGAGCTTGTCGGCTACACCGAGGAGCGGGATCATATCGTCGCGCGGCTCGTGGGGCCGGGCGGCGAAACCTTAACCGTTGAAGCCGCTTTCATTGCGGGCTGCGACGGGGCGCGCTCAAAAGTCCGCGAAGAGATGGGCGTCGGCTTCCCCGGCGGAACCTACCCGCAGGTGTTCTATGTCGCGGACGTCGCTGGCGACGGCCTCGCGTTCAACGGCGATCTCAACTTCGATCTCGACGAAGGCGACTTCCTCGCGGTCTTTCCCCTGGCCGACAAAGGGCGCGTGCGCCTGATCGGCGCCGTGAAGCCGAGCCATGGCGAATCGCTAGACCAGCTCACCTATGAGGACGTGAAGGATCGCGCCGCGGAAAAGCTCAGGCTCAAGGTCGACAAGGTGAACTGGTTCTCGGTCTATCGTGTCCACCACCGCGTGACCGACCATTTCCGGCGCGGCCGCGCGCTGCTGCTCGGCGACGCCGCCCATATCCACACGCCCGTCGGCGGCCAGGGGATGAACACCGGCATCGGCGACGCCGTGAACCTCGCCTGGAAGCTCGAGGCGGTCATCAACGGCCGGGCGCCGCTGACGCTGCTCGACACTTATGAGACCGAGCGCCGCGCGTTTGCCGAGCGGCTCGTCAAGACGACGGATCGCGCCTTCAGCCTCGTTTCGGCGGAGGGGCCGATCGCCGAAATCGTCCGCACGCGCGTCGCCCCGCTCGTCCTGCCGCAGATCGCCAAATTCGCGCCGGCGCGCGAATATATTTTCCGCACCCTCTCCCAGATCACGATCAATTATCGGGGGATGGGGCTCGATGCGGGCGAAGCCGGGCCCATTCGCGGCGGCGATCGCCTGCCCTGGGTCAAGCTCGGGGACATCGACAATTACCGGGCATTCCGGCGCATCGGCTGGCAGGCGCATGTCTACGGGACGCTCGCTACTGAAGTGAGGGACTGGCTCGCGGAGCGCTCGATCCAACTGCGCGGCTTCGCGTGGAGCGAACATATGGCTCGGACGGGGCTTAGACAGAATGCGCTCTATCTCGTCCGACCCGACACCTATGTCGCGCTCGCCGATGCGGAGCCGTCGACTGGCGCCCTCGAGCGCTATTTTGCGCGCGTCGGAATTACGCCGGCGGCGCTAAATTCAAACGCCGGATTTCGAGATTGAGCAGAGCGGCGCAGGACCTTCAGCACTCGATTACATCACAAGGCCGTCGAAGGATCAGCGGGAGGGTAGGGGAAGGCGCGACCACGGCCCCGCATGCCGCGACAAACGGCCGCCCCTCAGCTCCGCTCCAACTCCCTGAGCCAGGCGCTGAACATGTCGGCCATCGCTTCCGAATAGACCTCGATCTCGGCCCCGGCCGGCGTGCGCGGCGTCTCGGAGAAGGCGCGGCCCACTTCGGCTGTAGCCGCGGCCGCTGACCGCGGCAGCCGAGGTCGGCGACCTCGGCTACAAAAGCCCTATCCTATTGCGGGCAGACGTCCCAGAATCCGTTCCGCTGGCTGGCGTCGGTGTAGTACCAGCAGTAGTTCGAACCCGGAGGCGTTCCGGCCCAGGTCGCCGTGGCGCCGATGACGAAGCCGAGCGCGGCGCCGGCAGCGACCGCGCCGCCGACCGGCCACCAATAGCCGCCCGGCCGCGCCCATGCGCCGCCGTGATAATAGACGTTCGCCCCGCGGTAGAGGCCACGGTTCGGGCCATGATAGCCGGGGCGATTCGCCGGCGGCCGATAGCCGGGGTGTCCAGGCCTGTTCCAATTGCCATGACCGCCGTTCGGCTTGTTCCAGTTTCCGTGGCCGCCGTTCGGCCGGTTCCCGTTGCCGTGCCCGCCGTTGGGCCGGTTCCCGCCGTGATTACCAGCCGCCGCCCGGCCGATGGCCGCCCCCACCATTGTGCCCGCCCCCGCCATGGTGCCCGCCGCCGCCATGGCCACCGCCGCCGCCGTGTTTCACGGCGGCCTCGATCACATTCGTCACATTCGCCTGCCCGGCGTCGATAATCTCGATCGCCATGGATTGCGCCGGCAGCAGCGCGACGAGCGCGGCGGCGGTCGCCATTTGTAAATTCCTCGGGATATTCATCGCGTTCCCTTCCAATTCCGTCACCGGGTCGCCGCCGCCCTCGCGATATACAGGACCGACTGTCTGTTCGGGAAGTCGCAACGAAAAACCCCCGCCCGCAAACGCGGACGGGGGCTTTGCAGTTCCCGGAGTGGCGGGCGCTTGTTTTAAGCGCCGACCTGCGCCTGCGTGACGAGGGTGGCGAGTTCGAGGCGGACGCCGGGGCCCATGGTCGAAGAGAGCGCGGCGCGCTCGAGGTACGTGCCCTTGGCGCCCGTCGGCTTCGCCTTGTTGACCGCATCGACGAAGGCGCGAATGTTCTCGGTGAGCTTGGCTTCGTCGAACGAGGCCTTGCCGACCGAGCCCTGCACGATTCCAGCCTTTTCGACGCGGAACTCGACGGCGCCGCCCTTGGAAGCCTTGACCGCGCCGGCGACGTCCATCGTCACCGTGCCGACCTTCGGGTTCGGCATCAGGCCGCGCGGGCCCAAGACCTTCCCGAGGCGGCCGACGAGCGGCATCATGTCGGGCGTCGCGACGCAACGGTCGAAATCGATCGTGCCGCCCTGGACGCTCGCGACCAGGTCCTCCGCGCCGACGATGTCGGCGCCGGCCGCGCGGGCCTCGTCAGCCTTGGCGCCGCGCGCGAAAACCGCGACGCGCAAGGTGCGGCCGGTGCCGTTTGGCAGGTTGACGACGCCGCGCACCATCTGGTCGGCGTGCTTGGGGTCGACGCCGAGGTTGATCGCGAGTTCGACCGTCTCGTCGAATTTGGCGCTGGCGTTGGCCTTCACCAGCTTCACAGCCTCATCGAGCCTGTAGAGCCTGGTGCGTTCGACGCCCTCGCGGGCCTTGCGGATTCTCTTGCCGTGCTTGCTCATGGGATCACTCCACCACCTGCACGCCCATGGCGCGCGCGGAGCCTTCGATCATCTTCATCGCGGACTCGATCGTGTCGCAGTTCAGATCGGGGATTTTCTTCTCGGCGATCTCGCGCACCTGCGCGAGGGTGATCTTGGCGACGAAGGGCCCACGGCCCGGCGTCTTGGAGCCGGAAGCGGGCTTCTTGCCGATCTTCATGCCGCAGGCCTTCTTGATGAAGAAGCTGACCGGCGGCTGACGCATCTCGAAGGTGAACGAGCGGTCCTGATAGGCGGTGATGACGACCGGAATCGGCGAGCCCTTCTCGAGCTGCGCGGTGCGCGCATTGAAGGCCTTGCAGAATTCCATGATGTTGAGGCCGCGCTGGCCGAGCGCGGGACCGATCGGCGGCGACGGATTGGCGGCGCCGGCCGGCACTTGCAGTTTGATATAGCCGGCAATTTTCTTTGCCATTCGGCTGCTCCAAACATAGGCGCGACCGCTGCGGGGTTCGCCCGCCGGCCGCGCCAGGTTGCAGTTTCGTGGTGCGAACGGAAATCCCGGCTGGCGACCAGGCGTTCTTCCACGGGTGAAGGCGGCGCGGATAGCAGGTTTGAAGGTGCGGGGCAAGGCATTCTCCCCTCTCCCGCCCGGGAGAGGGGCTGGCGCCTCCCCCCTCTCCCGTTTGGGAGAGGGGCCGGGGGTGAGGGTGGTGTGATCAGCGGGGAGGAAATTCCCCTCACCCCTGCCCCTCTCCCGCAGGGAGAGGGGTTCGCCAGGGGAGGACGAAGCGCTCGCCGTCCTTTTCCCCAACGAACGCCTCGACGTCGTAGACGTCCGCCACCGCCTCGACGGTCAATTCGCCCGGCCGGCGCGTCGAACAGCACCCGCCCGCCTTTCAGCGCGACGAGCCGGTCGCAGAAGCGGGCGGCCAGCGTCAGGTCGTGCAGCACGGCGACGACCCCGCGCCCCTTGGCGACTTCGGCCTTCAGGATCGCCATGGCGCGAAGCTGATGCAGCGGGTCGAGCGCGGCGATCGGCTCGTCGGCGATCAACCAGTCCGCCTCGACCGCCAGCGCACGCGCCATCAGCGCCCGCGCCCGCTCGCCGCCCGAAAGTTCGGGGATGCGGCGGCGGCGCAGTTCCTGAAGCTCGGCCGCGTCGATGGCGCGTTCGATCGCTTGCATGTCCGCGGCGTTGGGCGGACCGAGCGCGGCGCGATGCGGCAGGCGGCCGAGCGCGACGATCGCTTCCACTTCGAGCGGCCAGTCGGCTCCGCCGCTCTGCGCGAGATAGGCGATGCGGCGAGCGAGCGTCGCACGAGCCGGGCGGGGCGCGCCGTCGTAGCGGATTTGCCCTTCAGCCGGCTCGACCAGGCCAGCGAGAGCCCGGGCGAGCGTCGTCTTGCCGGCGCCGTTGGGTCCGATGAGCCCGACGAACTCGCCCGGCGCAAGGCTCAGCGAGACGCCCGCCAGCGCGACGCGCGCGCCGTAACGGATGGTGAGATCGCGGACCTCGATCCGCATCAACCCTCCCGCCGCGAGCGGTTGACGAGCATCAGCAGGAACGGCGCGCCGACCAGCGAGGTGACGACGCCGAGCTTCAGTTCCGGCTGCGTCGGCAGCACGCGCACCAGCACATCCGCCGCGACCAGCAGCACGGCGCCTGCGAAGCCGGACACGAGGAGCAGCCGGCCCGGCCGGTAGCCGACGAGTGGGCGCATCAGATGCGGCGCGACGAGGCCGACGAAGCCGATCTCGCCGGACACCGCGACGGCAGCGCCGACGCTGAGCGCCGCACCCGCGACCAGCCGCCAGCGCAGCGCGGGCAGCGAAAAGCCAAGGCTCGCCGCCGTGTCCTCGCCGAGGGTCAGCGCATCGAGCGCGCGCGCGCTCGTCAGCATAAGCGCCCAGCCAACAAACATTAGCGGCAGCGCGAGCGCGACTTGCGGCAGGCTGCGGTCCTGCAGGGAGCCGAGCAGCCAGAACATGATCTCGAACACCGCATAAGGGTTCGGCGACAGATTTAGCGCGAGCGAAGTGAGCGCCCCGGCGAGCGCATTGATCGTCACGCCGGCGAGGATCAGCGTCATTGTGCCAGCGCCGCGCCCGGCGAGCGCATAGAGCGCCAGCGCTGAAACGAGCGCGCCCAAAACGCCGCCGACCGGCAGCGCGAGCGCGAACAGATGCGAAAGGCCGGAATAGAAGGCGACGACCGCGCCGAGCGCCGCCCCGCCCGACACGCCGACGATGCCGGGATCGGCGAGCGGGTTGCGCAGCAGGCCCTGCATCGCGGCGCCGGCGATTCCCAACGTGAAGCCGATGGTCGCGCCGAGCAAAGCGCGCGGCAGGCGCAGTTCGACGAGCGCCAGCGCCGGCAGGCTCTCCTTGCCGGTCAGCGCGTCGCGGGCGGCCGCGAACACGTCGATATGAACATAGCCGACGAGCAGCGAGGCCGCCGTCGCGACGAGCGCGAGCAGCGCGAGCGCTGATATCAGCAGCGACGGTTTCGGCTCGCGCGTCACGGTTTTTTGCGCAAGTCGCGCGTCTCGTCAGCGAGCAACCGCACCGCCTCGACGAGGCCCGGACCGGAACAGGTGATGAGCCGCGCGGGTAGCGCGACGACCCTGAGTTTGCGGCCGAGCGCCCTGACCATCGGATGGTTGAGATCGTCGGTCGCCAGCGAGGGCGCTCCCGCCTCCTCCGCATTGGCGATCAGCACGTCGGCGTCGAGCAGCGCGACGCGCTCCAGCGGCATCTGCTGATAGCCGCCGATGTCGAGCCGCGCCGCCATATTCTCGAGCCCGGCGCGATCGAGGATTTCATCCATCAGCGTCCCCGGCCCGACCGTGTAGCCGTCGGGACGAAGGATGATCGTCTTGAGCTTGGGCAGTTTCGGGTCGACGGTCACGGCGTCGAGATCGCGCTCCATTCGGGCGATAAGCGCTTCGCCGCGTTCCGGTTCGCCGACGAGATGGGCGAAGGTGCGGATTTCCTTGCGGACGTCCGCAAAAGTCTCTGAGGGCGAAAACTCCGCGATGGGCGCGCCGACGCGCTTCAAGAGATCGCGCGTCTGCTCTGAAGTGAAGGCGCCGGCCAGCACGAGATCGGGATGAAAGCCCAAAGCCTCTTCGGCGCCGCCTTGATTGGCCGGATGGGTCCGCGCGACGTCGGCCATATTGGCGTTGAGCGGATCCTGCGACAGCCAGGAAACCGAAGCGATGCGGTCCGGATCGGCGAGCCGCAGCGCCAGTTCGTCGGTGCACTGGTTGAGCGAGACTATGCGCTGGGGTTTGGGTTCTGAGGCGAGGGCGGGGGAAAGGCCTGTAAACAGCGCGAGGAGACAAGCAGCGGCAAGGCTTAGTACCCCTTCTCCCGCAAGGGGAGAAGGGAGAACCCTCCGGGCTGCGCTTTGCTCTTCGCCAATCAAAATGTCCCTGCCAGGCCCACATACACGGAAGCGCCCGCCACGCCGTAATTATACACTTCCTCATAATTGGCGTTGGTCAGGTTTTCCACGCGGACGTAGCCGAGGATGGCGTCGGTGAACTTGTATTTGGCGATGAGATCGAGCCGGCCGTAGCCGGGCATCGAGACCGGCGCGCCCGTCGAATTGTCGTAACCCAAGCGCGTGCCGACCAGGATTACGCGCGGCTCCAGCTCGAATTTCTGCGTCACGTCCCAGACGACGGAGGCGGAGGCCGCGTTGTAGGGATCATAGTAGAGCGGAACGCCGGTCTGCGTGTTGCGCGCGTCGAGATAGGTGTAGCTCGCGCGCACCGTGACGTCGGGCGTCAGCTTGGCGTCGCCCGAAAGTTCGAGGCCCGAAGTCTGGGCGGCGCCGACGTTGAAATAGCAGCCGCCGCCGGTCGCGACCTGCGCCGGCGTGCATTGCGGCACGTCGGCGAACTGGATCAGATTGGTGTAGCGCGCATCAAACAAGGTCGCCGAAAGCGTCGCCTTGTCGCCAAAAAATTTCTGGTCGATGCCGACTTCGCCGCCGATGTTCGTTTCGGGCTGCAGGCTCGGATCGCCGTACTGACTGAAGCGCTGATAGAGGGTCGGCGCCTTGGCGGCGTTGCCGAAGGCGGCGCGCAGCTTCGTGCCGGTTTCGTCGATGTGATAGGCGAGCGTCGCGCGGCCCGTCGGGAAAGTCGAGCCGTCCGCGATCGCATCCACGCGCCCGCCGATCGTCAGATCGAGACGCTGGAACAAAGGCAGCCGATATTCGGCATAAACCGAGTTGGTCGTCTGCTCCGCGCTGATCGGCGTAAACGAGCCGTCGTTCGGGATTGGGCGTCTGTTCGGTGTTGGCGGTCTCGATCATGCTGCGCGCGCCGAAAATCAGCGAGCCGTAGGGGCCGACATTGAGATCGCCCTGATATTCCGCGCCCCAGCGCGCGCCCTGATAGTTCGTGTTGCAATTGAAGGACGTATAGAAGGCGTTGTAGCAGCCCTCGGCTTCGTTGACCGAATTGAAGGTTGAAGAATTGAACACGCCGAGATGGTTTTCGAGCGCGCCCGTCTGAACGTTGAGCCGCACGAACGCGTCGCCGACGAAGGCGGAGGAATTGTTGTAGTTGGAGAACACGTCGCTCGGGACTACGGCGAACGGATTGGAAAACTCCAGCCCATTGCCGAACTCTGAGAAGCCGAAGTCGACGCTCGCGGTCGGCGAGATCGTGTAGGTGAAGCGGCCGTTGATGCCCCCCTTGTTGACCGGCTCCGAATCCGGCAGGGGCGGCAGCGGCGTCACGCCGTCGCCGATGACGAGCGGCCGGTTGACGCGATATCCGTAGGCCGGAAAGCTGTCGGAATGGGTCAGCGACAGGCCGAGCGAATAGGTCCAGGCGTCGCTCGCCCCCGAGATCGAGGTTCGCGCCGTGATCGTGCCGTAGGAGCCGGCTTCGAGCGACGCCTTGCGGACGGGAGCGCCGGGCTTGCCTTTCTTGGTGATGATGTTGATGACGCCTGACATAGCGTCCGACCCGTAGAGCGCGGTCTGCGGCCCTCGCAAAATCTCGATGCGATCGACGTCTATTGCGGTGAGGTTGCCGAAATCGAGCGAACCGTCGGTGGCGGTGACATTGCCGATCGGCACGCCGTCGATCAGCACGAGCGCTTCGCCGGGGTTCGCGCCGCGCAGGCGCACTTCCGTCGCGGAACCAGGACCGGCGGTCTGCGTGACTTCTACACCCGCGACATCGCGTAAGACCTCGGTGATGCCCTGCGGA
Organism: uncultured Pseudomonadota bacterium; assembly: GCA_963710855.1. Taxonomy (GTDB): domain Bacteria; phylum Pseudomonadota; class Alphaproteobacteria; order Rhizobiales; family Beijerinckiaceae; genus Roseiarcus. The sequence goes on along the minus strand of CAVQBX010000041.1, from coordinate 109,845 downwards.
CCCCACTGGGTGACTTGCGAGCCCGGAATGACGGTGACGGAAGAGCCCGTCGAATTGACGGGTTCCGGGATGCGGTCGGCCGTCACGGTGACTTCGGGGATGTTTGAGGCGTCGTCCGCGTGAGCGACGGAAACAGCAGCGATGGCGATTGCGAGTAGCGAGACTGCGTACGAGAATGAGGGCTTTGACGCGACCATAAGACCTCCAGCCGTCCCACCGACGGCGGTTAGGGGTTGCTCAGGTCGAAGGCCGGTCTCCTGGCTTGCGGCTCTGGCGGCGCTCTTCAGCCTTCCCGGGGTGTTTGCCCCAGTGGACCAAATGAAGAGCGCCTCGCCGCTTACAGTTGCGGGGGCAGCCGCGGTCTCTCACCGCGTTCCCATGATCGGACTCACATCCGATCGCCTTTGACGAAACCGTGATAGGATTGTGGCGGGAATAGCGCAAGCGGACTTTGACGAAAGATTAACCAAAGGGCGGACCGCCTTGCGCGGGCGCAACAGTTTTCACGACGCGCCGCCGCGCATTGCCGGACCGTAAGCCGCTGATCAGCGTGACCCCCGAGGAGAGTCGCCATGCGCCGATGGTTCTTCGCCTCAGCCCTCTGCCTCTACAGCGCCGCGGCCGCCGCGGCGCCCCAGGCGCCGGTGGAAACACAATGCGACCGCCTGGCCGCGCTGCCGGACGACGCAGACCTGCCCAAAGGTTTTTCCGGCGTCGCTGAACGCGGCATGATCGACGCGGCTGCTGCGATCGCCGCCTGCGAGGACGCTGTGAAGGCGACGCCTAACGACCGCCGCGTGCACTTCCAGCTTGCTCGCGCGTTGGACGTCGGCGGGCGCGTCGACGAGGCGAAGGCGGAATATCTGAAGGCGGCGACGGCCGGCAGCGCCAAGGCGATGCGCAATCTCGGCCTGTTCTACGCAACCAGCCAGGGCGGTCCGCGCGACTACGTCGCGGCGCGTCAGTGGTTCGAGAAAGCGGCGGCGCTCGGCGACGCCGGCGGCATGAACAACCTCGGCACGCTCTACAAGGACGGCGCCGGCGCGCCCGTCAACTATGCGCTCGCGCGACTGTGGCTGATGAAGGCCGCCGCGGTCGGCACGGCCGCCGCCATGACGAACCTCGGCATCCTCGCTCACGAAGGCAAGGGCGGCCCGCGCGACGATGTCGCCGCGCGCAGATGGTTTGAACAGGCGGCCGCCAAGGGCGAGCCGCAGGCGATGATCAAGCTCGGCGCGCTCTATTACAACGGCGAGGGCGTGCCGAAGGATTTTGCTGTGGCGCGTAGGTGGTTCGAGCAGGCGGCGGCGGCCGGCGTTCCCGACGCCAAATACAACCTCGGTGTTCTCGCCGAATATGGCCGCGGCGAAGCGCAGAACTGGGCCAAGGCTCGCGACTGGTACGCGAAGGCGGCGGCCGACGGCCAGGTTCTCGCCATGTATGATCTCGGCATGCTCCTGAAGTCGGACCATGACGGCGTCCCGCAGGACCTCGACGCCGCGCGCAAATGGCTCGAGAAGGCGGCAACGGCGGGCAGCGCCAACGCTATGGCCTCGACCGGCCATCTCTATCAGTGGGGCGAGGGGGTTTCGCAGAACTACGACCAGGCGCGCCAGTGGTACGAGCGGGCCGCCAAGGCCGGCAGCGCGACCGGCATGGCGTTACTTGGAACGCTCTACGAGAGCGGTAACGGCGCGCCAAAAGACCTCGCAACCGCGAAGCAATGGTACGAAAGAGCGGCCTCGGCCGACAATGCGCTCGGCATGTATCAGCTAGGCGGCCTCTATCTGAGGGGCGACGGCGTTGTGCAGAACACTGTGCAAGCGAAAGCCTGGTTCGAGAAAGCCGCGGCGGCCGGCAACGCCGACGCTCAGAGCGCGCTCGAACATCTGGAGCAGGCGAAGCCGTGAGAGGCGGAGGGGATGCCTGTATTTCGGCGCCGCTCGGGGTTATAGTCGCCCGCCTATGACGGGTGGGCTCTCGCAAAGTGACGATGCGGATCAGGGAAGATCACGGCAGCCGGCTGGCCGCCGTCGTATTCGACCGCGACGAGGACGCGGACGCGCCGCTCGCGGCTTTCATCGCGGCGCAGTCGGCCGAGGGTTTTCGGATCGCCGGCCTGCTGCAACAGGATGAGGGCGAGGGGGATTGCGCCTGTCACGACGTGCATGTGCTCAATCTGACCTCGGGCGAGCGGCTGGCGATCATGCAGGATCTGGGACCGGGGGCGACGGGATGCCGGCTCGACGCCTCCGCGATCGCGGTCGCGGCCTCGCAATTGCGCGTCGCGCTGTCGGGCCGTCCCGATCTCGTGGTCGCCAACCGGTTCGGCAAGCTCGAGGCCGAGGGCGGTGGGCTCATCGACGAGATCGGCGAGGCGGTCGCCGAAGGGACGGCGCTGATCGTCTGCGTTCCGCTGCGGTTTCTCGACGCGTGGAATACATTCGCCGCCGGCCTCGATCAGCAATTGCCGCCGCAGCGGGAGGCGATCGAAGCGTGGTGGCGGGTGATCGCGCCGCGGCGCGCCTCAGCGGCGTGAGCTGAGCCGCGCCTCGGCCGCGGCGAAATCTTCGGGCGTATTGACGTTGAAGAACGGGTCTTCCGGCTCGGCCGCCCATTCGGCCATGGCTACCGGATAGCGGTCTGCGAAAGCCTCGACCTTGCGGACCCCCTCGTCGACGAGCGCGCGCCGCAGCGGCCCGGCGAGTTCGATCGGCCAGAGCGCGACGACGTGATGGCGCCGGCCGCCTGAGGCTGCGACCGCGATCATGGCGCCGGCGCGCTGTCGGGCCTCGGCTAAGCGCTGCACGAGATCGCGCGGCGCGAACGGCGTATCCGCCGCGAGGGTCACGATGTGCTGAGTTTCCGGAGCTTCTCGCGCGGCCCATTCGAGCCCGGCGAGCACCCCGGCGAGCGGGCCGGCGAAACCTTGAATGCCATCGGCAATGACCGGCAGCGAAAAAGCCGCAAAGCGCGCAGGATCGCCGTTGGCGTTGAGGATCACTCGCGAGCATTGCGGCGCGAGGCGATCGACGACGCGCTTCAGCATCGGCTTGCCGCCGAGCGGCAGCAAGGCCTTGTCGCCGCCGCCCATGCGGCGGGACTGGCCGCCTGAGAGAATGACCCCGATCTTCAAACGCCCTCCAAGGAGCGGCGGCCTCCAGGCCGCCGTTGTGAAACCCTCGTCGGCCTGGAGGCCGACGCTCCTCTAGGAAATCCTATCGCTTCCTATATGAGAGGGCCCGGCCAAAAAGGAGATCCTCGTGAGCGCTGCGCCATTCACCTATCCCAATGTCGAGCTGCTGATCGACGGCGTCTGGCGTCCCGGCGCCGAGGGCCTCACGATCCCGGTCGTCGACCCCGCGACCGACGAGCAGATCGGCGTTTTGGCGCGCGCGACGCGCCCCGATCTCGACGCCGCGCTCGCCGCCGCCGAGAAGGGCTTTGCGGCCTGGAGCAAGCAATCCGCCTACAATCGGGCGCGCACCATGCGCAAGGCGGCCGAAATCTTCCGCGCCAAGGCCGACTATGTCGCCTGGCTGATCACGCGCGAACAGGGCAAGCCGCTCGGCGAGGCCAAGGGCGAGGTGCTGAACGGCGCCGACATCATCGAGTGGTTTTCGGAAGAAGGCCGCCGCGCCTACGGGCAGGTCATTCCGGCGCGCGCGCCGAACGTCCTGCAGACGACGGTCAAGCTGCCGGTCGGTCCGGTCGCCGCCTTCACGCCCTGGAATTTTCCGATCAACCAGCTTGTGCGAAAAGTGTCGGCCGCGCTGACGGCCGGATGCTCGGTGATCGCGAAGGCGGCGGAGGAGACGCCGGCCGCGCCGGCAGAGCTTCTGAAGGCCTTCGTCGAGGCCGGCGTGCCGGCGGGCGTCATCAATCTCGTCTATGGCGTGCCCTCGGAAATCTCGGAATATCTGATCCCGCATCCGATCATCCAGAAGATCTCGTTCACGGGCTCGACCGCCGTCGGCAAGCATCTGGCGGCGCTCGCCGGCCAGCACATGAAGCGCGCGACCATGGAGCTCGGCGGCCATGCGCCGGTCATCGTCTGCGCCGACGCCGACATGGCGCATGCGGGCAAAACCTCGGTCGGCTCCAAATATCGCAACGCCGGCCAGGTCTGCGTTGCGCCGACACGCTATCTCGTCGAAAAGCCGGTGTTCGGCGATTTCCTCGAGCGCTTCGTCGAAGGCGCCAAGGCGGTGAGGGTCGGCAGCGGCCTCGAACTCCACGACCCAGATGGGCCCGCTCGCCAACGAGCGCCGCATCCCGTTCCTGCAATCGCTGATCGCCGACGCGGTGTCGAAAGGCGCGGAGCTGAAGACCGGCGGCGGCCGCATCGGCAACAAGGGCAATTTCATGGAGCCGACCGTGCTCGCCAATGTGCCGCTGGAGGCGCGCATCATGAGCGAGGAGCCGTTCGGGCCGGTCGCGATCGTCAACCCGATCGAACTCGCTCGACGCCGCGATCAAGGAGGCGAACCGTCTGCCCTACGGCCTCGCGGCCTATGGCTTCACCAGGAACAGCGCCAACGTCCAGCGCCTCAGCCTGGAAGTCGAAACCGGCATGATGTCGATCAACCACGCCGGCCTCGCGCTGCCCGAAGTCCCGTTCGGCGGCGTCAAGGACTCCGGCTATGGCACGGAAGGCGGCTCGGAGGCGGTCGAGCCCTATCTGGTCACGAGGTTCGTGACCACGGCGACAATGTGAGACTGTAGCCGCGCTCGCTGAGCGCGGACTGCCGAGGTCGACGACCCATATGCGCTAGGATTAGACGCTACGAGCGTCATCCCCGCGAAAGCGGGGATCCAGCGTGTGATGCTTGGCTTGCAGAAAAGGGCTGGAAACTTGAAGCCGCTGAGCCCTACGACACTGGATCCCCGCGTTCGCGGGGATGACAAATTCCTATCCTAGCGCACATGCGTCGACGACCTCGGCTACATAATGACCTCCAAAGCTTTCTTTGGCGCGAAAGCACGAAAACAAGCAAAGCGCTCGAAAAACAGCGCCAAACCTCCAAATTTATGGCGCGATTCTCCAAATTTTTCCAAACAATGCTTTGGCGGAATTGGGCGATTTCAATGGGTTGCGCGCGAGATGGGGGCGTTTTACTTTAAGGCGGCCGCTTTTGGCTTTATTTTTTACACAAAATTAGGGTGATAGATGTGCCTTTTTGTCATATGAGGTTACCCGAAAACGTTAGCTCGCAATATATCCGAAAATCAGAAAGACGTCGAGTTCTTTTTCGACGAATTTACATGGCTCCTCGCAATCACCCGGCGGTGTGGCCGAGCCTCCCGACGTCCACCTCTGGCTGATGAGGCAACCGCGCTAGGCGAGCGACGCTACAGTCAGTCAGACTTGGGCGTGAGCGCCGCGAGCCGCTCCCTCGCCTGGGGCAGGCCGGCGTCGACGGCGCGGTTGTAATAGTCGCGCGCGGTCGTGGCGTCGCCGGGCGCGCCGATCACGCCGAGGCGCGTCAGCATGGCCGGATTGTAGGCGTCGCCTAGCGCCATCAGGGCGCGCGTCTCGCCTTCCTGCGCCGCCTGTTCGAGCCAGCGCCGAGCGGCGGCTATGTCCCCCTTGGCGAGCGCGACGAGCCCGCGGGCGAAACAATCCTCGGCTTCGGAATTGGCTTTAGGAGCGGAAGCGGGCTGCGGCTTGATGGTCTGCCCCTTGAGCGCCGCGGCGAGCTGGTCGAGCCCCGCCTTCTCGGGAGAGATCGGCGGAGAGACGGCGGCGGGCGCCGCGATCGCGGGCGCGACGGCTGCGGGCATGACAGCGGGCGCAGGCGCAGTTTTGGCCGCGACGACGACTGCGGGTTGCGCAGGCGCCGCGGTTGACGCCTTTGGCGTCATATTGACGAACACCGGCTGTTCAACCGCCGATTTGGCGGCGACGCGCCCGGCTTTCAGGGTCGGCCAGAACGCCATGCCGAGCGCGACGACGGCCCCCGCGGCGACGACGCTAGCCGCGAGCTTGACGACGAGCGCGGCCCGCGCGCCGGCGATCAAGGCGCCGCGCTCCGCGCCTGCAACAGGCTGTTGAACAGCCGGTTGGCGTCATGGGCGGAGTCCGAGGCCGCGGCATTGCGGAAATCGGTTACGGCGGCGTCGACCTCGGGGCGGCGGCCGGCGATCCAGGCTTCGGCCGCGCTGACGCGCGGCCAATCGAGCGTGGCCGCGATGTTGACGTCGCGCCATGCAGGGTCGGCGTCGCCCGTCATCAGGTTCGGCAGCCTGTCGAACAAAGCGGAGATGAAGGCTGCGTCGCGCTGCTCGCGAGGCGAGTTCGCCGGCGCAGCCATGGCGATCAGCGCCATCGGCTCGGCCAGCGTCGCGACTTTTTCGTTCGCTCCGATCAGATTGGGCCGGTCCTTGGCGGTCAGCGTAAGCGGCGAGTAAGAAGCGGCGAGCTGCGGGGACATCGGCAGAGCGACCAGATGCGCCTTGCCGTCCTTGCCGAAATCGCCGAGCGCCTTGGAATCCGTTTCTCCCGTCGCGACCACGGCGGCGACCTTGCCGGCTGCGAGATCAGCGAGCCCGTCGGTCAGCGGTTTCTCGACGTAGGTTGGCTTGACGCCGAGCCGCTGAAAAAGCGCTTTGGCGACCGCCTCGTCCGCGCTGTCCTGAGGTCCCACCGCCACGGTCTTGCCATCGAGGTCGGCGGGCGCGGCGACGTCCTTCGAGGCGACGATCTCGATGCGCTCCAGGCCGAGCCCGGTCACATAGGGCGCCTTGTCTTTCCAGGAGGCCTTCGGGTCATCGACGAGCGAATCGAGCGGCGCGATCGCGAAATCGACGATGTCGCTGTCGGTCAGCTTTTCGAGCGAGGAAGCATCCGTGCGCCCGACGGTCGGGTGCGCATTGACGCCCGCCGCTTTGACCGCCGCCACGATGTCGCCGGCCATGCGAAAGGCGCTGAAATCGTCGCCATCCGAAAATACGCTGAAGTTGGAGGAAGTTGAAGCTGACTTCGGTGCGGTCGACACGCCCAATTCGCCGCCCCGCCCGCCACGCCAGACCCCGTGCCAGAGCACGCGCTTGCCGTTGTGATAGACGGGATGACTGTAGGGCACCATTCCGGAAGGGGACGCCTGCGCATCCGCCGCGAACAATACCGGAAGAATGACGACGACCGCCGCAGCCGAGCGCCCGATGCGCTCCCTGCAACGTTCTGCTGATCGAAGCCGCCGCCCGCGAGCCGTCGATCGCAACACGTATCTACCCCACACCATGGAATCGACTTATGCGGCTAAATGCGACCGCTTCAAGGCGCCGCCGTCTTAGGTGACATAAGGTTACCGAGCGCAGTGTCGATTTCGGATGCGGAAATCCGCTCCAAATCTCCGTCCGAAAGCCACAAAATCGAGGCGCAAACGGGCTTGTCATACACAGGCTGAAGCGCCGCCACATAGAGGGCGAGCTGAGTAACATAGGCGGACCGTCCCCCCTTTCCTGACTTGAAATCGATGAGTTCGACGCGATCGGGAAACACCGCCAGCCGATCAATTCGGCCGCTGACCGGCGCCGGCGCGGCGCCCTCCCGTTCAATCCATCCGGTGACTGCGACCTCGCCTCGCGAATGCGGCCCGAACAGGTGGGCGAGGCTCGGCCGCTCGAGCAAAAGCAGCGCGTGCTCGGCGATTTCGGCGCGCTGCGCCGCTTCGAGCGAGAAGTTCTGGGCGATGCGCGCCGCGCCGGCGGGGCGCAGGTCCTGCGCGAGCTCAGGAAGCTTTTCCATCAGCGCATGGGCGAGGCGTCCGGCCTCGCGCGACTCGCGCCGGCGCTCGCTTGCCCCTTCGTACCGGCGCGGCGCCGCGCGCGATGGGGCCAGCACTGGTTCCGTGCGCTCCTGGGCGGGTTTGGCGGCGAGCCAGGCGGGTGGCTCGGAAGCTGGCGGCGCCTCGCTCGTCCCGATCGCTTCCGACGGCGGGGGCGCGTCGGCGTAGCGCCATATCTGCTCCTCCGCCGACCACGGCGCTTGCGCCGGCGTCAGCAGCTGCGCGAGCCCGGCGTGAATGAGCCGATGCCAGCAGTCCGCCGGCGGCTCCAGGGCCCCCTGCGCGCCCGCGACAACCAGCCGCTGCGCCGCGCGCGTCATGGCGACATAGAGCAGCCGGCGATGCTCGCCCTCGGCCTGCGCCCCGGCCGCCTCGCGCGCGGCCCGGAGCGGCGGGCTGTCCTCGCCTTTTCGGCTCGCCCAGATTCTGAGCTTGGCTTCGCCCTCGCTCGTCGGCTCGAAGGCAAGCCACTTCGGCTCGCGCGCCGGCTGCGCCTTGCCGAGCGTATCGGGGAGAAACACGATCGGCGCTTCGAGCCCCTTGGCGGCATGAACGGTCATCACACGCACGCCGCCGGCTTCCGTCTCGGACTCGCGCTTGATCTCGTTCTCGCTCGCCGTGACCTCGTCGAGAAAGGCCGACAACGAGGGCGAAGTCCCGGCTTCGAAAGCGAGTGCGGCGGCCAGAAATTCGTCGATCGCGTCAGCGGCCTCAGCGCCGAGCCGGGCGAGCAACTTCTTGCGGCCCTCGTCCGCGCTCAGCAACCGCGCGTAAAAATCGAACGGCGACATCGACACGGCGCGCCGCCGCCAGGTCCCCAGCAGCGCGGCTGCCTCGGGATGGCCTTTGCCTGAGCTTGTCGCCAGCGCATCGGCGAGCGATCCCGGCCGGCCGGGCGCGAGTGCGATGAGCGCCTCGTCGTCGAAACCCATCAGCGGCGACTTCAGCGCCTCGGCGAGCGCGAGATCGTCATCAGGGCAGAGCGCGGCGCGTCCCGCGGAGATGAGATCGAGCACAGCTATGTGTTCGCTCAGTCTCAGCCGGTCGGCGCCGGCGAAGTCGAGCCTGCGCCGGCGCAGCGCCCGCGTCATCGCCTCGTAGAAAGGCCCGCGCGAGCGCACGAGGATGAGAATGTCGTGCGGGCGGATGCGACGCGCGAGACCTGTCGACGCGTCGACCACGCGCTCGCTTGAGGCCGGCGATGTGAGGTCCGCGATCTGGTCGGCGATCCGCTCGGCGAGTTTTACGCGCGGATCGCGGGCGCTTTGCGCGTCGAGCGGCAGGCTCCAGTCCTCGGGGTCCGGCGCTTCGGCCGGCTTCAAGGTCTCCCAAAGCTCGACGACGCCCTGAAGCTCCCGGTGATGGGCCGCATGGGTCGGCGCTTTCGGTTCGATGGCGCTGACGCCGCGCCACGCCTGCTCCAGCGAAAACACCGCATCGACCGCCGCCAGCAGTTTTGGCGCGGAGCGGAAGGAGAGGTTGAGCTGGACCGGCTCGAAGCGGCGATCGACGGCCTTGTGGCGGCGCTCAAAGTTCCGTCTCATCTCGCTGAACAGGGCCGGCTCCGCGCCCTGGAACGAATAGATCGACTGCTTCTCGTCGCCGACCGCGAAGAACGAGCGCGCGGCGCGGCTCGCGCCGGCGCCCGACAAAAATTCTTCCGCCAGCCGCTCGAGTATTTCCCACTGGGCGCGCGAAGTGTCCTGCGCCTCGTCGACCAGAAAATGCTCGATGCCCTTGTCGAGCTTGTAGAGCACCCAGGCGGCGTCCGCCTTCGTCACCAGCGCCAAAGCGCGCTCGACGAGATCGGCGAAATCGAGCGCGCCGCTCGCGTTCTTGAGCCGCTGATAGGTCTTGAGCGCCGCCTCGGCGACGCGCACGAGCGCAAGCGACCGTTCGAGCGCTTTCGCGGAATGGCCGAGTTCGATGAGGGCGAGCAGACGATCCTGTTCGTCATGCAATTCGCCGTCCAGCGAGGGATGGAGTTTTTCCAGCTCCTTGGTGGTCAGACGCTGCGTCGCCGTACCGTCCTTGTTGAACAAGGCGTCAATCAGAAGGTCTATCTGAAGCGTCTCGTCGGTCGAGGCGGCCGCCGCCGAAAAATCGGCGGCGCGCTTACGGTCGGTCGTCTTGGTGCTGTCGTAGAGCTTGCGGGCCCAGGCGCGCCATTGCGAGGCGCCGCCGCCGTCCTCGCACATGCGGCGCCGGATTGCGGCTTCCGTGTCATCGGCCTTGAGCCCGAGCCGGGCGCTAAGCTGCTCGCCGTAGGCTTCAGCGCCGCCAAACGCCTCGATCTCGGCGCGGCTCTGCAAGACCTCGTCGAGCAAGGCGTCAAAACCGTCGGCGCCGGCGGCCTTGGCGATGGTCGCGATCGCCGAAGCGAGTTCGGGATCGTTTTCGGCCGCCTCGATCGCCGACGCCCGCGCGTCGTTCATCAGCCCGCCGGCCTCGCGGTCGTCGAGCACGCGAAAGCCGGCGGGCGCGTTGGCCTCGAAGGGGAAGAGGTGCAGCAATCGCTCGCAGAAGGCGTGAATGGTCTGGATCTTCAGGCCGCCCGGCGTCTCGACGGTGCGAGCAAACAGTTTTCGCGCAAACGCGAGCCCGCCGTCGCCCATGCGCTCAACGCCGGTTGCGTAAATCTCCTCGAGCAGCGCCTCGTCAGAGAGCGTCGTCCATCGGGCGAGCGTCCTGAACACGCGCGTCGCCATGTTGGCCGCCGCCGCCTTGGTGAAGGTGAGGCAAAGGATTTTCGACGGGTCGACTCCGTCGAGCAAAAGGCGGATGACGCGCTGGGTCAGCACATGGGTCTTGCCGGAGCCGGCGTTAGCGGTCACCCAGGCGGACACACGGGGGTCGGCAGCGCGGCTTTGGCGCGCGCGCGTCTGCGGATCGACCGCGCGCTTGAGCGGAGCGCCGCTCACGTCTCGTCCTCCCCGGCCAATCCCCATTCGCCGACGCGGGCGAGATGGTCGTAGTCCGAGCCGCGGCCCAAAAATTTCGGGAAGGGCCGCGGCAGATAGGGCGTCTTCTCTTCAGCGAATTCGGCGAGCATACGTTTGAGAAACGCGAAATGCTCGGCGACGATTTCGTCGAGCGCGCGGCCCTTCGGCGGCTTGAACGGCCGCGCCTTGCCGCCGTCAGTCCCGCCGAGCTTGAAATAGATCAGCTCTTCCGATTTCGCAGCCGGCAGCTTTTTGAAAGCGCCGCGCTCCAGCATCGCGGCTTCCAGCGTGAGCTGCGGCGCGAAGCCGATGGCGACTTCGTTCTGGCCCGGCGGCGCTCCGGTCTTGTAGTCGATGATTGCCGCGCCGCCGCCCGGCAGAATTTCTATGCGATCGGCGCGGGCGGTCAGGGTGAAAGTCGGCGCGCCAGGAAGTTCGATTTGCAATTCGCCCTCGGCTTCGATGAACACGTCGGCCGCCTCGACGCGGCGCGCCGACGTCGAATTCGAGAAAGCGCTCCATCGCCTCTTCTACGCGCGGCCAGCGCAGCGCTCGGAAAACAGGATCCTCGAGCAGCGGCGCGAAGGCGAGCTGCGCTTCAGCCGCCAAGCGCGCGCGCAAGACCTCTTCGCTGTCGCCCGGCTCGGCGTTGCGCGCAAAACCTTCGAGAGCGGCATGCCACATCGTGCCCATTTCGCGCGCGCCGAGTTCGGCGCCGATCGGCGGCAGCGGAAGGAGCTTCAGAATGCGCTCGGCATAGATCGCGTATGGATCGCGGCGCAGGGTTTCTATGCGCGTGACGCTGAGCTTCGTCGGCCGCAGCGCGACAGGCGGTTTCGGTTCGGGCCTCGCGACAGGCTCGGGCCGGCCCACGGGATGATCGAGCCGGCGCGCCAGCTCGACATAAACTTGTCCGCGCGCTTCAAGTTTTGCCATCTCCTTTTCGCCCGCGAAGGCGCCAAGCCTTTGCAGGAAGCGCGAAGCGACCGTCGGCGCGCCGCCGCGTTTTTTGGCGCGCGACAGGATCGCCTTTGGCGCGCCGAGCGCGGAGACGAAATCATGCGCGGTCTGTCCGATGCGGCGTTCGGGCGGCGAAAGACCGAGCTCGGCCCGCATGGCGCGATTGAGGAACGCGTCCGTGTCGGGCGCCGGCGGCCAGATCGTCTCGTCGAGCCCCGCGATGAGCGCGAGATCGAACGTCGATCAGGCGCGCCTCGAGCAGGCCGAGGATGGCGAGCCTGGGATGAGCCGCGTGATCGCGAGGCGCGCGGCGGCCGGCGGCGAGCTTGCCGAACAGGGCCGCATAGTCCGCGAGGCTCAGTTCGAAACTGTCCTGCGAGGCGACAGACCATTCGTCGAACAGCGCGTCGAGCGGCTTCCATCCTCGAGGCTGGTCAACGCCTCCAGCGCGAAGCGATGGGCCTCGATGAATTCGGCGAGCGGCGCCGCTGCCGAGCGCGCGCAGCGGCGCAAGCGCGGCGACGAGCGCGGCGAGCAGCCGCGCGGCGGCAGCGAAATCTTCAGGCGTCAGCTCTTCAACGCGCGGTGGGCGCGGAAATCGCTTGCCGCGACTCCGCGCCGCGGCGAGCGTCGCCCTCGACATCGTCGAGCCCCGCTCGCGCCCGGCGGCAACCGGAACACGGCAAGCTGGAGCGCGCGCGCGCCTCGTAGAATTTCGCCGTTGGCGGCCGGCGACGCTTTCGCGCTCGATCAGCGCGGCGAGATTGGCGGCGGAGAAAATCGAGCGCGGCGGCGAGCGCGAGACGCGCGATCTCTCCGGCCGGCGCGCTCGCCGGGCGTCGCGCCGGCGGAATTCTCGACCTCGATGTCCCAGCGCGCCAACTCCGCCTCGACGCGCCGCGCCAACGTCGCGTCGGGCGTGATCAGCGCGGCGCGCTGGCCCGGCGTCTCCAGGGATTCGCGCATCGCGACGGCGAGCGCGAGCGCTTCCTCGGCCTCGGTGTCGGCGACGATGAGTTTAAGTCCGGCGAGCCCCTCCGCGATCGCGGCGTCGCCGATTTCTTTCCGCCGTTCCGGCCAGACTTCGGTCGTCTCCGCTGGCCGGAGCGCCTCGCTCAGCGCGACGGCGCGCTGCCGAAGCGCAGGCGGCGCCTCCGCAAGCTCCTTCACCTCCTCACGTAAAATGCCGATCGTTTCGAGCAGGCGCCTCGAGCAGAGTCTTGGGGATGGCCCGCGCGGGGCCCCTCGACAACCCCCTCGCCGCCGGCGAGCGCGAAGGCGGCGGGATCGAGGCTGCGGTCGAGGTCGGGCAGCACGACGGCGCCTTGAGGAGCGCGCGCAATCGCCGCGATGAGCCGCGCGGTGGCGCGATTGGCGCCCGTCGAGCCCGCGATGATGACGGGGCCGCGATCCGGCCTTGCCAGCGCTTCGATCTCTCGGGCGACGCGCGTCCGCGGTCGCGCGCGCGCGATCGACCGCGCCGCGCTCGTCGAGCCATTTCGGCCAGGCCTCGAAGGCGATCTTCAGAAATTGGAGCGTGATGCCCCAGTAAGGGTCGAAGGCGTCGGCGACGAGGCCGTTGAGTTTCTCGGGGTCGATGTCCTCGATGATCATGTCGTCGATCAGGGCGGCGAGGTCATCGGCCAGCGAAAGCGCCTGCGCGGGGCTTGCGGCCACGAGCGGCGGCTCGCTCTCGTCGAACTCGAGTCTCCCGTCGCGGCCGACCCTGCGGATCGCGCCCTTCAGCGCCTTACTCCATTGCAGCGTCAGCAAAGCCAGCGCCATTTTGCGCGCCAGGTCGCCGACCGGCGGGCGCGCGGCAAGATCGATCGCCGGCGCTTCCGCCGGCTCGCCGTAGTCAGGCTCGAAGGCGCCGAGCGGCGCGATGCGCGGCAGCAACAGAGCGGGACGGCCGCTTGCGTGCAAAAGCTCGCGGCCGAGCGCGGCGGCGGCGCGCTGCGTCGGGAGATAAATTGTCGCGCGCGCCAGATCGAGCCCGTCGGCCGTCGGGAAGCCCGGAACGAGCTTTCCCTCGAGCAGAGCGCGGCTCAGCGCCGGCAGGAAGGGCGCGCCCGCAGGAAGATTGAACACGTTGACGGACACGAAAGCCTCGACCGAGTTGGAGCCCGGCAAGATAAGCTGTCCTGACGGCGCGCGCCAAGGACGCCTCGCCAAATTTGTGGATGCGAGCCGATTTGAAAATATAGGATTTAGTGCTATAGCAGGAGGCACAACGTTTCGCCCATTTTCGATTGAGGCGTCGCGGTTTGCACAGATTATTGCGTCTCAACAGGAGAACCCATGAGCTGCCCGCCGATCGGACAGGGAGCCCAAAATGAAAGTCTATTTGAGCAGGCAATTTCAAAAAAGACTCAAAAAAAGATGGAATTTCCGACGAAGAATATAAGGAAGCAATCAACAAGGCGGAAAACGGTCTGATCGATGCTGTATTGGGCGGTGGCCTGATCAAGCAGAGAATTGCGAAGAACAATCGAGGAGCCGCCAAGGGGTTTCGCGCGATTGTGTTTTATAAGCCGGGATCCCACGCAATTTTTCTGCATTTATTTCGGAAGAATGAAAAGGCCAATCTTTAAGAGTGGAGTTGGAATTGTATCGAAAATTCGCCGAGCAACTTGATACCCTGGACGAAACAAAACTCGCTGATTTGTTGGCGAACGGATGGAGATTGTTACAGTCATGAAAAAAGCGAAGTATGGAGCCCCGCTCTCCGGTCTCTGCATGAGGCTGCAAGAGATCTGAAAGAGGTTGGGGCGATCGACAAGGCGACTTTGCGGGACTTCGATCTTGCATGCCTCACGCCTGTGGAGCCTTTGAAGCCGGAGGCGATCAAGAGTATCCGGGAAAAGGCGCGCATGAGCCAATCGACATTCGCGCTGGCTTTGAATGTCAGCGCCATAATCGTCAGCAGATGGGAACGCGGAGAAGGGCGCCCAAGCGGGCCATCCCTCAAATTGCTGACATTAGCCAACAAGAAAGGGATTGACGCGATATTGTAGCGAGGGACCTGCGGATCGCCCCCCACCGAAACTCGGCATGGCTCAGCAGGCTCAGCCTCAAGTAAGAAAGCTGGCGCGCCCGCATGAACTTGGCTCGGCTTCGCGAACAACTATCGAGCCGTCCCTGCCTCGAACGGCCCTGTCAAACGCTGCCGACCCAGTCGCCCTGCCAAGCAGGCGTCTGCTTCAAATCGCGCCCGGCGGTATGAAGGCGCAGTAGAGAAAGATGTCGCCGAACACGTTGACGGAGGATTTTCCCGAGCGGTCGTAGCTGGTCGCGCTGCGATAGCAGAGATGCGCGCGATGCGAATTGTCCGACGGCGGATCGCCGGGGATCGGCAGGAAGGTGATGCGCTCTTCGGGAATCTCCACCCATTGCTGTTCGCGGGTCAGAAACTCGAAGCGGCCGCCCTGCTCACGGTAGGTCGTCACCGCGCAATCGTTGCCGCCGCAGCAGAGCTGACCGTTCTTGCCGAGGACGCCGGTATAGATATCGTGGGCGGAAGATGACGCGGAGGTACACATCGCCGCGGCAAACACTCCAGCCGCCATTATCCGCATTGCGCCAACGAGCATTGGTCTTGCTCCTTCGATTCGCCTTGAGGCGCCGGGCATGAGCCCAACGCACAGGCGGGGGGTCAAAACCTCCCGAGGCGGCGCCTCCCTCGAAGTAGAAAACGCAGACGCTTCCGATGACTGAGGACCCGTCGCGATCACATTTTCGCGAGGGTAACCGGCTGAGACTCAGCGGCGATAGAGAGCGTAGCAAGTCGTATGCCAGCTCGCAACGTGACGTAGCGACGGGAACGAGCCGCCATGCTACGCGCAGAGCCTTGATCCAGCCTTGCGATTCGGGCGCATGTCGCTTGCCGAAACCCTCTCACTTGCGCTCGCAGCGGCGATTGTCGACGTCTGCGTCGGCTATCCGGATGCGGTTCGTCGGCGCATCGGCGACCCCGTCGGCTGGATGGGCGCGCTGATCGACGGGCTGGAGGCGCGCCTCAACCGGCCGAGCGAATCCTTTGCTGCGCGGCGGGCCGCGGGGCTGTTCGCGCTCGTTTTCGCGATCGCCGCCGTCGGTCTCGCGGCCGGATTGATCGTCAAATTCGCGCCGCCGCTGCCCTGGCGCTTTCCGCTGCTCGCGCTCGTCGCATCCACGCTGATTTCGCGCCAAAACCTCGACCGTCGCGTGCGCGATGTCGCGACCGCGCTCGAAAAAGGCGGTCTGCCGGCGGGGCGCGCGTCAGTCGCCAGGATCGTCGAACGAGATCCGGACGCGCTCGACGAGGCGGGCGTGGCGCGCGCAGCGATCGAGAAGTCTGGCCGAGACCTATTCGGACGGCGTCGTCGCTCCGCTGTTCTGGCTGGCGCTGCTTGGTCTGCCGGGCGCGGCGATCTACACGGCCATCCACGCAGCCGACAACCTGATTGGTCCTCGCGACGAACGCCATCTGGCGTTCGGGTGGGCGGCGGCGCGACTCGACGATCTCGTCAATCTGCCCGCTTCGCGACTGGCGACCCTGTGGCTTGTCGCCGGCGCGGCGATCGGCGCAGACGCATCGGCGCGGCGCGCAGCGCTGACGGTGATGAGGGACGCGCGGCGTCGCCGCTCTCCGAATGCCGGTTATCCTGAAGCCGCCGCCGCCGGGGCGCTCGGCCTCAGGCTCGCGGGGCCACGCGTCTACGGGCGCCAGGTGGTTTCGGATGCCTACATGGGTGACGGCCGCGCCGCCGCGACGGCTGGCGACATTCGGCGCGCGCTCGGCCTGTTCCGGCGCGCTTCCGCGGTCGAGATGACAGCGCTGACCGCGCTGACTCTCGCCGCTCAGGCTCTTTAAAACGTAGGAACGCCGGCCTTTGTAGCCGCGGTCGCTGACCGCGGCCGCCGAGGTCAACAACCTCGGCTACAACCCGCTCAGATCGCCAACTTGCCGGCCCTCGCGGCGGCATAGCGCTTGCCGATCGCGTCCCAGTTCAGGACGCTCCAGAAAGCGCTGACGTAGTCGGCGCGGCGGTTCTGATATTTGAGATAATAGGCGTGCTCCCAGACGTCGTTGCCGAACAAAGGCGTCTTGCTTTCCATGAAGGGCGAATCCTGATTGGGGCGGGAGACGAGGGTGAGCTTGCCGTCGACGTCCATGACGATCATCGCCCAGCCGGAGCCGAACACCCGCATCGCCGCCTGGTTGAAGGCGGTCGTCATCTCACCGAACGAGCCGAAGTCGCGCTCGATGGCGCTCTTCAGATCGCCGTCCGGCGCGCCGCCCTTGCCGCCGAGACATTGCCAGAACATCGTATGATTGGCGTGGCCGCCGGCGTTGTTGCGCACCACCGTGCGGATCGCCTCCGGGACCTCGTTGATATGCTGGATCAGGTCGGCGAGCGGGAGCGCCTGCATCGCCTGATAATCCTTCAAGGCGGCGTTGAGGTTGGCGACATAGGCCGCGTGATGCTTGTCGTGATGGATCTGCATGGTCAAGGTATCGATCGCCGGTTCGTTGGCGTCGTAAGCATAGGGCAGCGGCGGCAGGACGAAGGGGTATAGCAGCGGCGCGGTCGGATCGATCGGACCGCCCGTGGGGTCGGCCGCGAGCGAGAGCTTGGGGCGCAGCGCGAACAGGCCCTGCGGACATCAGAAACGTGCGGCGTAGGATAGGGATCATCTCGTCCTCCGGCATAGAGAAGCGGGGCGCGTCAAAAATCTTGCGCGCACGCCTCGATACGTTCGAATAGGCGCAATCGATGACCGCATTTGGACGAACGGGGAGACGAGCATGCATTTCGAGATCAACGACCCGCCGCCGGCGATCCGGCGCTGGCTCGAACTCGCCAAGGCGCAAGACGCCGCAGCGCTCGACGATCTCCTCGCCGAGGAAGTCGTGTTCGAGTCGCCGGTGGTGTTCGCGCCGCAGCGCGGCAAGGCGATCACAAAAGCTTATCTGACCGCGGCGCTCGCCGTGCTCGCCAACGAGACCTTTCGCTATGTCGGCTTCTGGCGCGCCGAGACATCGGCGGTGCTGGAGTTCATGGCGACGATCGAGGGCGTCGAGATCGATGGGATCGACATGATCGGCTGGAACGCCGAGGGCCGGATCGTATCGTTCAAGGTGATGGCGCGGCCGTGGAAAGGCCTCGAAACCTTGCGCGGTCTGATGGCGGCAAGGCTCGAGGCGATGAAGCGAGGCGCTATCTGATCTCGGGCAGGTGATCGGTCTGCGCGAGATTGCCGAAGCGGGTGAGTTCCGCCTCGAATTGCAGCTCGACCGTGCCGGTCGGCCCGTGGCGCTGCTTGCCGATGATCACTTCGGCGCGGCCGTGCGCGCGCTCCATCTCGGCCATCCATTTCGATGTGCTCGTCGGTGCCGGGGCGCGGCTCCTTGTTCTTCAGGTAATATTCCTCGCGATAGACGAACAGCACGACGTCGGCGTCCTGTTCGATCGAGCCGGATTCGCGCAGGTCCGAGAGTTGCGGGCGCTTGTCGTCGCGCTGTTCGACCTGGCGCGAGAGCTGCGACAGGCCGAGGATCGGCACGTTGAGCTCCTTGGCGAGCGCTTTCAGGCCGGTGGTGATTTCCGTCAGTTCCTGCACGCGGTTTTCGGCTTGCGATTTTCGCGCCGGACAGCAGTTGCAGATAGTCGACGACGAGCACGTCGAGCCCGCGCTGGCGCTTCAGGCGCCGCGCGCGCGCGGTGAGCTGGGCGATCGAGATGCCGCCGGTCTGGTCGATGTAGAACGGGATCGACTGCATCTCGCGCATCGCCTGCGAGACGAGATGGAACTCCTGTTCGGTGATGTCGCCGCGGCGGATCTTGTAGGAGGCGACGCCGGACTGTTCGGCGATGATGCGGGTCGCCAATTGCTCCGACGACATTTCGAGCGAGAAGAAGCCGACGATGCCGCCGTTGACCGTCTCCGTCGTGCCGTCGGCCTTGACCTCGCCGCGATAGGCGCTTGCGCGATGTTGAAGGCGATGTTGGTGGCGAGCGCGGTCTTGCCCATGCCCGGGCGGCCGGCGATGATGATGAGGTCGGAGGCCTGCAGCCCGCCCATCTTGTGGTCGAGGTCGTCGAGCCCGGTCGCGATGCCGCTCAAATGGCCGTCGCGCTCGTAGGCCTTGGCGGCCATGTCGACCGCGAGCTTCAGCGCATCGGAAAACCGCTGGAAGCCGCCGCCGTACTTGCCGCTTTCGGCGATCTGATAGAGCCGGCGCTCGGCGTCCTCGATCTGCTCGCGCGGCGCCGAGTCGATCGGCGAGTCGATAGGCGACGTTGACGACGTCCTCGCCGATGTTGATCAGTTCGCGCCGCACCGCGAGATCATGAATCGTGCGGCCGTAATCATGCGCGTTGATGATCGGTCGTCGCTTCCGCGACGAGGCGGGCGAGATATTGCGGCACGGTCACGCCCGCGCCGAGATCGTGTTCGCCGAGAAAGGTTTTCAGCGTGATCGGCGAGGCGAGTTTGCCGGCGCGAATCAGCGAGCCCGCGTTCTCGTAGATGCGGCGGTGAATCTCCTCGACGAAATGTTCGGACGCGCAGAAAGTCCGAGACGCGGTCGTAGGCGTCGTTGTTGATCAGGATCGCGCCGAGCAGCGCCTGCTCGGCTTCGACATTGGCCGGCGGCTTGCGGGGCCGCTTCGGCCGATTGGCTGTTGCGATGGGGTGCGATTCGGGAATAGCTCGACGGTCGCCATGATCGGACGCGAGGATCTCTCGTTGCTGATGTTAATCGACGTTACGCTGGGATACGCTCGACGCCTGACGGACTTACCCCGGCGGACGCGCCGGCGGAATCCTTCTCACAAACGAACTCTTGCGACGCGAGCGCGTCGCGACGGCTTGTCCCCGGTACCAACAGCGCGATATATTTTTCGGTCGCTGAGTTGACTTGACCACGCGTTGTCCGCGAGGCGCGATTCGCAGACCGCCGTCTCAGAGCAGGCGGCGCCTGCGCCTCGTCGTACTGGCGTTTTAGGTCGGCGATGAATTCGGCGGCCGGCCGCACGGATTTGACGGCGCCGATGCCCTGGCCCGAGCCCCAGATGTCGCGCCACGCCTTCGCCTTGGAGCCTTCGCCGGTCGAGAAATTCATGGTCTTGACGTCGCCCTGCGGCAGATTGTCCGGGTCCATGCCGTTGGCGACGATCGAAGGCCTCAGATAGTTGCCGTAGACGCCGGTGAACAGGCTCGAGCCGACGATGTCCTCGGCAACGCCGTCGACGATCGCCTGTTTGTAGGCCTCGGAAGCGCGCGCTTCCTCGGTCGCGATGAATGGGGAGCCGATATAGGCGAGGTCGGCGCCCATCGCCTGAGCCGCCAGGATCGCGCCGCCCGTGGCGATCGCGCCGGACAGCGCCACCGGTCCGTCGAACCATTCGCGAATTTCCTGCACGAACGCGAAGGGCGAGAGAGGGCCGGCATGGCCGCCAGCTCCTGCGGCGACCGCGATGAGGCCGTCGGCGCCTTTCTCGATCGCCTTGCGCGCAAAGCGGATGTTGATGACGTCATGCAGCGTGACGCCGCCATATTCATGGACGGCCGCGTTGAGGTCCTCGCGCGCGCCGAGCGAGGTGATGATGACGGGAACCTTCCACTTCACCGTCATCGCCAGATCCTCCTCGAGCCGGTTGTTCGACTTGTGGACGATCTGGTTGACGGCGAAGGGCGCGGCGGGAGCTTCCGGGTGCGCGCGGTCATGCGCCGCCAGCGTCTCCGTGATCTCGTGCAGCCATTCGTCGAGCAGACTCGCGGGCCGGGCGTTGAGCGCCGGAAAGGCCCCGATGATTCCCGCCTTGCATTGCGCGATGACCAGCGCCGGGCCGGAAACGATGAACATCGGCGATCCGATCGCCGGCAGGCGAAGCTTTCCTTGCAGCGACTTCGGCAACGCCATTTCAGGGTCCCTTTCGTTTACAAATGAACGATAGCGAAGCCTCAGCCTTCCGGCAATCGGTCAAAGCGGCGGAGTCAGCCACTGGCAGATGGTCCCCCCGCCCGGCGCGCGGGTCAGCAGCTTGCCGAGATAGGGCAGCAGAACTTGAACTTCGTCGTAGAGCGGGAAAGGCGGGTTGACGACGAGAAGGCCGGTGCGGCGCAGCGGTTCGGGAGAATTCGGCCCGGGCGGAATCGCGCCGACGTCGAGCTCGATGCGCAGCATGTTGGGCGTCTCGAGATCGGCGAGCGCTCGCAAAAAACGCTTGTCGGCGCGTTCGTCCTTGATCGGACGCCACAGCATGTAGACGCCATGCGGCCATTTGGCGACCGCCTTGGCGAGGGCGGTTTCGACGTTTTTTGCCTCCTGCGGTTCCTCGTAGGGCGGGTCGATCAGGACGAGTCCGCGGCGCTCCTTCGGCGGCACATAAGCGTTGAGCGCGACATAGCCGTCGGTCGGCGCAATGGAGAGACGCGAATCGCGCCCCAGCGCCTCGACGAGTTTTTCGCGCTCCTCCGGTTGGGCTTCCGAGAGGGCCATTCGATCCTGCGGCCGCAACATCGCTTGCGCGATCGTCGGGGAGCCGGGATAGGACTGCGGCCGGCCTTCCGCCTCGTCGAACGGGCCAATTGCTGCGAGATAGGGCTGAAGCAGGGCCGACACGTCCGGCGGCGGCTTCGCCTTGAGGAGCCGCGCTATGCCGTCGCGCCATTCGGGCGAGCGTTCGGCGGCGCGGCTCGCCAGGTCGTAGCGTCCGGCGCCGGCGTGCGTGTCGATGAACCGGACCGCCGCGTCCTTCCGGAGCAGGTAGGCGAGCGCACGCGTCAGAAAAACGTGCTTGAGCACATCGGCGAAATTCCCGGCGTGGAATTCGTGGCGATAGTTCAAGCTCGGCCCTCGGCCCTCAGCGCAGTGGAGATACCGTGATCTCGCGTGAATGGCAGCTGTGGCCAGCGATCTTCGGGCAATCGACGTAGGAATCGAGCGTCTTCGCGACGCAGATGCGCACGTCGACGAGTTCGCCGCCGTGGCAGGTGACGGCGAAATTGTCGCTGGTGAGTTGCGGATTGGCGGAGATGAATGCGCTCTCGATCTCGCGCGGCGCGATCGTCAGCGGGTCATGCGGCGCCTGCAGCATCTGTGGGATCGACACATGATCGGCCGCGTATTTGACGGCGCCGAAATAATCCTGTGGATCGAGGCCAGTGCACGTCCCGTGCTTGCGGTATTCGTAGCGCGCGAGCCCCTCGGACGGGTAGACGCCATGCGTCTCGCGCAGCGCCTCGCCCGGAATGAAGCCGGCGTTGCCGCAGTCGCTCGGATAGGCCCGCGTCGCGTTCTCCGGCCAGAGGCCGTGCACGACAAAACCCTTGCCGGCGCCGACGGCGCATTGGTCGCGCGCCTTCTCGGCCCCGCCGTCGTCGCAAAAACCCGGCGACCAGGAAAGCGTCAGGACGTAGAAATCGAAGTCGCCCTTGGAGACGAGCGCATCCGGCGGCGCCGCGCCGGCGGCCGTCGCAAATCCGAGACCCGCCAGAGCGCCTGCAAACCAGACTCTGTTTTTCATGGCTCCCCCCTTAACAAAAACGCTCAGACGGCGGCCGCGTCTGAGCGTAAAACCTTCGGATCAAACCGAAGGGGCGCCTTGCGATGCCGGCCGACTCAGTGCGGGAAGGTCACTTTGTCGTTGGCGTAGCGGTCGACCAGCGGCCTCAGCACGCTGCAGGCCGGCGCATAGGCGAAAAGGTGATCGAAGCCCACGACGCACCACTCGAACCCGTTGCTGAAGCCGGCGACCCCGGTCCGCTCCTGGATCTGGTAGACGACGGTGTGAAAGGTGTTGTTGTTCAATGCGGCGCGGCCGACGCAAAAGCGGCGCGGGATGAGCGGCGTCCCGTTGCTGCGCCAGCCGATTTCCTCGATGCGGTCGATGTCGACGATCTCGAGGTTCGACTGCCAGAAGGTCGCCTGCGTATGATCGAACCGGTTCTTGATCCACCAGACCGTTTCGCTGTCCTCGCAGGCCGGCAGATCGGCGGAGAACGGGATATAGCGCTGTTCCGCAGGCACGCCGAATTCGCCCGTATAGGTTCCGCGCGGCGCCCGTTCAGGGCCCGGCGGATAGGTCGAGGCGGACTGAGCCAACGCGCTTCCGCCAAGAGCCAGCATCGCGGCGGCAATCATCATTGCGCGGATCATCGGCTTCCCCGGTTAACCAAATCAGCTTCGGCGATCATGCCGCGCCGGCGGCCTCGCCGCAAGCTTGGAGCCGCTCAAGTTCAGTTCAGCCGCGCTTTCAGGCCGGCGATTTCCTTGGCCACGAGGTCCGCGCCGGTCTGCCCCTGCGTCTCCGTGCGCAAGACGATTTCGGCGGCGCGCGCGGCCTGATCGGCGGCGGCGGCGCGCACGTCGGCGGCGGCTTGCGCCTCGGCGAGCGCGATCTTGCTTTCGGCCTGACGCGTGCGGCGCGCGACGAAGTCGTTCATGCGGACCTCGGCGTCCTTGGCGAGCTGCGCGGCCTGCACGCGCGCTTCCGCGACGATCTCGGCGGCGCTCGCTTCCGCCTCGGCTTTCTTCTTCTCGAAGCTCGCCAGCAGCGCTACCGCTTCCTCGCGCAGCTTCGCCGCCTGCTTCAATTCTTCCGATATCTGCTCGCCCCGCGCGTCAAGCCCTTTCAGAATCATCCGGTGCGCGCCGACGTAGACCAGCACGCAAAGGAAGACGAGAAAGGCGAGAAGGACGAAAAACTCGGCGCCGAATTCCATGTCGCAAAACCCTTATCCGTTCGACTTGGCGGCGCCGACGGCGTTCGCGAGCGCCTGACGATCCACGCTGCGGCCGATCAGCCGTTCGACGATCGCGCCCGCCGCATCCTCGGCGATCGACGCCACGTTGGCCATGGCGTCGGCGCGGGTCGCGGCGATCTGCTTTTCGGAGGCCGAAAGCTTGGCGGCGAGTTCGTCCTCGATCGCCTTGCGCTTGCCATCGGCCTCGGCGGCAAGCTGGTCCCGCGCCGCCTGCGCCATCGCCTGAGCCTTGGCGCGGGCGTCCGCGATCGACTTTTCATGCGCGCGCGCCGCTTCGGCGGCCTGCTGCTGAAGCGCGGTCGCCTCGTCAAGGTCCTTGGCGATGCGGGCGCGCCGCGTCTCGATCACCTCGCCGACCTTCGGCAGAAAGCGCTTCGACATGTAGTAGTAGAGCACGCCGAAGGTGATGACGAGCCAGACGAACTGCGAGGGAAAGGTGTGCGGATCGAACGGCGGGAAGTTCGAGTGGCCGCCGGACTCGTGGCCGACTTCGGCCGTAGTGGCCTGAGATTCGGAAGTGTTGGCCATCGCGGTTCGGTCGCCTCGATATCAAAGAAATGCGGCGCGGAGCGTCCCGAAGGACGGCTCCGCGTTTGCGTCGGATCGCGCTCGCGTCAGACTGCGAACAGCAGCAGGAACGCGATCAGCAGCGCGAAAATGCCCAAGGCTTCGGTCACCGCGAAGCCGAAGATCAGGCGGCCGAACTGGCCTTCGACCGCGGAAGGATTGCGCAGCGCGCCGTTGAGGAACTGGCCGAACAGCGTGCCGACGCCGACGCCCGCGGCGCCCGTGCCGATCGCGGCAAGGCCCGCGCCTATGTATTTGGCGGCCTGCGCCATCTCAGCAACATTCGATGCATCAGCCATTGGAAACTCCCAGTCCGGTCTTTGGTTTGAGGTTTGGAAATATCGGCCGATCAGTGGCCGGGATGCAGCGCGTCGTTCAGATACATGCAGGTCAACATGACGAACACGTAGGCCTGCAGAAACGCGACCAGCAATTCTAGCGCGTAAAGTCCGATCGTCATCGCGAAAGGGAGGATCGCGACCGCCTTCAGGATCGCGCTTGCGCCGAGCAGCATCACGCAGAAGCCGCCGAACACGTTGAGCGTGATGTGGCCGGCGAGCATGTTGGCGAACAGACGTACCGAATGGCTGAGCGGCCGCGACAGGAACGAAACGATCTCGATCGCGACAACGAGCGGCAGAATGTAGATCGGCACGCCGGACGGCACGAACAATTTGAAGAAGTGCAGCCCGTGCTCGCGGATGCCGATGATGACGACCGTGAAGAACACGGTCAGCGCCAGCATAGCGGTGATGATGATGTGGCTCGTCACCGAGAAGGAATAGGGAATGAGCGCAACAAGGTTGCAGACGAGGATGAACATGAACAGCGAGAACACGAGCGGGAAGAAACGCATTCCGTGTTCGCCGGTCGAGGAGCGCACCATGCCGGCGACGAATTCGTAGGCGATCTCGCCCATCGACTGCAGCCGCCCGGGCACGCCGGTCGTGCCCTGGGCGGTCAGCCGCATCAAGGCCAGCGAAATCACGACGGCAATGATCATGTAGATGGTCGAATTGGTGATCGACACATCGTAGCCCGCGACATTCACGTAGACGACATTCGAGAGCGAGAATTGCTCGATCGGATTTATCGCATGTCCCGCTTCGCCAGCCACGCTCAAGTCCTTTTAACTCTTGCCCCCCCGGGGGCTGTCGCGCGGCACGTCTTTAGCGTCGGCCTTCCCGTGAGACAAGCGGGAATCGCGATCTAAATTAGCGCCTTTAGGCGAAGTCGAACGGATGACGTTGACGACGCCCGCGGCCACTCCAATCAGGAAAAACAGAATGGTGAACAGGGGTTTGGTGTGCAAAAGCCAGTCGAGACCCCAGCCGAGCGCCGCCCCGACGATGATGGCCGCCACGAATTCGCTGCCGACCTTCATGGCCAGCGAGATCGACGGTCCGAAACCGGAGTTCGGCGCGAGCTCGTCTTTCGAAGCGGCCCTTTGAGGCGCTCTTGCGTCGATCCGGCTGCGCAAGGCCTCGACCCGCTTGCGGAAGGCTTCCGGATCTTCGGGCGGCTCGGATTCGGGCGCCATGGACGTTTCCTGACTTTGCGACGGGCGGGACAAGTTCGGGATAATGCCGCTGGAGTCAACGTGAGGCGAAGCGCTTGACCCTGCGGGGCGGCCTAAGGCAAGGCAGGCGGCCATTTCCCTTCCAGGCTTTGAAAAACATGTCCGAAACCGCACCGTCCCTCGTCCGCGCCGCGCTGCCGCGCGGTTTCGCCGACCGGAGCGCGCGCGACATCGCCGGGGCCGACGCGATGATGGCGAAGATCCGCGCCGTCTATCAGCTCTACGGCTTCGAGGCGGTCGAGACCCCGTTCGTCGAGTTCACGGAGGGGCTCGGCAAGTTCCTGCCGGACCTCGACCGGCCGAACGAGGGCGTGTTCTCCTTCCAGGACGACGACGAGCAGTGGTTGTCGCTGCGCTACGACCTGACCGCGCCGCTCGCCCGCTACGTGGCCGAAAACTACGACAAGCTCGCCAAGCCCTATCGCAGCTATCGCGCCGGCTGGGTGTTCCGCAACGAGAAGCCGGGCCCGGGGCGGTTCCGCCAGTTCATGCAGTTCGACGCCGACACCGTCGGCGCGGCCTCGCCGGCGGCGGATGCGGAAATCTGCATGATGGCGGCCGATTGCCTGGAGGCGCTCGGGGTGAAGCGCGGCGACTATGTGCTGAAGGTCAACAACCGAAAGGTGCTTGATGGCGTGATGGAGGCGATCGACCTCGGCGGCGCCGAGCACGCCGGCCGACGCCTGACCGTGCTGCGCGCCATCGACAAGCTCGACCGTCTCGGCCCTGAGGGCGTGCGGGCACTGCTCGGAGCGGGCCGCAAGGACGAGAGCGGGGATTTCACGAAAGGAGCGCGGGCTCGACGAGGAGGCGATCGGCCGCGTGCTCTCCTACACAGCGGCGCGGGCTGAGCATAACGCGGCGACGCTGGCGGCTCTGGCCCAAGCTGTCAGCCGGCTCTGCCACCGGCGAAGTCGGGCTTCAGGAGCTTCGCGACATTGCGGGCCTCGCCAACGCCGCCGGCTATGGCAGAGGACCGCATTCTCGATCGATCCCTCGGTCGTGCGCGGCCTCGAATATTACACCGGCCCCGTCTTCGAGGCCGAACTCACCTTCGAGGTGAAGGACGAGGCCGGGCGGCCGGTGCGCTTCGGCTCGGTCGGCGGCGGCGGACGCTACGACGGGCTGGTCGCGAGGTTCCGCGCCGAGCCGGTTCCTGCGACCGGCTTTTCCATTGGCGTGTCGCGCCTGCTCGCCGCCTTGCGGGCGATCAACAGCCCGATCGTGGCGAGCGCGGCCGAGCCGGGCCCTGTCGTCGTGCTGGTGCTGGATCGCGACCGTCTCGCCGACTATCAGCGGCTGGTCGCGACCTTACGCGCCTCCGGCGTCTCTTCGGAGCTCTACCTCGGCTCGGCCGGGCTCAACGCGCAGCTCAAATATGCCGACCGGCGCGGCTCACTCTGCGCAATCATCCAGGGTTCCAACGAGCGCGACGCGGCCGGCGGACCGCAGGTCGTCGTGCGCGATCTCGCGCTCGGCGCCGAACTCGCCAAGGCCAGCAAGGAGCGCGCCGACTATCTGGAGATGCGCCAGCGCGCCCAGCGCGCCGTTCCCGAAGCCGAGATGGTGGCAAAAGTCCGCGAGGTGATCGCCCGCCGCGGCGCGCCGCTGTTGTAGCCGCGATCGTCGACCGCGGCGGCCGCGCTCAGCGAGCGCGGCTACAGAGCGCCGCGCAAGGAGCGGCGGCGTTCCCGCCGCCGACCGGTCGGCCTGGAGAGCCTGCCCTCCTCGGGGCCGTGGTCAGCGACCGCGGCTACAGAAGGTCCGGCTAGCGCAGGCCGTCGTTGTGTTGAAACGCCTCGACAGTCCGCTCGGCGATCTGCTGCAGGATGGGCAGGTTCTCCGTCGGTTTTGTCGAGAGCAGGTCGCGCGCCAGCAGCGCGAGATCGAGCGTATAGGGCGAGGGCCGTTTCTCCGTGCTTCGGCTCATCACGAAAGCGCTCACGGCGAAAACCCGCGCCCAGTAGTCGCGGCGCGCCGGCAGATAGCGCTTCAACATCGCGGCTTCGCGCCGCTTGGCGCCTCGGATCGGCGAAAGCAGTTGCTCGATCGCCTCGCCGGCCTCGAACCAGGTATCGGCAAACGCGCTTTCGGCGATGATTTGGTGCGCGGCGATCTGAGCGGCCTCGTCGACCAGCCAGGGCGGAGCGTCGCCGATGACAGCGTCAACGAGTTTCTCCGTCGACAAGACCTTCGGCGTGAGATCGCCAAGGCCCATCCGCTCGGCGATAAGGACGAGTTCGTAGGGCGGCGGCGAGCCGCTTTGCAGGTTGTCGCCGAGCGCGACTTCGAGAACCGCGGCAGCGCCTTCGAGGTTTCCGTCGACCGCATGAGCGCTCATGCGCAGGCCCGCAATGACATTGTCGACCTCGGACTTGCGGATATCGCGCATGGCGAGAATTTCGGTCAGGCCGACGGGCTTTATCAGGACCGCGAACGCGCTATGCGCCTTGCCGTTGCGGCTGGCGAAGACGATGTTGTGCGCGCCGACGCCGTCGCAGATGGAGAGGCTCGCTCTGCGCAGATCATCCGCGTGGCGCTTCGTCGGAGCCGTGGCGCGCGGGCGCAGCGCGCGCACGGCCGCATCGAGCGACGCGTGGCGCTCCTTGGGCAGCCAGGGCCGGATGCGCACCAGCCGCTCGACCAGCAGACTGTCGACGGACCTGCCCTTCGTGGCGGCGAGCGCCGTCAAGGCGGCTTCGGCGATCGCGGCCTCGCGATGCAGCGCGAAGCCGACGAGCGCGAGGTCGAGCGTCGCGTTGGAAAAGCCCGTGACGCCCGACAGGAAATGCGCCGCCAGCGTGTGGGGCATAGCGGCCAGCAAAGACGAAAGCTCGGCCTGGAAAGCAAACTCGTCGTTGCCGGTTTCCTCTACCAAGGACTCGAGCAGTTCACGCCCATTGGCGTCGATGTCCAGCGTTGCGGCGCCTTCAAACGGCAGCGCGGCGACCAGCGCCTCTCTCAGCGTCTCCGGCGGCGTCCAGCCGGCGTCGGACAGAAGCTTGCCGATCAACATGATGTCCGGTCCGGGGATCGCATTCGTCTCCAGCGCCTCGTCGAGCCTTTCGAGAAATTCGCGCTCAGCGTCGCGCGCCTGAGCGCTGCCGCCATTGATGTCGATTCTGAGCTGGTCCAGCACAACAATCAACGCGCTCGCCACCTCGGCGCACTCGTCATGCCCCTCGTCGCCGAGCGCGCAAAGCTCGAGAAAGCGATCGAACAGGTCGACGGCGCTTTGTTCCTCGACGTCCGCTTGCAGCGATTCGATGAATGAGCGGACTTGATCGGGGCTCAACTGGGCGAAGACGTCGATCGCGCTTTGCCTGGAGAGGCCCTTGCCGGGCGGCTTTCTTGCAACGGCTTTCTTTCTGACGGGTTTCTTCAAGCGTGTTCGCGGCCTTCGCGAGCCGCGCTCCCTTCGAGTTGCCGCCATCATAGCGGTTTGACCTCGGCCAAGCGAAAACCGGGGCGAGTTACCCTCAGTTTTTTCGCCTTAAAGGATTCCATGGAGCGGCGGCGCCCCCGCCGCCGAGGGTGAGCTGGTCGGCCGACGCTCCATGGGCGCTCAGCTCGACCCGATCAGCACGCCGGTCGCCAGCACGAGCCCGCCCCCGAGCATCACCTTGGCGACCGCCGACAGCGGCGGGGTTTCCATGAATTTCCATTGCACCCACGCGATCGCCGCGAGTTCGAACACGACGACGATGCAGGCGACGACGGTCGCCGTGTAGAAAGAGGGTATCAGGTAGGGCAGGGTGTGGCCGATGCCGCCCGCCATCGTCATCAGGCCGCAGACGGCGCCGCGCAGCAGCGGCGCGCCGCGGCCTGAGAGCTTGCCGTCGTCGGCGAGCGCCTCGGCAAAACCCATCGATATGCCCGCGCCGATCGAGGCGGCGAGGCCGACGAGGAAGGCGTTCCAGGGCTCGCGCGTCGCGAAAGCCGCCGCGAACACGGGCGCCAGCGTCGAGACCGAGCCGTCCATCAGCCCGACCAGGCCGGGCTGGATGATCTGCAGCACGAAGCGGCGGCGCTGATCCTCGTCTTCCTCGTTGCGCGCGCTCGCCGGCAGATAGTGTTCCTGAATCGAAACGGCGTCGAGTTCGTGCTTTTCCTCGGCCGCCGCGAGGTCGCCGAGCAGCTTGCGGACGCCGGCGTCGTTGGTGCGTTCGATCGCGAGGCGGTAGAAGCGCGCCGCATCTTCCTCCATTTCCTGCGCCTGCCGCCGTAGCTTGTCGAGCGGAAGGGGTTGCAGGTGCCAGAGGGGGCGGCGCTGGATGTTGCCGCGAATGTCCTGCCGGCGCACGAGCGGAATGTGCTGGCCGAATTTGGCGACGAAGGCGTCGATCAGCTTGCGTCGATGCTCGTTTTCTTCCCCCGCCATTTCCTCGAACACTTTGGCGCTCGCCGGAAAGTCTCCGTGCAACGCGTTGGCGTAATCCGCGTAGATGCGGCCGTCCTCTTCCTCGTTGGCGATCGCGAGGGCGAGAATTTCCTTTTCCGAAAGTTCGGAGAAATCGCGCATGGCTAACCCGGGCTTGTTGTCGACGCCTCCGCGCGAGGCGCCATTTTTCGGTCTGCCTATAGCAGAGATTAGAATAATTCTAAAGAACGTGTCCGCTCCCCCTGTCATCCCCGCGAAAGCGGGGATCCAGCGTGTGACGCAGCGCTTGCAGAACGGTGAAGACTCAGCGCGGGGCCTACGACACGGATCCCCGCTTTCGCGGGGATGACAAATCTGCGCCGATTGCGAACCGAACTTGCCAAGGCGCGAGGCCTCCTCTAACGCCGCAGTCCCTCCTTTCTCCGTCTTGCGCCTGTGTCCGCTTCGCCGAAAATCGAAAATTTCTCGCGCATCGTCGTCAAGGTCGGGTCGTCCCTGCTGGTCGACGCCTCGCGCGGCGGTTCTGAAGCAGGATTGGCTCGAGGCACTGGTCGCCGACATCGTCGCGCTCTACCGGCGCGACGCCGACGTGCTGATCGTCTCCTCGGGCGCGATCGCGCTCGGCCGCACGATCGCCGGCCTGCCGCGCGGAAAACTGAAGCTCGAGGACAGCCAGGCCGCCGCCGCGGTCGGACAGATCGCGCTTGCCCGCGCCTGGTCGCAGAATTTTCCACGCACGGCATCGTCGCGGGGCAGATCCTGCTGACCCTCAACGACACCGAGGAGCGGCGCCGCTATCTCAACGCCCGCGAGACTCTGGCGCGGCTCGCGGCGATGCGCGCCATCCCCGTCATCAACGAGAACGACACGGTCGCGACCAGCGAAATCCGTTACGGCGACAACGATCGGCTCGCGGCGCGCGTCGCCACCATGGCGAGCGCCGACCTGCTGATTCTGCTCTCCGACATCGAAGGCCTCTACACCGCGCCGCCGAAGGACGACCCGCACGCAAAACTGATCCCTGTCGTCGAGCGCGTCACGCCGGAGATCGAGGCGATGGCCGGCGGCGCGGCCTCCGAATTGTCGCGCGGCGGCATGCGCACCAAGATCGAAGCCGGCGCGCATCGCGACCTCGGGCGGCGCGCATATGGTGATCGCCGACGGCCGCGTGCCGCATCCGATCCGCCGCATTTCTGAGGGCGCGCCCTGCACCTGGTTCCTGTCCCCGTCGAACCCTGTCGCGGCGCGAAAAATCTGGATTTCCGGCACGCTGGAGGCCGAAAGGCGCCGTCACCGTCGACGCCGGCGCCGCGCGGGCGCTGGCGAGCGGCAAGAGCCTGCTGCCCGCAGGCGTCGTCAAGGTCGAAGGCGTCTTCGCGCGAGGAGATTGCGTGATCATCCGCGACGAACGCGGCGCGGAACTCGGCCGCGGCCTCATCGCCTACGACGCCCTGCACGCCGAACAGATAAGAGGACGCAACTCCCGCGACATCGCCGAGATCCTCGGGCACGCCGGGGCGCGCCGAGATGATCCATCGCGACGACATGGCGCTCGCGGGAGGCTGAGCGCGCGCGGCTTGCGCCTCGTTCTCCGTCATGGCCGGGCTTGTCCCGGTCATCCACGCGGTCGAGCGATGCGCCGCTCAAAGTTTTGGGCCGACAATCAGAATCATGGTTCCACCGTTTTGCCTGCACGGCGGCGTGGATGCCCGGAACAAGTCCGGGCATGACGTGGATAGGGCTGCACTCACAACACCCTGGCGCTATGTTCGCGGCTCGAAACTGGAGCAGCCCTGTTACTCCAGCTCCAGATCTTTCTTGCGTCGCATATAGGGCGAGTAGATCGGCGCGTCGGGCTTCAGGCGGCCATCGGCGCCCCATTCCGCCATGCGGTTGAACGGCACATTGGGCCGCGCGTCGAGCGAAGCGATAGCGTCGCGGAAATCCGCTGCAATTTGCTGGAGCCGTCGTTCGATTGCCGAGGCGTCCGAATAGCGCAGCCCGGCCTCGACGCCATAGGCGATGAAGGGCGTCAGCACCTCGAAGCCGACATAGGCGAGCGTGAAATTGACCGGCCACAGCATCAGGTCGATGTCGCCGCTGCGGCCATCGTGCGCATAGGTCTCGCGCGACTGGTGCCGACGGTGACCGAAAACATCGCGCGCTTGCCGACGAAGCGGCCGTTCTCGAAGCGCTTGCGGCTCGTATAGGCGTCGCCATAGGCGAGCACGC
Organism: uncultured Pseudomonadota bacterium; assembly: GCA_963710855.1. Taxonomy (GTDB): domain Bacteria; phylum Pseudomonadota; class Alphaproteobacteria; order Rhizobiales; family Beijerinckiaceae; genus Roseiarcus. Next base: position 77,637 of record CAVQBX010000041.1, on the reverse strand, counting down.
GGTCGAACCATCCCTTCAGCATCGCCGGCGGCAGATGCCACCACATCGGATATTGCAGGACGACAAGGTCGGCGCGATCGAGCGCGCGATTTCGTCGACGACCTCGCGCGGCAGCGATTTCGCCTCGCTGGCATGGCGCTGCTCGGCCTGAGCGTCGAAGCGCTCGGCCGTTCGCGCGGCTCGCGATAATGCTCCGGCCGCTCGCAAGGGTCGAAACCCATGGCGTAGAGGTCCGAAACGGACGCCGTCCGCTCCGGCCGCGCCGACCGCCTCCATGCCGACCTGAACCAGATGGGCGTTGAACGAATGCGGCTCAGGATGCGCGAGAACAAAATGAACGTGCATCGCTTGTTTCTCCCGCGTTCATTTTCGCCGCGTCAAGGCCTCAGATGGCCATTGAGCGGCTTGCCCGGCGAAAGCAATTTGCTTATCTTGTTTGCCGATGGGGATGGAGTTCCCCCGATAACCGCCCGCGAGGGCTGATGACTCCTACCGCAACCAGAGAGCGGTGGGAGTGCGTCCAGAGCGCCCGCCGCGACGGCGGGTTTTTTGTGCCCGCCCCGAAACGCAAGGAGCGCGCATGAGTTTTGCCTATTGCCTGATCGTGATGCTCGGCGGAGCGCTGGGTACGCTCGCGCGTTACGTCGTCTCGGTGCTGGCCTCGCCGATCAGCACGAAGCTGCCGATGGGCACGATCATCATCAACGTCTCGGGCTCGCTGCTCATCGGCTTCTTCGGCACGCTGACGCTGGCGAACGGAAAATATCCTGCGCCCGAAGGCTTGCGGCTGTTCGTGATGATCGGCTTCTGTGGCGGCTACACGACGTTCTCCTCGTTCAGCCTGCAAACGCTCGACCTGCTCCGCTCGGGGCAATGGAGCCGGGCCGTGGTCAACATCGCGGCCTCCGTCGTGTTCTGCGTGCTCGCGGTCGCGATCGGGCATTTCGCGGCGGCGAAGCTCAATGGGGGCGCGCAAGCCATCGCGCAATACCGGATCGAAGAGGAAGCCTAGCGTCTTTGGTGCTCAGCTCGCAATGACAATTCCAACTCATCGCGGAGCCCTCTGCCTCATTCCACCCGCGACGGATTGCGAACGCTCTCCATCGTCGGCTGCTCACTTGAGGAGGCGCGATACTCACGTTCGCCGATGCGCACCCTTCGCACCTGAAGTCCGCCCTTGGGCGCGAATGTGTCAGAGCTCAGGTGGATGTCGCCGTCGCTCTTTTCGATGCCGACGATCGAATAGGCCGCCGACAGCATGCGAGCGGCGGAGCCCGTGTACCAGGACCAGCCGCCGCGCCCGCCGTGGCCGAAGCCGTCGTAGATGTCGGCGGGTTGCTGGATCGGAATGAGGCCGTAGGTCGCGAGCGTGATCGGGCTCGGTCTTCTTCAGCGGCGAGATTTTCTCGAAGACCTGGAAGGCGCGCCCGTAGAGGCGTTCAGCGGCCTCGTCGTCGCCGCGCCGGCGCGCGTTTCGCGCGAGGCGCGTAAATCCGTCGATGATCCATGAGGCGCCGTGGCTGTACTGGCCGCCGTTTTCGCGCACGCCCGGCGGATAGTCGGCGATGCGGCCGGGGTAGGGATCGGAATGTTCGAAGAACGGCTGTTCGAGCAGCAGCATGCGGTCCGGCCGCTCGATGCTCTTGAGGCCGCCTTCCAAGCGCCGCGACCGCGCGTTCGTCAGAGGTCGCGCCGGAGTACGCGGCCCAGCCCGTCGTCATCGCATTCGGCATGGAAACGGCGCGACCGTCGTCGGCGAAGTCGAGACCGTAGTGGTCGCCGAACCAGCCGATCTCAAGCGCTTGCCGGAGTTTCTCTGCTTCCGTTTCGCAGCGCGCCGCGAACGTCTCGTCGCCTTTGAGGCGCGCGATCGGGCCAAAGCCTTCGAGCACGTTGAAGAGGAAGAAACCCATCCAGACGCCGGTGCCCTTTTCCGCTCGGCCCAGCGCGTCGATGCCATCGTTCCAGTCGCCGGCGCGCAGCAGCGGCAGGCCGTTGGCGCCGATGTGGAGCAGCGTGTATTCGATCGCGCGCCGGGCGTGTTCGTAGACGGTGCCGGTTTCGCGCGAGGGCCGCGGCATCACGAGCAAAGTGTCGTCGCGCTCGGGCACGGCGGGCCCTTCGAGATAGGGCTGCACTTCGTCGAGCACGCTGAGATCGCCGGTCTCGCGGACATAGCGCGCCAGCACATAGGGCAGCCACAGATGCGGATCGCTGGCCTTGGTGCGCTGGCGCGACGCCCGTGCCGCCGCCGGGCGCGACGATGCCACCATTTCAGCACGTCGCCTTCGAGGAACTGCTGGCCGGCGTGCAGCACGATCTGCGCGCGCGTCAGCCGCGGCTCGATGAGGATCAGCGGCAGCACGTCCTGCAACTGATCGCGATAGCCGTAGGCGCCGCCGCGCTGGTTGGGGCCGACGCCGGCCGAACAGACGCGAGGCGTAGACCTGATAAGGCAGCCAGGTGTTGACGAGACGATCGAAGTCGGGCCGGTTGGTCTCGATCTCGATGACCGAAAGCCGATTGCGCCCAATGCGCGCGTGTCTCGGCAAGCTGCCGCTCCGCATAGCCGACGCTGAGTTCGGCCGCGGCCGTCGAGCGCGGCCTCTCTGTCGCCGCCCATGCCGATCGCGAAGGCGACGCGCGTAGTCTCGCCAGGGCGAAAGTTCGATGTCCGCGACGAAAGCCGCGACGCGCCGTGCCGTCGTCGCTGGCGGCCGAGATCGGCTTCGCCCGCTTCGACCATGGCGGGGCAGGTGATGTCGCGGCCCGGCGGGCCGAAGAACCGGCGCCGCATGGTTTCGGTCTTCGGATTCGGCAGCGTGGTGGTCGCGAAGGCGACGCCGCGCACAAAATCGTTGCGCCGGTTCTCGAACAACAGCACGCCGTCCTGTTCGGAACCGTCGAGATGGCCGGCGCTCTCGTTGGGGCTTTCGTCGAGCGCCATGTCGAAGAAGGGGGCGACCCGCAGCCTCAGCAGTTTCCGTCCCCTGATTGACGATCGTCAGCAGCCGAATGTCGCCGGGGAAGTCGGGCGGGACGAAGATTTCGTATTGGGTAGCGAGCGCGCCGCGCGGTTTTCGCAAAAGTTGCGACGCCGGGTTCGTAGGCGATGTCCATCGTCGCGTCGGCGCGCTGGAAGGGCGCGAAGCCGGTCGAGTCGGTCTCGCCCGTGTCGAGGTTTTTCAGATAGACGATCTGGCCGGGAAGCGGCGTCGTCGCGCTGTCGAAGCGGAACGCGGTCAGCGCGTTGTGGCGCGAGTTGCCGAAAGGCGGAGTAGACGTCGCCGTCGTTGCTGACGACCGCGCTGGCGCCGATCTCGTTGGCCATCACGTGCGCCCAGGGGCGCGGCGTGCGATGGGTCAGATGAAGCGTCGTGCCGTCCGCGGAGAAGGAAAACGGCCAGCGCGAAGCGAGCGCTGGCGGTCGGTTCGACCGCGCGCGTTTCATAGAGCCACGTCTGCAATTGCAATTCCGGCAAGGCTGGCAGGCCGAGCCGCTGCGCGATGAGCGCCGGCCGCCCAGACCGCATTGTCGGCGCGGCCCATGACGAACTCGGCTTCGACCTCGCCGTTGGCGGGTGATGTCCGCCGAAAGCGTAAAGCTCGCGCCGGGGTCGAAAGTCCAAAGCTTGCCCTGGTCGTCGAGCTTGCGCCAGCGCCCGGCTCGCAGCCAGTCGGCGCGCGCATGGAACCTTCGCCGAGGAAGCGGGTGCGCGAATCCTCGTAGCCGACGAGTTCCATGCCCGCGCCCGGCTTGACCGCGAAGAACGCGGTTTCGCCGCGATCGGCGCGCGCCGAGCGAAGCAGCCGGTTGCGCGCGAGGATCGCGTTGAGCCGTCGGACGAAGATCGTCTCGACATGCATGCCGGCGAAATCGAGATCGCGCGCATACTGCGCCGGTCTCGTGGCCGGCGATCTCGGAGAAGCTCGTCAGCCGCAGACGGCGCGGCTTGCCCGAGAGGTCCTCGAGCCGGACGCGATAGGTGAGCACGGCGCCCTCGCTCGTCGGGCCCGACGCGCAGCGTCGCGCGAATCTGGTTGAAGTGATTGACGATCTCGACCTCGTTGAAACGCGGTCTGCCGGATCGAGATATTCGCTGGCGCGCCGCGTCGGCTGGAAGCCGATCGACCAGGGTTCGTCGCCCTCCTCGACGAGATAGAAGAAGTGGCCGCGCGGCTGCAGCGGATCGAGCGGGCGGCGGATCAGGTCGATCGCGAAGCCGCCGCGCGCGTCGCCCGTGACGGAGGCCGCGCCGCGCCCGTCGCGCCAGATCTCCATCGACACTTCGCCATTGGAAAGCGAATAGCCGTGCGGCGGCTCGTCGAGCGTCGAGCGGCGCGTCGGGCGGCGGGGTCCGCGCGCCGGCGCGCGCCGGGCGGATATGTTCGCGAACCGCGACCGCCACGACGCCGAAGCCGAGCGCCGGCGACGCGAATAGACGATGCCGAGCACTGTCACCGGCCCCGGCATGGCGCCGCCGTGCGACAGCGCCTCGGCGCCCGTCCAGGCCTTGTCCCATTCGGCGCCGCGCGGAATGTAGAAGGGGATCAGCAGCGGCGCCCAGGTGCCGAAGCGGCGGATGCCGTCGGGAATGGCGCGGGTGCGCGCGCCATGGCCGAGGAACCGGCCCGCCGCCTCGTCGGCCCGGTCGCCGCCGAGGAACGAAAGATTGACCAGCGTCGCGACGCGCAGCCCCATGTGGTCGAACCAGATGATGACGCGCAGCCAGTCGTAGGCGAGCAGCCCGAGGAACATCGTCAGGCTGAAATTCGCGGAAATCGGCGTTGGGCATGACGATTTCCGCGCCGGTCGCCACCAGCGTGCGCACCGCGCCGTCCTGATTGTACCAGGAGGGGTCCGGCGACTGGCGCAGGAAGGTGTTGATGATCGGCGCCATCCAGAGGCCCCAGCGCATCACGCGCACCGCCTGTTCGATCAGCCCCTCGGCGCCGCTGCGCGCTGAAGAGCTCGCGGAACGGCTGCAGCGAGCGGTCGAGCAGCGCGGACAGCAGCACGAAATTGATCGAGAACAGCGGCGCGGCGAGCGACCAGTTGATGACGCCCGAGACCGATTCCGACCAGAACAGCCTGACGCCGCCGGCGACCTCGCCGAGATTGACCGCGCCGTATTTGTTGAAGATCGGATAGGTGATGAAATCGCCGAGCCGGCGGCCGCTGAGGCGATAATTGACGTCCGCATAGGCCCAGAATTTGTCGACGACGACGTTGACCTGCGGCCGCGTCGAAATACCAGCCGATCGCGCCCGCGACGACGCCGCCGAGCAGCGACGCCGAGCGCATATTTGCGCCAGGTCTGCATCTTCGTGCGCTTGCGCTCGCAGAATGCGGCGGTAATCGACGCCGCGCGTCGACGCCGGCATAGGCGAGCGCGCCGAAGACGAAAGCGACGAGGAAGCGCGCGCCGCCGCTCGCGGACGGCAGGTCGACCGGATAGGCGAGGGCGCCGCCGACGCCGAGCGACGATGCCTCGCAAATAGGCGGCGCGATCGCTGATAGGCGGCGCGTCAGCCGGCCGAAGAACGGCGGCGTGCCGTCGGCGCTGCCGATCAGGGTCTTGGCGAAGGGGAAGGCGAGCGCGCCGCCGATCGGCGCCGACGATCCATACGCCGCGCGCGCAGCGCGTCGACGACGCCGGGGATGACAAGCACAGAGCGCCGCATCAGCACCAGCGCCATGAACACGCCGCCGTAGATCGCGCCCTTCACGAAGCCGATGCGCCAATGCCGCGCACCGCCGGGAAACTGGCGGCCGCCCGGCGAGCGCGTCGAGCGGCAGGCCGGTCGCGACATAGACGAGGCCCCAGAGGCCGCCTGCGCAAGCGCGGCGCAGGCGACGCTGACGAAGATCGCAGCACGGGCGTCGCGACGAGACTGGCGCGAAGTTGGCGATCAGCGGCGTCGCCGCGCCGATCGCGGCGCTGACGATCAGCAGCCATGCACGCGCCAATCGCGCTGAGCCAGCATTGAGCTCCATCATAGGAAAGCAGCGCGAGCCCGACCTCGGCGAGCACGAACAGCATCACCGTGCGGCCGATGAACACCTGGCGGGAAATCGAGCGGCTGCAGGGCGGGGACCAACTTGGCGATCTCCGCCATGTGCCAGTCGGCGCCGAGCGTCGCCACGATGTTGAACATGAAGGGTATGAGGATCAGCGCCGCCGCCTCGACGACGCGCAGCGGCCGATGCGCTGCAGCAGCGCGAACAGCGTGCCGACGACATAAACCGCATAGGCGATCGAGCGCGCTCGACACGTTGAACGCGGAACACGTCCGCCCAGGGCCCGACGAATTGCCAGAAGGCGAGACTGTCGTTGCGCTGATAGGCGAAAATCGCAGAAGGCGATGAAATCGAGAATGGCGATCGGATGAACCGCTCGCAGTCCCGCCGCCCGCCGCCAGATCGCAACTCCGGCGGCGCCGGCGAGGCCCGCGAGCAGCGCCTGCTGCTCCGTCAACGAGGCCATCACCGCGATGGCGACGAGCACGGTCCCGATCGCAGCCTCGACGGCGGCCGAATGATCCTGCCGCGGGACGGAGAGCGAACGATCCATGGATTCTCCCAAGGCAGGCTCGACGGGGTCGCTGGAAGGCGACTTCCTAAACGCCGATCGAGTTCGCAAGTCTGGCGGGGGGTTGGCCGGATTAGGCGCGCTCCGCCCGGCGTTTCGAAAGGAATTGCTCAAAAGCCTTCAGCGTGGCTTCCGACGCGTGATGCTCCATGCCCTCTGCATCCGCCTCCGCCGCCTCCTGCGGAACGCCGACGGCTCGCAACAGTTCCACGATCAGCCTGTGGCGGGCGCGCACCCGCTCGGCAAGCGCGACGCCGGTTTCGGTAAGGAATATGCCGCGATAGGGCCGGGAAGTGGCCAGCCCTTCGCGCTTCAGCCTGGCAATGCTCTTCAGCGCGGTCGGATGGGTTACCCCGAGACGCTTGGCGATTTCGGTGGCTCGGGCTTCGCCATGCGCCGAAATGAGGTCAGCGATCAATTCGACGTAATCCTCGACCAGCGTGGCGGAACGCGCGGCGCGCGCCTTGCCGAACTCGGCGGGCCTGGGTCGGCTCGGTTGGCATTGCCGCCTTGCCGACGGGCGCTGCCTCGTGCGGAACGCTACGCGACACGGATTGGGCTCCCCCGCGATTCGGTCTCGTCGTCCCTAGCAGAATTCCGCCGAGGATGCGCCACGCCGCCCGCGCCGCCATCCACGTCGTAAAGATAAAGACGCTTGACATAATTGTAGCTCAAGCTACATTTTTTTGCATCCTGCGGAGTGGCAAGCGAACCCCTTATGGCGATGGGATTGATGTTTACGTCGTCGGGCCGGGACGCGGCTGACCGGGAAGACAGGTTCCGCGCGATCGATCGCGCAAGAGTGCGCGGAGCCCGCGAGAGCGGTCGCTCGCTAAGATTGATCTGGCTGCTGCTTGGCCCCGGCATGCTGGTGATGCTCGGCGAGAACGACGGCCCGAGCATGGTCTCCTACGCGACCACGGGCGCGACCTATGGCGTCGGCTTTTTCGCGCCGTTCATCCTGCTGACCTTCCTGATGGCCTATGTCGTGCAGGAAATGACGGTGCGGCTCGGCGCCGCGACCCATCGCGGCCATGCCGAGCTGATTTTCCAGCGCTTCGGCCCGTTCTGGGGCTATTTCGCCATGGCCGATCTGGTGTTCGGCAATCTGCTGACGCTGGTCACAGAGTTCATCGCCATCCAGGCGGGCGGCCTCTATTTCGGCGCGCCCGCCTGGCTTTCGGTTGTGCTCGGCGGCGCGCTCGTGCTCGCTTCGCTCGCGCTTGCGGCGCTACGCGACCTGGGAGCGCGCGTTGATGGCGCTGGCCGCTTGGCAACCTGCTGTTCGTTCCCGCCGCGCTGCTTGCCCATCCGGACGGCGCGGCGCTGGCGCACGCGCTGGCGACCTGGCGGCCGCTGCCTGAGACGATGGGCGATCGCCTTTCTCACGCTGTCCTCGCCAATGTCGGGGCGACGGTCACGCCCTGGATGATCTTCTTCCAGCAGAGCGCCGTGGTCGACAAAGGGCTGACGCGCGCGGACATGCCGCAGGGCCGTTTCGACACCGCGGTCGGCGCGCTTGTGGCCGCGCTCGCCGCCATCGCCACGCTCGTCGTCTGCGCGCCGCTGTTCGACGCCCATGTCGACGTGTCGCAAGTTCGACACCGGCGCCGATTTCGCCACGCGCGCTGCAGCCGTTGATCGGCACGACCGGGCGCCAGGCTGTTCGCGCTCGGCATCATCGAGGCCGGGCTGCTGGCGGCGATGACGATCTCGACCAGTTCGTCCTATGCGCTCGCCGAAGTCGTTTCACGCCCGCCACAGCCTCAATCTCGATTTCGCCAGGGCAGGCTGTTCTTCGGCGCCGCGATCGTTTCGACGGTTGCTCGCCGGCGCGATCGTGCTGATCCCCGGCGCGCCGCTGCTGGCGATGACCTTGACGGTCAACGTGATCGCGACGCTGCTGATGGCGCCGGCCTTGCTGTTCCTGCTGCTGCTGGCCAACGACCGCGAGATCATGGGCGATCTCGCCAATGGAAAACTCGCCAATCTGGCCGGCGGCCTGTGCGTCGTGCTGATTTCGGCGGTCGGCGCACTCTATGGGGTCATAACGGTCTTTCCCAATCTGGCGCCGCAATGAAGACGCGAATCATGAATTCGAGAAACGTCGATCTCAGCTCTCTCGAACCGACTGAAGTCGCGCGGCGCGCTTCCGAGCCGTTCCCGCGTCGCAAGCTCGGCCGCCTCACGTCTCTCCTGCTCATAGCGATGCGCATTTATGTGCTGCTCGCCGTGCCCATCGCGGCCTATGCTTTCGTCAAGGCCTTGATGTCCGGCGCGGGTTAAGATCGCTTCCCACCGCTCGCGCAAGGAAAGCGATGGCGCAATCCCCGCTCAAACTTGACCCTGCAAAAACGGGTGTCGTAGGACACGCAGTCATCGGCGAGGGCCGTTTCGGCCCTTACTTGCGCCAACCCGATTGCGAGCGGACCCCGAAGCGCGCGAGGGGCGGTCACGCGAAGCGGGATTTGAGGAACCGGCATGCGGCTTGCGGTTATCGGCTCCGGCTATGTCGGTCTGGTTTCCGGCGCCTGTTTCGCCGATTTCGGGCATCACGTCGTCTTGCGTCGACAAGGACCCAGGCCGAAATCGCCGCCCTGCTGCGCGGCGAGATCCCGATTTTCGAGCCGGGCCTCGACGAGCTGGTCGCCGACAATGTCCGCCAGAGACGACTCTCCTTCAGCGACCGACCTCGCCGAGCGCCGTGCAGAGACGCCGAGGCCGTGTTCATCGCCGTCGGCACGCCTTCGCGGCGCGGCGACGGACACGCCGACCTCTCATCTACGTCTACGCCGCCGCCCGCGAAATCGCCGAGGCGCTGAAAGGATTCACGGTCGTCGTCACCAAATCGACGGTGCCGGTCGGCGCCGGCGACGAGGTCGAGCGGATCATCAGGGAGACCCGGCCCGACGCCGACTTCGCCGTCGCCTCCAATCCGGAATTTTTGCGCGAAGGCGCGGCGATCGACGATTTCAAGCGGCCCGACCGCATCGTCGTCGGCACCACCGACCTGCGCGCGCGGGCGGTGATGAGCGAGGTCTATCGCCCGCTGAACCTCAACCAGCCGCCGCTGTTCTTCGTCGACCGCCGCACGGCGGAACTGATCAAATACGCGGCCAACGCATTTCTGGCGACCAAGATCACTTTCATCAACGAAATCGCCGACCTTTGCGAAAAGGTCGGCGCCAACGTCCAGGACGTGGCGCGCGGCATCGGCATGGACAATCGCATCGGCGTCGAAATTCTTGCACGCGGGTCCGGGCTATCGGCGGCTCATGCTTTCCCAAGGATACGCTGGCGCTCGTCAAGACGGCGCAGGATTCCGACGCGCCTCTGCGCATCGTCGAGGCGGTGGTCGCCGTCAACGACCAGCGCAAGCGCGGCATGGCCAAGAAGGTTATCGCCGCCTGCGGCGGTTCGGTGCGCGGCAAGACCATTGCGCTGCTCGGCCTCGCTTTCAAACCCAATACCGACGACATGCGCGACGCGCCGTCGATTTCCATCGTCACGGCGCTGGAAGACGCCGGCGCGACGGTGCGCGCCTATGATCCCGAAAGCCATGGACCAGGCGCGCGCGCTGATGCCGCATGTCGACCTTCTGCGAAGACCCTTATGATTGCGCCGAAGGCGCCGAGGCTCTGGTCATCGTCACCGAATGGGACGAATTCCGCGCGCTCGACTTTCCCCGCCTGAAACAGATCATGCGCGGCCATGCGATCGTCGACTTGCGAAACATTTATAGCCCCGCCGACATAAGGCGTTACGGCTTCGCTTATGTCGGCGTCGGGATCGGGTAACTACAGATCGGGTAACTACGAAGTTCGGGGCCAAAACCCTTAGAGCCTTTTGCACTCATGCAAACTCGTCATTGCGAGTTGGGACCGGCCTTCGGCCGACTTTGACGAATGAAACGTGTTCCTGGCTGGGATCGCGTTGTGTAATATACTGGGTTGTCGGCAAGAGGTCGGTTTCTCACTGATGCTTTCGAGCTCGGTTGGAGTTGGACCCGGGACGCTTGGATAACCTCGACTTGAGCCAGGAGCAGCGATGCTCTGGAGCCTGCTTTTTAGCATTCATTTTTGGAAGCGTCCTTGTCGGCGGAAACGAAGGAGGCAAGGATGGAGCTGATGCATCATTGTGTAGCCGGCCTTGACGTTCACAAGAACAGCGTGGTGGCCTGCATCCGGACGATGTCGGGGAACAAGCCGTCACGGGAATGCAAGACGTTCGCGACGACGACGGACGGGCTTGTGAGCTTGCTGGAATGGTTGCGTTCGAGCACGATCTCGGTTGCGGCGATGGAGGCGACGGGGGTCTATTGGCGTCCGGTATGGAAGATTTTGAGCGATGGGGAATTCGAGCTCATCCTGGCGAACGCCGCCCACATCAAGGCGGTTCCTGGCCGCAAGACGGACATGAACGACGCGATGTGGATCGCCGATCTTGCGGCCTTCGGCTTGATCAAGGCGAGCTTCGTGCCCGAGGAAAAGCAGGATGAACTGCGCACGCTGATGCGAACTCGCAAGCAACTGGTTCACGAGCAGACGCGGCATGTTCAACGGATCCAGAAGACGCTGACCGAGGCGAACATTCGTCTGGATTCGGTGCTGAGCGACGTGATGGGAGCGAGCGGGCGACGCATGATCGAAGCGATGATCGCCGGCGTGCGCGACCCTCGCAAACTGGCGGGGCTGGCCAATCGGGCAGTCAAAGCCAAACCGAAGGAACTCTACGACGCGCTGCACGGGCGGTTGACCGACAGTCACCGATTTATTCTCAAACTCCATCTGGGCCAATGGGACGCCATTGAAGCCTCGATCAGGAGCCTGGATAGGGAAGTCGAAGCCCACCAGGCGCGCATGGACAAGGAGGATCGGGCCGACATGGCCCGGTTTTCGGAGGCGATGCGTCTGCTTAAATCCATTCCCGGCGTGAGCCGGCTCTCGGCGCTGACCCTTCTCAGCGAAATCGGGCTGGACATGAACCGCTTTCCGGACGCCGGCCATCTGGTCGCCTGGGCCGGCTTGTGTCCTGGTCAGAACGAGAGCGCGGGAAAGCGCAAAAGCAGTCGGCTACGCAAAGGCGCGCCCTGGCTGAAGACCATGCTCGTTCAATGCGCTTGGGCGGCCAAACGCACGAAAGATAGCTACTACAAGGCCCAGTTCTTCCGCCTTCAGGCCAAGCGCGGTCCTCAAAAAGCCATTTGCGCCGTCGCCGCATCGATCCTGACCGCAATCTATCACATGCTGAAGAACGGCATCTTCCACAACGACCTCGGCGCTGACCATTTCGACCGCAGGTCCCGCCAAACCAAAGCAGCCCATCTCGCAAAGCAAATCGCAAAACTCGGCTATCAGGTCACCCTTCAACCCGCCGCTCATGCAGCCTAAAAAGCCAAACGATATCAATGTCGTAGACAAAGTTTCTTTTTAGCGAAGCGAAGCCATCCATGCCGAAGCGATGCGGGTTATCCTGACAAGGCGCAAATCACGGAGAGTTGGATGCTTCGTTGCGCTTGCAATGGCGATTCCGACTCATCGCTGAACGCTCTAAAACAATCGTTCGCGCCCGCAGCGATGCGCATCAGCAGATGAGGACGCCGGCTAACTTCTCCTCCAGCGCGCAAAGCTCTCGCAATTGCCTGATGTAACGCCGCGACGTTCGCTTGCGCTGCAGGACGATGACCACGGCGTCCAACCCGCTGATCCATGCAGCGGTTGAGCCGAGATCGTGGTCCGAGAAACTGACAACGACCGCGTCCCGGTTGTTCTGGATCGCCCTGACGAGTTCGCGGACCCGCTGAGGCGTCACGTCTGTGGCGTCCCGGATCGGTAACGATATTCCGGCAACTCCACTCGCGTTCGATAGCGCCGGCGCGTCCGCGCTTTCGCCCTTCTGTGGGAGGAGCGCGCCTTGTTCGCCCTCGAGGCGCCAGGCGTCGGCGAGAAATCTGAAGCGCTGCTGCGCCTCGACCAGCACCGTCGAACGATTGGCCTTGACGGACGCCAGAGACAGCCAGAACGCCAGCACGCTGCCCGAGACATCGGAGCCGAAGGTCAGCACGCCAATGGCGGTCTGTTGCCGATCGCCGAGCAACCGGTCGAACTCCACGGCCACCCGCCTCCCGACATCCGCGAACGACGAGTTTGGATCCTCGAGGGCGGACAATACGTCGCCCGAGGTCAAGTCGCCGCGTTGCGATTGTCGGCGCAAATGCCGCGCGCTGCTCAGCCGGAGCTGCCCTACGTACCGGCCGAGCGCGAACTCGACCTCATCTCCATTCTTGAAGTATTTTCCAAAACGCTGGCGGTAAAGTGAGATAGAAAGTCCGAGGAAGAGAGACAGAACCAGCGCGATCAGGAGGGTGATTGTAGATCGCGGCCAGCTGCGCCGGATCGGCGGCGAAGCGGGCGACACGAGCCGCGCCAGGCTCGCCGAATTGTCCGCCGCCTGCTCCGTCTCCATCGAACGTCGTTGAAAGGTCTCGTACGCCGCTCGGGCCGTCTCGGCCGCCGTGTTGAGCTGCTGGAGCATGATATGGTCGGCGCCCTGGAAATTCTGGACTTTGCGCTCGGCCTCGGCCACCACTTTGCGCAATTCATCCGCGCGTTTCGTCAGGGCCTGGTTGACCTGTTCCGCGACCGCGAGCTTCGCGTTGACTTGATCATCGAGGTAGCTGGAGGCGACCGCGTTGGCGACTTTCGCGGATCCGGCGGCGGTTTCGCCTTCGAAAGAAACAGAAATGACGAAGGTCAGGCCGACCCGCTTGACGTAGAGCGCCTGATCAAGCGCAATGATCAGATCCAGCACATGGTCCGGCGTCCCGGGGTCCGTGTTGCGGGCCATGATCATCTTTTGAAGGTAGAGTTGGAACGATTTCACATAGGACTCTTTTATTCCGAATATGAGCGCATCGGCTTCGGGGCCGAGCTTCTGGATCGCCAGCCGAGCTACAGTCTCCGACTTGATCAGCTCTACCTGGGTGTCGACGATCGCCTCATCGATCGGGGTATCGCTGACCGCCGTGGGGACAAGGGTGGACTGCGGACGGTAGGGATCGACAAGAATGGAGGCCGTGGCCGTATAGAGTTGTATGGCGTCGAGCAGATACGCGACGCTTACGCCGAGAAACAAAATGACCAGCAGCGCCGTTATTTTCCAGCCGTTCCGGAAAGAACTCCAAAGGAAGGCTACGTTCAGTTCGCTGACGCCGGCGCTGTCGACTTCGGTGCCTGACCCCAATTTCCTCTCCGCACTTCCTGCAGCCCAGATTGGCGAGGGGTCATGCCCGGCGCCGCGCGTTGATTTCACTCTAGCAGGTCTTCCGCCAATTTTCCTCGCCGCCCCTGCGCCTGATTTCAGGCGGCCGTTTCGGCCTCCCGAATTTCGTACCTGACGCCTTTGGCGAACCACAGCAATTGCAGGAGCGCCATGGCGCCAAAGGTGACGACTCCCGACAACAAGTAACCGGTCAAGCCCAGAGTCAAACCGCCAGCGACGCCCAGGGTGATGAGCAGCACCAGCCCAATGGCGACGGACCTGACGCGAAAGCTCTGCAGTCCCGAACCGGTCAGCGCCATTGCGCTTCCCGCCGCGAGAAGCCTGGCCGCCGTCGCGACGCCGACGAGCGGCAAATAAGTTTGGAGTCCGTCGAACGACCGACCAAGCGCAGAACCCAGCCACGGGCCTCCGATGTAAGGGCCGATGAGCGAGGCGATCACCAGGAAAAGCGTGGTCGCAATGAGCGCGTTCAGGACGCGCATGTAGGCCAGCCGATCTCCTTCGGTCGCCGCAAGCCCCGGGATGAATATGTTGGCGAGCGCGCCGCCCAATTGATTGATGATGCCGAATATTCGGAAAGCCACCGCGTAAACGCCGAGGGCGATCGGATCGAAGATCCATCCGGCCATGGCCATGTCGATCTGATTCATGCTGTTGGCTATGACGACGTCTTTGGCGTAGGGAAGCGTGCTCAAAAGATTCTCGCGGATGCCAATTGACGGCATGCCGCGTTTCCTGAGCAATTCGGGCGCCGCGGCTATCAGCACGAAACTGCTCGCCGCCAACCCGATCAATCGGCCCAGCAGCAGCGACGCAGCGGCGGCTTCGATCGTTGGGTAAAGCCACAGCGCGACGACGGCGATGACGCCATATAGACCATAGCTGATCGCGCTTATGATGGTCTCGGCCTGGTAACGTCCCAGCGCGCGCAAAACTGCCGAATTGTAGTCTGAGCCTACTTGCAGCGCAACCGCGGCATACAACATGAGAAAGGCCGCAAAAGCGCCGGGCGGAGCAAGGAACCACGCGCTGGCGCATCCGACAGCAGCGAGCGGCGCAGCCAGAACGCCTTTCAGTTTGACGTCGGAGCGAATTTGCCGCGCTGCGTCGGAAGGGGTCGCCGCAATCTTCCTCAATGCGTGAAGAATCGACCCCAGATCAAGCGCCAGCGACCAGATCGCCGCACAGGAAAGACCGAAGGCGAGGTGCCCGAAGTCGACAATTCCAAGAATTTTTGCCTGAATGAAAACGACGACGGCGTTGGCCAGCAGTCGCGAACCCAGCGATGCGAAACTCCAAAGGGAGCGATACCTGAGGGAGATGGCGCCATTGCCTCTGCCAGGACCCGATCGCATCAAGATGGATCCCGCCCATGCGCGCTTGGCCGGCCGATCGAATTGGCCGGCGCGATCGGCGCCGCCCTCGGCCCCGACGCAGATGTATTGCGGCGCATGAACATTTCGTTTCGCAGGGGCCTCGGCGATATTTTTCCGGCTACATCATCGCTTTTCTTGTCTTAGCAGCATTTGGCGAGCCCGGCGCAAGTCGCCCGTTGTCCGTTTCGCCTGCGCATGACGCCAATGCGTTGACTGTAACCGGGCCAAATTCCTGCGCGCCATTGTAGCCGCGGTCGTCGACCGCGGCGGCCTAAGCTTGGCAGACACTTCAAAATGAGGCGTATCACGACCACCGCGGTCGAGCGACCGCGGCTACAATGCGCCGCTCGGCGCGCTGAGCCTTTTCGCGTCCCGAGCTTGTCGATTGGGATCACAAGGGTCCGAATGTCAGGGAGCAGCCCGCCTTCGCCCCGCCGGGAAAACGGAAGAGTCAGATTTTGCTTTTCAATAATCAGAATATTATGGTACAGTCGCCTACGGCCTGTCTAAAAGGGAATTGCTCGCGGCTGTGGTGCGACGGCAAGAAAGAGTTTTTTCGGATTCATGCAGCAACGCTTTGAAAACATTAGAAACAGTCCGCTTAACAGGCAGTTTTTAACGGACTTTAGCGGACTTTAACGGACTTTAATGGACGCTTAACGGTCGTTTAACGGACGCTTAACAGTCGATAATGGCCACTAAGCGGCTGTTAGCCGCCAGCGAAAGTTTGCGGGGCAGGCGCGAGGCTCTGTGCAATCGTCCAGCAAGGGGCTGAACTGCATCGCAGTCGTCGTTGCGACGAACAATGAAAGCCATTATAGCGCGCGGGATTGACGTCGGGCGGAAAGTAAGCGCGCGATAACGCGTAAGATTGAAACGACCCGTTTTGCAGCGACCTGAACTCGACGAGTCAAATTGAGGAGCGGATGTCGGCAAACAAACGAGTGCTGGTGACTGGCGGAGCGGGGTTCATCGGATCAGCGGTGGTCCGAAAATTGATCGAGACTACTCGTCATGACGTCCTGGTTTTCGACAAGTTGACCTACGCTGGAAACCTGGCGTCGCTGGCGCCGGTCGCCGCCGATCCCCGCTATCATTTCCTTCGCGCTGACATCTGCGACGCTCGCAGCGTCGGCGAAGCCATCACGGCCTTCCGACCGGACTGGATCTTGCATCTCGCCGCCGAAAGTCACGTCGACCGTTCAATTGACGGCCCCGCAGAGTTCATTCAAACCAATGTGGTCGGAACCTACACTTTGCTGCAGGGCGCGCTGGAATACTGGCGCTCGTTGCCCAAGCCGCAGGCCGAGCAGTTCCGATTCCACCATATATCGACCGATGAGGTCTACGGATCGCTCGGCGCGGCGGGGCTATTCTGCGAAGACACCGCTTATCAGCCGAATTCTCCTTACTCGGCCTCCAAGGCGTCGTCGGACCATCTGGTGCGCGCCTGGCATCATACCTACGGGCTGCCCACGATCACCACCAACTGTTCCAACAACTACGGGCCTTACCATTTCCCCGAAAAACTTATTCCCTTGATGATTCTCAATGCCCTCGAAGGCAAGAAGCTGCCCGTCTACGGACGTGGAGACAACGTCAGGGACTGGCTGTTTGTGGAGGATCATGCGGATGCGCTCTTGACGGCCGTCGAATTCGGGCGCCGCGGGGAAGTATACAATATTGGTGGTTCCTCAGAACGTCGAAATCTGAACGTCGTCGAGTCGATATGCGATATCCTCGATGAAATTCGGCCGGACATGGAACTGGGCCCGCGTAGAAGCCTGATCTCCTTCGTCGTCGACAGGCCTGGTCACGATCTGCGTTATGCGATCGACGCCAGCAAAATCCAGCGAGACCTCGGCTGGCGCCCACGGGAGACATTCGAGACGGGCCTGCTCAAGACGGTGAAATGGTATCTGGCCAACGAGCGTTGGTGGCGCGATGTGCGCGACGGCCGTTATCGCGGCGAACGCCTCGGCACGATAAACTGAGCGATTCGAGACGAAACGCCATGCAGGTCGAGACGACCGCCATCCCGGAAGTAAAGATCCTGACGCCGAAGCGCTTCGGCGACGCGCGCGGCTACTTTTGCGAAGCTTACAATCGTCAGGCGTTCGCTGCGGCTGGCTTCGACTACGATTTTTGCCAGGACAACCAGTCATTGTCGAGCGAGGTCGGCACTCTGCGCGGCCTTCATTGTCAGACGCCGCCGTTTGCCCAAACAAAGCTGGTCAGAGTGCTATCGGGACGCATATTTGATGTTGCGGTCGACATTCGCGTCAGGATCGCGGACGTACGGCAAGTGGGTCGGCGTCGAACTTTCGGCAGAGAACTTCCGCCAGCTTCTGATCCCGGTTGGATTTTTGCACGGCTTCGTGACGCTCGAACCGCAGACGACGGTGCTCTACAAGGTCACGGCTCCCTACTCGGCCAGCCACGATTTCGGCGTGATATGGGATGATCCAGATATTGCCATCGCGTGGCCGGAAGAGGCCGCGCGTCCGGTGCTCTCCGAGAAGGACGCAAGACAGCCGCGTCTCAGCGATTTCGCGAACCCCTTTCGGGTCGCAACATGAAATTGCTGGTCACCGGGGTTGAAGGGCAGGTGGTCCGTTCACTGAAGGAACGTGGCGCGTCTGCGGGCTTTCAGATTGTCACGCTGGGCCGCCCGGTTCTTGATTTAAGCAAGCCGGAAACGATTTCGCCCGCCTTGGCGAATGTCGAGGCCGACGCGATCGTCAACGCCGCCGCATTCACCTCGGTGGACAAAGCCGAGGACGAGGAAGCGCTCGCCATCCGCGTCAACGGCGACGCGCCAGGGGAAATCGCACGCATTGCGAAGCTGCGCGGCGTCCCGTTTCTGCATATCTCGACGGACTATGTTTTTGATGGAGCAAGCGCACGTCCGTACAGTGAGGCTGATCCGGTGGCCCCTGTCGGAGCGTACGGCCGCAGCAAACTTGCGGGCGAAATGGCCGTCATGTCCGCCAACGAAGCCGCAACCATAGTTCGCACCGCGTGGGTTCATTCTCCGTTTGGCGCGAATTTCATCAAAACGA
Organism: uncultured Pseudomonadota bacterium; assembly: GCA_963710855.1. Classification (GTDB taxonomy): domain Bacteria; phylum Pseudomonadota; class Alphaproteobacteria; order Rhizobiales; family Beijerinckiaceae; genus Roseiarcus. The sequence goes on along the minus strand of CAVQBX010000041.1, from coordinate 59,325 downwards.
TGCTTCGGCTTGGCGAACAAAGGGACGAAGTCTCCGTCGTCGCTGATCAAACGGGAAATCCAACCTATGCGTTGGATCTCGCAGATGCGATACTTGCGGTCATGCGAGCCCGAAGCGATCGCGGCGACGCCTCGTTCGGGGCCGGCGTTTACCACGTCACCGGGTCCGGCAAGGCGCGCCTGGGCTGACCTAGCCGAGGAAGTCTTCGCCGAGGCCGCAAGACTTGGCCGCCGTCCGATGCGCGTCAGGCGTATCTCGACAGCGGATTATCCGACTGCGGCGAGGCGTCCGCAAAATTCAACGCTCGACAATTCCAAGCTAAAAGACGTTTTCGGTCTGGCGCTTCCCGACTGGCGCGCTTCGGCCCGCGAATGTGTGCGGCGCCTTCTTGGCGGTATCTGATGTTGGAGACCTGGGCGGCATGCGTGGCATCATCCTAGCGGGCGGCAGCGGCACTCGGCTCTATCCGATGACGATCGCCGTCTCCAAACAACTGCTGCCGATCTATGACAAGCCGATGATTTATTATCCGCTGTCCACGCTGATGCTCGCGGGCGTTCGCGAGGTGCTCGTCATATCGACGCCGCAGGATCTGCCGCTGTTCCAGCGCATGCTGGGCGACGGCTCGCAGTGGGGCATGGCGCTTTCCTACGCGGAGCAGCCGCGGCCGGAAGGACTTGCTCAAGCCTACACGATTGGCGCGGAGTTTGTGCGCGGACAACGTTCTGCGCTGGTTCTTGGCGACAATCTGTTTCACGGGCATGGTTTGACGCAAATGCTTCGGGACGCGAGTCGGCATGATGGCGCAACGGTTTTCGCCTATGCAGTCTCGGACCCGCATCGCTACGGCATCGCCACTTTTGACGCTTCAGGCAGAGTGGTCTCGATCGAGGAAAAGCCGAAGACGCCAACCTCCAACTGGGCTGTCACCGGTCTCTATTTTTATGATGAGAACGCCCCCGATTACGCAGCAAACATCAAGCCATCCGCGCGCGGCGAGCTCGAAATAACCGATCTCAACATTGAATATCTCAAACGCGGCAAACTTCGGGTTGAGCGATTGGGTCGCGGCTTCGCGTGGCTCGACACGGGAACCCCAGAGTCTCTGCTCGAGGCCTCCGAGTTCATAAACGTGCTGGAAAAGCGCGAAGGTTTGCGAATTGCGTGCCCGGAGGAAATCGCCTTTCTCTCCGGTTGGATCGACGGCGAACAATTGGGCGCAATGGCGCATGCGCTCGGCAAGAGCTCATATGGTCAGTATCTTGCCGGCGTCTTGAAACGGGGCGAAGGCGACGCGGAATATCATCTGCGCTAAGCCCGAGTGTCGCCCGAAGCGAGGCGTAGCCCTATTTCTCGCGGGCGCCGGCGTTGGGCCGAACAGGAAAGGTCGAATGCCATGAAGGCAGTGTTGCTGGCCGGCGGTCTGGGCACACGTCTGTCTGAGGAGACGGCGACCCGTCCGAAGCCGATGGTGGAGATCGGAGGTCGCCCGATCCTTTGGCATATCATGAAAATCTATGCGTCCTGCGGCGTCACCGATTTTGTGGTCTGCCTTGGTTACAAGGGTTATCTCATCAAGGAATATTTTCACAACTATTTTCTTCATTCGTCTGACGTCACATTCAACCTGGCCAACAACGAGATGGTCCTGCACCGCGCCGCCGCAGAACCCTGGACGGTGACTTTGGTCGAGACGGGCGAAGACACTGAGATCGGCGGCCGAATTAAACGAATTCTCCCCTACATTGGCGACGATGAAGCCTTCTGCCTCACCTACGGCGATGGCGTCGGAAACGTCGACATTGGCGGGCTGATTGAGTTTCATCGAAATAGCGGCCGAATGGCGACCGTGACGGCGGTCCGCCCGCCCGGAAGGTTCGGCGCTCTGCGACTGGATGGCGTCCGGGTCACGGGATTTCAGGAGAAACCCGAAGGGGACGGCAACTGGATCAACGGAGGGTTCTTCATTTGCTCGCCGAAAGTTGGCGGCTACATCGAGGGCGACGCCACGGTGTGGGAGCGCGAACCGCTCGAAAAGTTGGCCGCCGACGGTCAACTCGGCGCATATTTCCACCACGGCTTCTGGCAGCCGATGGATACGCTGCGCGATCGTCGCCAGCTGGAGGAGCTCTGGGCAACCGGTAAGGCGCCGTGGAAGACCTGGTAAGACGCGCGAAACGAGACTCGATCGATGAAGATTCTGGTCACCGGCAATCAAGGCTACGTAGGACCCGTCCTTGGTCGACACTTGCGGCGCGCCCTCGGTGACGCGCATCTGATCGGCCATGACACCGGATATTTCGCGATGTCGACGACCAACGCCGCCGTATGGCCGGAGCGCGTCTATGATGAGCAGATAAATGGCGACGTGCGCGACATTGAGCCTCAGCGCGTAGAAGGCGTGGACGCCGTGGTGATGCTCGCGGCGATTTCGAACGACACGATGGGAACGCGTTATGCCGAAGTCACCGACCAGGTGAATCGGACAAGCGCTGTGCGCCTCGCCGAACTTTCGGCTGCTGCCGGCGTCAAGCATTTCGTCTATGCTTCGAGTTGCAGCGTCTATGGCTTTGCGCCGGGCGGGGCGCGAACCGAACAGGACGCCTTGAATCCGCAGACGGCCTATGCCCGCTCGAAAATTGAAGCGGAGAGCGCGCTCAGGGCGCTGAACGTCGACGGGATGACGGTGACCTGCCTGCGTTTCGCCACGGCCTGCGGCATGTCTGACCGGCTACGGCTCGACCTCGTGCTCAACGATTTCGTCGCATCGGCCTTGGCGACGCACAAGATCACGGTGCTTTCAGATGGCACGCCCTGGCGGCCGCTGATCGACGTGCGCGACATGTCACGCGCAATCGAGTGGGCCCTTCAACGTCCGCCCGAGCTGGGCGGCAGAGTGCTTTCCATCAACGCGGGCTCCGACCAATGGAATTATCAGGTGCGGGACCTCGCCCATACGGTTGCCGCAGCGATCCCGGGCGTCGAGGTCAGCATCAATGCGAACGCCCAGCCGGACACCCGCTCTTACAAAGTCGACTTTTCGCTTTTCCGCTCGCTGGCGCCGCAACACCAACCGCGGCTTACGCTGGAAGAGACTATCGAAGGGCTGCGGGAGGGACTCGAATCGATGGGCTTCGCGGACGCCGAGTTTCGGCAGTCGCAATTCATGCGCCTGAAGATGCTCGAAGCGCATCAAAATGCCGGTCGTCTGACGTCGGCTCTTCGCTGGGCGCCTGAGTTCCTCGAAAGGGAGTGAGCTCCAGTGAAATTTCACGCTACGCCTCTCAAAGATGCGCGCCTTATCGAAATCGAAACACGGGGCGACAGCAGAGGATTCTTCGGGCGGGTTTTTTGCGAGCGCGAATTTGGCGCGGCCGGCTGCGAGACGCAATTCGTAAATGTGAACAATTCGCTCTCGATGCTGACGGGCACATTGCGCGGCCTGCACTATCAACTCGGCGAGGCCGCGGAAGTAAAGGTCGTGCGCTGTATCAGAGGCTCGCTGTGGGACGCCATCATCGACCTGCGGCCAGACTCTCCAAGCTTTGGAAAATGGTTTGGCGAGACGCTAACGGCGGAAAACCGCCTCATGATGTATGTGCCGCGCGGATTTGCGCATGCGATATTGACGCTCGAACCCGAAACGGAAGCGCTCTATTTGTGCGCCAACCACTATGCTCCCGCTGAGGAACGCGGCGTCCGCTGGAACGATCCGCGATTTGGGGTCGATTGGCCGCTGGCTCCCGTCGAGATCTCTCCGAAGGATATGAATTGGCCTGACTTCAACGAAGCCTTTCATCAGACCGAACGGCTGCGGGGGCTGAAATGAAGGTGCTGCTCACCGGCGCCAGTTCCTTTTCCGGCTTCTGGTTTGCTGAGCAGCTTGCCGCGCTCGGGGCTGAAGTCACGGCTCCGCTACGGGCGGCGCCGGCGTCGTATCAGGGGGTCCGGGGGTTGCGCGTCGCGAAGCTCGAGAGCGTTGCCGAGATCGTCGCAGGCGTTTCGTTCGGCGAGGACGGGTTTCTCGATCTTATCGGCTCGAGACAATTCGACGCGCTTTGCCATCATGCCGCGGAAGTCGGGGATTATCGCAGCGCGGACTTCGACGTGGCGCGGGCGCTCAGCAGAAATACACGAAACTTTCGCCAGGTCGTCGAGCGCATGGCCAAGTCAGGGCTGAAGGCGGTCGTGGCGACGGGCAGCGTGTTTGAACAGGACGAAGGCGCGGGCACGGCGCCGTTGCGAGCGTTTTCGCCCTACGGACTGTCGAAGGGCCTGACGTTTCAGGTCATGCGCTACTGGTGTTCCGCAATCGGCATGCCCCTGGGAAAGTTCGTGATCGCCAATCCCTTCGGGCCTTATGAGGAGCAACGCTTCTGCGCATATCTTGTGGGCAAATGGCGCAACGGCGAGGCGGCAGAGGTTCGCACGCCGCGCTATCTTCGCGATAACATCCATATCGACCTTCTGGCTTCGGCCTATGCGCGCTTCGTGTTCGAGATGGCGGCGAACCGCGTCGACCGGCGGTTAGGTCCCAGCGGATATGTCGAAACGCAAGGCGACTTTGCACAGCGTGTAGCACGTGAACTCGCGCCGCGGCTGGGGTTGAAAGGCGACCTACGACTTGCCGAGCAGACCGACTTCGCGGAGCCGCTGGCCAGAGTCAACACCGACGTCGTTGCGCCCGGCGACTATGGCTGGAGCGAAATGAACGCCTGGGACGCGATGGCGGAGTTTTACACAAACCGCTGATGACGTGAACCTTGGTTGATCGAAGCCAACTCTGTGCGTTTGGCTCAAGCGCTTTCGCGCCGGCGATTGACGAGCGGTCTTGCCAATGCCGACAGGAGTTCTTCATAGGCTCCCATGATTTTCTCGGAACGAAAATCGGATTCAAATCGAGCCCGCGCTGCTTTGGCGCAAGAAGCCCGCAGGCCGTCATTCGTATCGAGTTCGGTGAACATCATGTCGGCCTCGTCCACGTCCCTGAAAAAGCGCTGCTCCGCGCCCGCGGTCCAGCGATTGAATTCGTTGTCGTGCGCCAGCACTGGATTTCCCGCTGACAGCGCTTCAACCAACGAAGGATTGGTCCCGCCCACCGAATGGCCGTGCACGTAGCCTCTCGCAAAAGACCGGAAAGAGCAAATCGCTTCCCGTTCATAGATGGGCGCCACAAACCTGACGGATTCTGCCGCGGCGTCTTTGATTTGGCGGTGATAGGCGTTGTTCTCTGAAAGGTCCCCCAAAATGACGAGCACAGAATTGCGCTTTTTTCGGCTGAACGCCTGGACGATCTCGAGGATGTGGTTTTCCGGCTCAATTCGACAAGCCGAGTACCAGTATTCGTTAAGTTTTAGTCCCATCTTCCGAATGGGCTCCCTATCCGGCGCCGACGACTCAAACGAGGTGTAGGGAATCATCGTGACTTTCGCGGGTCGGACGATGGAATTGAGGCGAGCGGCAATCGCAGGATGATCGGCGACAAGCGCCGTTGCGGTCCAGCAGGCGATGCGCTCGTTAAGATAAAACCAGGCGCGGACGGCCTTCGACCATTTTTGCCGCTTCCACTCCAGGCCGTCCATGTTTATTGCTATAGTTCGCCTTAGCGCCTTGATCGCGATAGAAAAAACTGCGGTATTGTAGCCAAGGATCAGTATTGTGCCCTGGCGATTAATGCAATCCAGAATACACTTGGCGTCGAACACTATGGAGCCGGCTGATCCAGTAAGCCTGCTCGACAAAAATACCTGCGAGATCCCATTCCAGCGCTTTTCGTGACGTCGATTTTGTTTTGCGCCGTCATCCTGGCAATAAACAGTGACCGCCCACCCGCGAGCTACGAGGTACAAGGCCAATTGTTCCGCAAAAGTTTCAAAACCTCCGTGCGACGCTGGCACACCTCGTGTTCCCAAGATCAGCAGTTCACGCGCACTTTCGCCCAAAGCTGATCCTCGTATACCGGTGACAAAGGCGTTAGTCTCCTATCCAAAATCGGACGGAGAGCCAAGCTGCAAGTCGCGGCCGAGTCTGTCTCCGGCGGGTAGAGGCCGTTGCGCAAAGCGTACGGCGGCTTCGTGTTCGACGACGCCACGGATTTGGAAAAAGCTGTAGGCCTGGAGCTCCCCAGAATTGAATATTTATACTTTGTGGGCCATAGCAGGCCCGATTTCCTCGTAGACGACCCATAAGAGACGGGACTTTGGCTATCTGGCTTTCGAGAAACTACCGGGATGAATGATTTATGAGGACGTTGGTCATTCTGGTCAACCGGAACAACAAGAACGATACGCTTGAGTGCCTGGAAAGTCTGCGCCGTTGCGAAGGCGATTTTGACGTCTGGGTTAGCGACAACGCGTCGTCCGATGGTTCGATAGCAGCTTTTGAGGAATGGGCGAGCGGCCGAGGAACCTTTCGGGGCGGCGCGCTGTGGAAAAAGATCGAGGCGCAACCTCTGCTGAGAGGCGCCGTCACGTGGAGATCCTTTTCAACCGAAAAAAACGCCACCGAGGATCAGAGCGATCGTTGGGTTTCGTTCGTTTCCACTGGCGGTTCAAAGGGTTTTGCCGCAGGCAATAACATCGGTTTGCGCTACGGACTGACGCGGCCTTACGAGTATTTCTGGATTTTGAATAATGACACCGTGGTCGATCCCAAGGCGCTGACCGAGTTGCTGACGCGGATGCGCCAGGATCGTACGATTGGCGCGTGCGGCTCTACGGTGGTGTTCTACAGCGCGCCGACGACTATTCAGTGTCTCGGCGGATCTATCTACAACATCGATAGAGCGGATTCGACGGCGGTCGGCTGGGGCCGCAGATTTCCCGACGGCGTCGTTGATTACGATCAGATAGAGCCAGTGCTGGACTACGTCTACGGGGCGTCGATGCTCGTGACCAGAAGGTTTGTACTCGACGTCGGATTGATGAACGAGGATCTCTATCTTTACTTCGACGAGATGGATTGGGCGATAAGAATGAAAGGAAAATTCAGAAACGGCTTTGCGCCGCAAAGCGTGGTATTTCATAAACATGGAGGCACAGTCGGACAAGGCGACTACAAAAAGCCGTCGCGAGAAAGCGTCAGGTTCATGACGATCAATCAGATACTGTTTACGAGGCAGCACTACTCGACGAGAGTGGCGCGTGTGGTTGCGAATGTCTGTTTGAACATAGTGAAGAATGTCGCGAAGGGCAAATTTCAGGTTGCCTTGTGGACCCTCCAGGATTTGATCTACGCGCTCCGCAGCGCGCGTTATCCGCTTGGATACCTTGCCGACCAGGTCTCCTGAGCGATAGCCAGGATCAACCCATCATCGCAAGTCCGTCGACGGCGAAATCCATGATGGTGGTCAGGGCCCGCAGTTCAGGTTCCTTCAGTCCGGCGCCAATCGCAGCGCAGCGATGGAATTGATCGGGCCCGGAAAACCTTGACAAATCCGGTCGACCGATCTTTATCGAAACCGCGTTTGGCGCGCCCGAAGCACGCAGGATCTCCGGACATAGCTCGGCGCCACGAAACGCTCGCGATCCCCTGAAATAGGCGGCCCACCCTTCGGGGCTTACTCGGCTAGCCGCGATGGTCACGTCGGTGATCGAAAAGGTGGATATGCCGAGAGATGCCGGCCCATCGTCATCGAAGCATCTTGCCGAAAGGGATCGCGGCTGAAGGGCGAGTTGCAAGCCGTCACTGGCCAGCGCAGCCGGCGCGCCCGTATTTGGCCATGGCCCTGAGCGGCGGAGAGCTAGACAAACAAAATCTTGAGCAGCGGCTGAATTGCCGGACACGCCTGGCGCGAGGCCCGTATCGAGAAATCCGCCGAGCCCGTCGGAAGCAAATCCCACATCATCTCGCCATTCGCCTGCGCCGAACTGACGGCAGTCGAACCGCGGCCCCAGAAAATTGAGCATGGCGTCCTGTTCGGGGCGCCTATGTGCGGCGTTGAATTGACCAAACAGATAAAACGCATCCAGGCGCATCCAAAGATCTGACAATTTCAACAGCCGCACGACGGCGTTTAGATGCGTTTGCCTGGCGGCGGACGGCGGCCGCGACATCCGCGCAATCAACTGCCGTGTTTCGGGTTCGAACAGATGCGCTGGGCATGGATTTCCAAAAGAGGCCAGAATCGCGGGATCGGGGATCCCGTTCTGGCAGAAATTCCACACGTTCCTGTCGCCTCCGTAAGACCAGTACGTGCGCGAAACGCCCCGTGCGGCGCATACGGACGAATTGTCCTGAAACCATTTTGCCCGTGCAACGACTGAGGCCCCTGGCATGTCCGAACTTGCGTTCAAAGTGTCGCCGTGGCATCCCATTTCGGTTACAAACAGCGCGGAAGTCGAAACGCCATTGTCCTCCAACCACCTGTCCACCTTCGACCAAACATGATCGCCGATAGCGGCGCCATCATAGCCGAACCTTCCGGCGTCGAAATAGGACGAAAGATAGCCGCGAACCGTGCTTGTTTGTCCCTGCAACACGCTATCGCGCTCGCTCCGCGCGGCCGGATAGCTCATTCGGGAGATCTTCGGAGTTCGGGCCGCTGGCGATGCCCTGATGTGTGAAGACCATCGGCTCATAAGTATGGACAACGAACGCCGTCCTCGCGTCGAAATGATCAGCCTGGAGTTGTTGCAATCCGTGCACGCTCGCGTATTCAGCGCCCGAAACAAGGATCGTGATGTTGGCGTTGGCTGTGCGGATAGCCGCCCATAGAGACTCAGCCATCGCCGGCCAGTCATCGTTCGCTCGCAAAGTGGTTTCATTCCACTGCTCAATGGCGACGCGATCGGGCGGAAACACCGCGAGCGCCGACGCCATCCGGGCGACATAAGCGAGGTAGCGCAACCATCGAGGCTGATCCGGATACGCGCGCTGTATATTTTCCGCAGTCCATTCCTGCTCACCGCTGCCTCCTCCAACGTGGAAATCCACGATGACGTTGAGCCCGTAAGAGAGCAGCGCCCGAACCGCATGGAGCGCAACGTCGATTGCCGCGCTTTGTTCGTTGGCATTTGAGGCGGCAAGGCCGGGCGAGGGATCACAGGCAAGACGCACGTGATCAAACCCCATCGAAACCAGCATTTCCGCATTGGAACGGGTAAGTATTCCGTCGAAGGCGCTTCGGGAATAATTGTTGCGAACGCCCTCACCAAAACCAAGAACATCAATCGAAACGCCTGATTGCCCTCGAAACATGGCAGGCAGCGGACCGATCGCTCCGCTTGCCCAACTGGAGGGTTCCAAAGCCAAGATTTGCTGCGGCCAGTGAACGCTTTCGAGCGGCAGCGAAAAGGCGCCGCGGTGATCGCTCCGGACGGCGCTCCAAGAAGCCGCGTCGATCGACAAAAAGATTGCTGCGGGCAATCTGGCCGGCGTTGCGTTCAGAATCCTGCCGGTCAGGACGCGAGAGTCCAGATCCAAAAAGCCGCGGATCGTCGGCTTTTCGAATTCATGGCCGTAAGCGCGAGTTCCCGTCGTTGCGGCGAGCAGCGATTTAAGGAGTCCGCGGCGCGATAGGGCTGTCATCACCCTAATTTCTGCACTTGCTACGCGCGTCGCCGTATCCGACAATCGCTTTTGGCGCCAGCCTCGGCAGAGGTGGCCGCGGGCGACCCGAGTTGAGCGCCACCGGCGAGCCCAACAAGGTTACGCGAGCTGATGGGCTGCGGTCGCATTGCGGTTCGCCATCCGTAAAGAAGCTCTCCGGAGTTATGATTTGGGCCGCGTCGCGTATCTTTTGTCGCGCGACCGGTCGCGCTCCAACCGGTATCATCGATTGACTTTGGGCTTTGCGCCGCGAGGCCAGGACCACGCGATGCAAGGTAAGCCAGTTTGACACACCACCATTCCACCGTCGCAGGGCCGGGACAGGATCCCCATCCCCAAGGGACTGGCAAGTTCAGGCTTGCTAGGCTGAGCCCTGTGTTTCATTCCTCGTCCTACGTTTACTTGATCTATGTTTTCACCTTCACCGACGTAGTGCTGAGGTCACGATTTTGGGCCTTGTGGCCTCCTGTTGTGCGATCTGGCCTGCTGGGCGTCATGATGATTTTGATTGCATGGGGCGCTCTACGCTCCTGGATTTCGCTTCAACGGACGGTTGGGTTTTTGTTTTTACTGTTTATCGGGTTATTCTTGTGGCAGCTGATCAGATTTTCTGAGTATAGCGGTCGCGAAACGAATCTGAATGCTCTCGGACAACTTTACGCGCCGCTGTCGTTTGTCTTCTTTGCGTGTTTCCCGTCAAAAAGTCTCATGAAACATTTTGCACAGGCGACGTTTGTATTCGGTCTAGGCTACGCGTTGATCTACCTGGTATTGGCTATGATGAATTTAGTAGGCGTATTGCCAAGGAGTATCTCTGAAGCTCTGGCCCTAAATGATGTCGAGCGCGGGCTAAGACTTTATCTGGCAATCGATATTCTTTCGCTTTTATTCTTTCTTTGCGTGACCGGCTATAAACAGGGCTTATTGGCATTTATTGCAATTACCATCATCGCTGTCGACGTAGGTTTTTCATTATCACGCTTCTTTATCGCGATATTTGGATTGGTTTTTGTGCTCGATCGGCTGCGTTCCCCAATTCGAATCATTACTGCGATCTGCTGGCTCATATTCCTGGTTCCATCAATATTGATGGTCTACGGTCTCTATGACCATGCCTTCAATCCATTTTCCATTTTTGCGGGCGACTTGTCGGGAGGCATTCGCTTCCGGGAATACGAAATTGCGCGGACTACCATATTGTTTGACCCCATTTGGGGAGTAGGTTTTCCCTCCGCCGACACAGATCTGGCGTATTCAGTAAGCAGCAAGATATATTCCACCTCCGACATCGGACTGGCTAACGTTTGGTCGACCTATGGGATCGTGGGAACGATAATCTTTCTGTTCTTTCAGGTCCCGATCACCAGCGTTTTCCGCCCGAACCGGGCTCGCGATGTGGACGCAGGTCTTTTGCGGGCTTTTCATCTGCAGGGATGCGTCCTGGTTGCATATAGCGCAATTTCGCCCCTCTCGATGGTCAACCCGGGATCCATCATGTTTGGCGTAGCTCTGGCGATTTGGCTGCGACGAAGTGAAGCGACTTTTGACAATCCACTGACTTGGCGCCACCTACGCGAAACAGCAGCGGTTATTCAGCGTCGTGTTTCTTCCGCCGGTTAGCGCTACCGCAGTGTGGCTGGACTCGAGCCGACCGGCGGGAGCCAAATGGAAAAGCTGATTGGAATTCAGTTTGCGAGAGCCATTGCCGTGCTCTTGGTCATCGTCTTTCATATCTCAAACCTGAGTATGGAATATGCGGATAGCGTAATTTACGATCCCGCCTTGAGCGTTCTGCAAAGCGGCGTCGATATATTCTTCGTGATCAGCGGAGTCATAATGGTGAAAACCGCCTGCCCGCCGGGGGGGCGCACACTTGCAACGACTACATTTCTGGAGCGAAGGCTGACCCGAATTTACCCGCCTTATCTCGTTGTGACCTTGCTGCTCACCGCTTTTTTGCTCGTCAATCCGCATTCGATCAATAAATCCCAGAGCAGCATCGATCTATTTACGTCTTACACATTAATTCCTTCACGCCAGCTTCCCTTGTTGCCTGTCGCCTGGACTTTATCCTACGAGGTGTATTTTTACCTCGTCTTCTCGATCTTGCTGTTTTTTCCAAGGCGGATCGTTACAAGTCTTATCCTTTGGGCAGCCCTGATCTGCCTCGGGAACATTGTTTTCTGGCTTTCTCCGGCGGCTGCAGCGGCAACGGCCCCTTTCGGCCAATTCTTCGCGAGCCCGTTTGTGTTTGAGTTCATCGCCGGCTGCTTCCTCGGACTGGCAAGTATCGACCAAAAGTCAAGGAGTTCGATCTGGTTGCTTTTCGTTGGGATAGTGTTTGCATGCGAAATGCTTGCTTTTCATCTGTGGGACGCGCCAATCGACATTCCCGTTGACTTGCGCGTCCTGTGTTTTGGACCGATGGCCGTGCTACTTGTGGCCTGGTTTTGCGCCCTTCAAATTGGCGACAACAAATTCTGGCCGGTCCGATATTTCCTTCGAATCGGCGAAATCTCTTATGCTTTGTATCTGACCCATATATTGGCAATTCACGCGGCCTATCGGTATGTGTGGCCGCGGTTCAATTTTTCAAGCTGGCTTCTGTTTTTTTCAGTGCTGACTTTTGCCATTTGCATAATCGGCGGCGAGGTTTTTTTCAGGGCTATCGAGAGCAAGAGCATTGTTGTGGTTCGATCGGGCATGAATTGGCTCATCGCTCGCGTCCGGAACGAGGATTATGGTCGTCGTGTCGTATAACCATTGAGCCTGAGACGGCTGGTCAACCTGGGAAGGTCCGCGAAGGCGCATGAAGTTCCTTGTAACGGGCACGGCCGGATTCATTGGCTTTCATCTCGCCAGGCGTCTGATCGCCGAAGGACATTCCGTCGTCGGGATGGACGGCATGACGCCCTATTACGACACCTCCCTGAAAATCGCGCGGCATCGCGAGTTGGAAAAATCCCCGCAATTCGAGGCCAGGATCGCGCTGCTCGAGGATGACGCTGCGCTGGGCGACCTCGTCAGTTCGTCGAAGCCCGACATTCTTGTCCACCTCGCGGCGCAGGCGGGCGTACGATACAGTCTCGAAAACCCGCGCGCCTATGTCGACGCCAATCTGGTCGGAACCTACAACGTTCTCGAGGCGGCCCGGGCGGCTGACGTAAAACATCTGTTGATCGCCTCGACAAGCTCCGTCTACGGCGCCAATTCGGCGATGCCGTTTCGCGAGATTGACCGCACGGATCATCCGTTGACCCTCTACGCCGCCAGCAAAAAAGCAGCGGAGGACATGGCGCACTCCTACGCGCACCTCTGGAAGATCCCGACCACGGCGTTCCGCTTTTTCACCGTCTACGGGCCGTGGGGACGCCCCGACATGGCGCTGTTCAAGTTCGTGCAGGCGACGCTCGAGGGCAAGCCCATCGACGTCTATGGCGCGGGCCAGATGAAGCGCGACTTTACCTATATCGAAGACCTCGTCGAGGCCGTTACGCGGCTCATCGACAGGCCGCCCGTCGAAGGAGCCCCCGTCTCGGAAGTGGATTCGCTCTCACCCGCGGCGCCCTATCGCGTGGTCAACATCGGCGGCGGCCAGCCTGTCGGGTTGCTGGAATTCATTGACGCGGTCGAGGAGGCGCTCGGCGTCCCTATTCAACGCCGCATGCTGCCGATGCAAATGGGCGATGTGCAGGCGACATGGGCGGCGCCCGACTTGCTGAGGCGACTCACCGGCTATGTTCCTCAAACAGACATCAGAACGGGCGTAAAAGCGTTCGTCGATTGGCATCGCGCCTTCTATGCGGCGTGACCGTCATTTGCTCAAGGTTTCCCGCACTTTCGCGGCGAGTTCGTCGAACGAGAACGGCTTGCCGATCAGTTGCGCGCGTCGCGTCGAGACCGTCCGTTGACGGAAGATCGCGTTGGGAGCGTAGCCGGTCATGAACAGAACCTTCAGGCCCGGCCTTCGGCGCGCCGCCTGATCGGCGAGCTGCCGGCCATTGACGCCGCCCGGCATGACGATATCGGTCAAGCAGCAGATCGATCTGCTGATCGCCGTCGAGCATCTCGAGCGCCGCGGCGCCGCTCTCGGCTTCCAGCACGCGATAGCCGAGTTCCTGCAGGATCTGTCTGCCATAAGCTCCTCAAAGCGTCATCGTCCTCGACCAGCAGAATCGTCTCCGACCCGATCGACCGCGAGACTTCGACGGGCGCTGGTTCTCCCTGTCTTCGCCGCTGGTCCCGATCCGCCTGGGAAGATAGATCTTGACTGTCGGCTTCCGGCCGACCTCGCTGTAGATCTTGACATGGCCGGCCGATTGCCGCGCGAAGCCGTAGACCTGGCTTAAGCCCGAGGCCGGTTCCCTTGCCGACTTCCTTGGTGGTGAAGAACGGATCGAAGGCGCGCTCGCGCGTCAGCCGGTCCATGCCGTCCCTGTATCCGCGACGGCGATCATCACATATTCGCCTGGCTCGACGGGTTCGTTGAGCGACGAGACATAGGCCTTGTCGAGCGCGCGTTCGCGGTCTCGATGGTGAGCTTGCCGCCTTCCGGCATGGCGTCGCGCGCATTGAGCGCGAGATTGAGCAGCGCGTTCTCTAGCTGATTGGGATCGGCGAAAGTCCGCCAGAGGCCGCCCGCCAACACCGTTTCCAAGACGATCGCCTCGCCGAGACGTGCGCCTTCAGAAGCTCGCTCAGGCCCGCCACCAGCTCGTTGACGTCCAATGACTGCGGGGCCAGCGATTGCTGGCGCGAGAAGGCGAGAAGTCGGCTCGTCAGCGCGGCGGCGCGCTTGGCCCCCTGCATCGCCATTTCCCTGAACCGCTCGATCTTCGCCGCGATCGCCGAGTCCGGCAGGTTCGGCAGTTGACGGCCGATCCCCTCGAGGCCGCCCAACACGAGCGTCAGAAGATTGTTGAAATCATGCGCGACGCCGCCCGTGAGCTGACCGACCGCCTCCATCTTTTGCGACTGGCGCAATTGTTGTTCCAGCCGACGTCTTTCCGTGACGTCGTGGGCGCTGACGATGAGGCGGCGGGGCGCTCCGGGCTCGCCGGGCGCGAGCGTCGCGACCGCTTCGATGGTCGCTTCGCCCTGCATCCGCTCGTATCGGTAGGGACCTCCCTTGCTGAGGCACGCCGTGAGGTGCGCGCCAACTTCCGCCGCCGATCTCGCGCGCCGAAAATCTCCTCGATCGTGCGGCCCAACACCTGCTCGCGCGTCCTGCCATACAATTGGAGCGTGGCGGGATTGGCCTCCTCATAGCGGAACCGGCCTTCGCCGTCCTCGGTCAGCACGGCGTGACATTCGGACGAGTGGTTGAAAAACGTCTGGATCAGCGCCTCGCGTCGCGGTCAATCTGCTGCGTCCGCTCTGCGATCCGCGTTTCCAGCGTCTGGTTGAGCTCTCGTCAGCTTCTGCTCGGCCTCCTTCGAGGCGGTCACGTCGTGGGCGACGCCGATGAAGCCGATGTGTTCGCCGCTCGGGCCCCAGCGGGGCTGCGATTCCGAACGCAGCCAGCGCCATTGACCATCGCCGCGCGCGGTAGCGCGCCTCGAGCGTGAACGGCTTGCAGTGAGCCCTCTCCCTCCACCTGTTCTTCGCAAAATTCGCGCGAGATCGTCCGGATGAAGCGCCTTGCGCCAATCGAAGTTCACGGCCTCGTCGTAGCGAGACGCCGAGAAAATCCTGGTAGGCGCGATTGACGAATTCGCGCCGGCCGCCCAATCGGGTCACCCACATCGGCACCGGCGCGCTGTTGGCGATCGAGCGGAACCGCTCCTCGCTCTCGGCCAGAACCTTTTCGGCGAGCCTGCGCGCGGTGACGTCCTGCACGACGCTGTACATCCCGACGATCGCGCCCGTCTTCGTCGCGGTGCGGGACGTGCACGATTTCCGTTTGCATGCGTCTGGCCGGAGCGCAAGAAATTCCGCTTCGTAGGTTCACCGTCTCTCCCGCGAGCGCGCGCTCCACGAACGGCTGCCGAGCGGCGAACATGTCGGCGTCCATCAGATCCTCGAGCCGGCGTCCGATTATTTCGGTCAGCGGCCGCTCCGAACCAGTTCTCGTAGGGTCTTGTTGGCGAAGCGGAACGTCCATTCCTTGTCGACATAGGAGATCAGCACCGGCAGCGCGTCGGTGATGGCGCGAAGCCGGCCCTCGCTGGCTTTCGCCGCCTGTTCCGCGTTTCTGCGATCGGTGACGTCCATATCCGCGCCGATCATTTTTATGGCGCGGCCTTCGGGTCCGCGTTGATCTCCGCGACCGACCGCATCCAGCGCACCTCGCCGTCGCTCGGGCGAACGATCCTGTACTCGGCCTTGTAGTTCAGCGAAGCGCTGGCGAGGGTCTCGATCAGTTCGCTCTCGGCCGCCGCCCGTCGTCGGGATGCACGCGCGCAAGCCACTGCTCGCGCGTTTCCTGGTCGCCTCGGCGGCATGCCGTGCAGTTGAACGTATTCGCGCGATCGCTGGGCGAGCGCCGGCGGGAGATCGGCCTCCCAGCCGCCCATGCCGCCGATGCGCTGAAGCGGGCGAGCGCCTGCTCGCGATCGCGCAGCGCCTCGCGGCCTGCTGGCGATCGGTTATGTCGCGAAACGCCGCCCCGATGCCGTCCCCGAACGGGAACGCGCGTATCTCGTGGTATCGATCCGGGCGCTTGACGGAATATGTCTCGAACTCCTGCCGCGTGCGTTCGGACATCACCTGTCCGGTAACGCCGTTCGAATTCGGTGCCGACAATGCCGGGCGAGACCTCCCAAAGCTACGTGCCGATGACGTCGGCGCGAGACAGACCGAAAATCGCTTCCGCCGACGGGTTGAAGGCGGTGAAGCGCCAACTGGCGTCCAACGCGAAAAAGCCCTCGCCGATCCCTTCCAGCAAAGCCTCGAGCGAGCCGCTCGGGTCGATCTGGCCTGCCGAATGCGACGCGCCCGGAAGCGGGCCGGCAAGGCCCTCCGCCAGCGTTCTTGTAATGGCCGCGTTGGTCTTTTCGTCCACCTGATCACTCGGACGCCCGAAATTTGATCATAGGCCGAATCGGCAATTTGCGGAAGCGGAGCGCGGATTGAAGGCAAACGCGGCTTGACGACGCGGCGGCGCCGGATTGTTGAACCCGCCCGCTCTTGCGAGCGCGCGCGGCCCCCGCTACTTCGCCAGCATGCGCGCGCTTCCCCTTCTCCTCGCTGTCGCCCTTGTCGTGGGAAGCGGGCGGGCGTCGCTGGCCGACGAGGCCGCGCCGCAGATTACTGCGAAGGCCGAAAGCAACCTCGCGACCTTGAAGAGCCTCGACGTCGAGCACCGCTGGATCGCGGGTCATCACATCGACTGGAAGACGGGCCTGCCCGACGACTCTCCCGAGAAGCTGCCGGGCACGCACACCCATTGCAGCGCCTTCGTCGCTTCGGCGGCGGAGACCCTCGGCGTCTACATTTTACGCCCGCCGCAGCATGGGCAGGTGCTGCTCGCCAACGCGCAGTTCGATTGGCTCGCCTCCGAAGGCGCGGCTCAGGGCTGGCGCCCGATCGACGGGCCCGAGGAAGCCCAGGCGGCCGCCGACCGCGGCGACCTCGTCGTCGCGGTCTATCGCGCCCACCGCAGCAACCGGCCCGGCCATATCGCCATCGTGCTGCCGGGGACCAGGACGAACGCCGCCCTCGAGGCCGATGGGCCCGATGTGATGCAGGCCGGCAAGTTCAACTACGCCTCGACCCCGCTCGCCACCGGTTTTGCGGGCCACCCGCCGGCCTGGCGCGACCGCGAGGTGAGGTTTTACGCCCACGCCGTGGCGGGGTAGCAGGAAGCAAAAGCGGTTTAGGGGCCGCTTAGCGTCCGCTAACGTCCGTTTAGCGTCCGTTAAGGTCCGCTTAGCGTCCGTTAAAGTCCGCTAAAAGCCGCTTGTTAAGCAGCCTGTTTTGTTTATTTTCAATGGCTTGTAGGTAAAAAGCCGCAAAAATGTAACTCCCAAGCCGGTTTCTACGCGGCCAAGGCGAGGATGATGTGACTTGGGGCTGCGGTTAGGATTTGCAGGATATTGCAGCCCTGTTTTCGGGCGGTCGAGACGATGGATCTGAGGGTTGCGAAGGTTTGTGCGCCTTCGAGGGTTCGGAACGATCCGGAGATTTTCATTTTCACCTTCATCATCCTCAAGTCCTGTTCGGCCAGATTGTTGGTGAAAGGGACGGTGAAGTCGATGAGGAAGCGGAGCGTTTCGGTTTTGAACGTCTTCAGCCTTTCGAGCAGATTTTGGCCTTCGCGTTGTTTGGGGCGGCCGCGCGCGCGGGCTGATTGCGGGAGTTTGGGCAGTTGACGGTGGAAAGAGAGGCCGAGCCGGATCGCCTCCCAGTAGCGCTCGACGAAGGCGGCGACGGCTTTGTCGGGGAGCGCGGTTTGGCCCGCCTGACGAGCCTTGTTGACCGCGTCGTGCGCGCTCAGGAGCATGTCGCGCATGGCTTCGGCCCAGGTCTCCCCGTCGATCTCGATGAGCGCCTGCAGTTCGCGCAGGATATGCGCGTTGCAGAAGGCGTGATCGACCTTGTCCATCCCGCGATAGGGCAGGAAGTGATCGTGGACGACGACGCCCCCCTGCAAGTCCCTGGGGATATCGCCGCGCTTTTCGCCGGCGCGATAGAAGGTGAAAAGCAGGCTCGACGTCGTGTGCAGCCAATGCAGCTTGCCGGCGATCCGGTAGCCCGTTTCGTCGAGATGGCGAACCGCGGCCTCGGCCACGCGCTGGCCGATCGCCTCGTAGACGGGGCGCAACTGCCGCGCCTTCCGGCCCACCCAGGCGACGATGCTGGCCGGGCAGATCGCCGCCGCGCCCAACAGATCGCTCAAGGCCTGCGCGACGCGATCCTCGGGGATCAGTTGCTGGACATTGAGATAGATCGCCGCCGCCCTGAGCCGATCGCCATATTGGGTCGCCGACACGACGCCTTCCGGAAACGCCGCCTTCGTCTCGGCCCGGCAATCCCGGCAACGGTAGATCGTGGCCTGATGTTCCGTGACCAGCAGCACGCGCTCGGGAATGTCGAACACCTGCCGCTTCTCGTGTCCGGTCGCCGAGTTCGCATCGAGCCGGGAACCGCACCGCGCGCACGCGCAGGCCTCGTGCCGAACCACCGCGTCGGGAGTGGCGACCTGACGCAACGTGCCGCCCTCGTGACCCTTCTGCCCGCCGCTGATCTTGCCCGTTCGACCGCGAAACTCCCCGCAATTCGGGGCTTCTTCTTCAACCCGTCGCTCGAAGGCGGCTTCGAACTGTTCGAACTGTCCAGACCCAGACGCCGCTTCAGTTCGACGTTCTCGGCCTCGACCATCGCGAGTTTATCCCGAAGCGACTGAAGCTCGCTTCTCAGCGATGCAATCAGCAATTCAATCTCGGGCGCAAGAGACATTCCACCCTTGAGTCAGAAAGATCGTCGCCCGTCTGCAAAAATCCGAAACCGGCCAAAATTCTCTCGCAAAATGTGACCTTTCGGACTCACTCCGGCTAGGCAGTTACGCAAAAATTTTCCTTTTCCATTTTTGAGCGCACTGGGAGAAATAGGAAGCGCGCTTATGCATTCTCAGCAATGAGTTTATCCAATAATTCTATTTTTGTCAATATATTTCGACAGAAGATTTCAGGCTTTCTTGGAAATGTGTCGATCTAGAAATTGCCAGAGGCCTAGAAGACGTGGCCCTTCCCCGCCAAGCGCTACAGTATACAGACATCTTGATTGAGCCGAAGTTTGGCGAATATCCCCTTCTCCCCTTGCGGGAGAAGGTCCCCGAAGGGGGGATGAGGGGTCGCCTCCGGTTTCTGCGAAGCTTCCAGGATTGCAACTGCGGCGCGTCCAACCCTCAACATACCTTCTCGCGGCGCGGACCCCTCATCCGGCCTTCGGCCACCTTCTCCCGCAAGGGGAGAAGGGGAACAGCCCCCGCGGTGCTGGGCTAAACAAAGATGTCTGCATACCGTAGCCGCCAAGCGGGGAAGGCGATAGCAGGAACGCGCCCGGGCGCCGGACCAAACAAACAACCTCTCAGCTATCCGACCCGCCGAACAGCCCGCCGAGCAGGCCGCCGGCTACGCCGAGGGCGGCGCCGGTCCCGAGCGTGCCGATGGTCGAATTGGCGCCGGTGTCGGAGCCCGCGCGCGGCAGGTAGCGCGCGACTTCCTCGGCGAGGTTGAGGATCGGCATGCTTTGCAGCCAGATATGGCCGGGGCCGGTCAAGGTCGCGAGAAACAGGCCCTCGCCGCCGAACAAGATATTCTTGAAGCCGCTGACCATCTGGATGTCGAACGACACAGAGGGCTCGAACACGCCGACATGGCCGGCATGGACGAGCAGCCGCTCGCCGTCGGCGAGATCGCGCTCGACGAGTTCGCCAGATAAGTCGAGCCACACCACGCCCGGGCCCGTCACCTTCTGCAACATGAAACCGTCGCCGCCAAAGAAACCCGCGCCGATGCGGCGCTGCCAGACGGTTTCGAGCGCCACCGTCTTTTCCGCGACCAGAAATGTCTCCTTGCGGCAGATCAGCGACTGGCCGGCCTGCAGCAGCGCCGGGATGATCGTGCCGGGAAAGCGCGGCGCGAAGGCGACATGGCCGGCGCCCGAGGAGGTGAAATCGGTGATGAACAGCGAGCCGCCACCGAGGCTGCGCATGAAGCCCGCGAACAGGCCGCCGCCGGTATGGGTGTTCATCTGAACCTGATCGTTCATCCAGGCCATCGTGTTGGTCTGGCTGTAGACGCTCTCCCCCGGATCGAGATCGATCGCCACCGTCTGCATGATCGTTGCCGTTGACCTGATAGCGCATTTGTCCCTCCCAAAAATCCTATTTGGTCGTCGATTGAAATTTGCTCATCAGATAAGGTCCTGACAGAACGGCTGAGTATTTGGCGTGTTCGCCGGCCGCGAGGCAGGAGGGCAGGGCGACGATCTCGGCGTCCCAGTTCGGCTGATGGAAGAAGGCGAGCGATTGCCGCCGCCGGCGCGCCATGGCCTCGCTGGCGGGATTGACGACGCGATGCAGGGTCGACACCCAGCGATCGTTGGTCCAGCGCGCCATCAGATCGCCGATGTTGATGACGAAGGCGCCGGCTACGGGCGGCACGGCTGTCCAGACGCCCTCAGGGTTCAGAATTTCGAGCCCCTCCGAGCCCGGCTCAGGCAGCAGGATCGTCAGGCTGCCATAGTCGCTATGCGCGCCGGCGCGGATCTGTCCGGGTTTTGGCGCGACCTCCTGGGCCGGATAGTTTAACGCGCGCAAGCCGCTGATCGGCGCGCTCAGGTACGGTTCGAAGAAAGCTTCATCGAGCCCGAGCGCGACCGCGAGAGCGCGCATGATGCGGTTCGCCAGCGCTTCCATCGCGGAATAATAGGCGCGCCACGCCTCGCGGAACCCCGCCGGCCGCTCCGGCCAGATCGTCTCGGCGTAGCAGAAGGCGAGCGCCTGCGGATCGTTCATGCCCGGCGGCGCCGCGCTCGGGCCGCCATTGAAACTCTCCTTCAGATCGGGCGGCGCTTCCACTTCACGCGAGCGCGCCAGCGATTCGAGCTCGGGACCAAGATAGCCGTAGGGGTAGCCGGGGTAGGGGGTTTTCGCGCGCTGCTTCTCCTCAGGCGGCAAATCGAAAAAGGCGCGCGCCGCATTCCACACGCCCGAGATCGTCGCTTCCGGGACGCCGTGATTGACGATGGCGAGAAAGCCGGTCGTGCGGCAGATGCGGTCGAGATTTTCCGCCAGCGCGCGCTTCGCCGAGACGTCGGCGCGCTCGAAGGCGGCGAGATCGAAAAGCGGGAAGGTCATGGACGCCCCTGTTTGTCCGCGCATCATCGACGAGAACGCGCGGCGCCTCAAGGGGGTGTGCATCACTTCGGCTAGCCGTCCCCTCCCCCGCGACGCGCTACAGTATGCAGACATCTTGATTGAGCCGAAGTTTGGCGAATATCCCCTTCTCCCCTTGCGGGACCGAGGGAAACGCGTAGCGTTTCCCGGGGGTCCCCGAAGGGGGGATGAGGGGTCGCCTCCGGTTTCTGCGAAGCTTCCAGGATTGCAACTGCGGCGCGTCCAACCCTCAAACATACCTTCTCGCGGCGCGGACCCCTCATCCGGCCTTCGGCCACCTTCTCCCGCAAGGGGAGAAGGGGACACAGCCCCCGCGGTGCTGGGCCAAACAAAGATGTCTGCATACAGTAGCCGCGACGCGGGGGAGGGCAAGGGTGGGGGAGGGTGTGAGCGAAGGCTTGTTTGTTTGAGCATTTGCGCGCCAAGTCGGCCAGCCGTCCCCTCCCCCTTCATGGGGGAGGGCAAGGGTGGGGGTGCGTGCGCACGTAGTTTGGTTGTTTGAGCGCGGTGGGCGTCCCCCCTCCCCAACCCTCCCCCACAAGGGGGGAGGGGGTTTTAAGCTGGCGTGAGCGACGGTTATTTGTTTGAGCGCGGTGGGCGTCCCCCACCCCAACCCTCCACCGCAAGCGGGGGAGGGGGATTCGCTCATCACCCCGTCAGAATCTTGGCCAGCATCGCGGCGAGACTGGCGGAGGTGACGGGTTTGGTCAGTCGCGGCGCGTCCTCCAGGCCAGGGGCGACGAGCGCCAGATTGCCGTAGCCGGTCACGACGACAAACGGCAGCCCGCGGCCGGCGAGTTCGGCGGCGACCGGCGCGCTGCTGGTTCCGCCGAGGTTGGCGTCGAGAAGGACGATATCCAGCGCTTCGCTGCCGATTGCCGCCATCGCCTCGGGGACGGTCGCAACGGGACCCGAGACTTCGTAGCCGAGCCCTTCGAGCAGCGCCGCCGTGTGCTCGGCGATCAGAAATTCGTCTTCGACAACGAGGACGCGTCGCCGCGCGCCGGTCGAAGGGTCAACGCAAGTCATGCGATGCTTCGCCTTGAGATTTGTTTGCGACGGCGGCGCCTGCCGCCCCCTTCAGGGGAAAGGCGATCGTCGCGCGCAAGCCGTCGGCCTTGAAATCAAATTTCGCTTCGCCGCGCAGATCGTATTTCAAGGCTCCCACAATGAAGCGCGTTCCCTGCCCGGTCCGTTTGGGCTCGCTGACGGCAGGGCCGCCGCTCTCGATCCAGGTGAGCAGGACGCGCGGGTCGCCGCCATCCGCATCAATCCGCCACTGGATCGAAACTTTTCCTGCGGCGGCGGACAGCGCGCCATATTTTAGCGCGTTGGTCGCCAACTCGTGCAGCGCCAGCGTGAGCGACTGGCTGACGCTGGACTCGAGTTCGACGAGCGGGCCCCCGGCGATGTCAATTTCTCCGCTGATTTTGAAGGGATCGAGGGCCTGATCGACGACCGTCGCCAGCGCGACTTGCTGAAATCCGGCCTTCAGCACAATGTCGTGCGCGCGGGCCAGCGCCTGGATGCGGCCGGCGAACGCGTCGCCAAAAGCTTCGATCGTCCTGCTGGTGCGCAGCGTCTGCGTCGCGATCGACTGAACGACCGCGAGCGAATTCTTCACGCGGTGGCTCAGTTCGGCGAGCAGCATTTCCCGATGCCGTTCGGCCTTGTTTCGCTCTGTCACATCGTCGAATCCGAGCAGAATGAGATCAGGGCGATCGCCAAAGCCGACGATGCGCTGTGCGTTGAGCAGAAGGGAGCGGCGGCCGATGTGCGGGAATTCGTGCTCGATCTCGAAATCGGCGATCCGGCCCTCGATCGGCGGCAATTCCGCCAGAAGCTTTCGAAGCTCGGGGACAACCCACTGGCCGTCGCCGAGATCGTAAACAAAGCGTCCTTCGGTCTCCTTCGCGTCGACCTGGAAATATTCGTAGAAAGCGGGGTTGGCCGATTGCACGCGCAGATCGCCATTGAGGACGATCATCGGATCGTGGACCGTGCGCACGATCGCCTCGGCGTAATCGCGCGCCACCGCGGTTTGCGAATAGGAGCGCTTCAGCGCCGTGATGTCGACGAAACTCGCCACAGCGCCGTCGATGCGGTTGTCGCGCGTGCGATAGGGCTGCACGCGCAGCGAATAGTCCCGACCGTTGTCGGCCCGCACGTCCTCCTCGCTCACAGCAAGCTTGTCGATCGCCGCGCGTGATTTGCCGACGAGATCGCCATTGACGAATTTCTGCGCGAGATTGGTGATCGGCCGGCCGATATCGCTGTCGATGACGGCGAACAGCCGCGTCACCGCGGGTGTGAACCATTTGATCCGCGCGTGCGCGTCAAGGAAAATGGTGGCGATGTCGTTGCCCGACAAAAGATTGCGGAGATCATCGCTGGTCTCGTCAAGCTCAGCCAACTTCTGTTCGAGCTCGGCGTTGACCGCGTTGAGTTCCTCGTTGAGCGACTGCAACTCCTCCTTGGACGATTCCAGCTCCTCGTTGGTCGCCTGCAGCTCCTCGTTGACGCTGGTCCCTTCCTCGTTGGCGGCCTTCAATTCTTCGTTCGCCGTTTCATATTCCTCGATGATGGCGTGCAGCTCGTCGCGCGCCTGCTTGAGTTCGTCCTCATATTCGAGCTCACCCCGAGGACTCGCCTTGCCGCCGGGATCCGCGCGGTCCTCAGCGCGCTTTGCCGTCGGCGAAAAGCTGACCAGGATCAGACCGTCGCCGTTCCGGCTGCCGAGCGGGCTGGCGGTGACCTCCAAGCGGCCGTTGGCGCGCGCGGCGACGGACGTCCCGGTTTCCTTTCCTTCAACCACCTGTTTTACCGCGCGGCGGATCGGCAACGACAATCCGTCGCGCGCCATCGCCATCAGGTCGAGGGTCGGCGCGCCCGGCGGCTGTTTCAGATAGTCATCGGTCACGCCGTGGAAATGCTGGACGCGGTAATGCCGGTCGATGACCACCGAGGCAGGCCCGAAGCGATCGGCGAGCGCTTGAACGGCGATGTCGGCGACCTTTGGCCCGGCGTATTCCCGTTCCGGCGTTGAAACGGGAGGCCAGATTGAAGAGTCGATGCTTGGGGCTCGCCTTCCGCCGGCCCGCCGATAGATGCGCCAGCGCTTCGACACGGTTGCAAACAGATGATCGCGCTGCCCGATCGATTCGGCGTTGCCGAGGAACAGATAGCCGCCTTCGCGCAGTGCGAAATACGCGAGCGACAGGACGCGATTCTGCGCCTCGGCGTCGAGATAGATGAGCAGGTTGCGGCAGCTCACCAGATCCATTTTCGAGTAGGGCGGATCGGCGAGCAGGTTCTGAGGCGCGAATACGACGGTTTCGCGAATCTCGCGCTTGATGCGATAGCTATCGCCCGTCTTGGCGAAGAAGCGATCGATCCGCCCGGGCGAGAGACGTTCGACCATGCTGGCCGGATAGACGCCGCGACGCGCATTGGCGAGATTGTGGTCGGCAATGTCGGTGGCGAAAATCTTGACCTGCAGGCCTTTCTCCGTCGTCTCCGCGCGCTCGGCGAGCAGCATGGCGATCGTGTAGGCTTCCTCGCCGGTCGAGCAGGCGGGGACCCAGGCGCGGATCGTCTGGTCGGGCGCGGCCTGCTGGACGAGCGGCGCGATCACTTCGCGCTCGAGCGCCTCCCAGGCTTCGCCGTCGCGGAAAAAGCCTGTCACGTTGATCATCATGTCCCGCACCAGCGCCTGCAATTCGGCGGGATCGCCGCGCAGCCTGGTCAGATAGTCGTCGAGCGATACAAGGCCGGCGAGCCCCATCCGGCGATAAATCCTGCGCGACAGCGTGGCGCCCTTGTACTGGCGGAAGTCGTGATTGCTGCGTTCGCGGATCAGCGCAAGCACGTCCCGGTAGTGGGATCTCGAGGCGCTCGAGATCGCCTTCAGCGCATCCGCTTCAAGATAGGGATGGCGCGCATAGCGCATCAGCGCCGCGGCCATGTCGCCGGGCGCAAGCACGTAGTCGACCGCGCCAGTTGCGACAGCATGTCGCGGCATGCTGTCGAACTTCGCCGTTTCGGGCGTCTGCGCGATGCACATGCCGCCCGCGAGCTTGATGTCCTGGATGCCGGCGGAGCCGTTGCTTCCGGCGCCGCTGAGCACAATGGCGATCGCCCGGTTGGCCCGGTCCGCGGCCAGCGCCGTGAAGAAATGATCGATTGGATGGCGCAGGCCGCGCGGCTCGGCGGGCTCGCGGAGGCGAAGAACGCCATCCTCGATGAGCAGCGTCTGCGCGGGAACGATCACGTAGACATGATCGGCCTCGACCGCCATGCCGTCTTCGACCTCCAGGACGGGCATGCTGGTGTGCTTGCCAAGCAGTTCGGCAAGCAGGCTTTTTCGTGCGGGCTCGAGATGCTGGATGAATACAAATCCGAGCCCGCTGTTCGGCGGCATCGCCTTCAGAAAGTCGGTTGCGGCCTCGAGCCCGCCGGCGGACATGCCGATGGCGGCGATCGGAAAGGGCTCGCCGTCGCGCTCGACGGGACTCGCGCTGCGAGCAACAGCCTTATCCCGGCGCGGCTTTCGCGTTGCCGGGACCTTGGCGGGGGACATTGCTGCATCCCTTCAACAAATCTGTTGAGCCCACTGCGAACCCGCTCTGTGGCGCGAAGGTGAGCTTCTCCGCCTGCGTTTGCCCAACCTAGCGGGAAATAGGCAATTAAGATAGGGTTTGTTCCGCTCACGCAAAAAGTGGAGCGTTCCCAGGGATGTAGAGGCTGGTGGGCTCGGCGTCGCAATTCCGCCGCCAAAAAATCTCTAACCAACGCGTTCGATCCGCGCTAATGCCTTGTCAGCAAATACCTTCAGCCGTGAAGCGGCCGCCAGGTTCAGCCAGTCTCGCTCTTCGATGAGCGCGACCGGGCAGAGCACTTCATAAAGCTCCGCCGCGACCATCGCGCCGACGATGACGATGCCATCGCGGCGCTTCATGAGGATCGCGGCGGGGCCGGCGCCGAGCCGCAGACTTTCCGCGAGCGCCGCGCTGCCCGAGCTCGAGCCGCGGCTTGCGGGCATCATGAGGATACGGCCCGTGATGTTTTGGCCGGCCTGCGGGTGATGCGCGTCGATGATCCGGCCAGTCGCGAGGTCGAGGCCGCCCCAGAAACTCAAGGGCTCGGTGAGCAGCAGCGGCTCGCCCTCCGCTTCGCCCTCGTTGAGCGCGACGATCCTCACAAACGCACTACCTTGCCGGTCTTCGCGGAAGCGACGCATTCGGCGAGCGAACCGAAGGCGACTTCGGCGCCGATGTTGCCGGGCGCGTAATAGGCGCACTTGCCTGATGAGGTCATGATCGCCCTGGTTCCCGCCGGAAGCATCGGCGTCACATAGGCGCAGGTGTCGACGATGAATTCGACGCCGAAAGCGTCGAGCTTTTGCGCCCAATGCTTGTCTCGCAGCGCGGCGCGCGTCGCGCGGCCCGTGTTCACGTAGATTTTTGCACGAGGCGCCTCGGCGCCAACCAGCGCGGCAAGCTTTTCGAATTCGCGGAGCGAGAAATGCGGCGTGCCGAGCACGACGGCGTCGAGCGGCGCGCCGTCGGGCAAGGTCGAGAGCAAACGCACGGCGGCGCGAAGATCGTCCGCGCCGAAACTCACAATACGCTCGGGGCGTTCGCCCTGAAACGCGGCCTCCAGCGTCTGCGCCTCGGGCGTGAGTTCAACGGCATGAAACAGGGCGACGGCGCCTGATGACGCCGCGGTCGCGCCAAGCGCCTTCAGATCGTCCTCGCCCGTCCCGGCGGGCAGCCCGACGATCGCGACAGGGCCGCCTTCGAGCCGGCCGATCAGATAGCCGACCGCCACGGCCGTCAATGCGGGATCGCTCCAGCTCTCCGGAATGGATGTGATCTCGACGAGCGTGCGCGCGCGGCGGTTGGCGCTCACATGCAGGCCGAATTCCGGCGCGCGTCCGGTCATCGCGGCGCAGAGATCGATGAAGTCGCCGTAGCGTTCGGTGCGCGCGCCGATCACGGAATTGGCGAAGGCGATGGCGTTCGATTCTCCCCAGGCGATCTGCGCGCCAAAACGCGGCCGCGCCGACGTCTGATAGGGCGCGCAGGTAAAAGTCGGCGCGCAGCCGAGCGCGACATGCGCCTCCATCAGCCTTCGCCCGCTTACGCGTAGTTCCTCAGAGCCTCGGAAGCGGGCGGGTTGAATAAGATCGAGCGAGCCGACGTTGAGGGTAGTCGGCACGCCGACGCGGCCGCCGAGCGCGACGAAACGCTCGACGAAATCGAGGCTCGCTTGGCCCAGATAGAGACAGCCGTCGATATGCGCGCTCTCGATGTCGATGAGGCGTGGCGCCTCGACGCTTTCGGCGAAGCGCACGAGCAAGCGCATGGCGAACGCCGCGGCGGGACCATGCGCGCCAGCGAGCATGGCCGCGTCGCGGTCGGTCAGGTGAAACGTCATTGCGGCGAGGCTAGCGCGCTTGGGGCGAGGCGGCAAACGGGCGACCGCCCGTCGCTGTGTCGTCCCCTCCCCCGCCTCGCGGGGGAGGGAGGAGAGCTTACTTCAGCGCGCCGCTCACTTCGGAGAATTCAGAGCTCAGTCGCGTGCCGAGCGCGGTCAGCACGGCGACCAGGGCCAGCGCGATCAGCGATGACAGCAGCGCATATTCGATCGCGGTGGCGCCGGACTGGTTGGTGAGGAAGGATTTTGCAAGACGGGACATGGCGGGCTCCTTTGTTGATGCGATCATCCTAGCGAGAAGCGGCCAAAGCTAAAATTGTAGGCTATACCTAGGGGGTTTAGAGGATCGCGCTCATCAGTCCTTAACGATCGAACGAAAACAGCGCGCGGCCAAAGCGGGGCCTATGTAAGACCCCGCTTCGACCGCCTCGCCGTCAAGCGAGCCCGCGCCGTGGCGGGCGCGAGTTTATTTCAGCGCACCGCTGATTTCCGAGAATTCCGAACTCAGCTTTGTGCCGAGGTTGGTGAGCACGGCGACGAGCGCCAGCGCGATCAAGGACGACATCAGCGCATATTCGATCGCGGTGGCGCCGGATTCGTCACGCAGGAAAGAGGCCAGAAAGTGTTGCACAACTCGCTCCTATTGTTCCTTCCGTGTGCGGCAATGCTCCGCCGCGACACGGCCTGTTTTGGGAAAATCAGGCGCTGGTCGCTCCAGACCCTGCGTCCTGTCCCGTTGACCTTGTTCTAGGGCAATCGCCGCGGGCGGTTAATTGAGGAATCTACCTAGATCGCTTTGCGTTGTGCGCTCATCAAATCTTAACGCGCAGCGCCAGCCGCATCAGGTGGGAAATCGAGCGCGCGTCGAGCTTGCGCATCACCGCGCTGCGGTGATGCTCGGCGGTGCGGTCGGTGATCTCGAGCCGGTCGGCGATCACCTTGGTCGGCAGGCCTTCGATCATCAACTGGTAGACCTCGGCCTCGCGTTGCGTCAGCGCACGCAGGGCATCGGTGAATTTCTTGGTCTCACCGAGCTCACTGTCGATCTTCGAGGCGCGCGAAAGCGCTTCGTCGATGGCGAAAAGCAGCGCCTCGCCGTCGAAGGGTTTTTCGATGAAATGAAAGGCGCCGAGCTTCATGGCGGCGACGGCGGTCGGCACGTCGGCGTGGCCGGTCAGCATGATGATTGTCGCCTCGGACCCCTGGTCCTTGATGCGCTTCAACAGCTCCAGCCCGCTCATGCCGGCCATGCGATTGTCGAGGATCGCGCAGGCCGGCGTTTTATGCACGCCGCTGTCGAGGAAGTCTTCCGCGGAGGCGTGGGCCACGGTCTCGATGCCGGCGGTCGAAAGCAGCAGCGCCAGCAATTCCCTCAAGTGCGGCTCGTCGTCGACAATATGAACCTTAGGTCTCAAGGGCGGCGTCCTTTGCCGGAAGCTCGATGACGAAGACGGCGCCGCGCGGCGCGCGTGCGCGCCAGGAAAGGCGGCCGCCGTGCTTGGCGACGATCTGCTGAGCGAGCGTGAGGCCGAGCCCCATGCCGCGCGGCTTGGTGGTTTCGAACGCCTCGAACAGATGGCTCGCAATCTCCTCCGATACGCCCGGGCCGTCGTCTTCGACCTCGATGCGCATCGTGGCGGGCTCGCGCGCGAGCGTGATCCTCACCAGGCCTCTCGTCTCGTCCGACCGCGTCGCCGATTCGATGGCGTTGACGACGAGATTGTTGAGGGCCTGCTCGATCGCGATGCGGTCGACCGACGCGTTGACGGGCGTTTCGGCAGGCTCGAACTCCAGCCGCACGTCTCGCGCCCGCGCCTCCTCGCGATTGATGGAGACGATCTTGCGGGCGATCGCGCCGAGATCGCAGGAGGCGAGATCGAGCTTGCCGCTCGCAACGAAGTCGCGGATGCGCGTGACGATGTCGCGCGTGCGGCGCGTCTCGGCTTCCGCCTTCTGGAGAGCCGCGGCGGCGCCTTCGGTTTCGCCGGGATTGGCGAGCAGGCGCCTTGCGGCATGGACGTAGCCTGAAAGCGCCGCCAGCGGCTGGCTGATCTCATGCGCGAAGGCGGCGGCGAGCGCGCCCGTCGTCGCCTGCGCCGTCAGGCGATTGAGATCGGCGCGCTGGCGGGCGACGTCGCGTGTCGCTTCCTCGCGTTCGGTCACCAGCGCGCCAAGCAACTGGCCGGTCGAAGCCAGCACGAACATCTGCGTCTGAAACGAGGCGAGCTTGTCGATCGAGGCATGCGAGGCGCCCAGGATCGCGACGAGCAGCAATTGTGTCGCAAGCAGCGTGATCGCGACCGCGTCATAGCCGAACGCGACGCCGATCCATAGCACCGGCAGGAACAGAAGACTGAACAGATAGCGACTATCCGGGATTTCTATGCTGGCCGTGATGAGAACCGCGACGACGGCCGGCATCGCCGTGGCGATGGCGGCGCGCGAGGTCGTCCTGAGCGCGCGCCAGCGGGCACGGCTGAAGATATCGTAGAAGGCGACAGCGGCGGGGATCAGTACGATCATGCCAACCGCGTCGCCGATCCAGAAATATTCGAGGCCTTTGAACAGCGCGCCGAACGGCAGCGATCCCGTGACATAGAGCGCGCCGCAATAGACGGCTCCGGTCAGAATCGCAGCCGAAGGGGCCACCGCCAGCAGCGCGATCATGTTGGCGTAGGTCGCCTTGCGGATGTCGAAGCGGAAGGCGTCGCGCAGCACGACGGCGATCACAAGATAGCCGAAAGTGACGATGAGGTCGCTGAAGACAACGGCGAACGCAGGCGTCTCGGGCTGCTTGAACCAGAGATCGGTCGCAATCGAGGTCACCAGTACGAGCGGCGCGTACAAGCTCGAATGCAACAGCAGGATTACGCTCAGCGCATTGTCGGGGCTCCAGAGCGTGATCGTCGTCGGCCCATAGGTCAGCGAGTCCGTCACGGCGTTGATGGCGGCATAGGCCAGCACGTAAAGCGCAGAAACCCCAAGGAAATTGCGCATCGCAGGCGCGGAGCCGGCGAAACGGCGCGTTACTCTCAGAGAGGAAAGCTCCTCAGCGACCACGCCTGGCGTCCTTTAACCTCCGGCGAATCGCCGAAGCGCGTCAGGAATTTAAACCAGGCGCCGCTAGGCGCGAAGCGGCTCAGGGCGGGGTGTCCTCGCCGGCCCGACGAACGCGCGCCGCTTGGAGCATCGACGCCCTCGTCGACGATGCTTTGAGCGCTCACGACGGTCGGCGGCGGGGGCGCGGCCGCTCCAAATTAGTCTAGCCGCCTGCGGCCTCGACGACCGCGATCGCCGTCATGTTGACGATGCCGCGCGCCGTCACCGAAGACGTCAGCACATGGGCGGGCTTGGCCGGGCCCATCAGGATCGGCCCGACCGGCAGCGCGTCGGCGATCACGCGCGTCATCTGCAGCGCGGTGCTGCCGGCGTCGAGATTGGGGAAGATCAGCACATTGGCTTCGCCCTCGAACCGGCATTCCGTGATGACGCGCTGGCGCGCGACCATCGACAGCGCCGTGTCCGCCTGCATCTCGCCATCCGCTTCGAGGTCGGGCGCCCGCTCGCGCAGCAACGCCAGCGCCGCCCGCATCTTTCGCGCAGAAGGACTGTCAGTGGCGCCGAAGTCCGAATGCGAAATCAAGGCGATTTTCGGCGTCACGCCGAAGCGGCGCACATGATGAGCGCAGGAGACCGCCATGTCGGCGATCTCCTCGGCGCTCGGATCGTAGCGCACATGCGTGTCGGCGAGGAAATAGGCGCCGGTCGAAGCGATAACGAGCGACAGCGCGGCGAGGTCCTTGGCGCCGGGCGCGAGGCCGACGATGTCCCTGATATGCTGAAGGCGCGAGGAAAAGCGTCCGTCGAGGCCGCAGATCAGCGCATCGACGTCGCCGCGATGCAGCGCCAGCGCGCCGATCACGGCGGGCGAGCCGCGCACCACGGTGCGCGCGGCGTCGGGCGTCACGCCCTTGCGCCCCGCCACTTTGAGATAATCGGCGACATAGTCGCGATAGCGGGGATCGCTGCGCGGATCGACGACCTCGAAGTCGACGCCGGCGCTGATCGCCAGCCCGTAGCGTTTCACCCGCTCCTGGATGATCTCGGGGCGGCCGATCAGGATCGGCCTCGCGAGCCGCTCCTCGAGCACGACCTGGGTCGCGCGCAGCACGCGCTCGTCTTCGCCCTCGCTGTAGATCACCCGCTTTTGGGTCTCTCGCGCCTTCTGGAACAAAGGCTTCATGATGAAGCCGGAACGGAACACAAAGCGTCCGAGCCGGTCGGCATAGGCGTCGAAATCGGCGATCGGCCGGCGCGCGACGCCGGTCTCCATCGCCGCGCGCGCCACCGCCGGCGCGATGCGCATGATGAGCCGCGGATCGAACGGGCTCGGGATCAGCGACTGGCGCCCGAACGGCGCGGCCGAACCGCCATAGGCGCGCGCCACGACCTCGGAAGGCGCTTCGCGCGCCAGCGAGGCGATCGCCATCGTCGCCGCCTTCTTCATCGCCTCGTTGATTTCGGAAGCGCCGACGTCGAGCGCGCCGCGGAAAATGTAGGGGAAGCAGAGAACGTTGTTGACCTGGTTCGGATAGTCCGAGCGGCCGGTGCAGATCATGGCGTCGGGCCGCGCCTCGAACGCCAGCTCTGGCATGATTTCCGGATTGGGATTGGCGAGGGCCATGACGAGCGGATCGCGCGCCATCTGCTTCAACAGCTCCGGCTTGAGAACGCCCGCGGCGGAGAGGCCGATGAAGATGTCGGCGCCGCCGATGACGTCGGCGAGCGAGCGAGCGCGCGTCTCCTGAGCGTAAACCGCCTTCCAGCGGTCCATCAGCTTTTCGCGCCCCTTGTAGACGACGCCTTCGATGTCGGAGATGAAAATGTTTTCGCGTTTGGCGCCGAGCGAGACGAGCAGGTTCAGGGAGGCGAGCGCCGCGGCGCCCGCGCCCGAGCAGACGATCTTCACCTCGTCGAGACGCTTGTCGTTGAGCTCCAGCGCATTGGTGATCGCGGCGGCGACGATGATCGCCGTACCGTGCTGGTCGTCGTGGAAGACGGGGATTTTCATCCTCGCCTTGGCTTTTTCCTCGACCTCGAAACACTCCGGGCCCTTGATGTCCTCGAGATTGATGCCGCCGAAGGTCGGCTCCAGCGCGACGATGATGTCGACGAGCTTGTCGACATTGGTTTCGTTGACCTCGATGTCGAACACGTCGATGCCGGCGAATTTCTTGAACAGGACCGCCTTGCCCTCCATCACGGGCTTGGCCGCCAGAGGCCCGATCGCGCCGAGGCCGAGCACCGCGGTGCCGTTGGAGAGCACGGCGACCAGGTTTTGCCGCGTGGTCAGTTCGTCCGCCTGATGCGGATCGTCGCGGATCGCCTCGCAGGCGACAGCGACGCCCGGCGAATAGGCGAGCGCGAGGTCGCGCTGATTGCCCAGCGGTTTTGTTGCCGCGATCTCCAATTTTCCGGGCCGCGGCTCGCGATGATAGTGCAGCGCGTCGTTTTTGAGATCGGCTGCCGCGTCGCTCGCCATTTTGCCCCTCCCGGCCGTTCCTCAAGGCGTTGTCGCCGAGGAAGCGCTTCCGGGGCAAGTGCGAAATACTCTGCATGCGCTCTGTTAGGACGCTCACATTGTCATCCCCGCGAAAGCGGGGATCCAGAGTGTGATGCTTGGCCCACCGAAGAAGGGCTGAAAACTTGAAGCCGCAGAGCCCTACGACACTGGATCCCCGCTTTCGCGGGGATGACAGTTTCGTGTCTGAGCGCATACCGGACTTCAGCCGCAGCGCCGCCGTTCAGACGCCGTTCAGTGGCGCAAATCCAGGATGAGTCCGCCGCGAATCGCGCTGCCGGGTCCGAAAAGGGCCGGCACGGAGAAGCGGCGGGATTTCAACTCTGCCGTCGCGGCGCGCCGCGCGGACTCTAGGAGAAACGCAATGAATTATGGACGTCGCGCTGCGCTGGGGCTGATGGCCTCGACGCTTGTCGCCGCTTTCGCCGCGCCGGCCCTTGCCCAGGTAGTGGTCGATGTGCCGATGCCGGCGCTTCGGGTCGAGACCATGCCCCCGCCGCCGCATCCCGGCTGGCACTGGGTGCCCGGCCATTGGGTCTGGCGCGGCAACGCCTGGGCCTGGAACCGCGGCCACTACGTCGCCATGGAAGTGCCGGCAATGCCGGCCGAGGTGGTCGAAACCGCGCCGCCCCCGCCCGCGGGTCCGCATTGGGTCTGGGTGAAGGGCCATTATGCGTGGGAAGGCAACGCCTGGGCCTGGCACAAGGGCCATTGGGTTCACCGGGCCTGAGCAGTCGACTTGCCGAGGCAATGCGAGGCGCCCCTCCGGGGGCGCCTTTTTTGTTGGCGCCCTTCGCTCGAGGACCCCTGTTGTTGACCGGCGTCAACGACAGCCTTTGGGCGAGGCTGCTTGCAATACGATCCCGCGAAATAGAAACGTCTCGGAGGGGATGGCATGGCCGCGCTGAAAGTCATTGGAGGGTCCGGTTTCATAGGCCGCCACGTCGTGGCCGCTCTCATCGCGCCGGCCACTCGGTCGAGGCGCCCTCGCAAGCCGATCTCGACATCGCGGCGGGCGACCCGAGCGCGATCGGCAACCGACTCGCCGGCGCCGAAATCGTCGTCAATTGCGCGGGGCTGGCGCGAGATTCGCGGCTCGAGAGCCTTGCCGGCGTCAACGCCGAGGGCGCGAAGCGCCTCGCGCTCGCCTGCCGCGCGGCGGGGGTGAAAAGGCTCATCCACATATCGGCGCTTGGCGCCGGCGTTGAGGACACGACCCGCTTCCAGCGTTCCAAGGGCGAGGGCGAGGCGGAAATTCGCGGCGTCGAGGGCCTGGAAACGGTGGTGGTGCGACCCTCGATGGTGCTCGGGGCCGGCGGGGCGAGCGGCGATTTCTTCAGCGCGCTGGCGGCGCTGCCGATCCCGCCCCGGCTCGGCGAAGGCCGGTGGAAGATCCAGCCGCTGCACGTCGGCGAACTCAGCGAACTGATCGTTCGCCTGGTCGCCGCCCCCGAGCCGCCGGCGGTCGTCGAGGCGGTCGGCCCCGCGCCGCTGACGACGGACGATTTGACGCGGCAACTGCGCGAGTGGCTCGGACTTCCGGCCGCGTCCCCGCTCGGCCTGCCGCGTAGCCTGCTCAATCTGTTCGCCTGGGCCAACGAAATCGTCGAAATGGGGCCGGGGGACCGCGAAATGCTCGATCTGCTCGAGCGCGGCAGCGTCGGCGATCCCGCCTCGATCACGGCCGCGCTCGGGCGCGCGCCGATGTCGTTCGCCGAAAGCCTCGCGCGGCAGCCCTCGACGATCGCCGACCTCTGGCGGGCGCGGCTCTATTTCCTGCAGCCGCTGTTTCGCCTGACGCTGGCGGCGCTTTGGCTTGGCACGGGCCTCGTGTCGTTCGGGCTTTTTCCGCCGGACGAGTTTTACGTGATGCTCGGAGAGCTTGGATTGACGGGTCCGTTGGCGCAAGTCGCGCTGTTCGGCGTCGCGGCGCTCAACATCGCGCTCGGCGCGATGATGCTCGTCAACTGGCGCCCGGTCCGCGTCGCGCAGGCGATGTTCGCGCTGCTCGTCCTGTTCTCGGTCGCGGCGCTGATGCTGCCGCACGAATATTGGCTGACCCCCTTCGCGCCGATCCTGAAAAACGCGCCGATCGCCGCGGCGCTGCTGTGTTTCATCGGCATGGAAAAACCCTCGCGCCGTACGGCGAAGCAGCCTTTCGCCGCGACCGTGGCGGCGGCGCGGCCTTCGGCTGCGGCCGGACTCACCTGAAGCGTTCGCCACGGCGGCGCGAAGCGGCTAAGAAGCCCGGATGCGCGCCGCCGACCTCGACCTCATCTTCGTGCCCGAACGGCAAATCCCCGATGACAGCCATTGGCAGGCGCGCTGGAGCGCGAAGCTTTCGAGCGCGCGCTTCGTCGGCGAGCCGGTGACGCCTGAGGAGATCGCGGAAGCCGCGAAATCCGCGACGAAGCCGATTTTCTTCATCGCCTATTCGGCCGGCGCGGTGGCGCTGGCGCAGGCCGCGCCCGACCTCGCCGGTCTCGACGTGCGCGGCGCCTTTCTGGTCGCGCCGCCCTCGCGGGGCGGGCGCGATACGCTGGAGCACGGTCGCTGGGGCGCGACGCCGCGAGCCCGCCTGCCGTTCCCGAGCGTGCTGGTCGCGAGCCGCACCGATCCTTTGGCGCCATTCGAGGAGTCGACGGCGCTCGCCGCCGACTGGGGCGCCGATCTCATCGACGCGGGCGAGGCCGGACGCATCGACGCGGCCAGCGGCCACGGCCCCTGGCCGGAGGGTCTGCTGCGCGTTGCCGGCCTGTTCAAGCGGATTTGACGCTCAGGCGTTTCGCGAGGAGCGGCGGCGCCCTCGCCGCCGTGCGTGGTGAGATTCGTCGGCCTGGAGGCCGACGCTCCTCATTGTCGTCGTTGCCTCAAGCGGCCGCCGGGGGTTGGATCAGGCGCCCATGCGGCCGATTTGCACGTCGCTCTTGCGCAGCAGGAATTCGAGACCGAAGGCGCTGAGTTCGGCGGGTGAGTATTTGCCCTGGATATAGGCGGAAACCGCCTTCGCCTGCGGGTGTAGCGCCCCATTGGAGCGCCCGTCGATCAACAGCACATCGAGACCGCGAATCGTCTAGGATTTTCAGATATTCCTGCGCGCCGAGCCGGTTGATGTAGGGATCGTCGTAGGCCCGCGTCAGCATGTCTTCGATCATCGCCTCCTTCACTCTGGCCTTCGTCAGCACCACGCGCAACTCTTCCTTCGACATATAGATGTGGCCGAATTCGGGGACGACGAACGAGGGGTAGGTTGGCGAGTAGAGATGATGCCCTCGCGCCGACGACCAGATTTCGAACATCGCGTAGTGAAACCCGCCGGCCTGCAGCCATTTGTTGATCTGCGCGAACACGAACGGCGAATCCGGCGTGTGTTCCATGAAGGCCAGGCTGAACACCAGATCGAAGCTGTTGGGCTTGAAATTGGCCTTGAGCACGTCCTGCTGAACCAGCGTGACGTTGTCGTCAGCCGGCTTGTATTCGAACGGTTCGATATTGAGACCGCAATAGCTGCGCACGTCATAGACGTCGAGCAACTCGCGCACGACGATATCGTGTTTGACCGCGCAGCCGAGTTCGAGGACGCGCCGTCCCCGTAGCCCGCAAAGCGCATCGAGCCGACGCATGCGCTCCTTCAGCAGCCGGCGATTTATCACCCAGAATTGCAGAACGCCATCCCTCGGGACCAGAGCGGCGCGTTTGAGGTTCTTTTCGCAAGCGGAGCGCAGAAAGTCGCGGGCTTCCGGCTCGTCAGGCTTCAGATAGATCTGCCGTTTGACGAGATTCATCTCCGAGACCATCACGTCGCCCTTGCCCACCTTGGCGAAAGTGGTGACGTAGGAAATGAGATCGCGCAGCGTGTCCTGAAGGCCCATCAGCGCCTTCGGCGTCATCACGACAGGAAAATAGCCGGGCTGGATCCGGTAGAGCGTGATGCCTGCATTGGTCTTGATATGATTGCCGGCCACCCGGCGCAATTCCTCATCGACCCAAAAACCGCCGTCGCAATGCACGACCATCGGCAGTCCCGACGACAGCCGCTTCAGCGCCGGCACTATCGACTCTTCCCGCGTTGGCGCGATCTCCACGCGGATCCGGCTCGCGCCGTCGAGCAAAGTCGAAACAGAAAAACCGTGCCCGGCGAGCTGATCCAGCGGGAAATCCGGCGCGACGACCAGCAAAACTCGGCCCGTGGTCAAAGCGCTCGCCCGCCGTAGAACCCAGGATGCAAACAGACGCTGATCGTCGAACGAAACATCCTGCGGGGTAAGTCTGCGCAGATCGATCGCGAGATCGTAGTCCGGCCCCGTTTCGCTCTCGAGCTCGTCCGTGATCACATGCTGGATGAAGGAGGGCCGCGCGTCCACGCTTTCTCCCTCGCTGGCCTTGATTGGCTTCGGGCGCAGCGTCAGCCCGGCTTCCGATTTGCGCAGCAGGAACTCGAGCCCGAACGCGCTTAGCTCCTCCGGCGAGTATTTGCCCTCGAGGCGCGCAGAGACTTCTTTTGCTTTCGGATGCAGCCGCCCATTGCCGCGGCCGTCGAGCAGAATGATTTCCATTCGGGTATCCGCGATGATCTGCAGATAGTCTCGCAGGCCGACGCGGTTGATATGACCGTCCTCGTAGACGCGCTTGACCATCTCAGCTGCGGTGTCCTCTTTCACGCCCGCCCGCGTCAGCGTGTCGCGCATCTCCTCTTCGCCAAGATAGAGATGCCCGAACTCCGGGATTTTCAGCGCCGGGTAGGTCGGCGGGTAGACGTGGTGGCCGCGCGACGAGGACCAGATCTCGAACAGCCCGTAGTGATAGCCGTTGGGGGCCGTCCACTGGCGCACCTTCTCGAACAGCTCCGTGGGATTGGGCGCGCGTTCCAGATACGCAAGGCTGAACACCAGGTCGAAGGTGTTGGGCAGGAACTCGGCGTCGTGCACGCTGCGGCGAATGATCTTCGCCTTCGCCGACAGGGGCTTGTATTTGAAAGGCTCTGAGTTGAGCGCCCAGTATCTGGCGGCGCCATATTTCTCGAGCATTTCGCGCATCACCGTATCGTGCTTGCCGGTCGCGCCAAGCTCCAGCACGCGCTTGCCGCGCAAGCCGCAAAGCACATCGAGCCGGCGCACGCGCTCCCTCAGCACTTGACGATTCTGCACCCAGAACTGGCGCACTTCCTCGGTCACGACGAGATCGGCGCGCTTCAAGTTGTTCATGCAGGCGTCGCGAAGCAGCGCCAGCGTCTCGGGTTCGTCGGGCCTTAGAAAGATCTGCCGATTGGGAAGATCCATTTCGGCGAGCGCCACGTCGTCCTTTCCGGTGCGCGCCAGCGTCGAACAGTGAGAGACGAAATCATTCACGCTGTCGGCGAGGCTCTTGAGGCCCGCGGGCGAAATGACGATCGGAAAATAGCCTGGCTGGATGCGAAACAGAGTGAGCCGTTTTCGCGACTTCACGTGTTCGGCGACGAGGAGACGCAACTCGTCGTCGATCCAGAACCCGCCGTCGCAATGGACGACGAGCGGCAATCGCCCGGAAGCATGCCGTTTGAGAAGCGGGACGATCGAGGCGCTGCGCGAGCCCATCGTGTCGACATGGACGCTGCCGCCCGAGTCCTCGGCAAGGCCTTCGCCTGGAAATCCGGGAGAGACGATCAGCAGGACATTGCCGGTGGTGAGTTCGCGGGCGCGCGTGACGATCCACTGCGCAAACAGGCGCTGATCCTCGAGCGGCAACTTCTGAGCCGCGAAGTTGCGCAGGTCGAAGGCAAGATCGAAGGGCGGGCCGTCAGCCGCCCGAACATCCGGAGACGACACCGGGCTTTGCTCAGCTGCGTGCGATAATTCCGCATGTACGGTCATGCCTACTCCGCTTCGCGCCGGCGAGTGGCTCAATGATGGGACAAGAATCTCACGCAGAACGTGCCTTTTCCCGCAGACTCGCCAAAAAGGATATACGTTTGATTTGTATTTAAGTGCCGGCGAGAGGAAAATAAACCAATTTTAGCGATCGCGTCTTGTCAATCGCTCAAGCGCCTTTTGCCTCGAGAAAGGATTGGAACTGCTCGGGCGAGCCGTAGAACACATTGCGGTCGACGTTGCCGTCGATGCCGGGGATATGGCCGTCGGCCTGGAATTGCCAAAAAGTCCAGGCGCGCGAGCCGTAGCGCACCGAAGGGTAATGCTTGGTCGAGCGCACCCAGAGCGGGTAGTCCGAGAACGCCCCGTCGTCCAGAATCGCTTCATAAAAATCGACAGTCGTATAGATAACGGGCTTGCGGCCGTAGTGGCGGGTCAGTTCCTCGAGCATCACCCGCATGTCGGCCTGCGCGCCTTCCCGATCGAGGTGGCGCTTGCAGGTCTTGCTGTCGGGCGTCGCCTCGACGTCGAGCACCGGCGGCAGCGCGCCGCGCTCGATCGGCGCATTCTGCTCGAACCAGCCGACTTCCTCGATCGGCGAACGGCACCAGTAGACGAAGTGATAAGCGCCCGTCGCGATGCCCGCGGCCTTGGCGCCGTCCCAGTTCGCTTGGAAGCGCTCGTCGAGGTGGTCGCCGCCCTCGGTCGCCTTGATCCAGGCGAATTTCACGCCGGCGCTGGCGACGGCGTTCCAGTCGATTTCGCCCTGGTATTTGGAGACGTCGATGCCGTGGATCGGAAAGGATTTTGGCGCGGGCATGCCCTCGTCGAGGCCGAGGGGACCGCCGGTGTCCGCGCCGCCGATGTCGCCTGCGCCGCAGGCGGCGAGCCCCGCGAGGAGCGCGGCGGCGAAGGCGAGACGGATCGAAACGCGATACATGGGGACAAGGAACTCCGGCATGCGGCCGCTGCAATTTAGCGACATTCGGGTAACGAGGAATTAACGGCTAATGAAGCGCAGGAAAAGGGGGAGCGAGGCGCTTTCGCTCTCCGGTCGGGATCAACGCATGCGAATTTTCTTTGGCCTGATCCTGTGCGCCTGGTGCGGCGCCGCTTTGGCCGACCCCTGCGGACCCGAAAAACTCGGAACCTCGCGGGTCATGGAGGTCGGAACCGCCGGCGGCCTCGAAGTCGGGCTCAAGACCTATCCGCAAACGCTGCCGCTCGAGGATCACGAGGTAGTCCTCACCTTCGACGACGGGCCGGACGCGCAATATACCCCGCCGATCCTCGCCGCGCTCGCCGCGGAATGCGTGCGGGCGACCTTTTTCGTGATCGGCGCGAAAGTGCAGGCGCTGCCGGAGCTGGCGCGCCGCGAACTCGCGGAAGGCCACACGATCGCCCACCACACGTTCACCCACCCGCAGCCGACGCTGAAGTTCATGTCGGCGGCCCAAGCGCGCGCCGACATTTTACGCGGGATGGTCACGGTGGA
Source organism: uncultured Pseudomonadota bacterium (assembly GCA_963710855.1). GTDB lineage: Bacteria > Pseudomonadota > Alphaproteobacteria > Rhizobiales > Beijerinckiaceae > Roseiarcus. The sequence goes on along the minus strand of CAVQBX010000041.1, from coordinate 18,574 downwards.
GCGCGAGGTTTATGGCGCCGAGTTTTTGGACGGCGAACCGACGGACCTGACCGGCCTCAAGCTGCACACCCCGTTCTTCCGCTATCCCGGCTTCGCCGACACCGCCGATCTCGAAAACTGGTTCGCGGCGCACAATGTCGCGACTTTTGGGACCGACCTCTGGGCCTCCGACTGGCTGCCGATGACGCCGCAGGCGGAGCTGAAGCTGATCCTCGACCGGTTGGAAAAAGCGAAACGCGGCATGATCCTGCTGCACGACCGGGTGAGCTGGACCGCCGCCATGCTGCCGGCCTTCCTCACCGAGCTGAAGAGGCGCGGCTACCATGTCGTCCACATCGTCGCCGGCCCGGGCGCGGGCGAGACGGTTCCGGCGCCGCCGGGCTGGCTTTCGGAAACCGGCCGAACGATCGCCGCCATCAAGCCGCGGCACGAAGGTTCTACGCACTTGGCGCCGGGACCGATCGTGGTGAAGCCGGCGCCGGAGGAATAGGCCGCAAGGAGCGTCGGCCTCCACCCGACGAGGGTGTGATCGACACGGCGGCGGGGGCGCCGCCGCTCCTCCCTCAGGGCAGCGAGCGCAAAAACTCGATCAACGCGGCGTTGACCTCGCCGCTGCGCTCCTGCTGCGTCCAGTGGCCGCAGCCCGACAGCATTTGGACGGGGCGCAGTTGCGGCACGAAATGGTCGAGCTTGGCGATCAGCTCACGGGCGCCCGGGAACGAGACGACGAGGTCTCGGTCTCCGGCCATGTAGAGCGCCGGCACGGTTACGCGCGCCCCCGCATAGGGCGCGAGCAGCTCCCAGTTGCGATCGATGTTGCGATACCAGTTCAGTCCGCCCCGGAAACCGGCGCGAAAAAATTCGCCGGCGAACACGTCGATGTCCTGTTCGGTGATCCATGCGGGCAGGGTTTCGGGCTGCGGACGTCCGCCCAGAAAGCCGCCGCCGAGCGGCACCATGCCGACGAGCCCCTCGCTGACCGGGCGGCCGGCGACCGCGTCGCCGGAGCCCCAGTAGAGCATCGAGCGCAGAGCATCGCGCGGGTCGCGCTCGAATTCGGCCTCGGCGACGCCCGGCTCCTGGAAATAGAGCTGATAGAATTGCGAGGCCTCCGTGCGCGGCATGACGGTCGTCGGCCGCGTCGAGCCGCGCGGCCGGTAGGGCACGCTGAGGCCCGCGACGGCTCGAAAAATGTCTGGCCGCAGCAAAGCCGAATGCCAGGCGACCGGCCCGCCCCAGTCGTGGCCGACGATCACCGCCTTGTCGGCGCCGAGCGCTCCGACCAGCGCCACCATGTCGCCGACGAGATGCAGCAGCGTGTATTTTTCTATTTGTTCAGGCGCTTCCGTCTGCCCGTAGCCGCGCATGTCCGGCGCGACCGCCCTAAAACCCGCCTCGGCCAGCGCCGGGAGCTGCGAGCGCCACGAATACCAGCTCTCCGGAAAACCATGGCAGAGCACGACCAACGGGCCTTTGCCGGCCTCCGCATAGTGCATGCGGATGCCGTTGGCTTGAACCGTGTTGTGTGAGATTTCGCTCATGCGGGCGCTTCCTGGCGGGGGGGCCGTGCAGCATCGATCAAAGCCGGGGGATTGGCAATCGCTGCGGGGTTTCCTCCTTCCCCGCTTGGCGGCGAATGTGGCCGAAGGCCGGATGGGTGTGGCGAGCGAGGAGATCGCTCTCCGAGTGACCCTGGCATGCGGCGCCCATCAGCTCGGCGCATTCTCGCGAACTCACCTCGCGTGGTGCGTCTTCCGACACCCCATCCGGGCTTCGCCCACCTTCCCCACCAAGTGGGGAAGGGCCACACCTTCGAAGGGTCTAATTTGCGTCGCCTTCGCGCTTCGTAACGCCGTCCAAAAACGAAAAGCCCCCGTTCAGGGGGCTTGGTGCGGTCAAGAGGACTCGAACCTCCACTCCGGTTAAAGAACTAGCACCTCAAGCTAGCGCGTCTACCACTTCCGCCATGACCGCGTCGCCCCGGCGTCGCCGCCGATTTGCGAGGCGGTCGTCTAACAAATCGAACCTTCGATGACAAGCGCGGCTTCGAACGCGATTTTGCATCCTGGATTCAGGCCGAGGGCAGGCCGCGGCGCTCGAAGGCGACGACGATGAGCCCGCTGCCGATGATGATGGCGTTGCCGATCAGGATCGGCGTCGTCGGGACGTCGCGCCAGACCAGAAACCCCATCAGCGTCGCCCAGACGATCGCTGAATATTGCCAAGGCGCGAGAACGGCGACGCGGGTCACCGCAAGCGCGCGGGCGATGCAGATGAAGCTGAACATCGAGACCGCGCCGACCACAAACATCAGCACGAGATCGAGCCCTGATGGCGTCGACCAGGCCCAGGGCGTCGTCGCCGCGCCGATCAATCCGCCGCCCAAAAACTGCCAGAACACGATCGGCAGCCAGTGGGTTTTACGCATGCGGCGGGTGATGGTTTGGCCGAGCGCGAACATGCCGGCGCCCATCAGCGAGACGAACGAAGCCCAGGTGAACAAAGCCGGGGTCGGGCGGAGCGCGATGACGACGCCGACGAAGCCGACTGCGATCGCCGCCCAGCGGAAGCGCTCGACCGTCTCGCCGAGCAGCACGGCCGACAGCGCGGTCGCGATCAGTGGGGCCGCCATATAGAAGGTCATCACGTCGGCGAGCGGCAGGAAGCGGGTCGCCCAGTAGAAGGCAAAGGTGTCGAGCGCGGTCACCACCACCCTCAGCGCCATCAGCCCGCCCTGCCGGAAATCGAAAATCTCCGAGCCGAGCCGCATCGCCATCGGGGCGAGCACGACGAAGGCGCCGAGCGAGCGCAGCATCATCAGTTGGCCGACGCCGTAATCCTTGACGAGCCATTTGCCGAGCGCGTCGTTGAGCGCGAACAGGAAAACGCCGGTGAGATAGAGCCCGACGCCGAAGGCAGCGGCGGAACGCAAGGGGGAGGACGGCAAGAGACAGATCGATTCGCTGAAGGGACCGGGGTCATAGCAAATCGACCCGCAGTGCGCCCTCCAAAAGCCGGAAAAGGTACGCGACGTACCGTGTTTGCATTAAATCTACTGAATTAGTATATTTTGGCGCGCAAGCTCGATTTTCGGGCTCGCCGCGCCATTGTGCGCCTGCGAAAACTGTGCGAGCGTCGAAGGCTTGAAGGCGGAAGCGCGGGGCAGGGCAGGCGCATTCCATCGCGGCGCAGGCCGCCGAAACAAGCCGTTTCACGTTCGTTCAAGGAGGGTACGCATGTTCAAATCCACCCACAGTCTGTGGCTCGCAGGCCTCGATCGCCGCAGCTTCCTCAAATCCTCGGCCGCGCTCGGTCTTGGCGCCGTCGCTTCGCCCGCGATCGTCTCCGAGGCGCTGTCGTCCTCCGGAACGCTCAACATTCTGAACTGGGACGACGAACTGCCCGATCCCGTGATTCCCGATTTCGAGAAGGCGACCGGCATCAAGGTCAACTCGACCCCGTTCTCGCAGAACGAGGAGCAGATCAACAAGCTGCAGGCGACCGGCGGCGAGGGCTTTGACATCTGCCAGCCGACCCATGACCGCTCGCTGCAGTTCAAGGAGATCGATGTCCTGCAGCCGATCGACACCGGCAAGATCGACCTCTCCGCGATCGTGCCGGGCCTGCTCGCGGCCTCCAAGGCCAACTGGCTCTGGGACGGCAAGCTCTACCATGTCCCCCATGTCTGGGGCACCGAGGCGATCGCCTGGCGCAACGATCAGACCAAGATCGCTCCGGCCGATCTCTCGTTCGGGACGCTGTGGCTCGACGAGTACAAGGGCAAGGTGCAGGGCCGTCCGCATTCGCTGCTGCTCGGCATCGGGCTCTGGATGGACGGCACAGGAAAACTGCCCTCGAACCGCATGCTCGACGCCTTCAAGGACGAGGCGACCATGAAGAAGATCTACGATCAGATCCTTCCTTACGCGGTCGAGCACAAGCCCTGGATCAAACAGTTCTGGGATTCCGCCGACAACACCAAGTCCGGCTTCAAGAGCAACGGCGTCGTGATCGGCCAGACCTGGGACGGGCCGGCGATCAGCATGAAGAAGGCGGGAGATCCGATCTCCTATCAGGCGCCGAAGGAAGGCGCGATCGGCTGGGTCGACGGCTTCGCGATCGTCAAGGGCGCGAAGAACATCGATCAGGTCTACGCCTGGCTGAAATACATCCACACGCCCGAGGCCTCCGCCAAGGCGGCCGAGAACTCCGGCTACAACCCGAGCGCCGTCGGCGCCGACAAGCTGCTCTCCGACAAGGCGCGCGCCATCTTCAACGAAGCCTATCCGGGCAAGTCGATCGACAACATGTGGTGGCGCCCCGTCGAGCCGACCTGGTACGCGGAACTGCGCACGCAATACGCCGAAAAATTCAAGGCGGCGTCGTGAGCGCTGCTACGCATCTTGAGTGAGCCGAAGCTACGGAGACTATCTCCCTTCTCCCCTTGCGGGAGAAGGTCCCCGAAGGGGGGATGAGGGGTCGTCTCCAGCTTCCGCTCGCTGCCAGAATTGCAGCTGCGGCAAGTCTAGCCTTCAAACATGCCCTTCTCGCGGCAATCGACCCCTCATCCGGCCTTCGGCCACCTTCTCCCGCAAAGGGAGAAGGAGGAACCGCGGACAGATTTCAGCTAAATGAAGTTGCTTGCGTGCCTTAGCCGGGCGCATCAGGCGCATCGATATTCCAATGCTCGCGCTCGTAATTGGCGATGAGGAGCGCCAGCAAGTCGAAACGATCTGCTTCGGGGGTTCCTGGCTCGGGTTCCTGATCGAAATAGATGGCGATAGCTTCGAGCGCCGCGTCGTACTCGGTTTCGCTGCGAAGAGGGCGGATCGGGTTCATTTTACAAGCATCGGACAGACGTAGTCATTTCTCCGATGCGCGCTGGCGGGTTCTGGCAAGTGCTGAGTTGGCATATGGCCCGCTATTTGCCACGGTGGGGAACAGCGATAAAAGGAATGGCTGGGGCATGAGCGCGGATGTCGACCTCGATCACGTGACGATCCGTTTCGGCGATTTCCTCGCCGTCCAATCCGTCAGCATGAAGATCGGGGGCGGCGAGTTTTTTTCCATTCTGGGCCCGTCAGGCTGCGGCAAGACGACGTTGTTGCGCTCCATCTCCGGCTTTCAGGAGCCGTCGGAAGGCGCCGTGCGCATCGGCGGCAGGGACATGGCCGGCATCGGCTCCAACAAAAGGCCGACCGCGCTCATCTTCCAGAACCTCGCTTTGTTTCCGCTGATGTCGGTCGCCGACAACATCGGCTACGGCCTGCGGGTGCGCGGCGTCTCAGCGCGCGATCGCCGCAAGCGCGCCGACGAACTGCTGCAACTCGTCGCGTTGCCCGGGACCGGCGAGAAGCGGATCAGTGAACTTTCGGGCGGCCAAAAACAGCGCGTCGCGATCGCGCGCGCGCTTGCGGTCGAGCCGCAGGTGCTGCTGCTCGACGAGCCGCTTTCCGCGCTCGATCTGCGCCTGCGCCAGCACATGCGCACCGAATTGCGCGCGATCCAGAAGCGCGTCGGCATCACCTTCATCTACATCACTCACGATCAGGGCGAGGCGCTGACCATGTCGGACCGCATCGCCGTCATGAACGCCGGCCGCGTCGAGCAGATCGGCGAGGGACGCGAGGTCTACGATCATCCCGCCACCCCGTTCGTCGCCTCCTTCGTTGGCGAGAACAACGGGGTGGACGGCGTCGTGAAGGCGCTCGACGCCGGCGTCGCCACGCTTGATACGCCGCTCGGCGCGCTCAAAGCCCGCGCCGGCGCGGGGCTTGCGCCCGGCAAGCCGGCGACGCTGTTCGTGCGGCCCGAGAACCTGCGTATCGCACCCGAGGCGGACGCGCTGTTTGAAGCGGAAGTCGTCGGCTCCGCCTTTGAAGGCAACATGACGCATGTGTCGCTCGGCGTCGCGGGCGGGCGCAAGCTCACCATGTCGGTCGGTCGCCATCTCGGCGCGCATAATCTGACGATCGGCGACCACGTGGGCGTTTGCTTCGCGAGCGAGGACGCCATCGCGCTCACGGGAGCGCCGGCATGACCAGCGCCTTCACCGCGACGCTGATTTTTGGCGGGCCGATCGCGATCCTCATCGCCTTCTTAGCTGCGGCTTTCTACGAGCGGCGCTTTGACGGCGCCTCGGCGGGGCCCGGCTTCTTCGCGCGCAACGGTTTTCCGGTCGCGACCTTCCTCATCATCGCGGTCGGCTTCTGGATCTTCTTCCTGATCGTGTTTCCTCAGCTCTATATGGTTGATTACTCGTTTCACCCAAAACTGCCGCCCTCGAAGCGCGGCGGCCCCGAGGACATCTACACGCTCGAGAACTATCGTTATTTCCTCTACGGTTCGACCCGCGATTTCAGCCAGTGGAACGTGACGCACATCAAGGCGTTCTACATCACCATCATCGCCTCCGTCGTCATCACGATCGTCAATTTCGTCGTCTGCTACCCGCTCGCGTACTTCATGGCGCAGGTCGCGCCGGCGAAGGCGCTGACCCGACTGATGCTGCTCCTGGTCATTCCCTACTGGATCAACGAGATTTTACGCGCTTTCGCCTTTCGTGTGCTGTTTGGCACCGGGGGCGTGATCAACGCGATGCTGATCGGGCTGCACGTCATCCATGACCCCATCGATTTTTTGGGCGCCGATGTCGCGCTCTATTCGGGGCTCACCTACGCCTACATTCTCATCATGATGTTCCCGCTCTACAATGCGCTGGAGGCGCTCGACCGCAATCAGATCGAGGCGGCGCGCGATCTCGGCGCGCCCTGGTGGCACATCCACCTGTTCGTCATTATTCCCTACGCCAAGCCCGGCGTCGCGTCGGGCGCGACGCTGGTGTTCATGTTGTGCGCCGGCGCGCTCGCCGCTCCGCTGATCCTCGGCGGTCCCAAAACCCTGTGGTTCACGCCGATCGTCTACGACCGCTTCTTCCAGGCCTTCAACTGGCCGCAGGGCGCGGCCTATGCGCTGATCCTGCTTTCCGCCTGCATGGTGTTCGTGCTCGTCGTCATGCGCGTGTTCCGCGTCAGCCTGTCGGAGATCGCGCGATGAGTTCGCGCGCCATTTTCCGGCTGTTGATGGGCTTCTATTTTCTCTGCTTCTTCGGCTTCCTGTTCGGACCGCTGATCATCATGTGCGTCAGCGCGTTCAACACGCCGTCCTATCCGCAGGCCTGGCCGATCGAGGGTCTGACCTTCGACTGGTTCGTCAAACTCGTCAACGACCGCTCCATGATGGAAGGCATTCAAAACAGCCTGTGGATCGGCCTGTTCGTGGTGCTGCTCTCCGTGCCGCTCGGCCTCGCTGGCGCGATCGTGATGACCCAGGTCTATTCTCGCGCCCGCGGATTCTACTATCTGGTCGTCGTCTCGCCGGTGCTGACGCCCGGCGTCATCATCGGCATCTCGACCGTGATCTTCTGGAAGGACGTGACCGACTGGACCGGGCAGAAGACCCTGTTCAACGGCCTCTTGTTGACGACATTCGGCCAGGCGCAATTCATCGCCGCCTATTGCATGCTGATCTTCCTGTCGCGCCTGCAGCGCTATGATCGCCTGCAGGAGGAGGCCGCGCTCGATCTCGGCGCGAGCCGGACGCAAGTGTTTTTCGATATCCTCATTCCCTTCATGCGGCCGGCGATCTTCTCCGCCGCCATCATCGCCTTTCTCTCGTCGTTCGAGAACTACAACACGACGACCTTCGCGATCCTCGCCAACAAGACGCTGACGACAGTGCTCGCCGGCCGCGTGCGCGCCGGCCTGACCCCGGCGGTGAGCGCGCTCGCGACCATCATCATCGGCATCACGGTGCTCGGCGCAATCGTCTATGAGCTCGTCAAGCGGCGGGAGTTTGCGCGAGCGAAGGAGCCGTTGCTGGCGCCGGCGACGCCTTCGCCGTGACCTTTGACAGTAACCGGAGCAAATTTTGGGGGCGCCGCTGTTGCCGCGGTCGTCGGCCCATATGCGCTCGGATTGGACGCTTCCATGTCATCCCCGCGAACGCGGGGATCCAGTGTGTGACGCTTGGCCTGCAGAAGCAGGCTGATAAGATCTTGAAGCCGCTGTGCTCTACGACACTGGATCCCCGCTTTCGCGGGGATGACAGCTCCCTGTCCGAGCGCATATGGGCCGACCACCGCGGCGAAAAGGCGCCGTTCGGTGCGGGAACCCCCACCGATTTCCTTCGTCTCACACAAACCTCACAACCCGCCCACCCGAAGGCGTGACGAGCTCACCCTCCCACATCACCCGTCGCCCTCTGATGATCGTCCCGACCGGCCAGCCCGTTACGCTCCGCCCGTGGTAAGGCGTCCAGCCGCAGCGCGAGGCGATCCACGCGTCTCGGATCGTCTCACGGCGCTGCAGATCGACGATGGTGAAGTCCGCATCGTAGCCGGCAGCGATGCGGCCCTTTCCGACGATGCCGAACAGCCGCGCCGGACCCGCGCTTGTGAGGTCCACGAAGCGCGGCAGGCTGAGCCGCCCGGCCGCGACATGATCGAGCATGATCGGCACAAGCGTCTGGACGCCCGTCATGCCCGACGGGCTTTCGGGATAGGGTTTTGCCTTCTCCTGTAACGTATGGGGCGCGTGATCGGAGCCCAGCACGTCGATGACGCCCATCTCGACGCCGCCCCACACGCCGGCGCGATGCTCGGGCCCGCGCACCGGCGGGTTCATCTGCAACTTGGTCCCGAGCTCAGGGTAGTCCTCTGCGCTCAGCGTCAGATGATGTGGGGTCGCCTCCGCGCTCGCGACGTCCTTCGCGGTCGCAAGCAGGCTGATCTCCTCCTTCGTGGAAATATGCAGCACGTGCACCTGCGCGCGCGCCTCGCGCGCGATGCGGATCAGGCGTTCGGTGCAGCGGATCGCGGCGCTCTCGTCCCGCCAGACGTGATGCGAGGTCGGATCGCCCGCGATACGTAGAGGTTTGCGCTCATTGAGCCGCGCTTCGTCCTCGCTGTGAAAGGCAGCGCGGCGGCGCGTGCGCTTGAGGATTTCGCGCACGCCCTCGTCGTCGGCGACCAGCAGCGAGCCGGTCGAAGACCCCATGAACACTTTTATGCCGACCGCGCCGGGCAGGCGTTCGAGTTCGGGAATGTCGGCGGCGTTCTCATGCGTGCCGCCGACCCAGAAGGCGAAGTCGCAATGCATGCGATCGGTCGCACGCGCCACCTTGTCGGCGAGCGCCTCGGCAGAGGTGGTTTGCGGGTTGGTGTTGGGCATTTCGAACACGGCGGTCACGCCTCCCAGCACGGCGGCGCGAGACCCTGTCTCCAGATCTTCCTTGTGCTCGAGGCCGGGCTCGCGGAAATGCACCTGCGAGTTGATCACGCCGGGCATGATGGTGAGGCCGCGACAGTCGATGCGCTCGCCGGCATCGGCGCGCGAGAAATCGCCGATGTCCGCGATCAGGCCGTCGCGGACGCCGATGTCACGCGCGCCCACTCCGTCCTGATTGACCACCACGCCGCCGGAAAGGACGAGATCGAAAGCCTGCATGTCCGTTTTCTCCTTGCCGCGGCGCGCCGGCGCCTTACTTACAGGAAACGGTCCGGGCAGTTCCAGAAGCGAGGTCGCGATGAGCGGGAATGCGGTATGGCTCAAGGGCCGCGGCGTCGTCAGGGTTTTTGGCCCAGACGCCGCTGGCTTCCTGCAAGGCATTCTGACCAACGACGTCGAGACGCTCGGCGCTTCCGAGGCGCGCTATGCCGCGCTGCTGACGCCGCAGGGAAAAATCCTGTTCGATTTTCTGGTCGTGCGGCTGCCGGGCGAGGGTGGCTTTTTGCTCGATTGCAACGCGGCGCAAGCGAAGGAACTGGCAAAGCGGCTCGGCTTCTACAAGCTGAGGGCGAAGGTTCAGATCGTCGACGAAAGCGAAAACGAGGGCGTGGTTGCCTTGTGGAGCGTCGGCGTTCCCGCCGACGACGTCGACCTGGAGGTCGACGCTCCGGGGGCGGTCCGCTACGTCGATCCGCGTGCGCAAAAACTCGGCGAACGCGCGATCCTGCCGCTCGCCAGGGCGCAGGCGATCGGCGAGGGGGCGCTGTCGGATTACGACGCCCTGCGCGTCTCGCTCGGCGCGCCCGAGGGCGGGCTCGATTTCGCCTATGGCGACGTGTTCCCGCACGACGTCAATCTCGATCTCATGAACGGCGTCGATTTCGAAAAGGGATGTTATGTCGGCCAGGAGGTCGTGTCGCGCATGAAGCATCGCGGCGGCATCCGGAAGCGAATCGTTCGCGTAAAACTCGGCGGAGAGGCGCCGCCGCCGGGAACGGCGATCGTTGACGGAGATCTGCCGGTCGGCGCGCTCGGCGGCGCGTCGGGACGCGAGGCGCTGGCGCTGGTCAGAACCGACCGCGCCGAGGACGCGCGGGAGGCCGGCCGAGCGTTGCGGGCGGAGGGTGTTGAGGTGACGCTGCTTTGACAATTGTCATCCCCGCGAAAGCGGGGATCCAGTGTGTGACGCGCGGCTTGCGGGAGAAGGCTGAAAACACTTGAGGCTTTACAGCCCTACGAAACTGGATCCCCGCTTTCGCGGGGATGACAAATCTGACGCCTACGACCCCCCGCATGGCCGCGCCGAAAACTTTACGTTATGAAGCGGGCCATTTTGCAAGACCGATTTGGGGGGCGTCATGATCGCCGGGACCAGCATCGTCACGCTGATTTTTGCTCTATTCGTTTTGATCACGGTTCTGCTCGGCGTGCGCCAGGTGCCTCAAGGGTGGAACTATACGGTCGTGCGCTTCGGCCGCTATCACAAAACGCTCGCGCCCGGCCTCGGCCTGATCGTGCCCTATATCGACGCCGTCGGCCACAAGCTCAACATGATGGAGCAGGTGCTCGACGTGCCGGGGCAGGAAATCATCACCCGCGACAATGCGACGGTCTCGGTTGACGGCATCGCCTTCTATCAGATTCTTGACGCGCGGCCTGCCTCCTATCAGATCTCCAACCTTCAGCAGGCGCTGCTGGCGCTGACGATGACCAACATCCGCACCGTCATGGGCTCGATGGATCTCGATCAGTTGCTCTCGCATCGCGACGAGATCAACCAGCGTCTGCTCAGCGTCATCGACGCCGCGTCCGAGCCCTGGGGCGTGAAGGTGACGCGCATAGAAATCAAGGACATCGAACCGCCGAAGGACCTCGTCGATTCGATGGCCCGACAGATGAAGGCGGAGCGCGAGAAGCGCGCCGTCATCCTCGAGGCCGAGGGCATGCGGCAGGCCGACATAACGCGCGCCGAAGGCAAGAAGCAGGCGGCGGTGCTCGAGGCGGAAGGCCGCAAGGAGGCGGCGTTCCGCGATGCGGAGGCGCGCGAGCGCTCGGCGCAGGCCGAGGCCGTCGCGACGCGCGTGCTCAGCGAAGCGATCGCCGCCGGCGACGTCGCCGCCCTCAATTATTACGTCGCCGACAAATACACGCGGGCGCTGGCTTCCTTCGCGCAGGCGTCCAATCAGAAGACGTTCATTTTGCCGATGGAGATGGCGGGCCTCGCCGGAACGCTCGGCGGCATTTCCGTGCTGGCCGCAAGTGCGTTCGGCGAAGCGCGCGCCGAGGCTGCTGGCGGGGCGGCGGTCAGGCGGGTCGTTACGCCCTCAGTGCCCTCCGCCCCGCCGCCGTCGCCTGGCGCGCCGCCGCCGACGCCGTGGAGCAACACATGAGCGGGCTTCCTTACTGGAGCTGGCTTGTCGCCGGCCTCGTGCTGTCGCTGCTCGAAACGCTGATTCCGGGCGCTTTTCTGATCTTCATCGGCATCGCCGGGCTCGTCGTCGGCGTCGCGGATTTTGTCTACCCGCTGCCGCTCGAGGCGCAGATGATCGCCTTTGCCGTGCTCGCCGCGGCGCTCGCGCTCGCCGGCAAGGGTTTTTATGGTTCGGTTGTGCGTTCAAGCGGCGGCGGCGACGTCAGCCGCGCAGAAGCCATGATCGGGCGCGAATATTACCTCGACGCGGGAATCACCAGGGGGTTTGGCCAGATCCGCGTCGCCGACAGCGTCTGGCGCGTGTCGGGCCCGGACCTTCCGGACGGCGCGCGCGTAAAAGTGGTTTCCGTCGCCAGCGATGGCGGCCTGCGGGTCGAAAAGGCCTGATCAGAGGGAAGGAGCGATCATGCGCAAATACCTGTTCATATCCGTCGCCGTCGCCGGTCTGGCGGCCGGCAGCACTCACGTTTTCGCCCAGGCGCAGAACCAGAACGATGGTCCCCCGCCGCCTCCGCCTCAGATGCAGTTGAGCGACGCGCAGATCGAACAATATCTCGCCGCCTCCCCCGAGATCGAGGCGGCGATGGCGAACGTGCCGCAGAACAGCGACGCGCCCGACGCCAAAACCATCGCCAAGCTCGAAGAGATCGCCAAGGCCCACAAATTCGCCAATTATGGCGAACTCGACGAAGTCGCCGCCAATGTCATGCTCGTGCTCGAGGGCGTCGACCCGCAGACGAAAAAATACATCGGCGCCGAAGCGGAGCTGAAGAAGGAAATCGCCGCGCTGCAAGCCAACAAACAAATTTCCGCCGAGGACAAGAAGAGCGAGCTCGAAGAGCTCACCCAGGAGCAGAAGTCGATCACGCCGCTCAAGTTCAAGAGCAACATCGACGTCGTGCTCAAATATTACGACAAGATCACCGCCGAGCAGGATCAGGGCCAGAAGCAGTAGGATCTTGACCCTTCTCCCGCACGGGAGAAGGCGATAATCGGCGGGTTTTGAGTCCATTCAAACCCACGCCCGCCTCAAACATTGAAATTCAGCTTCAAGCCCGGGCGCGGCCAGCGCGTCTTGTAGAGCCGGCCCGTGCCTGAGGCGGTGATCCAGGCGTCGCGCATGTCCGCGCCGCCGAAGCAGATGTTTGTGACGACCGCGTCAGGGACTTCGAAATGCTCGGCGGTCCCGTCGGGCGAGATGGCAAAAATTCCGCCGTTGACGATGGTCGCTACGCAGACCACGCCAGAAGCTTCCACGGCGAGGCTGTCGAAACGGTTGAGCCCCGGCGGCGAGGCGACCACGCGGCCCGGCGCAAGCGGCGAGGCCGGCGGCTGAAGATCTCCGGGCGCGGCGACGTCGTAGGCCCACAGCCGGCCGCTCAGCGTCTCGGCGACATAGACGGTCTTTTCGTCAGGAGACAGTCCGACTCCGTTCGGCGACAACAAAGCGTCGCGCTGTCGAGAAATGTGCGAGCCATCAGGCTTCGCGTAGTACAGCGCGCCATAGATCTTGTGGGTCGCATGACGCGGTCCGAAATCCGTGAACCAAATACCGCCTTGGGCGTCGAATACGAGATCGTTGGGCGCGAGCAGCGGGCGGCCGTCGCAGCTTTCATAAAGCGTCGTCAGCGCGCCTGACCTGAGATCGATGCGCTGGATCGAGCCATGCCGATGCTCCGGCGGCGCCGAACCCGGGATGTTCAGACCATTGTGCGTGGAAAACTGGAACGCGCCGCCGTTATTCGCCAGATAAAGCGCGCCGTCGGGGCCGATGGCGAGGCCGTTGGGACCGCCGCCGGTCTCCGCGACGACTTCGAGGCGGCCGTCAGGCTTCACTCTCGTGACGCGCCGCGCCTGCATTTCCACGATGAGCACGGAGCCGTCGCTGACGGCCACCGGGCCTTCCGGAAATTTGAGGCCTTCCGCGACCAGAGTCAGATCGAGCTTCGCCATGGCGTTCCCCCTTTCGGAGCGTTTCCGTAGGCAATCTTCTCTTGGGCGCGAAGCGAGATCAATAGCGGCTCTTGGCAAGGGCGCCGCCGCGCCTATCTCGCCCTTCGACGCATTGAGAGGACAAGCGCATGCGGATCGACAACGGGGTTTTCATCGTCACCGGCGCTTCGTCGGGCATCGGGCTCTCGACATCAGAGGCGCTCGCCGCGAAGGGCGGCAAAGTCGCGCTGCTGGCGCGCAGCAAAGATGCGCTCGACAAGCTCGCCGCGCGGCTGCCGGGCAGTCTGACGGTCGTCGCCGACGTCACCGACTTCAAGGCGTTGAAGCAGGCGATCGGCGCGGTCCGCGAGCATTACGGCCGCATCGACGGGCTCATCAACAATGCCGGACGCTCTTATGCGGCCGCGGTCGAGGAGATCGATCCCCAGTTGTTCGACGAGATCTTCCATCTGAACGTGCTGGCGCCGATCGTCGCCATGCAGGCGGTCATTCCCGTCATGCGCGCGGCGCGCGCGGGCGCGATCGTCAACGTCAATTCGGGCACCGCGTTCATGACCGTGCCGCAGTACAGCGTCTATTCCGCCTCGAAACGCGCTCTCCTGGGCTTCAGCCTCACGGCGCGCATGGAACTGGAAAAGGATGGCATCATCGTCAGCGAAGTCTACCCCTTCATTACGTCGACCAATTTCGGCAAGAACCGCATGGGCAACCCCGCCGGCGGCGGCCCGGCCTCCAACTACGCTGCCGGCGACAAGCCTGAATTCGTCGCCGGGTTGATTGTTCAGGCGATCGAGGAAGGCAAGGCGCAATATTTCGCCAGCGAGCAGATGCGCAAGATGGCGGGAGCGTGAGATTGTAGCCACAGTCGTTGACCGCGGTGATTGTTCCCTTCTCCCCTTGCGGGAGAAGGTCCCCGAAGGGGGGATGAGGGGTCCTCGCCGCGATCGTGGCGCCGTGTGGGTCGGAACGGCCGCTGTTTCTCTCCTTGCGTCTTTCGCAAGGAGGCGCCGACCCCTCATCCGCGCTTCGCGCACCTTCTCCCGCAAGGGGAGAAGGACGAAACTCCCGACTTGCGGCTCAATCAGGAACTATACCTGCTTTGCGCTGGACCGGGGCCTGCCGAGCTCAGCGAGCTCGGCTACAACTCACTTCGCGGGGTTCTTCGCCACCCAGATCGCCCGCTCGTAGTCCTCAAACCCCGCGATCATCGCGCGGAAGGTTTTTTCGGCGACGTCGGGGGCGAGGCCCGCGGCTTCGGCGCCGGCGCGCACTTTCACGATGATCGCTTCGACGCGCGTAGGCGCGCTCACCGAAGCGGGGTCTTTCTTGAAGCGGCCGGCCTCGGTGACATATTTCTGCCGTTCCGCCATAAGGCGAAGCAGCTCCGCATCGAGCGCGTCGATATGCTCGCGCACCTCGGCGAGCGTCTGACAGCATTTGCCGCCGTCGACCGAGGGAGTCCCCCAATAGGCTTCCTGGCCGAGGGCGGGCGCGGCGACGAGAGAGAACAGCAACGCGCCGACAGTGCATTTCAAGATCATCGTCACACCGGTGGAAATAGGTTAGGCTCGAAAACGTCTATCCCCTGGTGACTGACGGCGCCAGCCGGCCAGGGGGGGACGCAAGGGGGACTTCATGACCATCGCCTTCTGGTGCGTGCTGATCGCCGCGCTGCTTCCTTATGTTCCGTTCGGCTTTGTCTCCAGCAAACTCGATCCTCACGCGCCGCGCCTCGGCGCGAGCAAGCTCGAAGGGTTGCCGGCGCGCGCGCATGGCGCGCATCTCAATGCGTTCGAAGCCTTCCCCTCGTTCGCCGCCGCCGTTGTGATCGCGCATCTGGTCGAGGGCGCGAATTCGACGATCAATGTGCTCGCCATGCTGTTCATCCTCGCGCGGCTCGCGCATCTCGGCTTCTATCTGGCCGACCGCCAGCCCTTGCGCTCGACCGCTTTCTTCGTCGGCCTCCTGATCACCATCGTGATCTTCGTCCAGCCGGCATTTCACTAGAGCGGTTGTCAAACAACCAGAACCGCGCTTTCCTTTCCCCTCCCCCGCAAGCGGGGGAGGGGGCTATCACCGCCCGCCCGAGACATCGAGAATCGCGCCCGTGACATAGGACGCGGCGCGGTCGTCGATGAGGTAGGCGACGGCCTCGGCGACTTCCTCCGGCAGGCCGGGACGGCCGAGCGGCGACGTGGAGCCGATGCGTCTGGGCGCGTTCGGGCTCGCCGCCGCTGGCGTGGATGTCCGTCTCGATCATGCCGGGGCGGATCGCATTTACGCGCACGCCCTCAGGGCCGAGTTCGATCGACAGGCCGCGGGTCAGCGTGTCGATCGCGCCTTTGGCGCCGGCATAGTCGACGTACAGATTGGGCGAGCCGAGCCGCGCGGCGGCGGAGGAAAGAAACGTGATCGAGCCGCCGGGGCCGCCGCGGCTCTTCGCGAGCCGCCGCGCCGCCTCACGCGCGGTCAGATAGGCGCCGATCGTGTTGATCTCGAACACGCGGCGGATGCGCTCGGCGGACATTTCAACGAGCGTCGCCTTCGGCGCGACGACGCCCGCGTTGACGACCACGGCGTTGACGGGGCCGAGCGCCGTCTCGACGCCCTCGAACATCGCGAACACGTCGTCCTCGTTCGCAACGTCTCCCTTCAGCGCGACGGCGCGGCCGCCGGCCGCGGCGATGCTCGCGACCACCTCCTTGGCCGCCTCCTCATCGCTCACATAGTTGACGCCGACCGACCATCCTCGCTGCGCTGCAACAAGAGCGGCGGCGCGGCCGATGCCGCGCGAAGCGCCCGTTATCAGAACTGTTTTGTCGGACATTTGAGCCTTCCCTTGGGTCAACGGCGAGGCCGCGAAGCGCTCGCAAAACGCGTATCGGGGAATGTTGGGATTGCAACAAAGATGTCAAATTTGACTTGATCGCTCCACATTTGGGGAGCATCTTCGCGCCCGGCCGCCGTGCAATGGCGACCTGTCAGGGAGGCTGCCATGAACGTCGCGCATATCTGCGTGAGAAGGGTCGTGAAGTCGCGTCCGTTCAACCTCACAATTCCTTGAAGGACGTCGTCGCCCGGCTCGCCGAGAAGAGGGTCGGCGCGCTCGTCGCGATCGGACGTTCGACCCGCGCCCCGCTCGGCATCGTCTCCGAGCGCGACATCATCCGCGTGCTCGGCGCGCATGGCGCGGCCGTGCTCGACGAGCTGGTCTCGAAACACATGACGCGCAAGGTCCAGACCGTCAACGAGGACACTTCGATCGATGAGGTGATGTCCCTCATGACTGCAGGGCGCTTCCGCCACCTGCCGGTCGTCGAGGAGGACAAGGTGGTCGGCATCGTCTCGATAGGCGATGTGGTCAGGCGTCATGTCGATGAACTGCATCACGCAGCGCGAGGCGCTGAAGGACATATCGCCTCGGCGTAACTCGACGCCTTCAGATACGGCTCCATCCCCTCGCGGCGAGTTCGTCGGCGCGCTCGTTCATCGCGTCGCCGGCATGGCCCTTGACCCAGCGCCAGTCGATCTCGTGGCGCTCGCGCGCCGCGTCGAGGCGGCGCCAGAGGTCCTCGTTCTTGACCGGCTTCTTGTCGGCGGTGCGCCAGCCGTTGCGCTTCCAGTTGTCGATCCAGCCGGTCACGCCGCCGCGCACATATTGCGAGTTGGTGTGCAGGTCGACCTCGCAAGGACGCGTCAGCGCCTCGAGCGCCGATATCGCGGCCGATCAGCTCCATGCGGTTGTTGGTGGTGCCGGCCTCGCCGCCGTTCAGCTCCTTCGACTTGCTCGCCGTAGCGCAGGATCGCGCCCCAGCCGCCGGGGCCGGGATTGCCCGAGCAGCCGCCGTCGGTCCAGATCGAGACCTTCAGCTTCACGCGCGCCAGCCGTAGTCGCGCGCGCTCGACGACGCGCTGGTGAAAGCGCAGCTTGGCCAGATATTCCAGCGGGTTCTTCGGCGCGACGAGTGCGCCGGGCGGCACGTTGAGCCAGTCGACCAGCCGCGTCAGCATGAAGCGCAGCGCCGAGCCGCGCGCGAGCACCGGCAGCGCCTCGACTTCGGCGGGCTCCAGCCGGCGCACCCGCTCGTAGCCCGAGATCATCGCCATGCCCTTGGAGACGTTGAACTCGCCGTCGAGCTCGAAACACCAGGCGTTGAGGCAGATCGCGAGATCGTAGGCGAAGAAATCGTTGCAGGCGAAATAGAAGTCGATCAGTCCGGAAAGCTTGTCGCCGAGAAAGAACACTTGTCGGGGAAGAGGTCGGCGTGAATGACGCCCTCGGCAGGTTCTCGGGCCAGATCGCGCTGCAGCGCAGTCGAGTTCGGCCTCGGTCTCGTCGCGCAAGGCGCGGCGCGACCTCGTCGGCGCGCGCCCGGCCGCTCGAACAGCGGCGGCCAGCCGGCAATGGACAGCGCGTTGGCGCCGGCGCAGCGCGAAATCCGGCGCCCGCCTCGTGCATGCGCGCCAGCGCTTCGCCGACCTGCGCCGCAATGGACGACCTGCGGCCGGCGCAGCCACAGCCCTCGAGGAAGGTAACGATCGCCGCCGCGCGCCCGCAGAGCCGTCCGAGCGCTTCGCCCGTAGCGCGCGCGAACCGGCTGCGGACAGACGACGCCGCGCTCGGCCAGGTGCTCCATCAGGCCGATGAAGAAGGGCAGGTCGCCTTCGTTCACCCGCTTTTCGTAGAGGGTCGAGGATGAAAGGGCCGGCTTCCGTGCGCAGCAGGAAGTTGGAATTCTCGACGCCCTCGGCGATGCCCTTGAACGACAGCACGCGCGCCGAGATCGTAGCCGGCGAGGAAGGCGGTCAAGGCCTCGTCGGTGACTTCCGTGTAAACCGCCATGCCGCCCTCTGGATCCGCCGTTTCGGTCGTTAGCGAGGGCGCGACAGGGCGTCAATGTCA
>CAVQBX010000040.1:0-40370 GCA_963710855.1 uncultured Pseudomonadota bacterium | reverse complement strand
AAATCGCCCTGCCGGGAGGCGGCGAGAAAGGCGTTGACGACCTCGCGCTTGCGTTTGCCGTCGGCCTCCGGCGTCGCTGCCGCGCCCTGAACGCGCCGCCGCCCCCGGCTCGCGAGCTGGCGCGCCGCCGCCTCTGAGCGGCCGACGATCGGCGCGATGTCGGCGAAGGAAAGGTCGAACATGTCGTGCAGCACGAAAGCCGCCCGCTCCGCCGGCGCCAGCGTGTCGAGCACGACCAGCAAGGCGAGGCCGACGGAATCCGCGAGCCGAGTTTCCTCTTCGGGGTCGCCTTCGGCCGGCAGCGCTTCGGCCTCGTCGCCGATCGGCTCCTCGCGGCGCGTTTTCCGGGCGCGCAGCATGTCGAGGGAGATGCGGGCGACGACGGTGGTGAGCCAGGCGTCGCGGTTTTCGACCTCCCCGCTCTCGGTCCGCATCAGCCGGATCCAGGCCTCCTGCACCGCATCCTCGGCCTCGCTCGCCGAGCCGAGCATGCGATAGGCGAGCGATTGCAGCCGGCCGCGGCTCCGCGCGAATTGCTCGCTCAACGCCTGTCGTTCGTCCATCGCCTGATCCCTCACGGAGTCCCCCGACCTCATGACGGTCCACGCCCCCTCGATGTGACGGATCCGGTCACATCCGCCCTCGCTCGATCGTCACTTGTGCATGGGTCGCCAAGCGAGGCCCGGCAAACCGAAGGAAACCTGCCTTGAAATACGTCCTGCTTATCTATCAAGCCCAAAATTATGACCCGAAGGCGCTGAGCGCAGAGGAGCATCAGGCCGTCGCACAAGCCTATGCCGCCGTGACCTCGACGCCCCATGTCAGGCCCGGCCCGCCGCTCGGCCTCGCCAGGGACGCGATCACCGTCCGGATGCGCGACGGCGCACCGGCGCGTGTCCCCGGCCCCTATGTCGAGGCGCCCGGCGGCGCGATCGGAGGTTTTCTGGAATTCGAGGCCGAAACCGATGAGGAAGCCATCCGCCTCGCCTCGCAAATCCCCGCCGTCCGCCAGGGCGGCGCCGTCGAGATCCGGCCCTGCAAGGTCTATTGGTGAAGAACCTGTCATACCCGCGAAAGCGCCAGGGCATGCAAACAAGTTGATTGAGCCGAAGCTGCGGAGCATAGAATCCTTCTCCCCTTGCGGGAGAAGGTGGCCAAAGGCCGGATGAGGGGTCCTCTCCGGCTTCTGATTACTTCCAGGATTGCAACGGCGGCGCGCCAGAGTCTCAAACATGCTTTCTCGCGGCGCGGACCCCTCATCCGCGCTTCGCGCACCTTCTCCCGCAAGGGGAGAAGGGGACAATTCCCTGGCGCCCTCGCGGGAATGACAGGGCGTCGCCGGCCAGCAATCGCCTCCTTCACGTTGCCCGGTTCTTGGCGTCCCAGAAACGTTCGAGATTGTCGATGAGCTGCGGGCTGAAATGACATTCGGCCTGGGCGCGCGCGTAATAGGCGACGTAGCGGCGGGTGAGATCAAAAGTCTCCTCGCCGATCCTGAGCGCCCGGCGGTTGGCGAGCGCGCCGACCTGGCCTGAGGCGAGGAAGCGGTCGGCTACCGCCTCGACGGCGGCCTCGGTCTGATCTGGCGGCACGATCTCGTCGCAGATCATCCGGCCGGCCTCGCTGTCGCAATCGATGCGGCGCTCGTACTGGATCGCCTGGCGGGCGATGCGGTCGCCGACGAAGCGCGGCAGACGGAGGTTCGCGAGGCCGGGGATGATGCCTTCCTTGCGGGCCGGCAGCGTCATATAGGCGTCTTTTGCCGCGACGACGAAGTCGCAGACCAGCAGGATCTGGCAGCCGCCGCCGATCGCATGGGTGTCGACCTCGGCGATCCACGGCTTTTCGTTCGTGTCGCCCAGAATTTCGTCGGGCGAACGGTCGGGTCGTGCGAGCCCGCGCCACAGTTTTGAGACGAAGCCGAGTTCGCGGCGCGGGAACCACTCATAGGGGATCTTGCCGCGGTAAAGGTGGGTCAGGTTGATCCCTGAATCGAAGATCCGCCGCCCCGCATATTTGGGATGGTCTACGCGCGCGCCGCGCAAGATGCAGATGGAGACCTCGGGGTCGAGCAGACAAAGGTCGGCGGCGATCTCGCAGGCGTCGAGATTGGAATTGTCCTCGGCGTTGAGGAAGCGCGGATTGCCGGCCGTCACATAGGCCTTGCGGGCACGCCGCTCGACGCTGACGCTGTCGAGGTCGATGCGCCCGTCACGCTGGAATTTCTCCAAAAGTTCGAGCGAGTTTGGGCGCGGCAGCAGCATGGCGTGGGCGAGATGCGCGCCGGCGATGGGGTCGCCGAGCACATGCGACAGGAACAGGCCCTGATCGATCTCATGCCCGTCCTTGTCGCCCTGGTTGAAGGCGTTCTCCCGCTCCAGCGCTTTCGCATCGGGAACGAGGCCCGGCGCCGCGGCGGCGGCGGTGGCCAGCAGCGTATCGATCCTCAGGAAACGCGCCCGCCGACCGGTCAGGCGGTCGTAGAGAGGCCGCGCGTGGCTTTGCAAAAAACGCTCCCGCAAGGCGCGAGCCGCCGTCATAAGATCTTTTGCCGCGGCCGCCTCCCCGGCGCTGCGCTGCGGCTTTGGGGGCAGGGCGTCGAGGCTTGATTGGTTGGTCCGCCAATAGCTCAGGCAAGTCGCGAGGTCGGCGTCGTATTCGCCGGAAAGCACGGGGTCGGTCATTTGGGTCTCAGGTCCTGAACGCGTTTCGCCTTGCCCTGCGAACGCTCGAGCGATCCCGGCGGTTCAATCGTCATATGCATCGTCACGCCAAAAGTGTCCTTGATGCGGAAGGCGAAGCTTTGCGCCTCCTCGGCTAACCCGTCGCCGTCCCAATGCGCGGCATGCGCTTCCGCCCGCACAAGCATGTGGTCGAGCGGGCCGTCCTTGGAGAGCTCGATAAGGAAATGGCCAGAACTCCAGGGCGTCGCGAGCAGCGCTTCCTCGATCTGGCTCGGGAACAGGTTGACGCCGCGCACGATCATCATGTCGTCGGTGCGCCCCGTCACCTTTTCCATGCGGCGCATGCCGGGGCAGGCGGTGCCGGGCATGAGGCGCGTCAAATCGCGGGTGCGATAGCGCACGATCGGCAGCGCCTCTTTGGTCAATGAGGTGAACACGAGCTCGCCGAGTTCTCCGTCAGGCAAAACCGCGCCGCTCACAGGATTGACGATCTCGGGCAGGAAATGGTCCTCCCAGATATGCAGCCCGTCCTTGGTCTCGGCGCTCTCCTGCGCGACGCCGGGGCCGATCACTTCGGAGAGGCCGTAGATGTCTGTCGCGTTGAGGTTCATGCCAGTCTCGATGCGCTGCCGCATCGCCTCGGTCCACGGCTCGGCGCCGAGCACGGCATATTTGAGCGAGGTTTTGCGAGGATCGAGGCCCGAGGCGGCGAAGGCTTCCTCGAGCGCCAGCAGATAGCTCGGCGTCACCAGGATCATGTCGGGACGGAAATCCTGGATGAGCTGAACCTGCCGCGCCGTCATGCCGCCAGACGCGGGAACGACGGTGCAGCCGAGCCGCTCGGCGCCGTAATGCGCGCCGAGGCCGCCGGTGAACAGGCCGTAGCCATAGGCGTTGTGGATCAGCATGCCCGCCTTAGCGCCCGCAAGCCGCAGCGACCGCGCCATCACCTCCGCCCACATGTCGATATCGGCGGCGGTATAGCCGACCACGGTCGGCTTGCCCGTCGTGCCCGACGAGGCGTGCAGCCGCACGACTTTTTCGCGCGGCACAGCAAAAAGGCCGAAGGGATAATTGTCCCTGAGGTCGGCCTTGGTGGTGAACGGAAAGCGGGCGAGGTCGGCGCGGGTTTTCAGGTCTGAGGGATGCACGCCATGCGCCTCGAATTTTCGGCGCATAGGGGCGACGTTATCGTAGGTCCTCTGAAGGCTCGCCCTCAGGCGCTCGAATTGCAGCGCCTCGATCTCGTCGCGCGAGGCCCGTTCAACAGGGGCGGCGGCGCGCGCCTCTTGCCCGGCCGTCATGGCGTCCGCTCCCTTCGCAAGCTGTTTCTCGTGCGAGGCTACGCGGATTTTTGGGCAAGGTCTATCGCGGGGCGTCGAGCCGGCGTTGAAACGAAAACCCCCGCTTTGCAGGGGAGACAAGCACACACGTTGTTTAAGCGCACGACCGCATGGGCTTTTATCGCCTTCCCCGCGAAGGCGGGGAAGGTGGCCGAAGGCCGGATGGGGTGTGGCGGGCGACCACGAAGCTCGCGCATCCCAGTGGCGTCCGCCTTCGCTCAAACAATCAAGGCGACGGCACGACGCTTAATGAAAACCTTCGGGGTGACCGCTTTGGCTTTCCACACCTCATCCGGCCTTCGGCCACCTTCTCCGCCAAGCGGAGAAGGGCAACCGTCGGTAGGGGCTAAAACTTATTTCCGGTTGCCGATCGGCGGATATTCGCGCTGCGGCGCGCCGGTGTAGAGCTGGCGCGGGCCGGCCGATCTTCTGCGCCGGGTCGCCGATCATTTCCTTCCACTGCGCGATCCAGCCGACGGTGCGCGCGACCGCGAACAGCACGGTGAACATCGAGGTCGGGAAGCCCATCGCCTTCAGCGTGATGCCCGAATAGAAGTCGATGTTGGGATAGAGCTTCTTCTCGATGAAATATTCGTCGTGCAGCGCGATGCGCTCGAGCTCCATCGCGACGTCGAGCAGCGGATCGTCCTTGATGCCGAGTTCGCTCAGCACTTCATGCGTGGTGCGCTGCATGATCTTCGCGCGAGGATCGTAGTTCTTGTAGACGCGGTGGCCGAAGCCCATCAGGCGGAACGGGTCGTTCTTGTCCTTGGCCTTGGCGATGAATTTCGGGATGTTGTCGACGTGGCCGATCTCGCCGAGCATTTTCAGCGCGGCCTCGTTGGCGCCGCCGTGCGCCGGACCCCACAGGCAGGCGATGCCCGCCGCGATGCAGGCGAAGGGATTGGCGCCCGACGAGCCCGCGAGCCGCACCGTCGAGGTCGAGGCGTTCTGCTCGTGATCGGCATGCAGGATGAAGATGCGGTCGAGCGCGCGCGCCAGAACCGGATTGAGCTTGTATTCCTCCGCCGGCACCGCGAAGCACATGCGCAGAAAATTGCCGGCGTAGTCGAGGTCGTTCTTCGGATAGATGAACGGCTGGCCGATCGAATATTTGAACGCCATCGCGGCCAGCGTCGGCAGCTTGGCGATCATGCGGATCGAGGCGATCTCGCGCTGCCAGGGATCGTTGATGTCGATCGAGTCGTGGTAGAAGGCGGCGAGCGCGCCGACGCAGGCCACCATGACCGACATCGGATGCGCGTCGCGGCGGAATCCGTTGAAGAAGCGCGACATCTGCTCGTGCACCATCGTGTGGCGCGTCACGCGAAAGTCGAAATCCGCCTTCTGCGCGGCGTTCGGCAGTTCGCCGTACAGCAGCAGGTAGCAGGTCTCGAGGAAGTCGCCGTGTTCGGCGAGTTGGTCGATCGGGTAGCCGCGATAGAGCAGCACGCCCTCGTCGCCGTCGATGTAGGTGATCTTCGATTCGGTGCTGGCCGTCGACGTGAAGCCAGGATCGTAGGTGAACATGCCGGTCTGGCCGTAGAGCTTGCCGATGTCGATGACCGAAGGGCCGATCGTGCCCTCCTTCACCGGAAGGTCCACGGACTTGTCGCCGTATTTTAGGGTTGCGTTCGTTGGCGCCATCGACGGACTCCCTGGCCACGCCCCCATCTAGGCGCGCGCCTTGTGCAATGCAACAACGCTAGCGGATCGCCCGAGCGCCGACAAGTCAATATAACGTATAGAGGATGGCGCGGGGCTGACCCCTCATTGCGGGTTTTCGTAGGAGAACGCCTGCGCGTTCTCGTCATAGGCGAAAACCTCGCCGTAGCGCGCCAGATTGATCACCGTGCGCATCGTGCGCTCGGCGTAGTCCTCGGACATGTGGTCTTCCAGCTCCTCCCGGAAGCGGTTCGCGGGGGCGCGGTGGCTCGGGCGTTCGTCGAGGATCCGCTTGATGTGCGCTGCGAGAGGAATGTTGGCTACAAGCTGTTCGCCGATCGTCTTCTTGCGCTGGTCGACATCGCTGTCGACGAATTTGCGGCCGATCGGCGTGAGCTTGATGTCGGCGTCGGCGAATTCGGCGAGGCGCAGCAGTTGCAGCGTTTCGCCGAGCGGGAAGAGATCGTCGATCTCCATCTGCAGCGAGTCGGCGAGATGGGGCAGGTCGGCCTGGCCGTTGTAGGGCGGCGCGGCGATCTCCTCGAGCATGCCGGCCAGCGAATTGGTGCGAGACCTGCGGCAGCGACAGGCCGAGGCCCGGGCCCGTCGCCTGCGGTCCGACCAGCTTCGGCTCCGGCCGCTGCGTCATCAGGGCGTAGATCTTCTCGACGAGCTGGCGGAAATCGGGATCGAGCCGGTCGCGCGGATGGGCGAGCGGAATGGCGATTTCGGCCGCGATCCGGCCGGGGTTGGAGGCGAGCACGACGACCCGGTCCGCCATCAGCACCGCTTCCTCGATGTTGTGGGTCACCATCAGGATCGACTGGATGGCTATGCGCTTCTCCTGCCACAGTTCGAGCAGGTCGGTGCGCAGCGTCTCCGCCGTCAGCACGTCGAGCGCGGAAAAGGGCTCGTCCATCAGCAGCACTTTCGGCTGCACGACGAGCGCGCGCGCAAAACCGACGCGCTGCCGCATGCCGCCGGACAGCTCCTTCGGATAGGCGCTTTCGAAACCGTCGAGGCCGATCGTATCGATCGCCGCGAGCGCGCGCTTGCGGGTCTCCTCGAGCGACACGCCGATCGCCCGCGGCCCGATCTCCACATTGTCGAGCACGTTGAGCCAGGGGAACAGCGCAAAACTCTGGAACACCATCGCGCATTCTTCGGCCGGCCCGGTCACTGGCTTGCCGTCGATCGTCACCTTTCCTGAACCGGGCCGGCTGAGGCCGGCGACGATGCGCAGCAGCGAGGATTTTCCGCAGCCGGAGCGGCCGAGCAATGCGACGATCTCGCCGCTGCGCAGCGTCAGCGAAACGTCCTGCAGCACGGTCTGGCCCGGCTCTCCCGAACCTTTGGAAAAGGTCTGGGTGACGTGATCGACGACGCAGGAGATTGGTAGGCTTGTCGAGCATGGGGAAGCTCCTTGCCGGTCACATGGCGAATTTGCGCTCGCCGATACGCATAGAGGCGGCGCCAGAACAGCCGGTTGAACAGGGTCACGACCAGCGACATGGCGGCGACGCCGAGCACGATTTTGGGGAAGTCGCCCTTGTCGGTCGCCTCGGCGATATAGGCGCCGATGCCGTGCGCGGCGACGGTATGGTCCTTCCACTTGACCCATTCCGCCACGATCGAGGCGTTCCACGAGCCGCCGGACGCCGTGATCGCGCCGGTGATGTAATAGGGAAAGACGCCGGGCAGTATGACCCTTCGCCACCAGTCCCAGCCCGTGGACGTGGAAATTCGCCGCCGCCTCGCGCAGATCGTTGGGGAAGGCCGCCGCGCCGCCGATCGTGTTGAAGACGATATACCATTGCGTGCCGAACATGATCAGCAAGCTCGACCAGATGTCGGGATTGAGATGGAAGGTCGAGCACCAAAGCGACCGCGCCGCCAAACAGCAGGTTGACGGGGAACGCCGCCAGGAATTGCGCGATCGGCTGAACTTTTTCGGCCCAGCCGCGGCCGCAAGCCGATCCAGACGCTGATCGGCACCCAGAACACAGTCGCCATCGCCATCAGCGCGACCACTCGCAGAAACGTGTAGAAAGTCAGCTAAGTGACCTGCCAGACGTCGCCCCAGCCGAGTTCGGTCGCGACATAGACGACAACATTGTAAACCGCATAGACGGCGACCGCCGCGATGGCCACGAACCACAGCGACGTCCAGAACTCGCGAGGCCGCGGGCGACGCGCGAGGCAGCGTTGGTCGGGAACAGGCGCACGCGGCCGATCGGCAGGTAGCTTCGCTGCGCAGCGCATCGGCGAAAACCGGACGATCGACGCCGCGCACCCAATGGGTGCGCGCAGTACATCGCAGCACCCAGGGATTCCTCGACCTCCTGACCCGCCGACAGCTCGACGCGGAATTTCGCCGCCCAGGCGACGACCGGTCGGAACAGCAACTGATCGTAGAGCAGGATGACGACCGCCATCGTCACCACCGCCGCGATCACCGCATTCCAATCGCCCGCGTCATTCGCCTTGGCGATGAAGGAGCCGACGCCCGGCAGCGTGATCGTCGTGTCGCCGACGGTGATCGCCTCAGACGCGACGACGAAGAACCAGCCGCCCGACATCGACATCATCGTGTTCCAGATCAGGCCGGGCACCGCGAAGGGCGCCTCGAGCTGCCAGAATTTCTGCCAGCCGGTGAGCCGAAAACCGCGCGCGACCTCGTCCAGATCTTTCGGCACGGTGCGCAGCGACTGATAGAACGAGAACGCCATGTTCCAGGCTTGGCTGGTGAAGATCGCAAACATCGCGGCGCATTCCGCCCCCAGCACGTTGCCCGGAAACAGCCCGAGGAAAAACGTCACCGTGAACGACAGGAAGCCGAGGATCGGCACCGACTGGAGAATGTCCAGCACGGGGATCAGCACCATCTCCCAGCGCCGGCTCTTGGCCGCCAGCGTCGCGTAGGTGAAGGTGAAGATGAACGAGAACAACAGCGCCGCGAACATGCGCAGCGTCGTGCGCAGCGCGTAATAGGGCAGGTCGCGGTAATCGAGCGATACGACTGCTGGTCGGCCGGCGGCAGCGGCTGCGCATGCCGTGATAGCCGTGCCCGATCGCCGAGAATATGCCGAGGATGGCGACGAAGGCGAGCACGTCCCACTGGTTTGGCAGGATGTTTCGCGACAGCACGGAGTGGGCGACCGCGCGGGGCATTGAGGAGCGCCTGACCGGGGCCGAACCGGCTCCGGGCGGGGCGTCCGAAGTTTGCGCGGGATTTTCCATTGACTTGCCGCTTGAGCGCCCGTCTGCCCCAATGAAAAAAGCCGGCATACCCGGCTTTTCTCTTCACCCGTTGCGGGGACGCAACCGCAACCAGCAATTCCGGCTTGCCCGCCGGATATGACGACTTCAAGACATTTTACGCACCGGCCTCGTCAACTCAAGCTCGCTGAGCCTGATCGGCAGCCGGCCGAGACTTTCCTCGCGGCCGAGCACGGCCAGCACGTCGAAAATGCCCGGCGAGGTCGAGCGCCCGGTCAGCGCCGCGCGCAGGGGCTGCGCTATGACGCCGAGCTTTGCGCCCTCCGCGTTCGCATAGTCGCGCACCACGGCCTCTGTCGAAGCCGCGCTCCATTCGTCGAGCGCTTCGAGCCCCGGCAACAAAGCCTTGATGTACACCCGGCCGCTTCTCGCAAAATCTCCTCGGCCTTGGCCTCTACGGCCAGGGGACGCTTCGCGAAGATGAACTTTGCGCCGTCGGTCAGCTCGATCAGGGTCTTCGCTCGTTCCTTCAATCCCGGCAGCGCCTCAGCGAGCTGCGCGCGGCGATGATCGTCGAGCTCGGCGACGATCTCGGGGCCGCCGGGCAGATAGGGCAGGGTGTCGAGCCAGATCCTGAGCAACTCGTCGTCGGGCGTCGAGCGCATGAAATGGCCATTCATGTTCTCGAGCTTGGCGTAGTCGAAGCGCGAAGGCGAGCGGCCGATCGACGACAGATCGAAGGCGGCGATCATGTCCTCGGTCGTGAAGAACTCCTTGTCGCCCTGGCTCCAGCCGAGCCGCACCAGATAGTTCCTGAGCGCCGCCGGCAGATAGCCCATGGCCGCGATAGGCGTCGACGCCGAGCGCGCCGTGGCGCTTCGACAGCTTGGCGCCGTCGGGGCCGTGGATCAGCGGGATATGCGCCATGACGGGCACGCTCCAGCTTAAGCCCTCGTAGATCTGCGTCTGGCGCGCGGCGTTGGTCAGGTGGTCGTCGCCCCGCACGATGTGCGTGACGCCCATGTCGTGATCGTCGACGACGACGGCGAGCATATAGGTTGGGGTGCCGTCGGAGCGCAGCAGGATGAGGTCGTCGAGCTCTTTGTTGGAGAACACGACTTTGCCCTGCACCTTGTCGTCGATGATGGTCTCGCCCTCCTGCCGGGCCTTCAGCCGGATCACCGGCGCGACGCCGGCGGGCGCCTCGGAAGGGTCGCGGTCGCGCCAGCGGCCGTCGTAGCGCATCGGCTTGCCTTCGAGCCGCTGCTTCTCGCGCATTTCCGCGAGTTCTTCCGGCGAGCAATAGCAGCGGTACGCGCGGCCCAGCGCCAGAAGCTGCATGGCGACCTCGCGATGGCGCTCGACCCGCGCGAACTGACGCACCGCCTCGCCGTCCCAGGAGAGGCCGAGCCATTGCATCCCGTCGAGGATGGCGTCGACGGCGGCGTCGGTCGAGCGCTCGCGGTCGGTGTCCTCGATGCGCAGCAGGAACTTGCCGCCGAAGCGCTTGGCGTAGAGCCAGTTGAACAGCGCGGTGCGCGCCCCGCCGATGTGGAGGAAGCCGGTCGGCGACGGCGCGAAGCGGGTGACGATGGAAGCCATGGAATCCCCAATGCGAGGGTGGCGTCTAGCAGAAACGCGCGGCTAGTCCCAAACGGAATTCTGCTCGTTGAAGGGCGACAATCCGGGACCGCGGCCGGCAAGATTGACTTCACGCCGTTCGACCGCTCAATTCGGCTGGCATGGGCGCGCCTAAGCGGGAGCCGACCAATTGCACGATGGCCAAGCCAGATGGCCGAAGCCTGAAAATCCGGCGATTCGAACGGACGAATCGCTTTCGCTCGCCGTTTGCCCGGTTTGCGCCGCGCTGAACAGCGCGCTGTTCCGCGTCGTGGAAGGCGTCGAGTTTCTCGAGTGCCGCGCCTGTAACTGCATTTTTGCAAGTTCCGAAGTGCTTGCGGCCGTCGAGGAGGATCGGTTCGCGCGGAGCTACGATGCAACTTACTGGGCCAGGGAGGACCGCTCCGCCTGGGCGCGTTCGCATGGCCCAGCGCTGGCGCGCGTCGCCGAAGTGTTCTTGTACGCGCGCCGTCCGATACGTCGATTTCTCGACATCGGAACCGGACCCGGTTACCTTCTGGACGCGCTGTCGACCTATCTGCCCGCCTCGAAGGAACTGTTCTGGGGCGTCGAACGCTACCCGCCGGAGCGACGCAGCGAGCATCCGAACTACCGGACTTGCGGCCTTGCCGAACTCGACGGGCGGTTCGATGCGGGGCTCTGCATGGAGGTCGTCGAACACATGACGCCGTCGCAGGTCGCTCGACTCGCGCAGGAGCTGGCCGGCGTTTCGGAGCCCAACGCGCTCTATCTCATCAATACCGGCATGCCGGACCACGTGAAGTCGAGCGATCCGGATTACCTGGATCCGTTCCGGCGCGGCCACATCATGTCCTACAGCGTGAAGGGGCTTGCCGCGCTGTTCGGGCCGGCCGGGTTCGCGGTCCGGCCCCTGCGCGGCAAGGACTGGGCTTGCATAGCGGAATTTCGGCCGAACACTGACGGCGCGGACCCGTTCGAAGACAGGATCTGGACCGCCTCGCGAGACAATGTGCGCGCACTCAAGGATCCAATCATGGGCGAGTTGCTTTACATCGTGGGCCTGGACGCGGCGCGTGCTTATCGTTGAACTTTAGGCGCGGCGTCAATTTCAGCCGGCGTCGCTTCAATATTAAGCCGGGCCGAAATGCGCCTTCATCGCCTCGACGCCGGCCTTCATCGCGCCGCCGATACGCGGCGCGATTTCATCAGGCAGGAAATCCGCGATCCAGACCAGCCGGCTGCCGCCGCCTTCTTGGGGAAAACCTGCAGCGACGCATTGTAATGCCTCGCCACGCCGCCCTCGGCGCTCCACACCAGCCGCCGCTCGTCCTCGTCGATCGTCACGATCGGTTCGCGAACGGTTATGCCGTTCGCGAAGGTGACGATCCGCACGTTGCCCTCGAGCCGCGCCTCGGTGACGAAGCCCGGAACGAGCCGGGTCGCCAGCGCGCCGACGTCGCGCGCCGCATCCCAGACATTTTCGACGCTCGCGGCGACGAACAACTCCTCTTTTATCGTAGCCATGCTTCAGGCTCCCGAGCAATAAGCTTCGAGCCGATAGCCGTCGGGATCGATGACGAAGGCGGCGTAGTAGGTCGGGCTGTAGGATTCGCGCAGGCCCGGCGCGCCATTGTCACGGCCATTGTGAGCGAGCGCCGCCGCGTGGAACTTGTCGACGCTCGCCCGGGTCGGCGCGGTGAAGCAGAAGTGCAGGCCCGATTCCTTGTCGGCGGGAACCGGCGCTTTCGAAGCGAGCACCCACCAGCGCGGCGCCTCGGCGCCATAGCCGAGCGAGCCGTCGTCGGCATAGAGAAGCTTCAGCCCGAGCGCGCCGAGCGCGGCGTCATAGAACGCGCGGCTCAATTGAAGATCGGCGACGCCGATCGAAACGTGGTCCAACATGATGGGTGCTCCTATCCTGCGCCGTCGCGGCGCCGTCCAGGTTGCCTAAACGTTCTCGCTCGGGCAGACTTGGGAAAAATTGCTCCTGGCCGCTCTCGATGCCAAATGGTGAAGCTTTCGACCCGCCGCTCCTGACCGCCAGGACGCTCGCCTCCGGCGAAGGCTGGACTTTAAGCGAATTTCTGTGTCGCGCCGGGCCGGACAACAGACCGTTCGAGGAACGGCATGACGGCTTCAGCCTCGCCGCCGTCATATCCGGACAATTCGTCTATCGCGGCGATGGTGGCGTCGCCCATCTCGTTCCCGGCGCGCTGCTGACCGGCAATTCGAGGCGCTGCTTCCGCTGCGCGCACGAGCACGGCGTCGGCGACCGTTGCGTGAGCCTCGGCTTTACGGAGGAGATCGCTGAAGAAGCGGCGACGGCGATCGCCGGCCGCACGGATTTCGCGTTCGAGCGGCCTTGCCTGCCGCCCTCCGACGCGGCGCTGCCGATCGTCGCCCGCTTCGCGGCGTTCGCGGCCTCGGCGGACCGGGGCGGGGCTGAGGATCTTCTCTGGGGAACGTTGGAGCGCGTCATCGCCGGCATCGCCGGGCGCGGCGGCCGGGCGGCCGCGCCGAACGGGCGCGAGTCGCGCCTGATCGCCGCCGCCGTCCATGCGATCGACGAGGACCCGACACGGGAACATTCGCTCGACGCCCTGGCGCGGGCCGCACGTCTCAGCCGTTATCATTTTTTGCGCATCTTTCGTCGCGCCACGGGCGCGACGCCGCGCCAGTATCTGATCCAGGCGAGGATGCGGCGCGCGGCGGCGCGGCTTTCCGCAACCCGCGATCCGATCACGGATGTCGCGCTCGACAGTGGCTTCGGCGATATCTCCACCTTCAACCGCCGATTTCGCGCCGTGTTCGGCGTTTCGCCGCGGCAGTTTCGCAGCCGCGCCTGAGTGCCTGATCGGCCGCATTGGATTGCGGCGTGAGGATTGCTAGGCTCCGGCCAGAGGCCAGGACGGCGGCGCCATGGATTTGATCTTCATGCTGACGCGCCACGACGCGACGGCGCCGCACGCGCTGGATCTCGTCGAAGAGGTGCGCCCGCTCGGCCTCAGGTCGATCGGCTTCAAGGACATCGGCGCCGACGCGCAAACGCTCCGGCGACTTACGTCGGCGATCCGTGAGGCGCGCGCCACGCCTTACATGGAGATCGTCGCGACGAGGCGCGAGGACGAACTCGCCGCCGTCGCGCTGGCGCGTGAGCTCGGCGTCGCGGCGCTGATGGGCGGCGTCCACGTCGAGGAGGCGCTGGCGATCCTTGCCGGCTCAGGGATCGCCTATTTTCCGTTCGCGGGCCGGCCGCGCGGGCATCCGACCGAACTCGATGGGCAGGCGGACGAGGTGGAGGCGCAATGCCGCGGGTGGGTCGCGCGCGGCTGCGCCGGCGTCGATTTGCTGGCCTATCGGGCGAAGGAAGCGCCGCCGCTCGATCTCATCGCCGCCGCGCGCGCGGGTCTCGGCAAGGCCGGGCGGCTGGTCGTCGCCGGCTCCATTGATTCCGCCCGCCGCGTAGCGGACATCCGCGCCGCCGGCGCCGACGCCTTCACGATCGGAACTGCGGCGCTCGACGGGTCTTACGCGCCTGGGGCCGGAGACCTCTGCGCTCAGCTGCGGACGGCGATGGCGGATTGTGCGCGCTAACCCTTGGAGAAGCTCTTTCCGCTTCCCACCACCCTCACGCCGAGCCTGTCGAAGCGTCGTCCAGCTCGAAATCGAGGCCGATGCCAGGAACCGGTGGGTTGCACGACGCTTCATCTCCGCTGGATCATGGTTCGACAAGCTCACCATGAGGTTCGTGGTGGCGGTGACAGCGGCGCCAACAGCGGCCACTAGCGGCAATATCAACTCTTCGAGAAAAAACTCGACATTTTTCTGTTTTTCTCATAATTTCTGAATTCAGTTTTTGAAGGACCCACATATGAGACGAGACCTTGACCCCGAAGAGTTTGCGTAAAATAGGCCCAAAGGGGCGCTCTTAAACAAAAGCGGCCCGTCGGCGTGCGCAACCCATTGAAATCCCCCAAATCCGCCAAAGCATTGTTTGGAAAAATTTGGAGATTTGGGCCTTAAATTTGGAGGTTTAGCGCGTTTTTGCGAGCGTTTTGCTTGTTTGGCGGCTATCGCGCCAAAAGAAACCTTTGCCCCGGTTGCCTCTTCCGGAGCCGCGCTATTGAAATGGTTTGAATGAAGTTCGAACAAACACTACGCGGACGCTCCGTTTGCTCTCCAGCACCCCGCCAAATCGCTTCCTACAAGCATCCTTCCGCGACCAGCGCCGCGACGATGGCCGGCGCATCGGCAGGCTGCATGCCCGCGAGGTTGATGCGGCCGGAGTCAGGCAAGTAGATCGCGTGCTTTTCGCGCACGGCGCTCGCCTGCGCCTTCGTCATATGCGAGGTTGGAAAACAGGCCGCGCTCGTCGCGGATGAACGCCAGTTTCGGATGCTCCGCCGCCAGCGCCGCGCGGTTCGACTTGATGCGCCCGCGCATAAAATCGAGTTCCTTTCGCCACATGCGCGGTCAGCGACGGACTTTCGAGGATGATGCGCACCAGCGCCGCGCCGTGATCCGGCGGCATCGACCAGTTTACGCGGGCCAGGTAGGTGAAGTTGCTGGCGGTCTTCCTCGCCTCCCCGACGTCGCGCGCGAGCGTGTAGAGCGCGCCGACGCGATCGCGGTAGAGCCCAAAGTTCTTGTCGCAGGAATAGGCGACGAGCGCTTCGTCCACGCTTTCCAGAAGGAGGCGCGTCGAGGCCGCGTCCTCGTCGAGCCCGTCGCCGAGGCCCTGATAGGCGAGGTCGATGAAGGGAATGAGCTTCCGCTCGGCGACGATGCGCGCGATCTCCCGCCATTGCGCGCGTCGAGAAATCGAGACCGGCGGGATTGTGGCAGCAGCCGTGCAGCAGAGCGACATCGCCGGCCCTCGCGCCCGACAGCGCGCTCGCCGCCGCCTCGAAATCGATGCGCTGCGTCGCGAGATCGATGTAGGCGTAGCGCTCGATCGGCAGACCCGCGGCGGTCGAGGATCGGCAGAGTGGTTCGGCCAGGTCGGCGTTCCCACATAGATGCGCGCTTCGGGGCTCGCCGCATGGATAAGCTCCGCGCCAAGCCGCAGCGCGCCCGTGCCGCCCGGCGTCTGGATGCCCGTCAGCCTCTCGCCAAGCTTCGCGCTCGCGCCGAAAACGTA
The DNA here is from genome assembly GCA_963710855.1 of uncultured Pseudomonadota bacterium. GTDB lineage: Bacteria > Pseudomonadota > Alphaproteobacteria > Rhizobiales > Beijerinckiaceae > Roseiarcus. The sequence goes on along the minus strand of CAVQBX010000040.1, from coordinate 24,717 downwards.
GGGCTTCAGAAGCTCGACATAGGTCATGTCGCCTTCAGGGCCGAGATAGCGCTTGCTCTCCTGCGTCTCCCAGAGAATGCGCTCGGCTTGCTTGACCGCGCGCATCACCGGCGTAACCCCGTTCTCGTCGCGATAGACGCCGACGCCGAGATCGATCTTGTGGGCGCGCGGGTCGTCCTGAAAGGCCTTGATGAGCGCGAGCAGGCTGTCGGCCGGCTGTTCCTTGAGAGTTTCGAACATGACGATTCCGGGACGGGTAGGAAGAATTTGCCGGCGCAATAGCACGTTCCGCGCGGCGGGCGGAAATCGAATGGCCTGATCCGGCGCCCGTCGTGGTTAATTGATACATATTGACACTCAAGAATACATGTGTTCTATGAAGTCAGCGCCGGACGCCGAATGCGGACCGGCCAGCCAAAGCCGTTCAACAGGGAGGGACTCGCGATGGCGTGGTGGCAATACGCGCTGATCGCATTTGTGGTCGCATGGGTGTTGCAGGCCTACGGCGTATGGCGGCAGACCCGGCACTATCAGGCCATATTTTCAGAACTCCGCAAGACCTGGTCGGATGGGGCGCTCGGCGCCGGCGCTGCGCCTTCGCGGCTCGGCAAGGGCGTGATCGCGCTCGTGGTCGCCGGCACCGGATCGGGTCGTACGTACGGTGAGATTCATGCAGGGCCGCAGCGTGTTCGCCAAGTTTGTGGCTCGCTCGGAATTTGACGGTCTCACAATCGCGGAGCTGAAGGCGAGGATCGAGGCGCAAGACGTCGAGCGCGGCGTTGCGACCGCGATCGGCAAGGCGCTCGAGCAAATAGACAAGATTGAAAGCCGCAATGCCGGCGCCGCGGGGTCGGCGGCCGGAGCGGCTCTCAAACCAGCCTGAGGTCGCTCTCAGGCTTCGTCTGGAGGAACGGTTCAAGAAGGGGAGTAAGAAAATGCTATTGGCGCATATGGTGACTCACGGCCTGCAATGGGCCGAACACGCCGCGGTCGTCGGCTCGCCCGGCGAGGTTCAGCACATGGGACACAATCTCATCGTGCTCGCGCAATCCACCAATCCAGCGGACTATGCGGCCAAGGTGAAGGAAGCCGCCCAGCAGGAACAGCTTGGTTGGTTGACGAACATCGGCAAACATTTCATCGGAGTGTTCCAGCAGGGCGGCCAGGTGTTCGTCGGTTTCGTGACCGGCATCATCCCGACACTCATCGTGCTGATGACGGCATTCTATGCGGTGATTGGTCTCGTCGGCGAAGACCGTGTGCATGGCTTCGCGCGCGCCGCCGGGCGCATCGCGCTGACGCGCTACACGATCTTGCCGGTGCTGGCGGTGTTCTTCCTCACCAACCCGATGGCCTACACTTTCGGCTCGTTCCTGGAAGAGAAGCACAAGCCCGCCTTCTACAACTCCGCGGTCTCGTTCGTTCATCCGATCCTCGGCCTGTTCCCGCACGCCAATCCCGGTGAATATTTCGTCTGGGGCGGCGTGCTCGTCGCGCTGCTCGATCTCGAGAAGGCCGGCAAGGTGCCGCCGTCCTATCACGTCACCGTGGCGATCTACTATTTCATCGTCGGGCTCATCGTCATCCTGCTCAAGGGCATTGTGACCGAGCGCATCACCGCGTTCCTGGCTCGCCGCCAGGGCGTTGAACTCTGACGCGAGCGGGAGGGACTTCATGACCGACAGAGAATTCAAGGCCGTCAGGATCTCGCGCGGCCGCAACGGCTGGGGCGGTCCGCTCGTCGTTTTGCCGACCGCGCAGCGCGACAAGATCGTCGCCGTCACCGGCGGCGGCATTCCGCCGCTCGCCCATCGCATTGCGGAACTGACTGGCGGCATCGCCGTCGACGGCTTCCGCGCTCCGCCGCCCGAGAGCGAAATGGCTGTCGTCGTCGTTGATTGCGGCGGCACGGCGCGCTGCGGCGTCTATCCGCGCAAGCGCATCCCGACCGTCAACGTCACGCCGGTCGGCCAGGCGGGCCCGCTCGCCCAGTTCATCACCGAGGACATCTATGTCTCCGGCGTCACGGTCAATGAAGTCACGCTCGCCGACGGCTCCGCGCCGGTAACGGCCGCGGGTACGGGGGGAGCCGCTGTGTCATCGTCAACGACAACGACAAGAACAGCCGCGCCCATATCCACGGGCAGCGGGAACGCGTTCATCGACACGATCGCGTCGATCGGCCGTGTCATGGGCCGGGTGGTCGGCATCTTCTTCAACGCCGGCCGCAAGACGATCGATCAGGTGGTGCGCAACGTCTTGCCGTTCATGGCCTTCGTGACCATGCTGATCGGCATCATCCTGTACACCGGCATCGGCGACATCCTCGCCAGGCCGATGGGCCCGCTGGCCAACAACATCTTCGGTCTGATCGTCCTCTCCGCGATCTGCGGCCTGCCGTTCCTGTCCCCGATCCTGGGGCCGGGCGCGGTCATCGCGCAGGTCATCGGCGTCGCGATCATCGGACCGCAGATCGCCAACGGAACGATCGCGCCCGCGATGTCGCTTCCCGCCCTGTTCGCCTACAACACGCAGGTCGGTTGCGACTTCATCCCGGTCGGTCTGGCGCTCGGCGAGGCCGAACCCATAACGATCGAGATCGGCGTGCCCGCGGTGTTGTTCAGTCGACAGATCATGGGGCCCGTCTCCGTGGTCATCGCCTGGATCGCGAGCTTCTTCCTCTGAAGCTTGTTTGTGAGGACTGACGAAGATGCGATGCTTCAGCACAACCATCACGGCCGTAAGCGACGAGGCGCGGGAACTCGTCGAAGGCGGCGTGCTCATCCTGTTCGCGGAAGGCGCGCCTCCGGAACTGGCGGAAGTGTCGGTGCTGCATCGCGTGCAAATAGCGCCGACGGCGGCTCCGCCCGCCGTCGGCGCCAAACTCAACATCGCCGGGCATTTCCACCCGCATCACGGCGATCGGCGAATATGCGTGGAAGAAGATCGACGAGATCGGCCACGTCGTGCTCAACTTCAACGGCGCGACGGAAGCGCCGCGTCCCGGAGAGATCGCCGTCGAGGAAGTGGATCTGCGAGGCGCTGTCGAAGGCTCTTCAGCCCGGCGCGGAAATCTGGGTCGAAGGCTAGGTTCGTCAACCCGCTGGGTCGTCCCCTCCCCCGCCTGCGGGGGAGGGCAAGGGTGGGGGGCGGTGCGCACGACGCCTGGTTGTTTGCATGAGGCCGACGATCGCTGCGCACCCCCCACCCCAACCCTCCCCCGCGAAGCGGGGGAGGGGGTTCCCGAGCCTTGAAGGCTGGGGCGGGCACGGCGCCGCGCAAGCTTTGTTTGATCCCAAAACATCAATCTGAGGAAGGACTGAAGTGCTCGAGCGCAAAGTCGTAGTTCGCCTCAACGAGGGCCTTCACGCGCGTCCGGCGACGCAGTTCGTCAAGCTGGCGCGCAGTTTTGCGGCTGACATTGAGGTGGTGAGGAACGGCAAGAGCGCCAACGCCAAGAGCGCCGTCAAACTTATGCTGCTCGGGGTCAAGGAGAACGACGAGATCCTTGTGCGGGCGAACGGCGCTGACGAAGCGGCCGCTGTGACTTCCCTTTGCGAATATGCGGGACAGAGCGACACAGAGGCGATCGATGCGCCGCCCAACGCCCCGCCTGCAGCCGCGCCGGCGCCCGAAAACGCGCGGGCTCATCTCGGTTCCCATCTGCCGCGCGGCATCCCCGCAAGCGGGGGCGCGGCGATCGGGCCGGCCTTCGTGTTCATGCCTGAGCACATCGAAGCGCCGCGGCGCTTGCTGGCCCAGGAAGACGTGGCCGGCGAACTGCGAAGACTTGCTGAAGCGCGCGAGGCGGTCGAGCGCGAACTCGAGCGTCGCGGCGGGCGGGCCGCGCCGCGCAGCCAGGAAGCCGACATCATCGCCGCGCTCGCCGAGATCGGCCGCGACGAGGAATTCGTGCGCCGCATGGAGTTACAGATCGTGTCTGGCTTCGACGCGGTCAGCGCCTCGCTCGACTGCCGGCGCTGAATTCGCGCGCGAGTTCCAGAGCCTGGCCGACCCTTATATGCAGGCGCGCGGCGAGGACATTTCGGCCTATGCGCGACAGGTCGCGCTTGCCCTGCTCGGCAAGCGCGAGGCGAGCCTTAACGAGGCGCCCGAGGCTCGATCATCGTCGCCGACGAGATCAGCGCCTTCGATCTCGCCGGCGCCGCGCTCGCGAGCTTCGGCGGCCTCGTCAGCCTGAAGGGCGGCGCGACTTCGCATGTCGCAATCATCGCGCGCTCCTACGGCGTGCCCGCGGTCATGGGCTTCCACGTGGCGCCTGAAGCGGTGCGCACGGCGACGACCGTGGCGCTCGACGGCGCCACCGGCGAAGTCGCGCTCGATCCCGATGCTGCGACGGAAACCGAATTCCGCGCCCGCGTCGCCGAGACAGAGCGGCGCAAGGCGCAGCACGCGGGTTTCGCGACATCGAACCGCGCACGCGCGACGGCCGTTCATCGAGATCGGCGCCAATCTCGGCTCGCTCAACGAGATCGACGCGGCGCTGAAGGCGGGGCGCGATGGGGGTTGGGCTGTTCCGCACCGAACTCCTGTTCATGGAGCGCAAGCGGCCGCCGAACGAGGACGAGCAGGCCGAAGTTTACGGCAAGCTCGCCGAAGCCTTTGCGCAGGCGCCCGTGATCGTGCGCACGCTCGACATCGGCGGCGACAAGGCGACTCCGGGCATCACGATCCCGAAGGAGGACAATCCCTTCCTCGGCTGGCGCGGCGTGCGGCTTTGCCTCGACCGCCCCGACATCTTCAAGCCGCAGCTCCGCGCTTTGCTGCGCGCCGCGACGAAGGGCAACATCAAGGTGATGGTTCCCATGGTGTCCGACGTCGAGGAAGTGAGGCAGGTGAAGCGGCTGATTGAGGAATGCAGGCAGGAGTTAATTGCTGAGGGCGTCGCGCATCAAAACTTCGATCTCGGCGTGATGGCGGAGACGCCGGCCGCCGCGCTCGCGGCGCCTCTGCTTGCGGCAGAAGTCGCTTTCTTCTCGATCGGCACCAACGATCTGACCCAATATGTGATGGCGGCCGACCGCATGAATCCGCGCATCAGCCACCTTTACCGCGCCGACCATCCGGCGGTGCTCAACGCGGTCAGGCTCATATGCGACGCCGCGCGGGCCGCGGGCATTTGGGTCGGCGTTTGCGGCGAGGCCGCCGCCAAACCCGAAATGATAGGCAAGTTCGTCGAGCTTGGTGTAACGGAACTCAGCATGAGTCCGGCCTCGATTCCGATGGCCCGGAAAATCGTGAGCGAGCTTTGACGGACGAAACGCGGCTTCTTGTTTTCGATTGCGACGGCGTGCTCGTCGACAGCGAGGTGCTGGCCATGCGCGCCTATCTCGATGTGCTCGACGACGTCGGGCTCAAGGTCCCGGAAAGCGCCTGGGAACAATGCGTCGGGCTGAAGCAGGCCGATATCTTTCGTCTTGCTCGAAAAGACGGTCGGGCGCGAGATCGGCCCCGAGACACGTGACCGCGTCTGGCCGCGCACCCAGGAACTGTTCGAGACCGAACTCAAGGCGACGCCGGGGCTCGTCGAGTTTCTTCAAGCGTCTCGAACCGCGCGTTGCGTAGCGTCATCCTCGTCGCCGGAACGCATTCGGCTGAGCCTTCAGTTGGCCGGCCTCGAGCCTTATTTCGAGCGCGTCTTTTCGACGCAATATGTCGCCAGAGGCAAGCCGGCGCCGGACATTTTCCTCTATGCGGCCGAACAAATGGGCGTCCGGCCCGACGAGATGGTCGTCATCGAGGATTCGCGCCCGGCGTCGAGGGCGCGACGGCCGCCGGAGCGCATGTGATCGGCTATCTCGGCGGCGCTCATGTCAGCGCAAGCCATGCGGATCGACTGAGCCGCGCCGGCGCTAGATTTCTGGCGAAGGATTGGGCGAGCGTCGGCGACTATCTCGCCAAGCGCGGCTAGGTCGGGTATGAAGTATCGTTCGCGTCGATCGGAGGCCAGGAGCGACCGCGATGAAATCTAACCTACCGGACCAGATCGCGCTGGCCGTCAAGGACCAGCTTCGTACGGCGCGTCGCGACATTCGCCGGCGAGCGGAGGGTTCCGGCGACGCTGATCGGCGGGCCCAGCTTGTGCCGCGCCCGGTCGCGATCGCCGCGGATACGGTGTTCTCGCAAATGGAGGCGGCGGCGACCGCGTTTCTGCCTGCGACCGAAAGCGGCTCCAACCCCCTCTCGCTGCCCGAGCAGTTCCTGCGCGCTTTCAAGGATCAGCTTCGCACTGTGCGCTATGAGATCCGCCGTCGGGCTCGCGGCGCCGCCGAGCGCGCGCCCCAGGCCTCGGAGCTCGTTCCGCGCCCGGTCGCCGTCGCGGCGGACACGGTAATTGCGCAGGTTGAGGCGGCCGCCGCCGCGCTGCTGCCGGAACATGACGGCCTCCGCCGCCTTCGCCTTTCCCCAGCCCGCGACTTATTATTTCGGCGCGGAGGCAGCGGACGCGGGCGCGCTGACGCCGGAAATCTATTATGCGCTGAAGGCGCTGCTCAGGCGTTTCGGCTCGGAGACGCATCTGGTGTCCGAGCAGGCCGTGCACGAGGCCGCGGAACTCGCGCTCGAGCGCGGTTTCGAAGCCGCTGGCGTTGCGCTGGATCCTTCGCAAAGCGCTGAGGCGCATTTTGGCGCGGCGGTACACCTCTCTGCGGGGCTTGCTGTCGCGATCGCCGGAAAACGGCCGATCCGCGAGATCGCCGCCAATCCCCAGCGGCAGGGCACGCCAAAGCACCTCCTGTTGGCGCCGAACGAATATTGCGCGCTGGTTGTCGGGCTTTCGATCGCGCTCGCTTCGCGCCCGGACCTTGCCGGCGTCGAGGCCGAGGCGTTGATTGATTCCGCGGACTTCGCGGTCGACGCGAGGTTTGCCGAGCTTTCGGCGGCGGTTCGGGGGCGTCAGGCGACGGCGGCCGTCGAGGCTGGATTCAAGGCGATCCTGCCGTTCCTGCCCTGATCAGGCGCGCTTGCTTTCGCCCGTCGCGAACGCGAGCAGGGCGTTCGCCGTCATTTCGTCGGTCACGAGCACGGTCGGCTTCAGAAGCTTGAAACCGCCGATCAAGGCTTCGATCTTTTCGTGCCCGCCTGCGACCAGAACGCGCGCGGGCGCGCCGATGACCGTCTCCATCGGCACGGACATGGTGCGCTTGTTGACGGGATGGTCGATGATGCGGCCGTGCGCGTCGAAGAAATTGTAGAGAATGTCGCCGACGGCGCCTTTGGCGCGCAACTCCTGCAGTTCGCTCTCCGAGATGGTGCCATAATAATCCGTCGTCGAATTGAGGCTGATCGTTCCCGCCCCGACGACGACGGCGTCCAGTGACTTCGCAAAATCAAATACCTCTTTAAGCCCGCAGCGTTCTATCAGCGCGCGGCGCGTCGCGGCGCTGTCGACGAGCGCGGGGGCGGCGAGCAGATAGCATTCGGCCTGGAACAGACGCGAAAACTGCCAAGCGAATTCCGCCGGATTGGCCTGCCGAGCGCGCGTGATTCCGCCGAGCAATGAAACGACCGAGAGGCCCGGAATCTGACGCACGGGAATGAAGTCCAGCGCGCGCATCAGCGTCTTGCCCCAACCGAGGCCGACTTTCATGTCGGGCTGGAGCATAGCAGACACATAGTCGCCTGCCGCCGCCGCAATCACGTGGCGCGGATCGGGCTGATCCGGAGACGCCGGCGCGACGATCGCCTCCTGCAGGTCGAACTTCTTCTGCAGCGCGAATTCGAGGCCGGTCAGCTCGGCGATCTCGCGGCTCAGCGAAATATGCACCTCGCGCAAAGCGCGCGCTTCCGAGAGCAGCCGCACGACCGTGATGCGTCCGATGCCCAGCGCGTCGGCGATTGCGCTCTGGGTCATCTCTTCCACATAGTACATCCAAGCCACGCGCTGACGCAGGCGCGGCGTGCGCCGGCCGGGCGTGACGAACCTGCCTGATGTGTCTTCGAGGTCGTCTTTCTGGGTCATCAGTGTCGCGCGTCAACCCCGTGGTTCCCTTCGGATTCCCACGAAGTCCCCCGATAGCGCAAGTTGTTTTCGGCGCGAAATTGCGCGTCTGCGAAGACGACTTTCTGCTACGAAACGAACATTAGACTTGACGAAGGCGCAAAAGTTCAATAAGCCCTGTGCGAGATACGGAGGAACCCGTCGGCTTCGATCGGCTGGTTTGTTGAGCCCGATTGTGTCATCGCCGGTGCATCGTGTTCCTTGAGGAGGTAAACGCCATGACATCGATCGCCCGAGTGGGCCTCGCCGCCGAGATCGACGCCCTCGCAAGCGGCCATGGGCCGTTGGTCATCGGGCTCGCGGGCGCCGGGCAGATGGGCACCGACATCGTCGTCGAACTCTCGCTGATGTCGGGCGTGAAGCTGGGCGCCGTATCGGAGGTCCGCATCGACAATGCGCGCGACGCGGCAACCATGGCCGGGCATGCCGAGGGCGACATCGTTACCGCGCATAAGGCCGCTGACATCGACCGTGCGATCGAGGGCGGCAAACTTGCGCTGACGGAGAGCTATGAGGCGCTGTGCGCGGCGGGCCGCATCGACGTCATCATCGACGCCACCGGCAATCCGAACGTCGGCACGCTCATTGCGCTCGAAGCGATGAAGAATGGCAAGCACATCGTCATGCTCAACGTGGAGGCCGACATCACGATCGGCAGATTCCTCCGCGAAGAAGCGAACAAAGCCGGCGTCATCTACACTGGCGCGGCCGGCGATGAGCCCGCGGCGACGATTGAGATGATCGGCTTTGCCCAGGCGCTCGGCTTCGAGATCGTCGCGGCCGGCAAGGGCAAGAACAATCCGCTGAAGTTCGACGCGACCCCCGACGCCTACGAGGCCGAGGCGCGCGAGCGCAACATGAACGCGCGCATGCTCGTCGAGTTCGTCGACGGCTCGAAGACGATGATCGAGATGACGGCGGTCGCCAACGCCACCGGCCTCGTTCCCGACGTTCCAGGCATGCATGGGCCCAGCGCGACGCGCGAGCAGCTCGCCCAGGTGCTGTGCACGAAAGAGGACGGCGGCATTCTCAACAATTCTGGCGTCGTCGATTATTCGATTGGCAAGGGCGTTGCGCCGGGCGTGTTCTGCATCGTCAAGCCTCGCCATCCGCGCGTGCTCGAACGCATGATCGACCTCAAGGTCGGCCCCGGGCCCTGCTTCAGCCTGCTGAGGCCATATCATCTGACCAGCCTCGAAGTCTCGTTGTCCGCGCTTCGCGCCGCCCGCAGCGGACGCGCGGATCTCACCCCGGTCGACCACCCCGTCGCCGAATGCGCCGCGGTCGCCAAGCGCGACCTTAAGCCCGGCCAGACGCTCGGAAAGATCGGCGAATACGATTACCGCGGCTTCACCATGACTTGGAAGGACGCGCGCAAGGCTGAGGCCGTGCCGCTCGGCCTTGCCGAACGCGCCAAGGTGCTGAAACCCATCAAGGCCGGCGAGAAGCTGACTTACGAAAACTGCGCGCCCGATGATTCCCTCGTCATCACTCAAATTCGTCGGCGGCTCGATCAATCCGACGGCGTGTTTGCCTGAAGGGCCGTCGCTCCGCATTCCGTTTGATCGTCAAAATCCGGAGGTTCGCGTGAACACCGCCACTTTACGGAGCGAGACATCGCCGCCGATCAACCGGCCGCGCGTCTACGAGAGAATGGGCGCGGCGCAATTGCGCGAATCTCTGCACAAGATGCATCTGATCCGCCGCTTCGAGGAGGCGGCGGAAGATTCCTACGTGCGCGGGCAGAGTTACGGGACGATGCATCTTTCGATCGGCCAGGAGGCTGTCGCCGTCGGCGTCTGTGCGCCGCTGAGCGACGCCGACTACATCACCTCGACCCATCGCGGCCACGGCCATTGCATCGCCAAGGGCGCCAAGGTCGACCGCATGTTCGCGGAATTCCTGGGTCGCGAAACCGGCTATTGCCGCGGCCGCGGCGGCTCGATGCACATCGCCGATCCGAGCCGCGGCAACCTCGGCGCCAATGGCATTGTCGGGGGCGGAATTCCGATTGCCGTCGGCGCCGCGCTCAGCGCGAAAAAACTCAAGACCGGCGCCGTGGTTATTTCGTTCTTTGGAGATGGCGCCAACAATGAAGGCGCGTTTCACGAGTTCTCTCAACATCGCCTCCGTCTGGCGGCTGCCTGTTATCTTTGTTTGTGAGAACAACGGCTATGGCATGTCGGTCTCGACCAAGCGCTCGACTGCCGTGGCGCGCGTCGCCGATCGCGCCGCTGCCTACGCGATGCCGGGCGTGACGGTCGACGGCAACAGTTTCGCCGAAGTCGCGGAAGCTTCGTTCGAGGCGACCGAGCGAGCGCGCAAGGGCGAAGGTCCGACCCTCATCGAATGCGTAACCTATCGCACCCGCGGCCATTCGCGCTCCGACCGCAATCGCTATCGCAGCAAGGAAGAAATCGAAACCTGGAAGACGCGCGATCCGATCCCCGCGTTCGAGGCCGAAATGGAATCGCTCGGCATCCTGACGACCGAAGACATGGAGCGCGTGCGCGCCGACGTCGAAAAGGAAATCAAGGAAGGCCTCGCCTTTGCCGAGGCGAGCCCGCTGCCGTCGCCCGCGGAATTGCTGCGCGACGTCTACACCAACTAGGATTTTTCAACCATGGACGCTTTGCAGCGGGAACTCAGTTACGCTCAGGCTGTGCATGAGGCTTTGGCCATCGCCATGGAGCGCGACGAGCGCGTCTTCCTGATGGGCGAAGATATCGGCGTCTATGGCGGCGCATTCCAGGTGACGGGCGATCTCGTTCATCGCTTCGGCGAGGAGCGGGTGATGGACACGCCGATCTCGGAACTCGGCGGCGCCGGCGTCGCGGTCGGCGCGGCCCTGACCGGCATGCGGCCGGTTTTCGAATTGCAATTCTCCGACTTCTCCACGCTCGCCATGGAGCAGATCGTCAATCAGGCCGCGAAGCTGCGCTTCATGCTCGGCGGCACGGTATCGGTTCCGCTCGTCATCCGCATGCCGACGGGATCAGGGACAGGCGCGGCGGCGCAGCATAGCCAATCGCTCGAAGCCTGGTTCGCGCATATTCCGGGTCTGAAGGTCATTCAGCCCACCACGCCCCACGACGCCAAAAGGCATGCTGCTGGCCGCGATCGAGGACCCCGACCCGGTTATCATGTTTGAGCACAAGCTGCTTTACAAGATGAAGGGCAATGTGCCCGCGGGCCACTACACCGTGCCGCTCAACAAGGCCGAGGTGCGCCGGCAAGGGCGCGACCTGACGATCGTCGCACCGGGCATCATGTGCGGCAAGGCGCTGGATGCGGCCGCCACGCTGGCCAACGAGGACATCGAGGCCGAGGTGATCGACCCGCGGTCATTGCGGCCACTCGACATGTCAACGATATCAGAGAGCGTGAAGAAGACTTCTCGTCTGCTCTGCGTCTACGAAGGCGTGAAGACGCTAGGCATCGGCGCCGAAATCAGCGCTGCCATCGCCGAAAGCGAAGCCTTCGACTATCTCGATGCGCCGATCGTTCGTCTCGGCGGCGCCGAGAGCCCGATCCCCTACAGTCCCGTGCTCGAGAAGGCCGCGGTTCCTCAAGCCGCCGACATCGTCGCCGTCGCGCGCAAGCTGGCGCTCGGGCAAGTCTGAGATGGCGACCGAAGTCATTCTGCCGCGCGTCGACATGGACATGGAGTCGGGCAAGATCACCAATTGGTTCGTCGCCGAGGGTGAGCCGGTCGTCAAGGGCAAGCCGTTGTTTGAGATCGAGACCGACAAGGCCGCAATGGAGGTCGAGGCTCCCGTAGACGGAATCTTGCGCGGCGTGAGCAAGGCGATCGGCGAAATGCTGCCGGTTGGCGCCGTGGTCGGCTGGATCTATGCGCTGGACGAGCCCTACGATGAAAAGGCTGCTCAGTCCGCCTCCAAGGGCGCCGCAACGATCACTTTCGAGGAGCCCAAAAGTTCAGCGGCCTCGGAGCCCGCGCAGTCAACGGAGGTCGCCGCGCCCGGGGTCGGCGTGCGCGCCACCCCGAGAGCCCGCCAACTCGCGCGTGAACAGGGAATCGATCTCTCCGCGGTCGCAGGCGGCGGCCCAAGGGGGCGTGTGCAGGCCAAAGACCTTCCCGCTACAACGCCGGCTAAGCCAGCAACGATCGCTTCGCCGCCGGCTCGCGACCTGCATCGCGAATGGCTCGCGCGGGGCGCCGGAGCGCCGGTCGTGTTGATCCATGGCTTTGGCGCCGACCTCAACGGCTGGCGGCCCTTGCATGGCTATCTCAGCTCCGGGCGCGGCCACCTTGCTCTCGATTTGCCGGGACATGGACAATCCGCGCTGTCTGGCGCCACGACGCTGGAAGCGTTCGTCGAGGCGATCGAAGCCACCCTGGAGGATGAGGGCGTCCAGAGCGCCCACTTCGTCGGCCATTCGCTTGGCGGTGCTGTCGCCGCGGCCTACGCCGCTTATCTGCCGGCGCACGTTCGGTCGCTGACTTTGATCGCGCCGGCCGGCCTCGGGCCGGAATTCAACGGCGCCTTCACCAGGGGCTTTCTTGGCGCGAAAAGCGAAGCTAGCCTCGCGCCCTGGATCAGGGAGCTCGCTGTCGACGAGGGCGCGCTCGGCTCCGCTATGGTCAAGGCGACGCTAATGCGCCGCGCCGAGCGTCCGCTCGTCGAAGCGCAGACTGCCGTTGCTGCTTCCCTGTTCCCGGACGGCGTGCAAGCCGTTTCCGTGCGTTCCGCGTTCGCCCGCTACGCCGGGCCAACACGCGTCGTGTTCGGCCTCGAGGACCGCATCATCCCGGCGACGCAGGCGCGAGGCCTGCCGGGCCGGTCAGCGTGCATCTGTTCGCGAATGTCGGCCACATGCCGCATTTCGAAGTCCGCGCAGGAAATCGCCCGCATCGTCGAGGACAATTTGGCGGCCGGCGACAGGCGCTCGGCCTAGGCTTCCGTCAGCTTCAATACCACGGCGCCCGCGCCCGGCCGGCTGAGGAAATGCTCGGGGAACGACCAGTTCGGTTCGACGCCGACGAACACGTCGAAGAACGCGCTCGCGAGCGAGGGATTGTCGCGAAAATTCTCGCGGAAGGACTGCCATACCCTGAGATCGCTGAGCGCGGGATTGCGGGAGGGATGAACGTTGAATTCCTGCTCGAGGATCGCCTGTACCAGATTGCGGCAATAGGTCGTGTAGAGGTAGCCTTCCGGCCAGAATTCGCAGATTTTCGCCAGCGGCTCCGGCGGGATAAGGTTGACGAACTGGCCTTCGCCGGTTTTGTGCGCAGGGTTGAGCAGGCAAAGCTCCCGCAACATCAGCCCCCCGGCAAATACCGCGAAATCCATGCGGTTGCGCGCCGAATCGACCCGCTCCTCCTCGAAGCGTCTCGCCCAGCGGAAAAAAGCGTCGACCAGGGTGCGGTCGTCGACCGCATAGGCAAAGTGAAACTTTCGGCCAATGTCGTCCGCCGCATCGCGAAACGAATTGCGAAACCACTGAAGCCTCCGGACGCGATGGCGGATGTCGGCGATTTCCGCGAGCTTCCTTGCGCCAGTCTCGGGCATTGGATTTTCCTGTCTCTTCCAGATAAGCAATAGGCCGCTCACCCGCGCCGTCAACCATCATGTGCTGCGGCGCGCGCTCAGATCGGCAGGCCGTCCTTGCGTTTGACTTCCGGGTGCGTAATCGCGGGACGGAAGCGCCCCCGCGAATGTGATAATAACAAACGAAAAGGGCGGGCGTTTGGCGTCGAGGCTGAGCCGGGAGGAAATTCATGAACGCCGCTGAGCGCCTGTCGCTGCACGTGCCCGAGCCCGGCGGGCGGCCGGGCGGCAAGCCCGATTTCGACATGTCGGCTTCGCCCCGGCAGGCGAAGCGCGACGTCCGCCTATCGACGTCGATCCCGCCGAAATCCGCGACCTGGCCTATTCCCTGATCCGCGTGCTCGACGACGACGGAAACGCCGTCGGCCCGTGGGCGGCCGGCGCTCTCCGCCGAAGTGATGCGGCAGGGCCTGCGCGACATGATGCTGACGCGCGCTTATGACGCGCGGATGCTGCTTTCGCAGCGTCAGGGCAAGACGTCGTTCTACATCCAGTGTCTCGGCGAGGAGGCGATCGCCTGCGCGCATCGCAAGGCGCTCGAACCCGGCGACATGTGCTTCCCGACCTACCGCCAGCAGGGCCTGCTGATCGCCGCCGGCTGGCCGCTGGTCGACATGATGTGTTCCGTGTTCTCCAACGAGAAGGACCGGCTGAAAGGGCGGCAACTTGCCGAGCCTCTATTCCGCGAAGGAAGCCGGATTCTTCTCCGTCTCCGGCAATCTCGGCACGCAATATCCGCAGGCCGTCGGCTGGGCGATGGCCTCGGCGATCGCAGGCGACACGCGGATCGCCTCGGCCTGGATCGGCGACGGCTCGACCGCCGAAAGCGACTTTCACGCTGCGCTGGTGTTCGCCAGCGTCTATCGCCCGCCTGTCATTCTCAACGTCGTCAACAATCAATGGGCGATCTCGTCCTTTCAGGGCATCGCTGGCGGCGAGAGCGCCAAATTTGCGGCGCGCGCGCACGGCTTCGGCCTGCCCTCGCTGCGCGTCGACGGCAACGACTATCTCGCCGTCTACGCCGGTCTCGCAATGGGCGGCGGAGCGCGCGCGCGCCAATCTCGGGCCGACGCTGATCGAATGGGTCACCTATCGCGCCGGCGCCCATTCGACCTCCGACGATCCGAGCAAATATCGGCCGCGCGACGAAGGAACGTCGTGGCCGCTCGGCGATCCCGTCGAACGGCTGAAGCAGCATCTGATCCGCCGCGGCGAATGGAGCGAGGAGCGTCATGAGCAAATGCGCGCCGAGGTGGACGCGGAAGTGCTGGAAGCGGCGCGCGAAGCCGAAAGCTACGGCACGCTGCACGATGGACCGACGCCGAGCCCCGCGAGCATGTTCGAGGACGTCTACAAGGAAATGCCGCGCCATCTGCGCGAGCAGCGCCAGCAGCTCGGGGTCTGAACGATGCCGAGGCTTACCATGGTCGAGGCGATCCGCGACGCGCTCGACGTCAAGATGGCTGAGGATGCCAATGTCGTCGTGTTCGGCGAGGACGTCGGCTACTTCGGCGGCGTGTTTCGATGCACCGAGGGCCTGCAGCGCAAATACGGCAAGTCGCGCTGTTTCGATACGCCGATCAACGAAAGCGGCATCGTCGGCGGTCGCGATCGGCATGGGGGCATACGGCCTGCGCCCGGTCGCCGAAATCCAGTTCGCCGATTACGTCTATCCCGCCTACGATCAGATCGTCTCCGAGGCGGCGCGGCTTCGCTATCGCTCGGGCGGAGAGTTCACGGCGCCGATCGTCGTGCAGCATGCCCTGCGGCGGCGGCATCTATGGCGGACAGACGCACAGCCAGAGCCCCGAGGCCCTGTTCACGCATGTCAGCGGCCTGAAGACCATCATCCCTTCGAACCCTTACGACGCAAAGGGCCTGCTGATCGCTGCGATCGAGGACGACGACCCCGTCATCGTGCTGGAGCCGAAGCGGCTCTACAACGGCCCGTTTTCCGGCCACCCCGATCAACCCGTCGTTCCCTGGTCCAAACATCCGCTGGGCGAGGTGCCCGAGGGGCGCTACGTCGTGCCGCTCGGCAAGGCGGCCGTGCGGCGTGAAGGCAAAGGCGTGACGGTGCTTTGCTATGGAACGATGGTTCATGTCGCGGAAGCCGCCGCCGAGGAAACGGGCGTCGATGCGGAGATCATCGACCTGCGTTCATTGTTGCCGCTCGATTTCGACGCCATAGTCACTTCAATCGAAAAGACCGGCCGATGCGTGATCGTCCACGAGGCGACGCTGACGTCTGGTTTCGGCGCCGAGCTCGCGGCCGTCGTCGCCGAGCGTTGCTTCTATTCGCTCGAGGCGCCGATCCAGCGGATTGCAGGTTGGGACACGCCCTATCCTCACGCGGAAGAGTGGGACTATTTTCCGGGCCCCGAGCGCGTCGGCCGCGCCCTCATCAAGGCGATGGAGGCCTGAGATGGGCGCGCGTTCGATCCTGATGCCCGATGTCGGCGAAGGCGTCGCCGAAGCCGAGATCGTCGAATGGACCGTCAAGGTCGGCGATCTTGTCACGCAGGATCAGGTCGTGGCTTCCGTGATGACCGACAAGGCGACGGTCGAGATTCCGACGCCTGTCGCAGGCTCCGTGCTTTTGTTGGGCGGCGGCCGTCGGCGACGTGCTCGCGGTCGGATCCGAGCTCATCCGCATCGAGGCGCCGGGCCTTCCAGATCTGCCGCCGCCTGCCCCGCGCAAGCGCGCCGAGGCGAAGGCCGAGCCTGCCGAGGCGCCGCCGCCGTCCTCTCCTCCTCCGCGCGAAAAACAGAGCGCGGCCAATGCGGTCCCGACCCAAAGCGGTCCGCCTCGCCCCGCCGGCGAAAAGCCCCTGGCTTCGCCGGCTGTGAGGCTCAGCGCGCGCGAAGCGGGCGTTGATCTCAGACAAGTGCGCGGCAGCGGCCCGGCCGGCCGCATCACCCACGACGATCTCGCCGCTTTCCTGACGCAGCCCGTGGGAGCGCCGACGGCGCGCCGGGGCAGGGCGCCAGATACGCGCGTAGATATCGTGAAGGTGATCGGTCTCAGACGGCGCATCGCCCAGAACATGGCCGAGTCCAAACGCCGGGTCGCGCACTTCTCCTATGTCGAGGAAGTCGACGTGACCGCGCTAGAAGAGCTTCGCGCCGCGCTCAACGCCGGCTCGACTGAAATGAAGCCGAAGGTCACGCTGCTGCCGTTCCTGATGCTCGGCATCGTCAAGGCTGTCGCCGATTTCCCTCAAATAAACGCCCATTACGATGACGAGGAGGATGTGATCCGCCGTTTCGGCGCGGTGCATCTCGGCATCGCGACCCAGACCCAGAACGGCCTGACCGTGCCGGTCGTGCGCCATACCGAAACGCTCGGCCTCTATGAATGCGCGCGCGAAATGAAGCGCGTCACTGAAGCAGCGCGCACAGGGGTCGGCGAGCGTTCGGAAATGTCGGGATCGACGATCACGCTGACCTCGCTCGGGCCGCTCGGCGGCATCGTGTCGACGCCGGTCGTCAATCGTCCGGAAGTTGCGATCGTCGGCGTCAACAAGATCGTCGTGAAGCCGGTCTGGCTCAACAATTCTTTCGTTCCGCGCCGCACGATGAACCTCTCGTCGTCGTTCGATCATCGCGTGGTCGACGGCTATGACGCGGCGAGTTTCATCCAGCGGCTGCGCGCGCTGCTCGAACAACCCGCCCTGCTGTTCATCGCGGGAGACGCGCCATGAACGAACTTCGCTGCAAGGTTCTCGTCATCGGCGGCGGCCCGGGCGGGTACGTCGCGGCGATCCGCGCCGGTCAGCTAGGGCTCGATACGATCCTTGTCGAAGCGACGCGCCTCGGCGGCACGTGCCTGACCGTCGGCTGCATCCCCTCGAAGGCGCTCATCCACGCGGCGGATGCCTTTCACACGCTCGGCGACGCTCACGCTCTGTCGGCTCTCGGCATAGCCGCAGGCGCACGCGAGATCGACTTCGCTCGCACGATCGCATGGAAAGACAGCGTCGTCTCGCGCCTCACCGGCGGCGTCGCCGCGCTGCTCAAGAAGGCCGGCGTGCGCTCGCTGCGCGGCCTCGCGACGCTGGAGGACGGCAAGACCGCGATCATCGCCGCCGACACCGGCGAGCAGCGCATACGCTGCGAGCACTTGATTCTCGCGACGGGATCGGAGGCGACGCCCCTCCCGGCGTTGCCCTTCGGCGGCGACATCCTGGGTTCGACCGAGGCGCTCGCCATGACGTCTCTGCCCGCAACGCTTGCGGTGATCGGAGCGGGGTATATCGGGCTCGAACTCGGGATGGCTTTCGTCAAGCTCGGCGTGCAAGTGACGGTCATCGAGGCGCTCGATCGCGTGCTCCCGATCTATGACGTCGAACTCACGCATCCGGTCGCCCGTCGCCTCGAAGAACTAGGCGTCAGTTTGCGCTTGAACTCGCGCGCCGTAGCATACGATCGCGGCGAATTACGCGTCGTCGGAGCAGGCGGCGCTGAAGAGCGTCTGAAAGCCGACAAGGCGCTGGTTGCGGTCGGACGCCGGCCCCGGACGTCGGGCTTCGGGCTCGAAAAGCTCGATCTCACGATGAGCGGGCCATTCATCCGGATAGATGAGCGTTGCGCGACCTCTATGCGCAACGTCTGGGCGATCGGAGACGTGACGGGCGAGCCCATGCTCGCCCATCGCGCGACCGCGCAGGGGGAAATGGTCGCGGAGATCATCGCGGGCCACAAGCGCGCCTTCGATAAAGTGGCGATTCCCGCAATCACTTTCACGGATCCGGAAATCGTCAGCGTCGGCCTCTCGCCAGATGCGGCTCGCGAGCGAGGCGAGACGAGCATCGGCCTGTTCCCGTTTCGCGCCAACGGGCGGGCGCTTACGTTGCAGCGCGACGACGGCTTCGTACGCATCGTCGCTCGCGCCGATAATCACCTGGTGCTCGGCGTACAGGCGGTCGGCCCGGGCGTTTCCGAACTGTCGGCCGCGTTTTCGCTGGCGCTCGAAATGGGCGCGCGGCTCGAGGACGTGGCTCAGACCGTCCATGCTCATCCGACGCTGAGCGAGGCCTTCCCCGAGGCCGCGCATCTGGCGCTCGGACACGGGCTCCATATCTGAAATCCAGCGGAAAAGCTGGCTTTTGAGCCTGCGATGTTGCGAATCATCTTGTATTTGCCTAGCAACCAAGCGCTCCTGCCTCGCGCAAGAGGCATTTTTACGAAGGAATCCCGCCATGGCGAAACCACCCGCCGCCAAATCCGCGCCCGCGAAAAAAGCCCCGGCTGACACTTCGGCCGTCAAGCCGGTCAAGGAGGCGCTGACCAAATCCGCGCTCATCACGCTCATTGCCGAAGAAAACGAAATTCCGCGCAAGACAGCAGCGGGCGTCTACGCAACGCTTGAGAACGTGTTCCTCGGCTCGGTGCATCCGCGCGGCCACGGCGAGTTCACTTTGCCGGGCATCTTGAAGGTCAATCTGCGCAAGGTTCCGGCGCGCAAGGCGGGAACGCTGGTCCGCAACCCCGCGACTGGCGAGATGATCAAGGCGGCGGCGAAGCCTGCGAGCGTTCGCGTAAAAATCCGCCCGCTCGCCAAGCTGAAGAACGCCGCCGCTTCGTGACCTGACTTTGTTGGAAGGGCCGCCGCCGCGGAGCAAGGGGTTCGCGGCGGCGCCATTCCAAAACCTCACTACCCTCCGCGCTTCGGGAACATCCGGCAAGTCGCCGCCGTTAATGTCCGAGCGGCGGCGTTGCCGCCCTTCGTCTCTCACCACTAAGGAGGGAACATGGGCACCGAGAAGCGCGGATTCGCATCGATGGACCCGCAACGGCGTCGCGATATCGCCAGCCAGGGAGGCAAGGCCTCAGGCGGCAATTTCGCTAACGATCGAGAACGCGCCGCCGCGGCGGGCCGCAAAGGCGGCGAAGCCTCCGGCGGAAACTTCGCCAATGACCGCGAGCGCGCCGCCGAAGCAGGCCGCAAAGGCGGCGAGTCCTCGCATCGCTAATGGACGCCAATCCTTGAGGCCCGGGCCGCCTTCGGCCCGTACAGACGCAGGATAAATTGAGGCTTTGGAGCGCGGCCAAAATCTGGTGGTGCCCCTAGCCGGAATCGAACCAGCACTCCTTGCGGAATCCGATTTTGAGTCGGACGCGTCTACCAGTTCCGCCATAGGGGCCCGCTTGGCGCGGCGGCGCCGGTCATAGGCTGTGGCGCTGCGGCGGTCAACGCGCACGGTCTCCGATCGCGCCTTAGAAATGCATTAACCCGGCCGGCTCATGTAGGGCAAAGCCCTGGGGCCAAAAATCCGATGATTGTTCCCGTCACCTTCGCGACAGCGCCCGCCGTAAGCGGCGTTCAAAAAGTCGAGCGGGTTCGCCGCCGCCCGCGGCGGTACGCGCATCGCGCCGGCGCGCAGGACGAACAAGGCTCAGGATCGTTTCAGATGCAGGCGGCGCAGACGGCGGATGAACTGGCGTCGGACGAAACCCGCGACGCTCTCATGACTATGAGGCTGGGGGGCTGAACGTGGCGAGCGCCGAGCGGCCGTTCTCCGTCAAGGCGTAGACGCCGCGCGAAACGGGCTCGAACCAGCCATAGACATTCGAATAGAGGATTTGGGTCGCGTCCGGAATTTCCGGGCGCAGGCTGCGCGTCGGCTGCGGTCCGGCGGAGAGCGCCGCGGCGCAGGCGAGCGCGCGCTGGCGGTAGGCGGTCATGATCGGCCGCCTCGTCATGCCGCCCGCCGCGGGATCGCCTTTCCGACGCCGGTGTTCTTCCACGAGCCGCGAGCGCCGCTTGGCGTCGCGGCGCGGGGCCGGCGCGGTCGGGCTGACGATGACCTCGACGCCGCCCGAGGCGCCCACGCCCAGCATGCCGAATCCGAGGCGACGGCACAGGTTGCGAAAGCGCGCATCCGTCGCTCGGCCTTTCGAGGCAAGCTCGGCGGCGAGCCAGATCTCGTCCGCGGCGGAAGCGCGGTCGACGCCCTGCAGCACGAGCTCGAGATTGAACCGCATCTTGAGTTCGCAGATCACGACGACCGGCGGCTCGCCCGCTTTGAGCGCCACGATATCGCAGCCGCCGACCTCCCCCTTGCAGGCATAGCCGAGCCCCTCGAGAAAGGTTTTTACGGGCGCGTAAAGGTTCGTCTCCAAGCGGGGTCCTTATGGCCACGAATCAGTGGGGGCATCCTGCCGTTAGACGGCCTTCAAGGGAATCCGCACTGGACGCATCAGGCGGAAGCGGCCAAGAATGTGCGCGGCGGGGAGGGGCGATGACGGGCGAGGGCGCGGCGATCGAAATGCAGGGCGTGCACAAATGGTTCGGGCCGTTCCACGCCCTGCGCGGGGTCGACCTGACGGTCGCGCGCGCCGAACGCATCGTGATCTGCGGACCCTCCGGCTCCGGCAAGTCGACGCTGATCCGCTGCATCAATCGCCTCGAGGAGCATCAGCGCGGGACCATCAAAGTCGACGGCATCGAGCTGACGCCCGACGTCAAGCGCATCGACGAGATCCGGCGCGAAGTCGGCATGGTGTTTCAGCAGTTCAATCTGTTTCCTCATCTGACGATCTTAGAGAACTGCACGCTCGCGCCGATATCTGTACGTAAATTGCCGAAGCGGCAGGCCGACGAAATCGCCATGCATTTCCTCAACCGCGTCAGGATTCCCGAGCAGGCCGGCAAATATCCGGGCCAGCTTTCGGGCGGCCAGCAGCAGCGCGTCGCGATCGCCCGCGCGCTGTGCATGAACCCGAAAATCATGCTGTTTGATGAGCCGACCTCCTCGCTCGACCCGGAGATGGTCAAGGAGGTGCTGGACACCATAACCTCGCTCGCCCAGGACGGCATGACGATGGTGGTCGTCACCCACGAAATGGGTTTCGCCCGCCAGGTCGCCGACCGCGTCGTGTTCATGGATCGCGGCGAGATCGTCGAAGTCGGCGCCCCGAGCCGTTCTTCGCCAGCCCGCAGCACGAGCGCACGAAGCTGTTCCTGGGGCAGATTTTGCATTAATTATGCGGTCAATTTTGCGCGTCCCGCGCCAAGCAAATCCGAGGAAATCCAAACATTTCCAAACAAAAGCCCCAAAAATTCGCGCCAAACCTACAAATTTTCACCGCCAATCTCCAAATTTTTCCAAAGAATCCTTTGGCGGAATCGTGCAATTTCAACGGGTTATGGTCGCCCTGGGCTCGTTTTTGTATAAGAGGTCCCCTTTTGCCCCAATTTTAAGCGCAAGCCGCGAGGTTCGAAACATATCTGTCATCTGCAATTCCATTTATTGAAAACGATGATCACTCGTATATCAGTAAAACAGAAATGTTGTCCAGAAATTTCTCCTTCTTTTTGCCGCCCGCGCATTTCGCATCAGGTTTAAGCCCGCGACGGCGCAGGGCGAGGAAATGAATGCGGCTCCCGCCTGGTCATAGGCTGAAACCGACCTTGGCAATATGGCAACAATTGCCATATTACTTGCCAAAATACTGGCGCCGTATTCGAGTCCTGAAGGAGACAGCCATGGCGACAATGAACGTTTCGCTGCCAGAGCCAATGAAGGCGTGGGTCGAACGTCAGGCCGAAGGGGGCGCGTACGGCAATGCCAGTGATTACATCCGCGACCTGATCCGCAAAGACCAGGAGCGGAAAGCCGCTATTGCGACATTGCAGGCCGCCATCACTACGGGGATAGGCAGCGGAGACCCACGGCCCTTCGATGCGACAGCGTTCAAGCTCCGCATGCGCGAACGCCACGTTGTCCGATAAGCAACGACATTACCGGCTTTCGCCGATCGCACTCACGGATCTCGACGAGATCTGGCGCTACACCGCCGAACGATGGTCGATTGATCAGGCGGACAATTACATTGACGAATTGACGCAGGTTTTTGAGACGATTGCCGCAATGCCGATGTTGGCGCGCGAGCGCCGCGAATTTACGCCGCCTGTCCGTATCCATGTCCATGAAAGTCATCTGATCGTCTACACATTGGCTGAAGATCACGTCGCGATCCTGCGTCTGCTCGGCGGGCGCCAGGACTGGGTTTCAATCTTGAAAGCTGCTGACCAGTGATGGGTATGCGGCTTGGCATTGGCGCCGCGGCCTTGCCTACGCACGAGTCATCATCTCGCTGTCGGTAGAACTTGGCGTCCCCGTAATCGCCGCTTTGAGTCTTACACGTACTTCGTCATGGCCGGGTTCATCCCGGCCATCCACGCCGTCGCGTGATGCCCGGTTCGAGGTCTTGCACGAACGTTCCAATTCAGGCTTCGACGGCATTGGCGGCACGGCGGCGTGGATGCCCGGAACAAGTCCGGGCATGACGCGCAAGAGACCGGCCAACCCTTCCCACTCCCTCCCCGGCGGCCTCGCGATTGAGCCCGCTCGGGGGCGCGTGGCGATAGTCTCGCATTGGCTTCGACGGCGGCGCCTTGCCCGCGCGCGGGCAGGGCGCTCCGTCGAAGCCAATGCGTTCCTATCTGCCGCGCCGTCGCGCCGCAGTCACCCGAAGGGCCGGAGCGAAGCGGAGGAGGGCGAAGCCCTTGACGGCGGCGCGACGATGCGGCCCTCGCTGCCTCAGGCGAATTGCGGCCGGCGATATCACGGCGAGGCCGCTGGACAGCCCTGTCATGGAGCCGAAGGCCCGGCGATGTCGGCGCGGAACGCGCCGTTGAGATACGAGGAGTCAGCAAAACCACATATTACCCGGCCGCCGTCGAGGGGCCCCCATCGCCGATACGCTCATGAAAAGTGCAATTGATAGGGCGTCTCTGCAATCCCGCCCTCACCTAGTCCCGGAGTACCCAACCCAAGGAGGCGGCTTCAAGAGAGCTCGACCTCATCCCAATTGGGAAGCGTTCCTCGTTCAACAATGTCTCGAAGCAGCTGTGAGCAAATGTCTTCGGCGGAACGAATATTTGCAATTTCTTTGTCGTTGAATGTCAAACTCTGACTTCCATGCACGACATCGCCACGGATTTCATAGAATTGCTTTATTGAGTTTCGAATAGCCTGCCGGCGCTCGAAGTCAGCCTCGATTAGCCTCGCGGCGCGAAGCCCTAGCTTATAGGTGTGATCAAACCGGTTGTCGCCAAGCAATGCCTCAAGTGCGATCGAAATGTCGATCGAACGGTCGGCCTCACCGAATTCGACGCCGAGCGAGCGTCAGCCGACTTGCGGCCAGATCGAGCTTGTCTCGTAATTTCCCCGTCAGACTTAGGTGTCGCCTCGCGGCCTCGATCCCTTTACGCGTCAAAGCGGTCAAGGAGAGGGGACGAGGCGCGTTTTCGGGCGCAGTAGGGAGTATGCCGGCGCGGAGTTGCAGTTCGTCCAGGTCTTCATCGAGATATTCGCCAAACATCGGCCCGAGCGACGGGGCTCCGCCATCCGCGTAGCCAATGGCCTTCAAAACGAGATCGACCCTCTGACTCCATGTCTTGAAGGCTTCGAGATCGCTATGGCTCGTATTGGAAGCAAGCCACTCCGGAATTTCGTATTCCAGGACCGCGACAGCGCCGATCTGGAACAATTCGGTAGACGAATGAAGATAGTCAAACCATCGGTGAAAATTCGGGGATTGGTTCAAGCCGGTCAGCGGCAACAGCTTTATGCCCGCTACCTCCGTCTCGGTGGCAACTTGCAATCCGAGAATGGCGATGACCATTCGGGCGGGGACGGCTTTCTTCCCGCAAAGTCGATTGAGCCATTCGACCGCCGGCGCGGTCCCCTTCGCAGCGGCCATGCTATGGAGTGTGCTCACGATAAGGTCCGGCACGAGGTGGAAATAGCCGCCTACGGCAGGCAGCCTATAGCTGAGCTTATCGGCAGGCGCGCCGGCAATCAGCGATAGCCGCATTCCAACGCTGTCTAGGAGGTCTTTGAGAGCATCGGATTCAGTTGGTAAAAGAGGATTGCGGAGGTCGTCGACGCCTTTCAACTGTTCGAGAAGCTCGGCAATTGTATCGTCGCTCATGGGTTCGTCTCATTGGGAAATGTAGACGTCTACGTTACAGTATTCCAGGCGCTCGTATGCGCGTGGTCTCGGAATCCAGAGTAACGCGATCCGCGACGCACAAACGGTCCGCCTATGAAAGCTCGAATACGGCGCCGCTTCCCCAATCCACGCAATCCACGGCAAATCGTCATTGCA
>CAVQBX010000039.1:0-9518 GCA_963710855.1 uncultured Pseudomonadota bacterium | reverse complement strand
GAGCCGCGGCGAGCACGGCGTAAGATGACCCTGCCCCGACCGTCACAATCATTCGCTCGCGGTCGATCACGATGTCCGGGTCAATGTCGCCTAGATGCAGCAGCTCACCGGGCGTGTCGGCAATGCCGTTGAAGGAGTGTCGCGCGCCGATCGCCCTGACCCGTTCAACGCCCGCTACCAAGCGCTGCAATTCCGCGATCGAACCCGGCCTTTGCAGCGCTTTCGCTTCGAACGCGTAATTCCCTGCCCAATTCTGCATACGGCTTCCCCTCGGATGCTGTGGTCCGATTCAAACAACTCAAAACCGTACGGGAAGGCATCGTCGTTCGGCGCCTTCGCCTATTGAGATTTCGGCGCGCGTCTCAACAGAAGTCGAAATCGACGCCGCCGTCGGCGCCGAGCACGTGGTCGGCGTAGAGCTTGTCATAGCCGCGCAGCGTCGCATCGGCAGTGGGGGCAACGAATTCGGCGCGCCGGCACTTCAGTTCGACCTCATCGACCAACAGATCGAGCGATTTTTCGCTGGCGCTCAGCCGGATGCGATCGCCAGCCTTCACCAGCGCGAGCGGGCCGCCGATATGCGCCTCCGGCGTCACGTGCAGCACGATAGCGCCATAGGCGGTGCCCGACATGCGCGCGTCGGAGATGCGCAGCATATCCTTGACGCCAGCAGCTGCGAGGCGTTTCGGGATCGGCAAATGCCCCGCCTCCGGCATCGCCGCCTCGCTGCGCGGTCCGGCGTTCTGCAACACGATGACGTCATCGGGCTCGATGGCGAGATCGGGACTATCGATGCGATCGGCCAGATCCTGCAACGATGAAAACACCACTGCCTTGCCTTCATGCTCCATCAGGCGCGGATCGGCGGCGGCGCGTTTGACGATCGCTCCTCCGGGCGCGAGGCTGCCGAAGACGGCGATCAACCCACCGACCGGGTCGACCGGATCGTCGCGGCCGCGAATAACCTTGCGGTCGACCGGATCGGAGGCCGGCGTCGCCAGTTGCTCTCTCAGCGTCTGGCCGGTGACCGTCAGGCAATCCAGATTTAACAGGTCCCTGATTTCGCGCAGGATCGCCGGCACGCCGCCGGCGAAGAAGAGGTCGTCCATGTAATGCTCGCCGACCGGCTTCAGATTGACCAGCACCGGCGTCTCGTCCGAGAGCTTGTTGAACCGCGCCAGATCGACGACGATGCCCGCGCGGCGCGCCACTGCGGTCAGATGGATGACCGCGTTGGTTGAACCGCCGACGGCGAGCAATAGCCGCATGGCGTTTTCCACCGACGCCGGCGTGATGATCCGGCGCGGCGTGAGCTCCGAGCCGATCAGTTCGACGGCGCGCTTGCCTGTCTCTTCGCCAGCGCGCAGGCGGTCGGCGTGCACGGCGGGAATCGCCGCTGTTCCCGGCAGCGACATGCCCAGCGCCTCGGTGATCGACGCCATTGTGCTCGCCGTGCCCATTACCGAACAAGTGCCGGCCGTCGAAGCCAACCGACCTTCGATTAACGAAATTTCTTCCTCGTCAACGCCCCCGGCGCGGAACCGCGCCCAAAAACGCCGGCAATCGGTGCAAGCGCCGAGGCGCTCGCCGCGATGGCGGCTAGTGGACATTGGCCCCGCGACGAGCTGGATCGCCGGAAGGTTGGCTGAGGCGGCGGCCATAAGTTGCGCCGGCACCGTTTTGTCGCAGCCGCCCATCAGCACAACCGAGTCCGATCGGTTGCGCCTTGATCATCGCCTCCGTGTCCATCGACATCAGGTTGCGATATTTGAGACTCGTCGGACTGAGAAAGACTTCGCCCAGCGAAACGGTTGGAAACTCGACTGGCAATCCACCGGCCATCAGTACGCCGCGCTTGACCGCCTCCAACAACTCAGGGAAATGCCGATGGCAATTGTTGAAGCCGCTCTGCGTATAGGCAATGCCGACGATAGGACGATCCAATGCTTCGGCGCTGTAGCCCATCGACTTGGCGAATGAGCGCCTGAGATAGGCGGAAAAGTCCATGTCGCCATAGTTGGTCAGCCCGCGTCGGATACCGTGCGGCGGCTTGCCTTGCTCGTTCATCGTCAGTGGATCTCCGGCTCGCGCGTATAACCCTTGCGGGCCAGGAAATCGAAATCGCAGCCGTCGTCGGCCTGCGTCACGTGCGCTGCAAACAACGCCCCGTAGCCACGCGAATAATGGGGTTCCGGTTGCACCAGCGCTTCGCGGCGGCGCTGAAGTTCCGCTTCATCGATCAGCAGGTCGAGCGAACGCCCCGACGAGTCGAGCCTTATCATGTCGCCGTCCTTCACCAACGCTAGCGGGCCGCCGGCGCGGCTTTCCGGGCAGACATGCAAGATGCACGTGCCATAGCTTGTGCCGCTCATGCGTGCGTCCGAGATGCGCACCATATCGCGCACTCCCTGCGCCAGAAGCTTCTTCGGGATCGGCAGCATGCCCCATTCCGGCATGCCCGGCGCGCCCAGTGGACCGGCGTTCTGCAGCACCAGCACGCTATCGCGCGTAACATCCAGGTTTGGGTCGTCGATCCTCGCATTCATGTCTGCAAGGCCCGAAAAGACAACGGCAGGACCCGTGTGTTGCAGCAGCGCCTCCGTTGCCGCGGAACGCTTCAGGACCGCCCCGCGAGGCGCGAGCGTGCCCTTCAGCACCACCAGCGCACCCCCCGGATAGACGGGTTTGTCGATTGGCCTGATAACGTCGTCGTTCCAGACGGCCGCGCCCGCAATCGCCTCGCGCAGCGTTCCGCCCGTGCAGGACGGCGCCTCGAGATCGATATGCGCGGCAATGATGTTGAGTAGCGCCCGTATGCCGCCGGCGAAATGAAAATCCTCCATCAGATATTTTCCGGCGGGCATCAAATTGCAGACCACCGGCACTGTTTCGCTGGCGCCGACGAAATCGTCGAGGTCGAAGTCGAGGCCGAGGCGGCGCGCCATGGCAATCAGATGGATCAGCGAGTTGGTCGAACCGGAGATCGCCATGTCGGCGACAACTGCGTTGCGCAACGACGCTGGAGTGACGATGTCGCGCGGCTTGAGGTCTTCCCACACCATTTCGACTATGCGGCGGCCGGCCTCAGAAGCCATCCTTGCATGCTCGGCGTCGACAGCCGGGATGGAACTTGCGCCCGGCAGGCAAAGGCCCATGACGTCGACAAGCGTAGTCATGGTCGAGGCCGTACCCATGGTATTGCATGTGCCTGTGGAGCGGATCGATGCCTGGTTGGAGGCGCGCCACTCCGCCTCGGTAATCTTGCCCGCCCGGAAGTCCGCCTCCGCCGCCCACGCGCTGGATCCTGTGCCTAGAATTTGGTTGCGCCAATGGCCGCGCAGCATCGCGCCGGCCGGCACGAAAATCGCCGGCACTTCCGCCGAGGAGGCGCCCATAATGAGGCCAGGCGTAGTTTTGTCGCAGCCGCCGAGCAGCGCGACGCCGTCAACCGGTTGCGAGCGGATCGCTTCCTCGACCTCCATCGCCAGGAAATTGCGGTAGAGCATGCTGGTCGGCCGCACGAATGTCTCCGACACGCTCTGCACCGGAATAACGGCGGGAAATCCGCCGGCCTGCCAGATGCCACGTTTGATCTCTTCGATACGTTGCGGAAAATGCGCATGGCAGGTGTTGAAGTCGGACCATGTGGACAAAATGGCGATAACCGGCTTGCCCTTGAAGTCCTCTGTCAGGAAGCCGCCCTGACGCATGCG
The DNA here is from genome assembly GCA_963710855.1 of uncultured Pseudomonadota bacterium. Classification (GTDB taxonomy): domain Bacteria; phylum Pseudomonadota; class Alphaproteobacteria; order Rhizobiales; family Beijerinckiaceae; genus Roseiarcus. The sequence continues at coordinate 5,805 of CAVQBX010000039.1, read as the reverse complement.
CCGCTGCTTGTGCTCCCCGACAGAGCCTGGACCTTCGAACCAGTTCTGACTGCGAAGCTCGCCAATAGTCTTGCGTGTCTTGACCAATTTGGAACCTACTTACGCTAGTTGGTTTCTATGGACGAACTTGGCCTGAAGGAATTCCCGCACGCCCTCAATGCCGCCCTCGCGTCCGAAACCGCTCTGCTTGACGCCTCCGAACGGCGCTTCGGGCAATGCGACCGCCGTCGTGTTGACGCCGAAAACGCCTGCCTGGATCTGCGAGGTTATTTGATCGATCGAGTTTTGCGAGCGGGTGAAACGATAGGCCGCCAAGCCATACTCCAGTCGGTTGGCCTGCGCGATGGCGCCTGCGACCCCATCTACGGGCTGGATAGCGGCGACCGGGCCGAACGGCTCCTCGTGCAGAATCTCGGCATCCTCTCCCGGATCGAAGATCGCGGTCGGCTCATAGAAATAGCCTCGATTGAGGTGAGCGGGTCGCGCGCCGCCGACCATGACATTGCCGCCCTTCGCCGCGGCGTCGGCGACAAGGCGCTCGATCCGGTCGCGCTGCCGGGAGGTCGTCAACGGGCCTATCTGCACATCGTCATGCATTCCGTTACCGATCTTCAGCTTCCTGGTCCCGGCGGCAAACAAGCTGGAGAACTCTTCGGCAATTCCGCGTTCGACCAGAAAGCGCGTCGGCGACGTGCAAACCTGCCCGGCGTTGCGGAATTTTCCGGCGACGGCCGCTGCCGCGGTCTTGGCGACGTCGACATCGCCCAGCACGATGAACGGCGCGTGGCCACCGAGTTCCATTGTCAACTTCTTCAGAGTGTCGGCGCTCTGGCGCATCAGGATCTTTCCGACCCGCGTCGAGCCCGTGAAGCTCACCTTGCGCACGTCGGTCTCGGCCATCAGCGGCCCAACCACGGTTTCAGGGCTGCCGAACAGGAGATTGACCGCCCCATTCGGCAAGCCGGCGTCGTGGCAGCACGCCACCAACGCCGCCGCGACGCCAGGAGCTTCTTCGGCCGGACGCAATATGACCGAGCAGCCGGCGGCGAGCGCCATCGCCAACTTGCGCGCCGCAAGCCCGATTGGAAAATTCCATGCGGTCAGCGCCAGCACGACACCGATCGGCTCATGGCGTATCTCCAACCGGGAGCCGGGCGTGCGACCGAGCAAAAGCTGATCGTAGAGACGACGGGTTTCATCCGCGCACCAGTCGAAATGCTCGATGGCTGACACAATTTCCATACGGGCCTCGGCCAGCGGCTTACCGACCTCCAGCGTCATCGTCTCGGCGATGTCTTCAATCCGTTCTCTCAGAAGGACGGAGACCTTGCGCAGAATCGCGGAACGCGCCCAGGGGCTGGTGTCCCGCCAAACGCGCAAGCCTTGCCGGGCGGCCTCCAAAGCGTCTGCGACGTCCTCCGAATTCGCCACCGGCGCCTCGACAACAATTTCCTCGGTCGCGGGATTGATAACCTGCGTCGATTTGCGAGCCCCTTCGACATGCCGGCCGCCGATGAACAGCTTGGGTCGCCAGTACATTCGCTTCTCCTCAACACCAATTAGGCTAGGAACTCAGCGCGGAGGTCCTCGGTCCTGCGTATGAGCAACGATCCGTCCGAACCGACCGCAATGAAGTTGAACCCTTCAGCGAAGCGTGCGCGCGCTTCCTCTGGGTTAAAGTTCAACAAGCCGGCCGCCTTGCCGGCCACTTTGATGTCCGCAAGGCCTTTTGAAATCGCATCGCGCACAGGCTGTGCGCTTGGCTGACCAAAAAGCCCCATATTGGCCGCAAGATCATTTGGGCCGATGAAGATGCCATCCAGACCGTCGACTGCGCCAATCTCACGGATCGCAGTCATGGCGAGTGGCGACTCGACCTGCACGACGACGCATTGCTCTTCGGCGTAGCGGGCGTTGTATTCCTTGATGCGATTGTAAGCGTTGGCGCGATTGCCGCCGCCAACTCCGCGCACGCCATGGGGCGGATATCTCGTCGCCGCGACCGCAAGGCGCGCCTCTTCCTTAGTCTGCACGAATGGGTACATGATCGAGCGCACGCCGGAATCCAGCAAATTCTTGGTGAGAACGGGATCGACAGAGGGAATGCGGACCATCAATTCGGCCGTACCCCCGTGCGCCGCGTTTACGTGCGCTGCAATCTGCGCCAGCGTTAGGCCCGGTGTGCTCCATGTCGAGGAGAAGCCAGTCGTAACCGGCTCCAGCGGCAATCTCCGTCGAGATCGTGCTTTCGAGGGTCAGCCAAAGGCCGACTTGCGGCCGGCCCTCTGCAAGAGCGCGCTTGAATTTGTTGACAGGCAAATTGCTCATTTCTCTCGCCTTACATCCAGGGGGTAACGGCATATTGCTCTAACGCGCTCGCGGAGAAGTCGAACCCGAGTCCGGGCCGATCAGCGATAATCAGATGCCCGTCGTGGTGCTCCAGTTGGCGGTCGATCAGCCGGCGGAAATTCAGTACATCGTCATCCGGGAAGAACTCCACATAACGCGCATTCGGCGTTGCCGCGACCAAATGCACGTGCAAGTCGTGGAACCAGTGCGGCAACAAGGTGACGCCGAAACTTGCCGCCGTCGCCGCGATGCGACGGAACTCGGTGATGCCGCCGCAAACGCAAGCATCAGTCTGCAGAATCGCGGCGCCGCCCGCCGTCAGCAATTCCCTGAAACGCCAGCGTCCGACCTCGATTTCGCCTGTCGCGACAGTGATCGGCGTCGCCTTCGCGAGCCGCGCGTGGTTTTCGATGTCGTCGGGGCTGAAAGGCTCCTCGATGAAATACGGATCGTACTTCTCGAACGCGCGAACGAACGACAATGCCGTCGGCAGGTCCTTCCACGCATTGTTGGCATCGAGCATCAGCTTGATTTCTGGCCCCACGCGTTCGCGCACCGCGGCCACGCGCTTCTCTTCTTCCGCGATGGAGGCGCTCTTGCCGACCTTCATCTTGACAGCGGTAAAACCTGCTTTGACATAGCCCTCCATCTCGTCGGCCAGCATGTCGGGGGTCTTGCCCTCGAGGAAATACCCGCCGCTGGCGTAAGCCGGAACGCGGCTGCCTGTAACGGCGCCGAGGAATTTGTACAGCGGCAGCTGTGCCGCACGGGCGTTGCGATCCCAGAGAGCGGTATCGAGGGCGCTGATGCCGCGCATTACGATCCCCGCCCGTCCCTGAAGCAGCACCTCCTGGTACATCTCCTGCCAAAGGCCTTCGACGCGGTGTGCGTCTTGCCCAATCAGCACCGAGGAGAGAAGGCTGGACACCGCCAGCGGAAAGACGCTCGCTCCGGCGCTGCCCGCATAGCAGAAGCCGATACCCTTAACGCCATCGTCGCCGGTCACTTCGACCACGCCGTAGTGGCGCGCTGTAACGCGTCGGCTGGAAAGCGACGTCGCATTCTTGAGCGGAATGGCGATCCCGCGCGCGCGCACGGAGACAATTTTCGTTTCGGGCATGAGGGCGCGTCTTTCTCGATAGCCAAATTCGGGAGCTGGGTCCGGTGCGAGACGGCCGCCCGTCTCAGTCATTGTTAATCCCGATGATGATATTGTCAATAATTTTGTCGATATTTATAGAGCGCACGGAACTTCCCTCCTGTTAGTGCCGCCTTGCCTCGATCGGTCGTACGATTAGCCTCCACGCCGAAATTGGCGGCTTGAGGACAGACATTTTTTTTAATAAGATTATTGCAAATCGAAGTTCAGTCGTATTCGCAACGCCGGCCGGGATCCTATGAACATCGATGTAGCGGAAGCCGAACCCGTATCCGTCGCCGACGTGGCCGGCATTCTGGCGGAAGACATTGCGCTAGGCCAACTGCGGCCGCGAGAGCGGCTCGTGGAGGATGATTTGATATACCCGTTTCCGCGTAAAGCGGCATACAATTCGCCAGGCCTTGGCCCACCTTGAGACGATGGGCATAGTTATTCGTCAGCCCAACAAGGGTGCGATGGTCAAAGACTTCATTCCGAAGGAAGTGGAAGACCTTTATACCATTCGCGAACTGCTTGAACGCAAAGCCGCCGAACTCATTTCCTTGCCAATGAACGAAGAGCCGCTAGCCGCTCTATCAGCGATCCATCGGCGCCACCTCGCTGCGATTGAAAGTGCGGACGCGCGAGTCGTCTTCCGCGAAAACCTGCTGTTCCACAGCACGCTCTACGCGGCTTGTGGCAACCCCGAACTTGCCACCGCCATCGCCCATTTTGCCGACAAGACACATTCCATACGCTCGTACGCGATTGGTGATCCCGTGCTGCTGAGCCAAGCGTCGCATGAGCACGGCGCGATCATCGAAGCCTTGCGAATTGGCGATCGCGCTGCGCTGATGAGACTCGTCGTAGATCACTTGAAGCCCGCGATGAACGCCTACTTGATGCGAACTCGTTACCTACACAGTTGATGTCATGGGGCGCCGGATGCAGCCGAGCGTTCCCAAAAGTACCCTGTCCTGATTGCGCCAAGAATTGACCCGGCTTTTGCACGAGGAGCTGACCCGCCTGCGACCACAAAAGATGTAACTCAGCCGGGTGTTCGAGTGTTGATTCGAGACCGAGAGCTGATGGAAATCGTAGGCATTTTGGCTCAAAGTCTGGCGGAATACCGCATCATCCTGGTTTTGCAGGCGCCTATGTCTTTGGGCGCCGCCGCCATGACGGCCGCCTCCGACTTCCCGGAAAGCCGCATAGCGGCCGACGCTTCGTTCGCGATCCGCAAAAATGGATGGTGCTCACCAAAACACACTTCCAGCATACATTGACTGGCAATCCTATGAGCGGAATCAGGAGCTGATGGCGGCAAACCGTTCGCGATATCCCGGCGTTCCGCGTGGCGGCGCAGCATTCTTGGCGGCTTGATCTCGTGCGGCGTGTGCGGCCGTAAAATGGTGACCGGCTACAATGATGACGGGCGGGAAGCGCGCTATAGCTGCAGCTATGAGGCCACCACCTACGGCGGTCCACGATGCCAGTCGATCAGCGCCCGCCCGGTAGACGCCTGTGTAAGCGCGTTGATGCTTGAGGCCCTCTTGCCGTCCGCGATCGACATCAGTCTTCAAGTCGCCGAGGATATCGAACTCGAACGGCAGCAGCTGCACGAAGGCTGGAAGCAGCGACTGGAGCGCGCGGGCTACGAAACGGTGCTCGCACGCCGGCGCTATGAAGCTGTCGATCCCGATAACCGTCTGGTCGCCCGGACGCTGGAACGAGACTGGGAAGCTGCAATGGCGACGAAACAGGCGCTCGCGGATGACTACCAGCGGGCCCTTGCGCGACAACCTGAGCGGCTAACGCCAAGGGAAATGGAGGCGGTCCGCCGACTGGCAGAAGATGTGCCTTCCCTCTGGAAAGCGCAGTCCACCACATCACGGGACCGGCAGGCTATCGCCCGTATGATGCTCGATCGCGTCGTCATCCAGGTGTTTGGAGGGACCGAGCGTGCCGAGATAAAATGCCACTGGGCAGGCGAGATTGTGACAACGCATCCGATCACCCGAACCGTGAGACGATTCGAACAACTGGAGCATCACGACGAAATACTGGATCGGATCGCGACGCTGCGTGCCGATGGGGCGAGCTCTCGACAGATCGCCGACGATCTCAATGCGAAAGGATGGACGCCTGCGAAAAAACCGATGTTCGACGCATTGATCGTCCAGAAGCTTCTGGTGCGAAAGGGACTTGGAAAGAAGCGGCCCATCTGGTCCGGCAACGTTCCCCGGCGGGACGACGACGAGGTGACCCTGCAGGAACTCTCCGAAAGCTCGGCGTCCATCGTCAGACCGCGTACGGCT
>CAVQBX010000038.1:0-4766 GCA_963710855.1 uncultured Pseudomonadota bacterium | reverse complement strand
ATCCACGCGGGAGGCGGGAGGCCCGAAGCGGAGGGAACCGAATGAGGTGGAGTTTCGCCCAACATTTTGCGCCCATTGTCAAAGACCCGTTCGGCCGCGCGCCCGGTCGTGATTCCTTCCTTCGAAGCCACGGGCGAGGCCATTCAATTCCTGACTCCGGGGAAGCGCTTGCGCCTCCGCGGGCGATCGAAAGCGGCTTGAGGGAGGATCAGATGCGAAAATTCACGAGGCGCGAATTTGGGTCGATGGCCGCCGGGTTGTCTGCGGCGGCGCGGCGCGGCCGCACGCGCGCAAGCCGCCGACGGTCCGATCCGAATCGGCTACACGCTGCCGCTGAGCGGCGGCCTTGCCGGCAATGGCCGGCCGGCCGCGCTCGCGCACAAGATCTGGCTCGAGGACATCAACGCCAAGGGCGGCCTGCTCGGCCGCAAGGTGGAGCTCGTCAACTACGACGATCAGAGCAATCCCGGCCAGATCCCGGCGCTCTATACGAAACTCCTCGAAGTCGACAAGGTCGAACTCGTGGTGTCGAGCTACGCGACGGCGATGATTGGTCCGGCGATGCCGGTCATCATGGGCCACGGCATGGCGTTCGTTTCGCTGCTCGGCAACGGCGTCAACGATGAATACAAATATGATCGCGTCGCCAACATCAGCCCCGGCGGCCCCAACGGCGTGCAGGACTTCGCCAAGGGATTTTTCGAGGTCGCGGTCACCGCCGATCCGAAGCCGAAGACGGTCGCGATCACCGGCCTCGACAGCGACTTCTCGCAGCGATCGATGTTCAGCGCGCGCTTTCATTCGAAAGCGAAGGGCCTGGAGATCGTCTACGACAAGAGCTACCCCGTCGGCACGGTCGACTTCAGCCCGATCGTGCGCGCCATTCAGGCGGCGAAGCCCGACATCGTCTATTTCGGCTCCTATCCGCAGGATTCGGTCGGGCTCCTGAAGGCGGTCTACGAGGCGAAACTGACGGCGACTGTGCTCGGCGGGGGCATGATCGGTCCGCAGGTGACAGCGATCAAGGGTCTGTTCGGTGCGAAGCTCAACAACCTCGTGAGCTGGGACGTCTACGCGCCGGAGCCAACCTTGAAGTTCGCGGGCGTCGACGCCTTTCTCGAGCGCTATCGCGCGGAAGCGGCGAAAGAGAAGGCCGATCCGCTCGGCCTCTACGCGCCCCCGCTCGCCTATTCCCAGATGCAGGTGATGGCGGAAGCGGTGACCCGCGCCGGAAGCCTCGATCAGGCCGCGATCGGCGCCCAGTTTCACAAAGATCCAGCCTTCTCGACCGTCGTTGGCGATCTTGCCTTCACGCCAATTGGCGAGTGGGCGCAGGAGCGCAACCTCTACGTCCAGTATCAAGGCATCGTCGGCAACGACCTCGAACAGTTCAAGAAGCCGGGCGTCGAAGTGATCCTCTATCCCGACAAATACAAGTCCGGCACACTCAGAACCCCCTTCCCGGCCGCCGGATGACACCGTCATTGCGAGCGCGTCATTGCGAGCGAAGCGAAGCAATCCACCTCACCGTGATCGTCGCTTCGCCGGAAAGCGAGCATCAGCTTGAACATGGATTGCCTCGCTTACGCTCGCAATGACGACGTCGCCTGCGCTCGCAATGACGGCATTGTCTACGCTCGCCATGACGGGAACGTTTGAGTGCCGTCCTCGCTCGACCCCGTTCTCCTCGTCAACGCGCTGGCCTCGGGCCTGCTGCTCGGCGCCATTTATGCGCTCGCCGCCGCGGGCCTTTCCATCGCTTTCGGCTTCCTCGACATCGTCAACATCGCGCATCCCGCGCTGATGGTCGCTTCCGCCTTCGTGATCGCCTGGCTCAGTGAAAGTTTTGGGCTCGATCCCGTCGTTTCGACGCCGCTTGTCGCAATCCTGGCCGCAATTTGCGGCGCTCTCTTCTATCGCTTCTATCACGCGGCTTTCGAGCGCAGGGGCGACGAGGCGATCCAGGGCATAGCCTTCTTCTTCGGACTGATGTTTCTTGTCGAGACCGGACTGCTGCTGATCTGGGGCGCCGACCAGAAATATGTCGAGCCGGCCTATGCCGACGGCGTCGTCTCGCTCGGACCGATAGACCTGCCGTTGCGCATGCTGATTCCCGCCGCCCTCTCGCTCGCCGCCTTCGGCGCGCTCTATCTGTTTGTGAGATTGACGTTCATGGGCCGCGCCATCGCGGCGGTTGCGCAGGACCCCGAGGCGCTCGGCCTCATCGGAGTAAATCCCGTGCGGGTCAAGACGGTCGCCTTCGCGATCGCGCTGGCGCTGGCCGCGCTCGCCGGCGGCGCGCTCATCATTCTTCAGCCCGTCGACGCCTCCTCGGGCAATATTTTTATCGGGCGCGTGTTTGCGATCGTCATTATGGGCGGCCTCGGCTCATTGCCGGGAACTTTGGTCGCCGGCCTGCTGTTCGGAATCATCGAGGATCTGACGGCGACGCTCGCCGGTCCCTCCTGGTCGCCCGCCGTCGCGTTCGGGCTGCTGCTGGCGTTTCTGGCCTTCCGGCCGAGCGGGCTGTTCGGAGCCGCGGCGTGAGAACGGGCGAGGCGTTGGCGTTCCTTACCAAGGCGGTCGCGATTGCGCTCGCCGCGCTCGTCGCGCTCGCTATCGCGCTGAGGGCGGTTCATAACGACTATGCGTTCTTTCTCGCCTATCTGATCCTGCAATATGCGGCGCTGGCGCTCGGCTGGAACGTGCTCGGCGGCTATGCCGGCTTCGTCAATTTCGGCGCGGCCGCGTTCTTTGCCGCCGGCGCCTACGGCTCAGTGGCGCTGTCCAAACTGACGGGCGCGCCGGTCACAATCTGCATCGCGCTCGGAGCCGCGATCGGCGCAGCGCTGGGCCTCGCGATGGGCGCGCTGACCTTGCGGCTCAGAGGCGTCTATTTCGCCATCGCGACGCTTTCGCTGGCCGTCGTGCTGCAAACACTGGTCGTCAACTGGCGGTTCGTCGGCGGCACCTCCGGCGCCTATCTGATGCGGCCCAAAACCATCGCGCCGTTCTCGAGCTATACCGAGTATCTGTGCCTCCTCATGTTTGGCATCGCCGCCGCCGCCGCCATCATCTCGCGCCTTCATCGAGCGGGCCGACATGGGCGCGGGCCTCGCCGCGATCCGTGACGACGAAACCGCGGCGGCGGCGCTCGGCGTGCCGACCTTGAAGCTGAAGGTGAGAGCCGCGGCGATCAGCGGCGCGATTCTCGGCGCGACCGGCGCGCCGCTGCCGTTCTACAATTCCTTCGTCAATCCCGACACCGCCTTCGGCGTCGGCTACTCGGTCAACGCCATGGCGATGTCGCTGGTCGGCGGCGTCGAGAGCTGGATCGGCCCGCTCGTCGGCGCCGCGCTGCTGGCTTTGCTTCAGCAGGTCGCGTTGGCCTTTGTGTCGTCGTCGGCGAGCCTCGCCCTCGTCGGCATCGTCTTCATGGCCTTCGTCGTCGTCGCGCCGCGCGGGCTCATCGGCCTCTACCGGTCGCTGAGGCGGGCGCGATGACCGAACCTTTGCTGAAGGTCTCGGGGCTCGGCAAGCGTTTCGGCGGTTTTGTTGCGCTCGACGGCTTCGATCTCTCTCTTACGCGCGGCGACAGGCTCGGGCTCATCGGCCCGAACGGGTCCGGCAAGAGCACCTTCGTCAATTGCCTCGGCGGCGCTTTGCAACGCCATGCCGGCGAGGTCGAATTCGACGGTCATCGCCTCAACGGCCTGCCGCCCGACAGGCGCGCGCGACTTGGCCTTGCGCGCACGTTCCAGCTTCCGCGCGCCTTCCGCAGCCTGACCGTCAAAGAGAATGTCGAAGTCCCGCTGCGTTTCCTGGGGCCTGACGTCGCGAGCCGCGAAAGGCGGCCGAATGGCTTCAACGCGTCGGCCTCGCCGGCAAGCGCGCGCCTACCCGCGCGAATTGACACAGGTCGATCTGCGCCGGCTCGAGCTTGCGCGCGCGCTCGCCTGCGGACCCAAACTCTTGATCGCCGACGAGGCGATGGCGGGCCTCGCGCATCGCGAGGTCGATGAAATCCTGGCGTTGTTGTTCGCCGCGAATGCCGAGGGCGTCGCCATCATCATGATCGAGCATATTATGCGCGCCGTCACCGCGTTTGCGGAACGGCTGGTCGTGATCGTCGCCGGCCGCAAGATCGCCGAGGTCCGACCGCCGAGGTGCTGCGACGCAAGGACGTGGAGGCCGCCTATCTTGGCGAATGAGGCGCTCCATGTGCGCGATCTCGAAGCCGGCTACGGCGCCGTGCGCGCGCTCGAAGGCGTATCGCTGAACGTTGGCCGAGGCGAGACCGTCACTTTGCTCGGCGCCAACGGCAACGGCAAGACGACGCTGATGCGCTGCCTGATCGGCTCGCTGAAGCCATGGGGCGGCGAAATCCGCGCCAGCGTCGGCGGACGCACGTTCAATCTCATCGTGAACCGGAGGAAATCGTCGCGGCCGGCATCGTGCTTTTGCCCGAAGGGCGGCGCCTGTTCCGCGATCTCAATGTCGAGGACAATCTCGCGCTCGGCGCCTACCGGCCCGTGGCGCGGCGGCAGTACGCCCAAAACCTCACGCGCTGTTACGAGATATTTCCGCGCCTCAGCGAAAGGCGCAAACAACGCGTCGGCGTGTTGAGCGGGGGCGAGCAGCAGATGGTCGCGCTGGGGCGCGCGATGATGGCCGCGCCGGAAATCCTGCTGGTCGACGAACCTTCCGTCGGCCTCGCGCCGATCCTGGTGCGGCAAACCATCGACGCGATCGCCGACCTGAAACGC
>CAVQBX010000037.1:0-77487 GCA_963710855.1 uncultured Pseudomonadota bacterium | reverse complement strand
CGAATGTGGAAATTCAGAAGGTTCTAAAATCAAGTTTGGTTTTGCCCAGGAGCGGGCTACACTTCGGGGAGGGTCGCGTCCCGCGGCCGCGGCTTGCAGGAGCGCGCGCGCGATGTGCCACCGTCGTCTGCCTGGTTTTGCGCCGGGTCGAAGCCCGCAACTCCGAGGCGCGCCGCTCGCCGGGCTTGTGGCGGTCATCGGCTCAGCGATTTTTCCGCTTGGCTACGCTGCGGCGCAGAGCGCTCCGGGCGAGGCCGCGGCGGACGAGAGCGGCGCTGGGCTGGAAGATTACGGCTCCGATCTCTTGAATCCGCGCAACACGTTTCAGGTCTATTCCGAACTCACGCAGTCGCCCGGCTCCGGGGACACGACCATCACCAAGGAAACGATCAACTTTCGCGATGTGACGCGTCTCGATCTGACTTCGCAATGGACGCTCGGGTTGCGCGCGGACGTTCCGCTCGTCGGCAAGTCGCCGGTCGACTCTGGCTCGGCTTTCGGCCTCGGCGACGCCGACGTCCAGCTCGCACTCATTCGAGCCCTCTCAGCCGATCTCAGCGCCGGCGTCGGCGCGCGCCTCGTCGCGCCGACCGGCGACAGCGATCTAGGCAGCGGCAAATGGCAGATCCTTCCGGGGGCCGCGGTGCGTTATGCGTTTGGCGGCAATGGCGACTATTTCGAACCGGAAGTCCTCTACGACCTCAGCTTCGCGGGCAATCCCGCCAAGCGCGACATCGGCAATCTGCAGTTCTCGCCGACGCTCAACTATGTCCTGGACTCGCGATGGTACGCGACGCTCTATCCGAGCCAGGACATTCGCATCAACTTCAGCACGCCCGTGCCCGGCCAGACCGGTCCGCTGTTCCTGCCGTTCGACGCGAGCCTCGGTTACAAGCTGGGCAAGAACGCGAATATTTCGGCGGAGATCGGCATCCCCATCATCAAGGAATATCCGGTCTACGACTTCAAGACGAAGGTCGTGCTCAACATCAAGTTCTAGTTGCGAAATCCGCGGCTTGGGACCGGGCGCTCCGAGTGCTAGGCTGGACTCGTCGGCCCTTTCGTCGGTCGGCCAAGGGGGTTCAGCCATGTCTAATGCATTTACGGCTCCAGGGCCGCTCGGCGCTCACGCGCCCCTGCACGCCAAATGGGGATGGGTCGTCGCCCTCGGCGTCGTCTATCTGATCGCGGGCCTCATCGCGCTCGGCAGCCTGATGGCGGCGACGGTCGCGACCGTCCTCGTCGTCGGCGCGATGATGATCGTGGCGGGCGTCGCCGAAGTGATCGGCGCCTTTCAGGTGCGCAGTTGGGGAAAGTTCTTCCTCTGGCTCGTGCTCGGCATCCTCTACATTCTCGCCGGCTTCTTCGCCTGGGACAATCCGCTGCTCGCCGCCTCTGTCCTGACCCTGCTGCTCGGCGCGTCGCTGACCGCATCCGGCGTGGTGCGCATCGTGCTCGGCTTCGGCATGCCGCGCGCCTCGCCATGGCTGTGGGTGGCGGTTTCCGGCCTCGTCACGCTGCTGCTCGGCCTCATCATCCTCGCCCACTGGCCGGTCAATTCGCTGTTCATCCTCGGCCTGTTCCTCGGCATCGACCTCGTGTTCGCCGGCGTTTGCTGGATCAGCCTCGGCTTCGGACTGCGGACGGCGGGCTGACGAGCGTTGGCTCAGCACCTCCGATAGATCGCGAGCCGCAAGTCCGGATTGTCGTTCGACTGAAAGCTCGCATATTCGAACTGCATCGCCTCCTGGTCCGGCCGCGCCAGAATCTTGCGGCCGGCAGCCGGCGCGCGAACGTCGCGACGCTCCCACCAGACTTCGAATTCCGGACATTCCCGCCTGAGCCTCGCGACAAGATCGGCGAAGGCGGGATCGTCGGCCCAGATGTCATGCGCCGGCCGGAACAGCGCGAGCAGGCGTTGCGCCTCCTCCGCCCAGCGTTCGCCGAACATTTTGCGCGCCGCGCGTTTCGTCAGCACGGTGACGAGAATGTTGCGGTCCTCTTCTTCGAGCCGCGAAAAACCGAGCAGCGCGTCGGCGGCCGCGTTCCAGGCGAGCACGTCGAAACGCCTGCCCGTGATGTAGGCCGGCGCATTGAGCGCCTCGACGATCCGCACCACCGTCTCCGGCGCCGTTTCGCGCACGAACGGCCCGCGCTGACCCGGCGGCGGCGAGCGCGCGCAGATGCTGCGCCTCGGCGCGATCGAGTTTTAGCGCACGCGTAGGGCGTCCAGGGTCGACGGCCGACGGCTTTACGGAGCGGCCCTGCTCGAGGCGCGTGTACCAGTCGACGCCGATGCCGGCGAGTTCCGCGACCTCCTCGCGCCTCAGGCCGTTCGTCCGGCGCCGCCGCCCGCCCGCGAGCCCGACGTCGCGCGGCTTCAGCTTGCCGCGCCGCGACCGCAGGAAATCTCCGAGTTCGCGCTGGATCAAGGGTCCGCTCTCTTGAATCTGGGATTGTCAGTCCCAGGATAATACCAGGTCTTCCTGCGTCGCGCGAGCGCTCCATAATGGGGAAACGCCGCAGAGGAGCTACGCCCATGAAAGCCGCCATTCTCAAAGCCTTTGGAGAGCCGCTGTCGATCGAGGAGACGCCGCGATCCGGTCGCGGCGCCCGGCGAAGCGATCGTCGACATCGTCGCCGCGCCGGTGCTCGCCTACATGGGCGAGGTCTTGTCCGGCGAGCGTCAGTACACGCTCGAACCGCCGGTCATTCCCGGCGCCGGCGCGATCGGCCGGGTCAGCGCGCTCGGCCCCGACGCCACTGCGCTAAAGGTCGGCGACTGGGTGTTCTGCGATCCGACGGTGCGGATCGCGCGATTCCGCGCTCGCGCCCGACATCGCCCTGCAGGGCCTGAGCGCCCGAGGGCCTGGCGGCCTCGCGCTGCAGCGCTATTTTCCCAACGGCGCCTATGCCCAAAAAATGCGGCTGCCGACCGAGAACGCCGCGCGATCGGCGACATCGAACCCGCAAAGGCGGCGAAATGGGCCGCGATCGGCCGCTGTCTGGTGCCGTTCGGCGGCTGGCTGAGGATCAATTTGCAGGCGGGCGAGACCGCGCTCGTCAATGGCGCGACCGGCGCTTTCGGCTCGGCGGCGGTCGCCGTCGCGCTCGCGCTCGGCGCGGGGAGGGTCGTCGCCACCGGACGCAATCGACACGCGCTAAAGGATCTCGAGCGCCGCTATGGGGCGCGCGTAAAAACCGTCGCCTTTTCCGGGGACGAGGCGGCGGATCGCGCCGCAATGCAGGCGGCCGCCGAAGGCCCGATCGACGCCGTGCTCGACATTCTGCCGCCGGCCGCGGACCCGGCCTGGGCGCGCGCGGCCATCATGGCGGTCCGGATGAACGGTCGCGCCGTGCTGATGGGCGGCGTCGGCATGCAGGGCGGCGGCGGCCTCGACCTTCCCTACGCCTGGCTCATGCGCAACGGCGTCACGCTCTACGGCCAGTGGATGTATCGGCCGCGAGGCGATCCCCCGCATGGCCGCGCTGATCCGCGCCGGCCTGATCGACCTCGATGCGCAGGAGGTCAAAACCTTCCCGCTCGAACAAGCCAACGAAGCCGTCGCCTACGCCGCCGCCCATTCGGGCCCGTCGCAGGTCACGGTGCTCACGATGTTTTAGGCCGCCTCAGTGTCATCCCCGCGAACGCGGGGATCCAGTGTGTGACGCCCGGCCCACAGAAACGAGCTGAATTCGCCAAGGCGCAGAACTCTACGACACTGGGTCCCCGTTTTCACGGGGACGACAGTTTGCCCTCGGTCAGAACCGCCAGCGCTGCGCCTTCGAGACCAGAAAATCGCGGAACGCCTGCACGCGCGCGACGTTCTTCATCTCCTCGGCATAGACGAGGAAACAATCCATCTCCGGCATGTCGGCCTGCGGCAGCAGCCGCACGAGGCCGGAATTCGGCGCGCACGCAATAGTCCGGCAGCACGGCGATGCCGACGCCGTGCTCGACCGCGCGGATGATCGCGCCGAGATTGTTGATCGAGATATGCGGCGCGCGCGGGATCTTCGGCGTCGCGCCCGACGGTCAGCAGCGAATTCAGATCGTAGAGGAAATGCGTCGCCGTCGGCGCGCCGAACGCGACCAGGCGATGCTGGTCGAGATCGTCGATCGAGCGCGGCTGGCCGCTCTTCTTGAGATAGTCGGCCGAGGCGTAGGCGTGGAAATGCACGGTGAACAGCCGGCGGCGGATCAGATCGGGCTGCATCGGCTCGCGCAGCCGCAGCGCGACGTCGGCCTCGCGCATGCCGAGATCGAGTTCGTCGTCGGACAGCAGCAGTTGCAGCTTCACCTCGGGAAACAGTTCGACGAATTCGCCGAGCCGCGGCGCCAGCCAGTTGGCGCCGAGCGCGAGCGTCGTCGTGACGCGGAGGTCGCCGTGCGGCTTCTCGCGGCTGTCGATCAGCCGGCTGCGCACCGCGTCGAGCTTCAGCGCGACGTCGTGCACCGCCTTGAGCAGCGTCTCGCCCTGTTCGGTCAGGATGAGGCCGCGCGCGTGGCGATGGAACAGCGGCGCGCCGAGGTCCTGCTCGAGCGCGCTGACCTGCCGGCTGACCGCGGACTGGCTCAGGCCCAGCGTTTCGCCGGCATGGGTGAACGAGCCCGCCTCGGCGGCGGCCTGAAATATGCGCAGCTTGTCCCAATCCATCGCGCGCCCCCCGCGACGCCTCGCTCCTCAAGCTCGGACGCTCGCGATCATGGGCGGCTGCGCGATATCGCCGCATACGGCGAAACGCGGCGCAACTATTCGGCGGCGACCCGCTCCGGCGCCTGAGCCGCAAGCCAGCGGTCGGCCTCCAGCGCGGCCATGCAGCCGAGCCCCGCGGCGGTGACCGCCTGCCGGAACACGTCGTCGGCGACGTCGCCGGCGGCGAACACGCCCTCGACGCTGGTCGCGGTCGAGCCCGGCGCCGTCCGCACATAGCCGTTCGGCTTCAGCTCGAGCTGGCCGCGCACGAGTTCGGTCGCCGGCGCGTGGCCGATGGCGACGAACACGCCGTCGGCTGCGAGCTCCTCGAACGCGCCGGTCGCGACGTCGCGCAGCACGCACGCCGGTGACGCCGCGCGGCGTGCCGCCGCCGACGATTTCCTCGACCGTGCGGTTCCATTTGAACGGTCACGTTCGGCCGCGCGGCGAGGCGCTCGATGAGGATGCGCTCGGCGCGGAACGCGTCGCGGCGATGCACGACCGTCACCGTCGCCGGCGATGCTGCGAGAGATAGAGCGCCTCCTCGACCGCCGAATTGCCGCCGCCGACGACGATGACGCTTCTTGCCGCGAAAGAAGAAGCCGTCGCAGGTCGCGCAGGCCGAGACGCCGAACCCCTTCAGCGCCTCCTCGCTCGGCAATGCCCAGCCACTTGGCCTTGGCGCCGGTGGCGAGGATCAGCGTCTCGGCCGAACACGACGCGCCCGCTGTCGCACTGGATGCGGAACGGCCGGCGCGACAGATCGAGCGCGACGACGTGCTCGCTTTCGAGCCGCGCGCCGACGTGCTCGGCCTGCGCGCGCATCTGCTCCATCAGCCACGGGCCCTGGATCGGCGCGGCGAAGCCCGGATAGTTCTCGACGTCGGTCGTGATCATCAATTGGCCGCCCGGCTCGAAGCCGGACAGCAGCAGCGGCCTCAGCATCGCGCGCGCGGCATAGATCGCGGCGGTGTAGCCGGCGGGGCCGGCGCCGATGATGACGAGGCGTTCGGGGGTGGAAGCGGACGTGGTCAAGCGAACCTCGACATTGCGGCGGGCCGCGCCTGGACGGCGGGAAATCGGCCGCCTTTATATGGGCGCCCAGCCGATCGACGGCAACTCGGCGCGCGGCTAGAGGCGAGGAAAGCCTCCATGATGATACTGCGGTCCTCGCCCGCCTCGCCGTTCGCGCGCAAAGTTCAGCATCGCGGCGGCGGTGCTCGGCCTTTCCGACCGCATCGAGCTCGTCGCCGGCCGACACCATACGACCCGCAGGATTCGCTGCGCGCGGCAGAACCCGCTCGGCAAAATTCCGACCCTGATGCTCGAGGATGGCACGCGCCTCTACGACAGCCGCGTCATCCTCGAATATCTCGACGCGCTCGCTGGCGGCGGCAAGCTCATCCCGGCGGCGGAGGAGCGTTTCCAGCGCGCTGACCCGCGCAGGCGCTCGCCGACGGCGTCATCGACGCGGCGATCCTGCAAGTCTACGAACAGCGCTTGCGCGAGCCGCCGAGCGCAGCGCACGCTGGCTCGATCATCAGACCGGCAAGATCGCGCGCGCGCTCGGCGCGATGGAGGCGCGCCGCCGCCGGAGGGCGTCGCGGACGCCGTGACGATCGCGCTCGCCTGCGCGCTCGGCTATCTCGATCTGCGTTTCGCCGGCGGCTGGCGCGCCGAGCATCCGCGGCTCGTCGCCTGGCTCGACGCCTTCGCCGCGGCGTTTCCCTCTTTCGAGGCGACAAGATTCCGCGGTTAGACCAGCTCTTATCCGACGCTTTGCGTGAGGGTAGTTTCCCCTTATCGGAAAGGAATTTAGCGCCGATTTCGTTGCATAAAGGTCACTACGCGGAGCTAACGCGGTTCGATCCATCGCGCCGGACGGAGTTTGATCGACCGTTGGCGCAGCGGCGGTGCTAACAGAGGGAAGTTCGGCGCGAATGGGGAGCCGAGCGCCATTGACGCGGAGGTATCCATGGGGCCGCTTCGAATGACACTCAGCGCGCTGGCGCTGATGGGGACGTTGCTGGCGGCGTCCGCGGGCCGTTCGGCCGATCTCACGTCTCCCCCGCCGGCCCCGCCGCCGCCGGCAGTGATGCCGGGGTGGACCTTCACCGTCATCCCTTACGCCTGGTTGCCGAGCATCAAGACCAAAGTGAACCTGCCGCTGCCGGGTGGCGGATCGATCAGCCAGACCTCGACTATGGGGCCAGGCGAACTACTTTCCGACCTCAGGTTCGGCTTCATGGGCGCTGCCGAGGCCGACTATCAGCGCTTCGTGCTGCTGACGGACCTGTTTTATGGCAATCTCGGCGTGAACGCCTCGGCCGCCAAGTTCGGCGAGATCAGCCGGCCCGACGGCAGATTTCTCGATCCCGACTTCGGCCAACCTGCAGCTCGGCATGGGGCTCGGCACGCTGATCTGGACGTCGGCCGCGGGCTATGAGATCGCTAGTGGGCCCTGGGGCGACGCGAAGGCGTTCGCGGGCTTCAGGCTGCTCAACATGCAGAACAACACCTGGTATCAGCTCAACGCCGCGATACTTGGTCCGCGCGGCGGCGTCGAATTCGCCAAGGGCGGCGACCTCTCCGCCAACCAGACGTTCGTCGACGGCATAGTCGGCGTCGAGGGCCGCTTCAACATCCCGAACAGCAATTTCTTCATCCCCTATTACGGGGACGTCGGCACGGGTTCGATGCCTCTGACCTGGCAGGCGTTTTCGGGCATCGGCTACAAATATAATGGCGTCGACCTGTCGCTCGGCTACCGCTATCTCTCGTTTGAGAACAGCTCCAACAAAGTGGTCGATAGCCTGAACCTCGGCGGAGCGATCGCGACAGCCGCGTTCCACTTCTAAGCCTTCGGCCCACCCTCTGCCGTCTGGGAGAGGGTGGGCCGGCTGAGGTGCGTGAGCGCCCCCCGTCAGAACTTGTAGTTCACGCCCGCACGGACGAGGTTGAGCGTCAAGCTGTTCGACTCGGCGTCCGGAGTGCCGGAGAAATAGGTCTGGTTCGAGAACGGCACATAAAGGTACTCGAATTTGGCGGAAATGTTGTTGGTGAAGGCGTATTCCACGCCGCCGCCGAGGGCTCCGCCATTGCGCCAGGCGCTGTTCCAGCCGGAGATATTGTTGACCGTGTCGGTGAACTGGCCGGTCGTCCCCATGCCCGCATAGCCGCCGGTGATGAACAGCAAGGTGCGGTCGATGGCGTAGCCGAGGCGTAGGCGCTCGGTCGTCAGGTCGTGGGTCCCGAACTTGTTGGAGCCGAGCGTGTAGCTGTTGGTCGAAACCATGTTCGTGCCGTCGAAGTCCGCCTCGGCGCCGGCGACGATCTGACCCATCTGCCAGTTGAAACCGGCCGTGCCGCCGATCACGCCGCCGTTGCCGTTGGCGAAATTGGAGCTGCCGAGACTGTTCCAACCCCAGCCGCCGTTGACGCCGAGGTAGAAGCCGGACCAGCTGAAAGGCAGCGGCGGCGCATAGGCCGGAGCGGGCGGCGGCCCCTTCGCGGTCGGAAGGTCCGCGGCAAGCGCGGCGGACGAAACGCCCGTGAGCAGGGCGACGGCCAGAACAACAGCCTTCATGGTAAGGAACTCCTGATTGCGGATCTCGCGGGCGGCGAGGCCCGACGTTGCCCGAGAGCCTAAACGTCTTCGCGAGGAAAGTCTGTCGCCGCCGCGCAACACGGGGGCAGCAGAAAACGACCAGATTCAGGCAAGAAAAGGTGAGAAAAATGAGCGAGCTGAACGCTCATTCATCCTGATGTTTACCCTAATTTATTTATGGCTCGCTGTGGCGCCTTCATCGAATACTCAAAGTCGAGACGATTATAGTTTGGTAAACATCGAGTTAATATCAGGCGCTATCCTGAATCGCGCCACATTTTGAACTACCGTCAATCCCAATCGTCAACCTTAAGAGCGCGATATGAGACCCCGGCTTCCGCTACGATCCGCAATTCCCGCCGCGCCCGGTTTTCCGGCGGGTTCGGGCCAACGTGGACAAAATTTCACGATTCAGCGCCCGAAAATTGAGCGCGCGGCCCTCTTTCGGACATGCTTTCCAAAACTATATAGCCGATAGCGCGTAGAACGTTACGCGTCTCGGGCAACGGGCCTCCCGCCCTTCCCGCGAGGAGGTTCTCAAATGGCCGCCGCCCTGCCCGCCGTATCCGGCGAATCGGGTCTTGCCCGCTATCTTGCCGAAATCAAGCGGTTCCCAATGCTGGAGCCGCAAGAGGAATATATGCTCGCCAAGCGCTGGCGAGAGCACGGCGACCGCGAGGCCGCCCATAAGCTCGTCACCTCGCACCTGCGCCTGGTCGCCAAGATCGCGATGGGCTATCGCGGCTACGGACTGCCGATCGGAGAGGTGATCTCCGAGGGCAACGTCGGCTTGATGCAGGCGGTGCGCCGTTTCGAACCGGACAAGGGGTTCAAACTCGCCACATATGCCATGTGGTGGATCCGCGCCTCGATTCAAGAGTACATTCTGCGTTCGTGGTCGCTGGTCAAAATGGGCACCACGGCGAGCCAGAAGAAGCTGTTCTTCAACCTGCGCAAGGCGAAGAGCCGCATCTCGGCGCTGGACGAGGGCGATCTGCGCGACGACCAGGTGACGACGATCGCCAAAAAACTCGGCGTCGCCAAGCAGGACGTCATCGACATGAACCGCCGGCTCGGCGGCGACGCGTCTCTCAACGCGCCGTTGCGCGAGGACGGCGAGGGCGAGTGGCAGGACTGGCTCGTCGACGAAAGCGCCAATCAGGAAGCCTCGCTCGTCGACCGCGAGGAGGCGGATACGCGTCTCGGCGCCCTCAGGGGCGCGCTGCGCGTGCTGAATCCGCGCGAGCGGCGCATCTTCGAGGCGCGCCGGCTGGTCGACGATCCGATCACGCTCGAAGAACTTTCGACCGAGTTCGGCGTGTCGCGCGAGCGCGTGCGGCAGATCGAGGTGAGGGCGTTCGAAAAGGTGCAGGCGGCCGTCAAGGCCGACATCGCCAAGGCGCAGATTCCCGCCAAGCGGGCGGCTGCGCTGCCGGCGCCTTGAAGCCGTCATCGTTTTCCCTCCTTGTCGTTTCGCCTGACGCGGCCTTCCCGGGTTGATAGGACCTTCGGAAGATCGCGCGGGCGATTTGTGCGCGCGTTTGAAAAAATGGGGTTCATGATGGGCGGTTTGGGCTTCCGGTGTTCGCTTTTCGCCATGCTCACCGCCGCAACGCCGGCGCTCGCCGGCGACCTGCCGTCGACGCCCGACGGCGCCGCGAAGCTCGTCGCCGTGATCAAGACCTATTTCGGGGGGGCGCCGACGGTCACCGCCGACGGCAAGGCCTATCTCGTCTCGGTCGAGCCGACAGCGCCGACCACGCTGATGGGCAGTCAGGATTTCAAGATCGAGCCTTTCAAGGTCAATTTCAAACTGTTTGCGCAGGACGACGGCTCATGGCGCATGGAGCAGAGCGATCTGCCGCAAATTTCCTGGAGCCGTAACGCGGACAAGGGGATTATGGCGGAGACGCTGACCTTCTCCGGCTACAACCAGGTCTCGGTCTTCGATCCCGCGCTCGGCGCGCTGCGCAGCGGCCAGTTCGCGGCCGACAAGATGACGATCCACGCCATTCTGCCAAACGGCAAGGAAGACATCGAACTCAACGGCATGAAGGGGACGACGTCGGGCGCCGCGGCCGGCGAGGGCGCGGTCTCCACGACGGTGAACCAATCGATCGACAGCTTCAATTTTTCGCTTGCAGCCGAGCCGAAGCCGCAGGAAGGCAAGCCGGCGCCCGGGCCCTTCTCACTGTCCGGCAAGGGCGGCGCCGCGACGGGCAATGTGAAGGTCGACGGACTGAACACCAAGCCGCTGCTCGATCTCTGGGCTTTCATGGTCGCGCATCCGCAGCGCGCCGACCTCGCCGCCGACGAGGCGGCCTTCAAGACCAAGCTCGCCGCCGCGGCGAGCGGCGCGCCGACCGTGGCGCACAAATTTGAGGGCGGCGCGATCTCGTTCACGACCGAGAAAGGCGGCGTCACCCTCGACAAGGCGGCGGGCGGCGCGGGCGGCGGCATGCTCGGACCGAAGAGCTATTTCGAGGAGCATGTCTCGCTCTCGGGCATCGCCCTCTCCGAGGGGCTCGCGCCGGCCATCTACAAGCCGCTGATCCCGACTGCGGTCGACATCGGCGTCAGGCTTTCCGGGTTCGACCTCAACGCGGCGGCGCAGGAGGCGATATCAGACTTCAAGCTCGCCGGCGACGGCCCCTGGCTCGGCAAGGAAGAGAACGACCGTGTGATCGCCAAACTGGTGAGCGCCGGCCCGCTCATCATCGAGATCCCGCTTTCGCACGTGCAGGCGCCGAGCCTGGACCTCACCCTCGAAGCCCGCGCCGAATACGGCTTCGGCGGCAAGCCGACCGGCAAGGCGACGATCCGGATGCGTAATTTCGACGCCGCCGTCGCCGCGCTGAAGGGCCTCGGCCCCGATGCGGAACAGAAGCTCGTGCCGGTGCTCGCGATGGCCAAGGGCCTTGGCAAGGTCGATGGCGATCAGATGGTCTGGGTGTGCGAGATCGGCGCGGACCGGATCATCAAGGTCAACGGCCTGCCACTCGGCAAAGCGCCGATCTGATCAGCCCAACAGGCCGAGCCTGCGCGCCACGGCGATCTGTCCGAGCGTCGCGCAATTTTCTGGCGCGGGCTCGAGACCGCACGCCGAGCCGCGCGCCTGCTGCGACATAGCGCCGGGCGAGCCCGGCCGTGGCGATGACGGTCGCGCGATCGACGCCCTCGGCGCCGGACAGGATTTCGGCGCCGATCAGCAGGCCGGACAGATATTCGGCGAGATGCGGCGCCGTCCATCTCGCCGAACAGACCGATAGGTTCGCGCCATGAAGGCCGCGTGCAGCAGATCGCCCGGATTTTTCAGCGCAACCGAGGCGTCGACCCCCTTCAGGAAGCCTTGCGTCTCGGCGCCCTCTCGGTGGCGTCGCCATCATGCGGCCGAGCACGCTGTGCGTCTTCAGCACCGCGAACACCTCGCCGGTCATGTAGGTCGCGAAGGCGACGATGCGTCCCGCCTCGATCCGCGCCCATTTGGAATGGGTGCCGGGCAGGACGAACGACGCCGTCGTCGCCCTCGCGGCCAGCGCGCCGAGAATCTGCGTCTCCTCGCCGCGCATCACGTCGGGCGCGCCGCGCGGGTCGACAGGCTGACGCCGGGCAGAATGCGCACGCCGCCCGAGCGCGCGAGGTCGAATCGTCGCGGCGGCGATTTCGTCGCGCCCGCCGGCGAGGCCGCGTAGGGCGCCTCGATCCAGCCCTGCCGTGCGCCGACCATGCCGGAGGCGATGACCGGCAGATCAGGATGCGCGCCGCGCCAGGCGGCGAGTTTTTCGTTGAGATAGGCCTCGTGTTCGCCGGCGCTGCAGGCTCGAGGCGCCCTTGCCCTCGGGGATCACGTCGAGCGCCAAGCCTCCGGCGTCGGCGAGATAGGCGCGAAACGAACTCGTGCCCCAGTCGACGCTGATCAGCGCAGGGTTTGCACCAGTCTCGCGATCAAGAACCGCCCTCCCATCGAGCCCGCAATCGTCGATAGCCTTTCGGCCCGATCTCGGGCAAGCCTGACGCCGAAGAGCGAAGGAGATGGGGATGAGCGACCCGCTGGCCAATGTGCGCGTCGGGATGACGGGAGAGAAACGGGAAATCGTCACGCCCGGATTGACGGTCGGTGGACATGTCCAGGGCATGCCGATGGTCTACGGCACGCCGTTCATGATCATGGCGATGGAGATCGCCTCGCTCGAAGGTCAATTCTGCCCCATTTGCCGGCGGGCTGGGTTTCGGTCGGCAGCGAGGTCAACATCCGCCACCTCGCGCCGACGCCGGTCGGCGCCGAAGTGGTCGTCACCGCGCGGGTCGTCGAAGTCTCGGGGCGCAGCGTGCTGTTCGCGGTCGAGGCGCATGACGGCGAGCGGAAGATCGGCGACGGTTTCCACCGCCGGGGCGCGGTAAATGTCGAGCGATTTCAGGGAGCGTTATGCCAAGAGCTAAGCCGAGCGAGCCTTGTGTTGGTCGGATTCGCCGCCCTAGAAGCCGGCGACATACCGGCCGAGTCGGGGGATGGGGCGTGCGGCGGCCTGACATTCGCGTGTGAAGGAAGAAAAACCAGCATGAAGATTTCGCCGCCGCCGCAGCGCTCGCGCTCGGCGTACTGTTCGCCGGCGCCGGTCTCGCCGAGGACGGAGTTCAGACGCCAAGCCGGACGCCGCCGCCAGAGGCCGCCAGAGCGCAGAATGCGGAAAAGCAGGCCGAGGCCAAGGAACTGCATCTCAAGGAGCGCAAAAAGTTCCTCGCCGAGTGCAAGAAGGGCTCGTGAGCCGATCGCGCCGTTGAAAATAGCTCGACAGCCCGGCGCGACGCCGGCCTGTTTCATTTGGGACCCGCCGCGCTATTGAAGGGCAGTCGCCATGCTCGATCCTCGCCTCGAATTCTTCATCACCCCGCGCGACTGGTTCCGCCATGCGGTCGGCCGTTTCAACTCGGGCCAATCTCGCCTTCGGGCACGGCACGACCAACGGCTGTCGACGAAGCCGCTTTCCTGATCCTCGAGGCGTCTGCATCTGCCGATCGACGCGCTCGATCCGTTCGCCGACGCGCGGCTTCTCGTCGAGGAGCGCGAGCGCCTCGCCGCACTGATCGACGCGCGCGTCGAAACCCGCAAGCCCGCCGCCTATCTGCTCAACAGGCCTATATCCAGGGCGTGCCGTTCTACGTCGACGAGCGCGTCATCGTGCCGCGCAGCTTCATCGGCGAATTGCTTTTCTCCGAGATTGTCGGCGAGGACGGCCTGATCGAGGCGCCGCGAGGAGGTCGAGAGCGTGCTCGACCTCTGCACGGGCGGCGGCTCGCTCGCCATTCTCGCCGCGGCCGCCTTTCCGTCCGCGCAGATCGACGCGGTCGGACATCAGCCCGGAAGCGCTCGAAGTCGCGCGCAACAATGTCGAAATGCATCACCTCGAGGATCGCATCGAACTTTTGCAGGGCGTCCTCTTCGAGCCGCTCACAGGGACGGCCTACGATCTGATCCTGAGCAATCCGCCCTATGTCGAAACGGCTGATCGCTGGCCGCGTTCCCGCCGGAATTTGCCGCGGAGCCGCGGATCGCTCATGCGGGCGGCGAGGACGGGCTCGAGATCGTCAGGCGGATCGTCGACGGGGCGCGCGCCCATCTCAATCCCGGCGGCGCGCTGATCTGCGAGGTCGGCCAGGGCGCGCGGCGCGCTCGAAGCCGCCTATCCCGACCTCGCCTTCACTCTGGCTCGACACCGAGGAGAGCCTCGCAGAAGGCGAAGTGTTTTTCATCCGGGCCGAAGATTTGCCAGCGCCGCTGTAGCCGAGCTCGGCAGCCGCGGGCGGCGACCGCGGCGACAGCCCGCAGGAACCTCGGCGTCGGCGCGAGGGTTTCGGATCTGAAGCGCGACGCCACAGTGGCGCCCTTCCGGGGTCCGCGCGACATCAGGGAAAAAGGGATCGCCATGGCAGACACAATGCGCGCCGTTCAGATCGAGCAATTTGGCGGGCCTGAAAGCTTGCAGTTGCGCGACGTTCGCCGGCCGACTCCGGGCGAGGGCGAGATGCTGGTGCGCGTCCGGGCCGCCGGCGTGAACCCCGTCGACTACAAGATCCGCGAAGGGCGAGTTCCGTTCGTCACGCAGGACAAGCTGCCCTACATCCCCGGCCGCGACGTCGCAGGCGAAGTCTTGGAATGCGGCCCTGACGTCAAAAAATTCTCGAAGGGCGACCGTATCTTCGCCATGCCGGGTTTCGACCGCGGCGGGTACGCGCAATATGTGCTGATCCGCGAGAACGAAGCGGCGCCGAAGCCGGCCTTGCTCGACGATATCGGCGCGGGCGCTACCCCGCTCGCCGCCTTGACGGCCTGGCAGGGCCTGTTCCGCCATGGCGAATTGAAGGCCGGGCAACGCGTGCTGATCCAGGGCGGCAGCGGAGGCGTCGGGCATTTCGCCATCCAGTTCGCCAAGGCCAGGGGCGCGTACGTCGCCACGACCGTGTCGAGCGCCAACGTCGGGTTCGCGAAGGAGCTCGGCGCCGATCAGGTGATCGATTACCAACACCAGCGTTTCGAAGACGCGATCGAGCGCGTCGACATGGTGTTCGACCTCGTCGGCGGCGAGACTCAGGACCGCTCATGGGCGGTGCTGAAGTCGGGCGGCGTGCTCGTTTCGACGCTGACGCCGCCTTCGCCGGAGATCGCCACCGCGCATCGCGCCACTGGCAAGCGCTACACGACGGCGGAAAGCGGAAGCGAGCTCGCGGAAATCGGCAAATTGATCGACGAGGGCAAGGTCAAGCCGCACATCGCCAAAACATTCCGCCTCGAGGAAGCGGGCGAGGCGCAGAAATTCCTCGAAACCCAGCGCCCGGCCGGGAAAGTGGTGCTGGCGGTCGGCTGAGTGAGGAGCGGCGGCCTCCAGGCCGCCGACAGGTCGGCCTGGAGAGCCTGCCCTGAGCCCCGTCGAAGGGCCGACCCTCCTCAGGGCATCGACATATGCATCATCATGTTGTGGTTCATCGTCGTCATGATCGACAGCGTTCCGACGATCAGCAACGTGACGATCAGCAGGCCGAAGGCGAGCGCCAGCACGTTGTTGGTGTTGTCCGGTCCGGTGGTGATGTGCAGGAAGAAGACGAGATGGACGCCCATCTGTGCGATCGCCAGCACGAACAGAGCGATCGGAATGCTCGGATGCCAGACCAACGCCGTGCTCGTCAGATAAAACGCCACGATCGGTGATCAGCGTCGCGAGCCCCAGGCCGATGAAATAGGCGCGCCGTTCGCCGACGTCCCTCGTATCGTCGGGCTCGTCGCCCGGCGCGACGTCGCTTCTCACGCCCGAGGGGAGGACCTTGTCTTCGCTCATTGCGTCACTCCCGTCAGATAGACGACGGTGAAGATGGCGACCCAGATGATGTCGAGCGTGTGCCAGAACAAGGCAAAGCACATGACGCGCCGCAGGATATCGGCCCGGTAGCCCTTGGCGAACACCTGCGCCATCATGGTCGTGAGCCACAGCAGTCCAAGCGTGACGTGTACGCCGTGGCATCCGACCAGCGTGAAGAAGGCGGAGAGGAACGCCGAGCGCTGCGGCCCCGCGCCGATGGCGATCATGCCCGCGAATTCGCGGATTTCGAGGAACAGGAAGATCAGTCCAAGCAATCCGGTGATCGCCATGTTGCCATAAAACAGCCTATCGTTGCGCTCGCGCGCGCCGATGCTGGCGAAGCCGCAGGTGAAGCTCGACAATAGCAGGCACGCGGTCTCCAGCGCGACGATGTCGAGATGAAACAGATCCTTTCCGCTCGGGCCGCCTGCCGTCTCGACGGACAGCACCGCATAGGCGGCGAAAAACGCCGAGAACATTATGACGTCGCTGAGCAGGAAGATCCAAAAACCGTAGCCCACGACGATGCGCTTGGCTTCAGCGCCATGCGCGACAGCGTGATGAGCGGCGGGCCTTATGGCGGCCGGAGCGCGGCCCAGGGAGGCTTCGAAATTGCTCACGAGCTCAATCCCGGTTGCCCCGCCTCCCGCGCGATCAGGAACTGCCGGTCGATGCGCTCGACCTCCGCAGCCGTCATGACCTCCTCGACGCGATCGCGCCAGGCGAACACGACGAAGGTCACGTAGGCGCCGACGAAGCCGAGACCCGCCAGCCACCAGATATGCCAGATCAGCGCAAAGCCGATGATGGTCGCGAAGAAGGCGCAGATGAACCCGGTCGGGCTGTTGCGCGGCAGTTCGATGTCCTCATAGCGCGTTGCCTTCGCCTGGCCGCCGTGCGCGCGCGCGCGCTTCATCTCCCAGAAGGCGTCGCCGCCCTCGACTTCGGGCAGCACGGCGAAATTGTAGACCGGCGGCGGCGACGAGGTCGACCATTCCAGCGAACGGCCGTTCCACGGATCGCCGGTCACGTCGCGCAGTTCCTCGCGATGGCGGAAGCTGACGACGAGCTGGGCGACCTGAAACCCGATGCCGATGAGCACGACGAGCGCGCCGAATGCGGCGAGGATGAACCAGGGATGCCAGGCGCCGACGTCGTAGTGCTGCATGCGACGCGTTGCGCCCATCAGGCCCATCACATAGAGCGGCCCGAAGGCGAGCCAGAAACCGGCGACCCAGCACACGAACGCCCACTTGCCGAGCCGCTCATCGAGCCGGAAGCCGAACGCCTTCGGGAACCAGTAGGCGTAGCCCGCGAAGGCGCCGAACAGGGTGCCGCCGATCAGCACATTGTGGAAATGAGCGACGAGAAACAGGCTGTTGTGCAGAATGAAATCCGCCGGCGGCACGGCGAGCAGCACGCCCGTCATGCCGCCGATGATGAAGGTCAGCATGAAGGCGATCGACCAAAGCATCGGCGTCGTATAGACGATGCGGCCGCCATACATGGTGAACAGCCAGTTGTAGATCTTCACGCCGGTCGGCACCGCGATGATCGACGACATGATGCCGAAGATCGCATTGACGTCGCCGCCGGCGCCCATCGTGAAGAAATGGTGCAGCCAGACCATGAAGGAGAGCACGCAGATGGCGAGCGTCGCCGCCACCATCGAGCGATAGCCGAACAAAGGCTTGCGGGAGAAGGTCGAGACGACCTCGGAGAAGATGCCGAACGCCGGCAGGATGACGATGTAGACCTCCGGATGCCCCCAGGCCCAGATGAGGTTCATGAACATCATCACGTTGCCGCCGGCTTCGTTGGTGAAGAAATGGAAGCCGAGGTAACGGTCGAGCAGCAGCATCGCCAGGGTGGCGGTGAGGATCGGGAAGGCTGCGATGATCAGCAGGTTCGCGGCGAGCGACGTCCAGCAGAACATCGGCATGCGCATGTAGGTCATGCCGGGCGCGTGCAGCTTCAATATCGTCGTCACGAAATTGACGCCGGTCAGCAAGGTGCCGACGCCGGAAATCTGCAACGACCAGAGATAGTAATCGACGCCGACGCCGGGCGAATAGGTCGTCTCCGACAAAGGCGGAAACGGCAGCCAGCCGGTCTTGGAGAATTCGCCGACCACCAGCGAAATGTTGATGAGCAGCGCGCCGGTCGCCGTCAGCCAGAAACTCACCGAATTCAGCGTCGGGAAGGCGACGTCGCGAACGCCGAGCTGCAGCGGGATGACGATGTTCATCAGACCGATGAGAAACGGCATCGCCACGAAGAAGATCATCAAGGTGCCATGCGCGGAAAAAATCTGATCAAAATGGTCCGGCGGCAGATAGCCCGGCGCGTTATAGGCCAGAGCCTGCTGCGAGCGCATCAGGATCGCGTCGCTGAAACCTCTGAGCAGCATCACCGCGGCGAGAAACACATACATCACGCCGATGCGCTTGTGATCGACGCTGGTCACCCACTCGCGCCACAGATAGGGCACGTAGCCCTTGATCGCGAGATAGACGAGCACGCACAGCAGGATGAAGCCCACGAACCCCGCGGCGAACAGCGGGAGCGGCTGATCGAGGGGTATCGCTGCCCAGGACAAACGGCCGAACATGCTATTTTCTCGTGTCCACGCCAGAGTTCATGGTGAATTCGGTCGGGCTCGCCATGGTGAGCCGGCCCGGGCCCGGCGGCAGCGTCTGGTTCAGGATTTTCTGGAAGATGCCGGGCTCGACGTCGTTGTAGGTGAAGGGCGCGACATTCTCGCTCGGCTTGTTGAGCTGATTGTAGGAATCGTCGTCGAGCTTCTGGCCATTTCCGCGCGCGCCCTCGACAAAGGCGGTAAAGCCGTCTTCCTTCACCGCCTCGACAGCGAAATGCATGTCGGCGAAGCCGTCGCCGCTGAAGTGGCTCGCGAGGCCGAGATAGGTACGGGGCTGATCGGCGTCGAGATAGAGCTGCGTCGACATGCCGTTCATCGTGTAGATCATGCTGCCGAGTTCCGGCACGAAGAACGCGGTCATCACGGTCGCCGAAGTCAGCGTGAAATGCACCGGGCGGCCGACGGGAATGACGAGCTTGTTGACGCTGGCGACGCGCTGCTCGGGATAGATGAACAACCACTTCCAGTCGAGCGAGACGACCTGCACCTCGAGCGGCTTCGGCCCGGGCAGCGGCGTCGCCGGATCGAGGTCATGCGCGCCGAGCCAGATGACGCCGCCAAGCAGCATGATGGTCAGCATCGGGATCGACCAGGTCACCGATTCGACCTGACCGGAGAACTCGAAGTCCGGCAGATAGGTCGCCTTGGTGTTCGAGGCGCGAAACCACCAGGCGAAGCCGAGGATCGCCAGAATGGTCGGCACGACGATCGCCAGCATGATGGCGAGCGAATCGAGCATGATCTGCGCGTCGCCCCTGCCGATCGTGCCCTGCGGCTCCACCACGATGAGGCCGCAGCCGGAGAGGCTGCAAAGCGCGAGCAGCGAGGCCGCGCGTGCGAGCCCGGCAAGCCGCTTTTGGCGCCGCGCGCTTGTCCTTTCGGAGCTCACCCCGCCCTCCAAAACTGCGTCGCCAATTAGCCACGAATCCGCACCGGAAGCCATCGCCTTTTTTGAGGTAAGCGGGAAGCTACAGGCTTTTGTCATCCCAGCGGAAATAAACGCGTTCTATATGTGGTTATTGCCGCGATCGAATAATCCATGGCATAGTGTTGCAATAATCAGAATTATATGCTATCGTCGCACGGAAAAAACGGAAGGCTCCGACCTTAAGTACGCTGAACTTGGAGAGGGGGGAAGAATTGCGCTAACAGCTCGCAAGCCGTTGAAAACATTGCAACAGACCTGATTGAATTTGGATTTGTTTGCGATTTGTTTGGCTCTTGTTTGGCTTTGTTTGCATTTGTTTGGGCCAATTTGGCGCTGTTTGCATCCGCTTGGCCGGACGCTCACCCCCCTATTCGGCCGCCATGCGCAGCGCGGCGCGCGCCTGAGTGCGAAGGTCGTCGATCGGGATCCGCAGGCCTTCTCGCTCGATGCGCCAAAACGTCCAGCCGTTGCAGGCCGGCAGGCCCTGGACCAGCGCGCCGATCTTGTGGATCGAGCCGACGGCCGGATCGGCGTGCAGCGCGCCATCGGCGCGCACCGTCGCGCGCCGCTGGCCATCTGGCGAATGGAGCGTCTCGCCGGGGGCGACGAGCCCGGCCTCGACGAGACTCGCAAAGGCGACGCGCGGCTCCTCGCGCCGGCTCGGCATCGGGGCGAGCGCCTCCGCCGGCAGCGGTTCAACCGCAGCGATGCGCGCGCGTGCAGCCGCGGCGTAGGTTTCGTCGCGCTCGACGCCGAGGAAGCGCCGGTTGAGGCGTTTAGCGACCGCGCCGGTAGTGCCCGAGCCGAAGAACGGGTCGAGCACCAGGTCGCCGGGGTTGGTCACCGACAGCATCAGCTTCATCAGAAGCGCTTCGGGTTTCTGGGTCGGATGGGTCTTGCGGCCGTTGGCGTCCTTCAGCCGCTCGGCGCCTGTGCAAAGGGGAAAGAACCAGTCGGAGCGGGCCTGGCAATCCTCGTTGCCGGCCTTCAGCGCCTCGTAGTTGAAGGTGTAGCGCTTGGCCTCCGCCGAGCGCGACGCCCAGATCATCGTCTCGTGCGCATTGGTGAAGCGGCGGCCCCGAAAATTCGGCATCGGATTGGCCTTGCGCCAGACGATGTCGTTGAGGATCCAGAAGCCGAGGTCCTGAAGGATCGCCCCGACGCGAAAAATGTTGTGGTAGGAGCCGATGACGACGATCGTCGCGTCGCGCTTCATCACCCGGCGCGCCGCCGTCAGCCATTGGCGCTAGTGAACAAGTCGTAGGCGGCGAAGTCGGCGAACTTGTCCCAGTCGTCGTCGACGGCGTCGACGCGGCTCTGGTCGGGGCGGGTCAGCGCGCTCTCGAGCTGCAGATTATAGGGCGGGTCGGCGAAGATGAAGTCGACGGACGCCTCGGGGAGGCGGTCGAGTTCGGCGACGCAATCGCCGATCAGGATGTCGTCGAGCTCCGTCGTGACGGGGCGTCGGGCCGCGGCGAATCCAGTACGCGATACCTGAAGCTGGACGGGGCGGCCGGACGTCCCGGCACGGGAAGAACGCATCGACTGAACCACTCAACTCAACGCTTCGAAAGCGACACTTTCGACACCGCTGTTATGGATTGATTCAGGTAAAGGCCGCGTTAGCCATGGCGCCTGAGCAGCGTCTCATTTTCGCACGCTCGCGCGCGTCTTTTTTGTGATGAAAATCAATGAATTCTCAACCATTATTGATAACGAGCTGAAGCTCGAGTTGCGCCCCGAAAGTGCGGCGGTGCAGAGGGCACGGCCCGAGCCTTTGCAGGGCGTCGCGGTGCGCCTCCGTCGCATAGCCGACATGGGACGAGAAGCCGTAGCCGGGATGGGCGGCGTCGGCCGCCGTCATCAGCGCGTCGCGCAAGGTCTTGGCGACGATCGAGGCGGCCGCGATCGATTGCGAGCGCGCGTCGCCGCCGATGATCGCGAGCGCCGGGCAATGCAGGCCGGGCGGAACGTCGCGCCCGTCAATCAGCGCGAAGTCCGGCCGCGGCCAGAGCGAAGCGACCGCGCGGCGCATCGCCCGCAGCGTCGCGCCCCTGATGTTGTAGAGGTCGATCTCGGCGGCGCTGGCGAGCGCGACCGAGACGCCGATGGCGGTCCTGCAGATGATTTCGGCCAGTTCCACCCGCCTCGCGGCGGGGAGCGCCTTCGAATCGTCGAGCCCCTTCGGAATGCGCTTCGGATCGAGCACCACCGCCGCCACCGCGACGGGTCCGGCGAGCGGGCCGCGGCCGACTTCGTCGACGCCGGCGATCAGGGTCGCGCCCTCCTTGAGGCGCGCGCGCTCGAACGAAAAGTTAGGGCTCGGCTTTTTCACGACTTCGCCAGCGGGCCGGACGTGATGCGGGCGAGATCGAAGGCGAGCACGTCCTTGAGCAGATCCATGAATTTTTCGGCGCCGCTGTCGGCAAGGGTTTCGCCGCGCTCGGCGTTGGCGTTGGCGGCGTTGCCAACCGCGCCAAGCGGATTGAGATCGCTCGACATCCAGCCGAGCCCGATCGGCTGCGTGACGCGCAATTGAGCGCTTTCGCGTTCGACGGTCTCCGCAAAACTTTCGAAGTCGCGGGCTTCGCTCATCTTCACCGTCTCCGGCCGGAAGGCGAGCATCAGCGACGTCTCCGCGTCGCCGCCGTGGATGCCATGCGCCCGCTCACGCGAGGAAAACATGCCCTCCGGCATGCCAAGCCGATGCCAGGCTGCGTGGACCGCGAGCATCTTGCAGCGAACCCTGAGCTCGCGCGCGACGATGTCGATGACCGGCACATTGCCGCCGTGCGAATTCATGAAGATCAGCTTGCGGCAGCCGGTGCGGGCGACGCTTTCACCGATCTCGAACCAGGCGCGGATCAGCGTCTCGTAGCTGAAGGTCAGCGTGCCCGGATATTCGAGGTGCTCGTTGGATTTTCCAATCGCCTGCACGGGCAGGAACAGCACCGGCCAGTCGGCGGGAACGCGCTTCGACGGCGCGCGCGAGATAGCCCTCGTTGATAAAGGTGTCCACGCCGACCGGCAGATGCGGCCCATGCTGCTCGATGGCGGCTACCGGCAGCACCGCGACCGCCTTGCTCATGTCGGCGGCGGCGAAATCCCGCCAGCCCATCTCGGCCCAGTATTTTGTCGGCAGCATATCCTCACTCCAGCGAACTCAAGCCGCGGTCGCCGAGGTCATGGTTCGACAAGTTCCCCATAGGACCCCGGCTACAACATTACGGCGCGCGCGCCGCGATCGCCTCGACTTCGACCTTGAACTCCGGGCGCGCGAAGCCCGAGACGATCATCAAAGTCGAGGCAGGCGGCGGGGCGCCCACGAATTGATCGCGCGCCCGCATGTAGCCGCCCAAATGTTCGGCGGCCGTCACATAGGCGTTGAGCCTGACGATATCGGAGATCGTCATGCCGGCTTCGCCGAGGATCGCGGCGATGGCGCGAAAGCAGAGATGCGCCTGCGCCTCGACGCCTTCGGGGATGACGCCGTCGCGGCCCGATCCCCAATTGTCCGGAACAGAAAATGATCGCGCGAGCCGGCGGGAATTTCGACGCCGTGCGCGTAATTGGCGAAAGGCGGATGGATCGATCCCGGATTCAGTCTTTGCATGGCGCGTGAGGGGCCCCTGGCGACCTTTGGCTACCTCTTGCCAGACCAGGAAGCAAGTTGAACAATGGCCCGCAAGTTGCAGTGTCTCGACAATGCGCGGAGCGCGCGGGGGAGTATTCAGATGAAGGCGTTGAGTTTCGTCCTGGCGACCACCGCGGCTTTGGCCGCTTCTCAGGCCGTGGCGGCCGACAAGGTGACCTTCGGCACCAACTGGCTCGCCGAGGCCGAACACGGCGGCTACTATCAGGCCGTCGCCGACGGCACCTACGCCAAATACGGTCTCGACGTAACGATCGCGCAAGGCGGACCACAAACTGCCAACGAACTGCTGCTCGCCTCCGGCAAGATCGATTTCTACATGGCGTCCAGTCTGTTGCAAGCCTTCGACGCCGCCAAGCAGAACATCGCACTCGTCGTGGTCGCGGCGCACTTCCAGAAAGACCCGCAGATGTTCATGTCGCATCCCGGCGTCGGACACGACAAACTCGAGGATCTGACCAAGGCGCCGGCGTTCGTCGCGAAGGTCCATCCCTTCTATGACTGGCTTGTTTCAGCCTATGGCTTCTCCGAGGACAACATCAAACCCTACACCTTCAATCCGCAGCCCTTCATCGCGGACAAGAACTCGATCCAGCAGGGCTACATCACTTCCGAGCCCTACTCGGTCGAGAAGGAAGGCCATTTCAAGCCGAACATTTTCCTGTTTGCCGACTACGGCTATTCGACCTATGCGACGACGATCGAGACCCGCGCGGACATGGTCGCCAAGCACGCCGATGTCGTGCAGCGCTTCGTCGACGCCTCGACGATCGGTTGGTATCATTATCTTTATGGCGACAACAAAGCCGCCAACGAACTCATCAAAAAAGACAATCCGGAGATGACGGACGACCAGATCGCTTTCTCGATCGGCAAGATGAAGGAATATGGCCTCGTCGATTCCGGCGATACGCTGAAGCTGGGCATCGGCGCCATGACCGACGATCGCGTGAAGAAATTCTATGACCAGATGGTGAAGGCGAAAGTCGTCGACGCCGGCATCGACTACACGAAGGCCTATACCCTGCAGTTCGTCAACAAGGGCGTCGGGCTCGATCAGAAGCCGAAGTGAGCGCCTTGGCGTGAGCGCGTCCCCCGCCGTCGAATTGGCTCAGAGCGCCGGCGAAAAGTCGGCGGCGCTCGGTTCCTGGTTCGAATCCAACGCCCTCGTCAGGCTGGAGGGCGTCGGAAAAACCTTCAAGAACGGCACGACGGCGCTATCCGGCGTCAATCTCGACGTGCGGCGCGGCGAGTTCCTGTCGCTGCTCGGCCCGTCGGGTTGCGGCAAGTCTACGATCCTTCGCCTGCTTGCGGGCCTGACCACGGCTTCCTCGGGCGAGATCCGCTGGCGCGAGCCCAATCATGAGCTCGGCTTCGTGTTCCAGGAGCCGACCTTGATGCCGTGGGCCAATGTGTTCGACAACGTCTGGCTGCCGCTGCGCCTCGCGGGACAGTCGCGCCGGGCGTCGGCCGCGCGCATAGAAGAGATGCTCGAAAACGTCGGCCTGACGGGCTTCGCCAAATCCTACCCGCGCGAACTTTCGGGCGGCATGAAGATGCGCGTCTCGATCGCGCGCGCGCTTGTGACGAGGCCTTCCGTGTTGCTGATGGACGAGCCGTTCGCGGCGCTTGACGAGATCACGCGCACCAAACTCAACGACGACCTCGTTGCCCTGAAGGTGGCGCTCGACGCGACCGTCGTGTTCGTCACCCATTCCGTCTACGAGAGCGTCTATCTGTCCGACCGCATCGTCATCATGGCGCCGCGGCCGGGGCGGATCGTGGCGGAGGTCAATGTCCCCGCCCCGCTGCCGCGCGAAGAGGATTTCCGCCTCGGGCCGACCTATGCCGACGGCTGCCGCGCGGCTTCCCATGCGCTGCATGCGGCGATGGGTTCTACGAAGGGCCGCGCGTCGTGACGCGCGAACGCTTCGTCAATATCGGCCTGCCGCTCTTCGCGCTGCTCGCCGCGATCGGGTTCTGGGAGGCGATTGTCCGCATAAACGACATCCCGCCTGTCATCTTGCCGGCGCCGAGCCAGATTTTCCTGACGCTGATCAAGGATTGGGGGACGCTGTCGAAGTCGCTGATGGTGACGCTCGGCATCACACTCGAGGCGCTGATCGCGGCGACGATCGGCGGCTCGCTGCTCGCGCTCGCCTTCGCGCAGTGGAGCCCGGTCGAGCGCGCCTTCTTTCCGTTCGCGGTCATTCTGCAGGTCACCCCGGTCGTCTCCATTGCGCCGCTGCTGCTCGTCTACCTCTCTTCCAGCGCGGCGGTGCTGGTGTGCGCTTTCCTCGTAGCGTTCTTCCCGATCCTCTCCAACACCGCGCTCGGCCTCTCTTCGGTCGACCACAATTTGCTCGACCTGTTCCAGCTCTACCGCGCCTCGCGCGGCCGCCAGTTGCTGCTGTTGCGCATACCATCGGCGCTGCCCTATTTCCTCGGCGGCCTGCGCATCGGCGGCGGCCTCGCACTGATTGGCGCGATCGTCGCGGAGATCGCTGCGGGGTCGGCAGGACAGGGCGCGGGGCTGGCTTTCCGCATCGTGGAGTTGGGCTACCGACTCAATATCCCCCGCATGTTCGCCGCGCTGGTATTGATTTCCGTCGCAGGCATCATGATCTTCGTCGTGCTGAGCGGCCTGTCTTATCTGTTGCTGCATCGCTGGCACGACAGCGCCCGAAAACGGGAGACATGAGCGCGAGGTTTCATATTGCGGCCGCCTCGCGCTGGGCGCTAGTCGGCGCCCGGGTGTTGAAAGACCACATAAATCTCCTCGACGCGCCGACAGACAGCGAAGGGTTTGCAAAGGTCGACATGGTCGTCGATGGAGGCCGAATCGCGGCTATCGCGCCCGAGGGCGCGCTCGACCTCGCCGATACGCCTCGCCTGCCGCTCGGGGGCCGAATCGTCCTGCCGACCTTCATCGATGCCCACACGCATCTGGACAAAGGTCAGATCTGGCGGCGCGCGCCGAACCCGAGCGGTGATTTCAACGGCGCGATCGAGACGGTGAAGGCGGACCGCGAAGCGAACTGGAGCGCCGCCGACGTCGCGACGCGGCTCGAATTCGCCTTGCGCTCGGCTTACGCGCACGGGACGCGCGCGATCCGCACGCACCTCGATAGCATCAGAGGTCAAGCGGACATTTCGTTTCCCGTGTTCGCGGATGCGCGCGAGCGCTGGCGCGGGCGCATTGATCTGCAGGCGTCGCCGCTGTTCGGGGTCGACTTCGTGGCCCTTCCCGGTCACCTCGAAGAGATCGAGCGCAATATCGACGCCCACGGCTCGAAGCTTCTGGGCGCAGTGACTTACATGATTGCTGGGCTCCGGCAATCGCTTGAGGTTTTGTTTTCGCTCGCCGAGCGCAAAGGCTATGATCTCGACTTCCACGTCGATGAAACCGCTGACCCGGCAGCGCGTTCGCTCGCTGTTATCGCCGAGACGGCGATCGCGCGTAAATTCGCGGGCAAAATCCTCGTTGGCCATTGCTGCTCGCTGGCCCGGCAGGCGGACGACGAACGCAAGCGCACGATCGACCTCGTGGCGGAGGCAGGCCTGAGCGTCGTCTCGCTGCCGATGTGCAACATGTTCTTGCAGGACCGGCAGGCCGGGCGAACGCCGCGCTGGCGTGGCGTCACTGCGGTGCACGAGTTGAAGGCAGCGGGGCCAACGTGATGATCGCAAGCGACAATACGCGCGATCCCTTCTATGCCTATGGCGATCTCGACATGCTGGAAGTGTGGCGCGAGGGGGCGCGAATACTGCACCTCGACTATCCTTTCGCGGCCTGGTCGCACGCTGTCGGCGCGTCTCCCGCGAAGGCGATGGGGATCGAATTCGCCGGCCTTGCCGAAGGCGCTCCGGCGGACTTCATCGTGACGGAGGCGCGCAGCTTCACCGAGCTTTTCTCACGGCCGCAATCCGATCGCGTCGTCGTGCGCAACGGCAACGCGATTTCAACGACCCTGCCGCGCTACGCTGAACTCGATTCCCTCGAAGGTTTCGCCCCATGAGCACGACATACGACATCGCCGGCTTCGTCGAGCGGATAGGCGGCATCCGCTGCGAGGAAAATCCGACGCTCGTCAAACAGAAGAGCCGCGACTTCTACTGGTATTCGCCCGTTCTGAAGCGCGAACTCGACGCGGTCTCCGCCGACGTCATGGTCTCGCCGACCAACGAGCAGGAAGTGAAGGCGGTCCTCGCGGCGGCGCATGCGCTCGCCATTCCCGTGACCCCGCGCGGCGGCGCGACCGGCAACTACGGGCAGGCCATGCCGTTGAACGGCGGCGTGCTGATGAATCTGATGGACTTCAACAAGGTGAAGTCGATCTCGGCCGGCCGCGTCGTTTCGGAGCCGGGCGTGCTCATGGGAGAGCTCGACCGGCTCGTCGGCGAATCGGGCCAGGAATTGCGCATGTTTCCCTCTACCCGCGCGACCGCAACCATCGCGGGCTTCGTGGCGGGCGGCTCGGGCGGGGTCGGCTCGATCACCTGGGGCGGCTTGCGCGATTTCGGGAATGTTTTGCGCTTGCGCGTGCTGACGATGGAAAGCAAACCCCGCGCGCTCGAACTGGCCGGCGCCGAGTTGCACAAGGCTGTGCACGCCTATGGCACCAACGGCATCATCACCGAAGTCGAAATGCCGCTCGCGGCGAAATATGACTGGGTCCACGTGATCGTCGGCTTCGATGCTTTCGACGCCGCTGTCGGCTATGCGCTGGCGCTCGGCGAGCAGGACGGCATTTTGAAGAAACTCGTCACGGCCGTCGCCGCGCCGGCGCCGCACGAGTATTTTCTGCGGCACAAGTCGCTGATCCCTCCGGGCAGCAGCGTTGCGATCCTGATGATCGCACCCCATTCGCTCGATGCCTTTTACGCCTTCACAGCCCAGTTCAAACGTGCTTCCATTTTGTTCGATTCCAGTGTCGCCGCGCCAGAGGCGCTCAAAGGCCTGCCGCCGAATTACGAGCTTGCGTGGAACCACACGACGCTCAGAGCGTTACGAGTTGATCCAAAGATCACCTATCTGCAGGTGCGCTATCCCGACGAGGCGATTGCGGCGACCGTGAAGAAACTCCACGACAAATATGGTCTCGAACTGATGGGGCACATCGAAGTCATCCGCATGGGCGGCCGCGTCGCCGCGGCGGGGTTGCCAATGCTGCGGTTCACTCCGACGAGGCGCGTCTGAAAGAAATCATAGACGAGCACGAGTCGCTTGGGGCGATGATCTTCAACCCGCATCGCTACACCCTCGAAGAAGGCGGCATGAAACAGACGGATGCGATCCAGCTCGCTTTCAAGCGCGAGACGGATCCGCAAGGGCTCTTGAACCCGGGCAAGATGATCGCTTTCGAGGATCCGAACTTCGATTTCTCGTCAGGTAAGGCGTTCCTTTTTCCCGGGCTCGAGGCGCGCGCCGCCGCGGCCGCGGAGGTTTGAGTTTGCGCGTGCTCGTCCTCTTCGCTCATCCCGTCGAGACAAGTTTTGGCGCGGCTGTCCACGCCAAGCTCCTCGCCACGCTGAAAGCGCGAGGCCACGTTATCGACGACTGCGACCTCTACGCCGAAAACTTCAATCCGGTGATGAGCCGGCAGGAACGCATCGACTATCACGATGTGATGCTGAACCGCGCCAATGTTTCGTCTTACGTCGATCGCGTCCTGCAGGCGGAGGCGATCTGCTTCTCCTTTCCAGTCTGGAACATGGGCTTTCCGGCTATCCTGAAAGGATTCGTGGACAAGGTCTTTCTGCCGGGCGTCAGCTTCAACATGGCGGCCAACGGCGCCTACGTCCCCTGCCTGCACAATATCAAGCGGGTGGGCGTCGCCTGCACCTACGGGCAGGGGCGCGTGCTCGCTCTGCTCGCGGGCGACCCTATCCGGCGTTACATCAAGCGCTCATTCATGCACAACTGCGCCCCGGGTTCGCGCTGCGACTATATCGCGTGCTACGACATGAACCACACGACCGCCGATAAGCGCACGGCCTTTCTCGCGCAGCTCGAACAGGCATTCAGCAAGTGGTGAGCTGAACTCAGCTCTCGTCCGCTCCGACCCAGCCCGCAAAAGCGTGGCGCAGCTTCGAGCCCAGCCATTTGACGCCAATCGCCGAGGACGCCGCTTCGATGCCGCGGGCGACCGCAAGCGGCGCATCGAGCAACCCGCTTGCGTTGCGGTCATCGAGCCATGACACCATCCCGCCAGGAAAAGCGAACACGGCGGCGGCGAGCACGAGATAGACGATCAGGGCGCGCCGCCAGGGGCTCGCGGAGCTCTGCGGTTTCTCCTCAGCGAGCGCCATGACGATCAAAATTGGAAGTAGATGAATGGCGCTGCCGCCGTGGGCGCCATGACGAGGATCACGTAGAACATCGCGAAGCCGAGCGCGGCCTGTAGCGCAGGTTCGCGATTGTCGAGGCGGGCGCCGAGTCTTGCGCGCAAGTCGGACGGCGCGATTTGCGTGAAGGCGCCGAGCGCAATCAGCACAAGGATCGCGCTGGTGACCGTCGGGGCCGCTCCATTGTCCGTGACGAGGCCCCCCAGGTAGGCGATCGCGGCGTCTAGCGAGGAGGCACGGAAGAAAATCCAGGCGAGACATACGAAATGGAAAGTGATGAACCAGTAAAGCGCCCTCACGAGGGGCCGCTCGCCAATGCGGGCGAAGGTCGCGCTCGCCCGCCAGATCTGATCGATGATCAGCGCCGAGCCGTGCATCGCGCCCCAGATGAGAAACGTCCAGTTCGCGCCGTGCCAGAGCCCGCCGAGCAGCATGGTCAGCATGAGATTGCGATAAGTCATCAGCCGACCGTGGCGGTTGCCGCCGAGCGGGATATAGAGGTAGTCGCGCAGCCAGTTCGACAGCGTCATGTGCCAGCGCCGCCAGAAATCCCCGATCCCAAGCGCACGGTACGGCTGATTGAAGTTTTGCGGAAAGCGATAGCCGAGCAGAGCCGCGACCCCGATCGCAATGTCGGTGTAGGCGGAGAAATCGGCATAGATCTCGATCGCATAGGCGTAAACGGCGACGATGAGATCAACCCTCGAGGCCTGCGAGGGATCGGTGAAGACCGGATCGACGAGAGCCAACGGCCAGATAATTGGCGATCACCATTTTCTTGAACAGGCCGCCGAGGATCAGCAGCAGGTTGTCGCCGAATGAAAAATCGCCGGCGCGTCTGGGCGAGGCAAGTTGCGGCAAAAATTCGTGCGCGCGCACGATCGGGCCGGCGACGAGATGGGGAAAGAACGAGATATAGAGCAGGATGTCCACAGGCGAGCGCGAGGGAACGAGACGGCCCCGATGCACGTCGACGATATAGGAAATGGCGTGAAAAGTGAGGAACGAGATCGCGACAGGCAGCGTCACGTTGACGAAGGCGATCGACGGATTGAGGCCGATCGCATGCAATAGCGTCAACGCCTGGGCGATGAAGAAATCGAGATATTTGAAATAGGCGAGGATGCCGAGATCGACCGCGATGCCGAGCGCCAGCACGATTTGTCGCGCTGGGCGACCCTGGTGGGGTCGATATAGAGGCCGACCAGATAGGAGATCGCGCCGCTGGCCAAGAGCAACAGAAGAAAGCGCCAGTTCCAGCTCGCATAGAATACGAGACTGAGGCCCAGCAGCACCGCTTTCTTGAGTTCGTTTCTGAGTTGAGGCCCAGACCAGCGCGTAGGAAAAACAAAAGAACAGCCCGAATTCAATCGTTGGAAACAACATGGGGGCC
Organism: uncultured Pseudomonadota bacterium; assembly: GCA_963710855.1. Classification (GTDB taxonomy): domain Bacteria; phylum Pseudomonadota; class Alphaproteobacteria; order Rhizobiales; family Beijerinckiaceae; genus Roseiarcus. The sequence goes on along the minus strand of CAVQBX010000037.1, from coordinate 46,851 downwards.
CGTCTGACGGCCTTCTATCAGCCCGATGAGATAGTCCGCGAATTTGTCGGCGCTCTGTTTATAGCCTTCGAGCGTCATATGCACGTAGTCGCGCGCCATCAGCGGGGGATTGGCGGCGGCCCAAATCTGCGCGCCGCACGGCTGAGGCATCGCCGCCGACCAATCCCAGAAATAGGCGCCGACTTTCTCGGCGAGTTTGCGCTGGGCTTCACGCACCGGTCCGAGTTTTGGAGGCACCGGGAACTTGCATTGGCCCGCGCCACCGTCGGCCTGGATTTGAGCGCCCTGCCCGCAATCCTGTCCGACGCCAGCGGCGTGGCAGACGCCGTTGGGCCGCGCGGCGTCTGGCGGTCCGATGATGACGATGCGCAGGCCGGGCCGGATGTCGCTGAGGCGACGCAGGATCTGCTCGTATTGCTGGATGTAGAGGGTCACGTCGAGATTGTCGTTGAACCCCTCGTTCGTGCCGAAGGCGAGCACGACCACGTCGGGCGAAATCCGTCGGAAATCGGCGGCGATGTTTTCGACCGCGAGCTTCTGCAGGAGCTGAACGGTCGCGCCGGGAAAGCCGAGGCTTAGATAGGAGACGCCGTCGCCATCGCGCCCGACGTCGACGCCCGTCACCGTCACGGGGCCGTCATCGAGCGACTTGACGGTGATCTCATGGAACCCCTGCGCGCCGCCCGGAACCTGGCCGTTGATCGCGAGCGTCGTCGGCTCGTCCGCGGCGCCGTCGAGATTGACCTGTCCCGCGGGCATGCCGTCGACGTCAATCTCGGCGCGACCGCCGCCCGGCTCTTTCAGGAAGGCGACTTCGAGATTGTCGTAGGGACGGCCGCCGCGCGAGCGGAACATCAGCTTCTCGCCGGCCCGATGCGAAATCGCGTTGAAGCCGGAGAGGAAGAAGCGGCGCTTGGCGTCCGAACGCTGGAGCGCCTCGTAGTTCCAGCCCTCGCTTGCATCCGTGTCGAACAAGGCGGAACGAACGCCGCCATGCGGACGCCCGGGAACGATATAAGCCTCACCGCCGAGCCCGAACGCCTGTTGCAGGCGCTCGCGCACATGGCCGCTGAAAAAGTCCGCCGCCGTGTGGCTGTCGCCGAGTTGCAGGATGGTCAGCCTGTGCAGCGCGAAAGTGTCGGGCTCCAGTTCGCCGTAGGCGGTCGGCGTGTCCGCAAGCCGCAGGGAACGCGTGATGCCGACTGTCGCTTCGGTCAGGGCGACAAGAGCGGTCTTGGGCGCCGACGCTTTCAGGGCGACGCCGAGCGGGTGCAATTGCATCGCCGCGATCAGGCGCTTGGTAGCGCCGTCAGGAATGTCGAAAGTCGCAGTTGGGCCGCCGGAACTTAGCGCGGCCTTTTCATAAACGGAATGACGGACTGCCGGGGATTTCGCCAGCGTCGAGCTGTCCGCGATCCAAACGAGCGCCTCCGCCTTTACGAGGTCGAACTGGTCGGCCGCGCTCAGCGAAGACGGCTCCACCAGGGAGCGCGCAAATTTCGCTGGCGGCGGCCAGCTCCGCCCTTGGCGTCTGCTGATTTGGCTGGGACCCCTCGCGATGGCCGCTCCATAGAGCGCCAGCGAGGCCAGCCCCGAGCATCAATGACCAGATCAGTAGTTGGGCCGTCCCCCGCAAGCCCTCACCTCGCGCCGATTTGGTTGGGGCATTCGACGGTGAGGTCGCGCCCCCTCTGCTTCAGACTAGCCAGTATGGCCGGGTAGATCGAGTCCATCACGAGATCGTAGCCGAAAGTCGTGAAATGGATGCCGTCCGAGGCACGCACCTGCACCATGGCGTTGCGGGCGTTCGGCAGAAAGGGTTTGTATTCATCCGGCGACGGCTGTGACGTCCAGGGCTGTGCATATGTGGCCAGCGGCGTCGCCGCCGCTTTCACCGCGGCCTCGAAAATCCTGTTCTTGGCCTGCGCGTCCGTGTTGGCGTCGTCCTCCATCATCACCGGCAGGCCGACGAGCAGGATCGAATCGTCCTTGGACGTGACCTCGTGGATGAGTTCTTCGACATGCGACTGGTAGCGGGTCTCGAATGCCGGACCGCCGTAGTCGGTGCGCGTCTTGTCGGGTTCGACGATCGGCTGGCGGTCATTGATGCCGAACGAGCCGACGAACAGATCGGCGCCGGGATCGGCGGCAATGGCGCCGACTTCGTCGACCCAGTTGAACTGGTCGAGCCTGGTCAGCCCCGAGCCATTCTTGGCCTTGCGCAGCAATTTGACCTTTTCGGCCAGGCACTTGTCTTTGCCGAGGCGGCGATAGAGCGCGCCCCACAGGCCATCGGCCATGGAATCGCCGACGAAGGCGATGCGAAGCGTTGGATCCGCCGGGGCGGCCGTCGCGCTCGGCGCCGCCGCGGCGGCGCATACAATAAAGAGAGCCGAAGCGGCGCCCGACAAGCCCGATGAAAATCTGATCCGCTTGCCCATCGCGTCTGCAGGTCCCCTTACGTCTCAGGTGGGCGCGGGCTGCGGCGTTTTGATGGCGCGCGGAGCGTGATGCTTGCGCTTCCGGTGCGGCTTTGCGCTCACGGCGGCGCTCGGGTGCGGAGCGGCGGCCGATGCCACGACGACCGGAATGCCCGCGACCGTCGCCGCCTTCTGCCACAACCTGCCGTAGCCCGCCATAGTAAAGTGCACGCCATCGCCGGCATGCACCGACGGGGAGCAAAACTCCGGGTCCTGAGCGGAAACATACGTAACGGACGTGTCTTTCAGCGTCGCCGCCAGGTTGGCGTCGAGCGCCTTGGCGTGGTCCTCCCATTTGGTCAGCACGCAGGGCGGCCCGACCCAGACGAGCTTGACGCCCTGAGCCTCGGCCGCGGCCGCAAGCGCTTGAACTTTCGCGGTTTGATCCGTAGGCCCGCCACGGCGTCATTGGTGCCGAGGCTCATCACGACCGGTCGCCCCGCGCGGGATTCCCTTGAGCTGGTCGAGCGCCTTGCCGGTATAGATCGCGACATTGAACCGATTGGCCGGCGAGGGAATTCCGGTCGCCAGATGCAGGCCTTCGCCTATGCTGTCGCCAATGACGTGAACATCTTCGGCGAGCGCCGCCGCCGGAACGGCTGCCAACACCAGCGCCATCACATAACCACCAAATCGCATCGATTTTATCCGCGCGTTAACCGGGAAGGGACAAGATCATCTTATGGTTAACGGCTCGTGAAGGTCAACTCCGCGCCCTCGCATCGAAATCGCCAGACGCCATAGCGCCACGGCGTCAGGACTCCCGCCCCGGAAGGGGAGTCTCCGGCGGCGGATCAAAACCCTGCCCGCCCCAGGGGTGACATCGGCAGATGCGCGCGAACCCCATCCAGCCTCCAGCCCAGAGCCCGTGGCGATGGATCGCCTGATCCGCGTACTCAGAGCAACTCGGCAGATAACGGCACTGCCGGCCGAGAACGCTCGACAGCGTCAATTGGTAAGTTCGGATCAGGCCGTGCGCGGCGAGGCGTGGAACTCTGGCGAAGGGCGTCACGGCGCCGCCGCCGCCTCTGTGCGATCCGCGATCTGCCGCAAAGCGTCGACAACGGCGTCGAAAGTCAGCATCGTCGAGGCGTGGCGGGCCTTGTAGTTCTTTACCGGCTCCAGCACCGCGAATTCCGCCCATTTGCCGTCCGGCGGCGCTCCACCCTGCTTCAGCATCGCGAACATGCGATCGCGGAAACTCTTGAGCTCCTCCGGCCGCGCCCCGATAACGTGTTTCGCCATCAGCGAGGACGAGGCCTGGCCAAGGGCGCAAGCGCGGACATCATGCGCAAAATCGCTGACGACCCCGTTATCCATCGAAAGATCGACCGTCACCGTCGAACCGCAAAGGCGCGAGTGGGCCTTGGCGGTCGCCTGCGGGCGCGGCAACCGGCCAAGTCGCGGAATGTCCGCGGCAAGTTCCAGGACGCGCTTCGAGTAGATTTCATCGAGCATTTGATTTTTGTCGCTGACTAGCGGAAACGTAACTTAACTCTATATAGGAGCCAAAATCCCGTCGGGGAGCATGCGCTCAATAATCCGACCGGCCTCGCATCGCGTAGGCTAGTACCGTGAGGCTGGAATGGACGAGATTGTTAAGCTGAAGCCCGTTCGCGCGGCCCCTTCGGCGCGCCCATCGCGCGAAGAGGCCGAGGCCGCCGTCAGGACGCTGATCGCATGGGCGGGCGACGATCCCGAGCGCGAAGGACTTGTGGACACGCCGCGGCGGGTCGTGAAGGCCTATGAGGAACTGTTCGGCGGCTATCGTGAACGCCCTTCCGAAGTGCTGTCGCGTGTGTTCAACGAAGTCGAGGGCTATTCCGATATCGTCATCGTGCGGGATATTCCTTTTTACTCGCATTGCGAGCATCACATCGCGCCGTTCTTCGGCAAGGCGCATGTCGCCTATTATCCGCGTGCAGGCGCCGTTGGCCTGTCCAAGCTCGCGCGCATCGTCGAGATTTTCGCGCGTCGCCTGCAGACCCAGGAGGCGATGACCGCGCAGATCGTCGGCGCGATCGAGAAAGGCCTGAAGCCGCGCGGCGTCGCGGTGTTGGTCGAGGCCGAGCACACCTGCATGGCGATGCGCGGCGTGAAGAAACAGGGCGCATCGACGGTCACGACGCAGTTCACCGGCCTGTTCCGCGACAACCTCGACGAGCAGTCGCGGTTCTTCAACCTTCTGCGCTCCGCGCGCTGAGCCGATGGCCGGGGATGATCGCGCTCGCGAAGAAGGGCTCGATTTCCAGCCCCGGTTTTCGCCAGATGGCCTGATCGCTTGCGTAACGGTCGACGCGGGCGACGGCGCCGTGCTGATGGTCGCCCACATGAACGCCGAGGCGCTTCAGAAGACGCTCGAGACGGGCGTCGTTCATTACTGGTCCCGATCGCGCGGCGAGCTTTGGCGAAAGGGCGACACATCGGGCCAAGTCCAATCCCTCGTCGAACTGCGGGTCGATTGCGATCAGGACGCGCTGCTGGCGCGCGTAAAGGTCGGAGGGGACGGCGGCGCCTGCCACACAGGCCGAAGGTCGTGCTTCTATCGGCGTGTCGAGGCCGGCCTAGACGGGCAACGGCTCGACTTTCACGCAAGCGTGAGCGAACCTTAAGGCCTCCTTGCCGATTTCTCTCGGATTCATGCTTAAATAACATAAACGGTCCCAACATGGGACCTTCACGCTATAGTCCGCGTTAGGACAAGCGTGGCGTGTAAGGGTTGGCGCGAGGCGACAAATGTCGATCGCTTTCTTTCGTAAGGGAGACGCAGACCGGGCGTCCGGCGGCCCGGTGAAGGCAAGGCCGCGCATTGGCGTTGCGCTGGGAGCTGGGGTCGCGCGCGGCTGGGCCCATATCGGCGCGTTGCAGGAACTGGAAGCCATCGGGGCCAAGCCGAGCATCGTCGTCGGCGCTTCGATCGGGGCCGTCATCGGGGGGTGTTATGCGGCCGGGCGCCTCAGCGCCCTGGAAGAATTTGCCCTTTCGCTGACGCGCCGCAATGTTTTCGGCTTCATCGACGTTTCGTTCAGCGGCGGCGGCCTGATCGGCGGCGATAGGCTGCGCAACCGGCTGGAAGCCGCGCTGGGAACCACCCGCATCGAAGACCTGCCGCTGCGGTTCGCCGCGGTCGCGACTGAGATCGGCGCCGGACACGAGGTCTGGCTGAAGAACGGCGTGCTCGTAGAGGCGATGCGCGCTTCCTATGCCCTTCCCGGAGTGTTCGAGCCGGTCAAGATCGGCGGGCGCTGGCTGTTCGATGGCGCGATCGTCAATCCCGTGCCTGTCAATGTCGCACGAGCGCTCGGCGCCGAAAGGGTGATCGCCATTTCGATCAACAGCGACGGGGCCGGGCGCGGGTCAACGCTCGCCGATCCGATCGCTCCGGAAATCGTCGAGGCGGCGGTCGAGGCGAAGCCGGCGCCGGCTGCCGAGGTTTGGCGCCATCCGGGCTCCTGGCTGCGGCGCGCCTGGGCGGGCCAGGGCTCCGCGGCGCCGGGCATGGCGGCGGTGATGGTCAACACTTTCAACATCACCCAGGACCGCATCATGCGGTCGCGGCTTGCGGGCGACCCGCCCGACTACCTGCTGACGTTGAGGACGGGCCGCTTTGGCCTGTTCGAGTTCCATCGCGCCGCCGAGCTGATCGAACTCGGTCGCCAGTCGGTCCGGCGGGTGAAGGACGAAATTCTGGAGCAACTCGAGTTGGAGCAGGTTTGAAAGTATCCGGCTTGTGGACTGTCAGGCGTCGCCGCTAAAGAAGCGCCCAGTCGGCAGGAGCGAAAACGCCCGTGAACATCCCAACGCTGTTCCTTTGTTGGCGTGACCGCCAGCGCGAGATTTCGGACGTCGATCTGTCGCGAACCGCCAAGGCCCTGCAAGGCGTCGCGGGGGTTACACGCGCGCTAGGGTTTGCGCCGATCGTCATATCCAGCGATCAGCCTTTTTCGGCGGACGGCCGTGGCCCGGCGTTCACGCTTGAAATCCGCTTCGAAACCGCCGCGGCGCTGGAAGCGGCGGCGAGCGAAGAAGGGTCGATTGCGGGACTTTGCGCCGAACTGGCGACTGCTGGCTCGCTCGGTTCGCAGCCTGACGCGCAAGCGTTTGCAGGACGCGATTTCCCGACGCCAGATCCCGCCTACCGGGTCGGACGAGATCAGCGCCCTTGCACGTTTCTCGTCGAGTATCCTGGAACGACTGCGGACCCAAAATCCTGGCTCGACCATTACGACGAGCATCACCCTCCCATCATGGTCCGCTTTCCAGCCATTCGCGAAGTCGCGACCTTTCGTCCCTTCGCAGCGGCGATCGGACTGCGCTGCGCCTTGGCGAAATCCATGCAGCGCAACAAGGTGGTATTCGACAGCGGCGAGGCGCTCGCCGCCGCGCTTGCCTCGCCGGTGATGCTTCAAATGCGCGCCGACAGGGACGGCTTCGCGCCATCGACCGAGCGGCCGACGCACTTCCCGACGGCGACGATCGAATTTATTTGAAGCTTCGAGTGTATCGTTGACAGCGCTCGCGACGATCCCCTAGCGTGCCGCGCTCAAGGGGCGGCCGGGAGAGAGATCATGAGAATTTTGCGCAGCCTGCTCACCGCCGCTGCCGCCGGAGCTGCGCTTGCAGCGCTGTCTTCGGCGCCCGCGCTTGCCGAATACAAGGTCGGCTTCATCACTTCGATGAGCGGCCCCGCCGCGACGATCGGCGTGCCCTACCACCGCGGCATTGCCGCGGCGCGCGAATACATGCCGACGATCGGCGGCGAAACGGTAAATGTCATCGAGCTCGACGACGGATCCGATCCGAGCGCGGCCACGCGCAACGCCCGCAAACTCGTCGAGGAAGACAAGGTCGACATCCTCATAGGCACGGGCACGTCGTCGTCTTCGATGGCGATCGCCGCGGTCGCCAATGAGCTGAAGGTGCCCTATATCGCGCTGTCGCCGATCAAGGCGCCGCCGGCGGATGATGGCCAATTGTGGGCGCTCGGCGTGACCCAGCCGCCGCCTTTGATGGTCAAGGTAGTGGCCGATCGTATCGAGAAAGATGGCGTGAAGCGGCTCGCCTATATCGGCTATTCCGAGGCGTGGGGCGATTTCGTCTACAACGGCGCCAAGGCGGCGGAAAAGGCGGACGGCTATCAGGTCGTCACCAACGAGCGCTACGCGCGCACCGACACCAGCGTCACGGCGCAAACGCTGAAGATCATCGCCGCGCAGCCCGAGGGCGTGCTCGACGGCGGGTCCGGCACGCAGGGCGCGCTGCCTCTGCTCTCGCTCGCGGATCGAGGGTTCCGGGGCAAGCTCTATGGTACGCCCGCGCTGGTGAACGCCGACTTCATCAAGGTCGGCGGCAAGGCTGTCGAAGGCGTCCTGTGCTCGGGCGGCCCCGTCGTCGTCGCCGACCAGCTCCCCGACGATCACTACGCCAAGAAGATTTCGCTCGCCTTCCGCGAAGCACATCTGAAAGCCAATGGCGTGCCGAGCACCGACAGCTTCGCGCCCTATGCCTTCGACAGCTGGCTGATCTTTGCCGACGCCGCGCCGCGCGCCAGCCAGAAAGCCAAGCCTGGCACGCCCGAATTCCACGCCGCGCTGCACGAGGCCTTGTTCTCGGTGAAGAACCTTGCCGGCACCCAGGGTCTCTACAACTTCACGCCAGCGTCGAGCTATGGCGTCGATGAACGCGCCCTCGTGCTGATGCGCCTCGTCGACGGCAAGTGGGTCTACGTGCCTTGACCTTTTCGCCGCTGAGCCGAGCCGGCGGCGATGAGTTTTGACATCGCCGCCATACTGGCCGTCGACGGGATCGCGGCCGGCGCGATCTATGTTCTGATAGCGATTGGGCTCGTGCTGATCTTCACGGTCACGCGGGTCATCTTTGTGCCCTTCGGCGACATAGCCGCTTTCGCGGCTTTGTCGCTCGCCGCGCTCAACGACAAAAGATTGCCGGGGACGGCCGGCCTGGTGCTCGCTCTCGCAATCGCGGCCTCGCTGGTCGAAGGCTGGTCGCTCTATCGCCGCGGGCGGGCGCGCGCGATTCCCCGGGCGCTGCTTTTCTATCTGGCCGCGCCGGCGGCGATCGTCGCGCTTGCCGCCGCTGCCGCGCCGCTCGCCCCTCCAACGGCGGTGCGCGTAATTCTCGCCATTCTGCTGGTGCTGCCGATCGCGCCGCTGCTCGATCGCATCGTGTTCCGCCCGATCGCCGACGCGACCGTGCTTCTGTTGCTGATCGTCGCCGTCGCGCTGCATTTCGCGCTGGTCGGGCTTGGCCTGCTGTTCTTCGGCCCTGAGGGCGTGCGGACAGATCCGTTTCTCGACTTTTCGCTGACCCTCGGCAGCGTGCTGATCTCCGGGCAGACGATCCTGATCGTCGGCGCCGCCATCGTCTTCTCTGCGCTTCTGTTCCTGCTGTTCGATTTCACGCTGCTCGGCAAGGCGCTGGCGGCCACCGCGATGAACCGGACAGGCGCGCGTCTCATGGGGATCAGGCCGGCGCGCTCCGGCGCCATCGCCTATATCGCGGGCTCGCTGATGGCGGCTGTATCAGGCATCCTCATCGCGCCCGTCGACACGATCTTCTACGATTCCGGCTTCCTCATCGGCCTGAAGGCGTTTGTCGGCGCGATCATCGGCGGGCTCACCAGCTATCCGCTGACGGCGCTTGGCGCGGTGCTGGTCGGCCTGCTCGAAAGCTTCGCGGCGTTCCAGAGCAGCGCGTTCAAGGACGTCATCGTCTTTTCGCTGCTGGTGCCGGTGCTGATCTGGCGCTCGATGCTGAGTGGCGAGGGCGAGGAAGACGTCGAGGAATGAGCCTTAATGCGCTCGGATTGGACGCTCCTAGTGTCATCCCCGCGAAAGCGGGGATCCAGGGTGTGATGCTTGGCCCGCAGAAACAGGCTGGAACTATGTTTGAGCCGCTGAGCCCTACGACACTGGATCCCCGCTTTCGCGGGGATGACAGTTTCCCAGCCGAGCGCATAGGGGAATGAGCGCGCGCTCCGGCCGCCTTGTCGCGCTGCTGGCCGCGCTCGCCGCGATCGCGGCGCCCTTTGTGGTTTCGTCCTTCTATGTGACGCTCTTCAACTACATCGGCGTCTACGCGCTGGTCGCGATCGGCCTCACATTGTTGACGGGCGTCGCGGGCGTCGTGTCGTTCGGGCAGGCGGCGTTCGTCGGCATAGCCGCCTATTCGACCGCCTGGCTGACGACCACTTACAGCGTCGGCGCCTGGGCGGGTCTGGCCTTCGCGCTTGTCACGACTCTGGCGGCGGCCTTGTTCATCGGCTTCGTCACGATGCGGCTCAAGGGACACCTGCTGTCGCTTTCGACCGTCGCCTGGGGCCTGGCGATCGCCTTCTGCTTCGGCAACATCGACGGGCTCGGCAACTTTACGGGGATCGCCGACATCCCGCCGATCTATTTCGGTTCGCTTTCGCTCGCCCCTAGCCATCGCATCTACTATCTGATCCTCGCCATCGTCGTCGCCGCGCTGTGGCTGTCGAGCAATCTGCTCGATTCGCGCGTCGGACGCGCACTGAGAGCCTTGAGAGGCGGCGCGCAGCTAGTCGAGAGCGTCGGCGTCGATCCGTTCGCGGCGCGGTTGACGGCGTTTCTCATCGCCGCGGGGCTCGCCGCGCTTTCCGGCTGGCTCTATGCGCATCTCGGCCGGTTCGTCAGCCCGACCTCGTTCGACGCGAGCAACGGCATCGAATATCTGATGATGGCGATGATCGGCGGCGCGGCGTCGCCGCTCGGCGGGTTGCTCGGGGCGGCGCTGGTCACTGTGCTCAAGAATGCGATCCAGGACGTTTTGCCGCTGATCGCCAGGGGCGCAGCGGCGCAACTGGAGATCGTCGTCTTCTCCGCTTTGTTCATCCTGTTCCTGCAGCGGGCGCGTGACGGCCTGACGCCATGGCTCGCGGGACTGCTGCCGGCCTACGATCCGCCTCTGCCCGCGAACGCGCCGCCGCTGTCGCGCCGCGCGCTGCCGACGCCGGGGAGCCCCCTGCTCACGCTCGAAAACGTCGATCGCCGCTTCAAGGGGCTGACGGCCGTCAACAGCCTCAGCTTCGAGGTCAGGGCCGGCGAAATTCTGGGCCTGATTGGGCCGAACGGCGCGGGCAAGACCACGACCTTCAATCTGCTGACCGGCGCGCTCGCGCCGAGCGGCGGCGTCATCCGCTTTCACGGCGAGACCGTATCCGGCCGGCGGCAGTTCCGGGTCGCAAGGCTCGGCATCGCGCGCACCTTTCAGCATGTGAAGCTGCGCCCGCGCATGAGCGCGCTCGACAATGTGCTTGATCGGCGCCTTCAGCCGGTTGACGAGCGGCGTGTTTGGCGGCGCCTTCCGGCTCGACCGCGCGGAGGAACGAAGCGCCCGCTTCGAGGCGCAGCGCCTGCTGGAGTTGGTCGGCCTCGGGCGAAGAACTTATGTCGCCGCGGGCCAGCTTTCGCTTGGCGAACAGCGCCTGCTCGAGATTGCGCGTGCGCTGATCAGCGATCCCGTGCTGATCGTGCTCGACGAGCCCGCCGCGGGTCTACGTCGCGCCGAGAAGCTCGCTCTTGCCGATTGTTTGAGGACGCTCAAACAGGAGGGCCTGACGATCCTGGTCGTCGAACACGACATGGATTTCGTGATGAACCTCGTCGACCGCCTCGTCGTGATGGACTTTGGCTGCAAGCTCGCCGAAGGCCTGCCGCATTCGGTGCGCGCGGACGAGAAGGTGCGCGAAGCCTACCTTGGCGGCGTCGCGTGAACGCGCTGTTCGAGATCGAGGCCTTCAGCGTGCGCTACGGCAAGGCGGAAGTCTTGCGTAGCGTGTCGCTGCAGCTCGAGGCGGGCGGGCTCGTCACCGTCATCGGCCGCAACGGCGCGGGCAAGACGACGCTGCTCAACGCCGCCATGGGGCTGCTGCCGGCCGATGGCGCAGTGCGGCTCGACGGCGTCGACCTTTCCCCGCTCGAGGTCGAGGAGCGTTGTGAGCGCGGGCTCTGCCTGGCGCCGGAGAAGCGCGAGCTGTTCGCCGATCTCTCCGTGCTCGACAACCTGCGCCTGGGCGCCTTCCTGCGGCGCGGGCGCGACATCGACCGTGATCTCGCCCTGATCTTCGAGCGTTTCCCGCGCCTCGCCGAGCGGCGGCGCCAGCGCGCCAGCACGCTGTCCGGCGGCGAGCGGCAGATGCTGACGCTCGGCCGAGCGCTGATGATGCGGCCTCGCGTCCTGATGCTCGACGAGCCGAGCCTCGGCCTCGCGCCGCTGATCGTCAAAGAGATCTTCCGCGCCATCGCGGCGCTGCGCGCCACCGGCGTGTCGATCCTGCTCGTCGAACAGAACGCGCGAGCGGCGCTGGAGACGGCGGACCACGGCTACGTGCTGGAGACCGGCGAAATCGCCATGCAAGGGCGCGCCCGCGACCTGCTCGAGGACCCAAAACTGATCGCGAGCTACTTCGGCGAGGCGGCGGGATAGCCGCTAAGGGTGCGACGGCTTGCAGTCTCGCGCGAGATTTGGTTTTCCTTGGCGGGAGGGGCGGAAAACAAGCAAAAGGCGCAAAAAGGCGCGCCAAACCTCCAAATTTATGTATCGATTCTCCAAATTTTTCCAAACAATCCCTTGGTGGAATCCAGCGATTTCAATGGGTTGCGATAGTCCTGAGCGATGTTTTGTTTAAGAGGGCCTTCTTTTGGTTCAAATTTTTACCACTATCCTTGGTGATTATTCGACTTTGCCATATGCGCTTCCCTGGAAACCAATCCTGAACATCGTATCTGAAAATCAGAACATTGTCCAGAACTTTCCGGAGATTTCGTACGCGCCGACATCAACGACTTGTCGTCCCCGTGAAAACGGGGACCCAGAGGTCGTAGGGCCCTGCGCCCTGCGTTTGCAGCCATCTCCGGCATGCCAAGCATCACACGCTGGATTGCCGCTTTCGCGGCAATGACAGAAGCAGTCTGGTTCGCGGGAGCGGCGGCGCCCTCGCCGCCGTGTCGATCACACCCTCGTCGGCGGGGGCGCCGACGCTCCACGGCGTCTCACAGATCCAGCGCGCTCGCTTTCAGCACGGCTTCCGTACGGTTGCGCACCTCGAGCAGGCGGAAGATAGCGGCGAGGTGGATTTTGACCGTGCCCTCGGAAATGTCGAGGGCGCGGGCGATCTCCTTGTTCGCCTGTCCTTTGCCGAGCAGTCGGAGCACCTCGCACTGGCGCGGCGTCAGCGTTTCCAGCACCTGCGGAGCGAGCGTCGCCGCGCTCGGCTCCGGCTGAGCGGCGGATTCGGTGAGCAGGAGCGTCGGCGCATAGATGCCGCCGTTGAGGATCTGCTGGAAGGCGGCGATCATCGCGGAGGGTTCGAGCGACTTCGGGATATAGCCGAACGCGCCGGCGCCCAGCGCATCGAGCACATGCCGGCGCTCCTCCGAGGCCGACATCACGACGAAGCGCAGCCCGGGATAAGCCTGCCTGAGGTCCTTGACCGTCGCGCCGCCGTTCATGCCCGGCATGGAGAGATCGACGACGACGAGTTCGGGCGCGGGGGCGCTCGCGAGCATCTCGCGCAATTCCTCGACATTGGCGGCTTCCTGCACTTCTGCCGGACCGCAGCCATCGAGCAGTAGCAAGCGCAGGCCCGTGCGGAACAGGGCATGGTCGTCGGCGATGACGAACTTTCTTGCCATGGCCGCCTACATGACAAGCCGCCATTTGGAAGGCAAGCGCGATCGGTGAATTTGCGTTACCGCCGAAGGTCGCTAGGATCGAATCGCCATATTCGAAAGGGGAATGAAATGCTCAAGATCGCCACGTTCGCCCTCGCGCTCGGCCTCGTCGCCGCGCCGACACTCGCCCTCGCCGACGGGAGCTGCGCATCCCAGTCCGCCGACAAGAAGCTTGCCGGCGCCGCGAAGAACAGTTTCATGACCAAATGCGCGAACGACGCCAAGACGTCCTGCGATGGCCAGGCGGCGGACAAGAAGCTTTCCGGCGCCGCTAAGACCTCGTTCACGACCAAATGCGTGAAGGACGCGACCGGCGCCTGAGCTTTCAGAGCGCGGAACTGCCCCCTCCCCCTTGATGGGGGAGGGATGGGGTGGGGGTGAAAACCACCGCGTTTGGAGGGCGTTCCCCCCTCCCTTGCCCTCCCCCACAAGGGGGGAGGGAATCGGAGAGGGCGGCTCAGGTTGGACCGGAACCGCGGCTTTCCGCCGGCCCACGACAGGTTTTGAATGGCGAAATCGCGCGCCTCCTATGTCTGCCAGAACTGCGGCGCGATCACCCAGCGCTGGCAGGGCAAGTGCGAATCCTGCGGCGAGTGGAACACCATCGTCGAGGAAGCCGCCGCGCTCGGCGTCGGCGCGGCGGCCGTGCGGCGCGGCGCGATCGGCCGGCCTTTTCCGCTCGAAGATCTTTCGGGCGGCTCCGCGCCGCTCGACCGGATCGTCGTCGGGATCAGCGAACTCGACCGGGTGGCTGGCGGCGGGTTCGTGCCGGGTTCCGCGACGCTGATCGGCGGCGAGCCCGGGATCGGCAAATCGACGCTGCTCATTCAGGCCTGCGCGGCGCTGGCGCGCGGCGGCGGCCGGGTGGTCTACGTGTCGGGCGAGGAATCGACCGAGCAGGTGCGATTGCGCGCCGCCCGGCTGGGACTCGCGGGCGCGCCCGTACAACTCGCCGCGCAGACCCTGATCGAGGACATCGTGGCGACGCTCGGGTCGGGCGACGCGCCGCGGTTCGTGATCATCGATTCGATCCAGACCATGTGGACCGATTCGATCGAATCGGCGCCCGGCACGGTCAGCCAGGTGCGCGCGTCCTCGCAGGCGCTGATCCGCTTCGCCAAGACCAGCGGCGCGGCGGTGATCCTCGTCGGCCACGTCACCAAGGACGGGCAGATCGCCGGCCCTCGCGTCGTCGAGCACATGGTCGACGCGGTCATGTCGTTCGAGGGCGAGGGCGCGCATGCGTTCCGCATCCTGCGCGCCTCGAAAAACCGCTTCGGCGCCACCGACGAGATCGGCGTGTTCGAAATGACCGGCGCCGGCCTCTCGGAGGTGCAAAATCCCTCGGCTTTGTTCCTGGCCGGGCGTGACGGCGCGGCGCCGGGGGCGGCGGTGTTCGCGGGCGTCGAAGGCGCGCGCCCGGTGCTGGTCGAGATCCAGGCTTTGGTCGCCCCGACCACGCTCGGCACGCCGCGCCGCGCCGTCGTCGGCTGGGATTCGAGCCGGCTCGCCATGGTGCTCGCCGTGCTCGAGGCGCACGCGGGCCTGAAGCTCGGCCAGCACGACGTCTATCTCAATGTGGCGGGGGGCCTGCGCATCTACGAGCCCGCCGCGGACCTCGCGGCCGCCGCTGCGCTCGTCTCCTCGCTGGTCGGCGTCGCGCTGCCGCACGACAGCGTCTATTTCGGCGAAATCGCGCTTTCCGGCGCGGTGCGCGCCGTCGGCCATTCGGGATTGCGGCTGAAGGAGGCCGCCAAGCTCGGCTTTACGCGCGCCACCCTGGCGCCCATGCCGCGCGAGAGCGAAGATTCTGGACGGATCGCCGTTTCCACAATCAACTCGGTCGCCACGCTTGTTGCCGATATCGCCGCCGCGGGGGTCGCCGGGAAAAAGGCCCCATCTGGGAGGTGATGCGCGGGACAAGGCGGCCGCGGGCGCTGGAATTGAGAACCTGTCATTCCCGCGAAAGCGGGAATCCAGTGTCGTAGAGCTCCGCAGCTTCAAGATTCCAGCCATGTTCTGCAAACCCAGCATCACACGCTGGATCCCCGCTTTCGCGGGGATGACATGAGAGGGCGTCTAAACGGACGCCATATAGGTCAGCGACCGAGGGCTTAAGGAATGTCGGCCTCCGGGCCGACCATTCGGCGGCGTGGACGCCGCCGCTCCTCGTGCTGCCGCGATCGGCAACCGCGGCTGCAGCGCGCCGCACGCCACACTTGTTGCGGATATCGCCGCCTTAGGGTTGTCATGAAGGTGACGAAGGGATGCGCCTTCGCTATAAGGCGCCGCAATCGCTGTGGGCGGCCCTCGCGGCGTCTTTCGCGCGGCGCGAGGACAGGGTTCTTTTTAATGCCATCCTATCTCGATCTCGGGGTGCTCGGCGTCGTTTTCGTTTCTGCGCTACTTTCGATGCTGAGGGGTTTCACCCGCGAAATTCTGGCGATCGGGTCCTGGGCGGCGGCGGCGGCGGCGGCTTATTATTTCTACCCCTATGTGCTTCCGCACGTTCAGCCCTACATAAGCAAGCCGATGCTGGCGCAAGCGGCGTCAGCGGCGGCTGTCTTCTTTGTGACCCTCATCGTGGTTTCACTGTTCACTGTCAGGGTTTCCGATGCGATTCTCGATTCCAAGATCGGCGCGCTCGATCGCACCCTCGGCTTCGTGTTCGGCGCGGCTCGCGGCTTTCTGCTGGCCGTCGTCGCGTTCTGGATCTTCAACTGGCTGGTTGGCGACAAGCAGCAGCCGGAATGGGTCAAGAACGCCAAGACCCGGCCAGCCCTGACGGAGACTTCCGACCGCATCATAGCGATGCTGCCGGAGGATGCGGCGGCGACGCTCGAAGGCTGGATCAAGTCCAAGACCTCGCCGATCGTCAACGAAATCCCGCCGGACGAGGGAACGACGGCGCCGCCGACGATCTCGCCGACGCCGACGCCGTCCCCCGCGCCTTCGCTGAAATCAGGTTCCAACGCGGCGGCGGACAAGCAGAAACTCAACTCGATCCTCAAGCAACCTTGAGGCTTAAGGAGTAATCGACATTCCGGACGATTCGTCGTCGTTTTCGCTCGACCTGGAAGCCGATCGCCTGCGCGAGGAATGCGGCGTGTTCGGCATCTTCGGCCACCCCGACGCCGCCGCGATCACCGCTCTCGGACTGCATGCCCTGCAGCATCGCGGCCAGGAAGCCGCGGGCATCGTGTCGTTCGACGGGCAGCGCTTCCACGCGGAGAAGCGGCTTGGGCTGGTCGGCGACCATTTCTCCTCGCGCGCGACGATCGAGCGCCTGCCGGGCCCCAACGCGATAGGCCATGTGCGTTACGCGACGACGGGCGCGACCATTTTGCGCAATGTGCAGCCTTTGTTCGCCGAACTCGCGGCAGGCGGCCTCGCCGTCGCCCACAACGGCAACCTGACCAACGGCCTGACGCTCCGGCGCGAGCTGATCGCGCGCGGCGCCATCTGCCAGTCGACGTCAGACACCGAAGTCGTGCTGATGCTCACCGCCGCCTCGCGCAAGCCAAAGATCGTCGACCGTTTCGTAGAAGCGCTCGGCCGCATCGAGGGGGCTTACGCCCTCGTCGCGCTCACCAACAAGAAACTGATCGGCGCGCGCGATCCGCTCGGCATAAGGCCGCTGTTGCTCGGCGAGCTCGACGGCTGTCCAATCCTGACCTCCGAGACGGTGGCGCTCGACATCATCGGCGCCAAATTCGTGCGCGACATCGAGAACGGCGAGGTGATCGTGATCGACGCCTCCGGCGTCACGAGCCTGAAGCCGTTCCCGCCGCAGCGCATGCGGCCGTGCATCTTCGAATATGTCTATTTCGCCCGGCCCGACTCGATCGTTCACGGCCGCAGCGTCTATGAAGCGCGCAAGGCCATGGGCGCGCAACTGGCGCGCGAGGCGCCGGCCAGCGCCGATCTCGTCGTGCCCGTGCCGGATTCCGGCGTGCCCGCCGCGCTAGGCTTCGCGCAGGCCTGCGGACTGCCGTTCGAACTCGGCATCATCCGCAACCATTACGTCGGCCGCACCTTCATCCAGCCGACGCAGGCGATCCGCGAGAGCGGCGTGAAGCTGAAGCACAACGCCAATCGCGCCGCGGTCGAGGGCAAGCGCATCGTGCTGATCGACGATTCGATCGTGCGCGGCACGACCAGCGTCAAGATCGTCGAGATGATGCGCGACGCCGGGGCGCGCGAGGTGCATTTCCGCATTTCCTCGCCGCCGATCATGTATCCCGATTTCTACGGCATCGACACGCCGGAGCGGAACGCGCTGCTCGCCGCCCGCATGTCGGTCGACGAGATGCGCGAACATATCGGCGTCGACAGCCTCGCCTTTCTCTCGGTCGACGGCATCTATCGCGCGATGGGTTATGCAGGCCGCGACAATCAGCGGCCGCAATTCACCGATCATTGTTTTACGGGCGATTACCCGACGCCGCTCGCCGATCTCGCAAGCGAGACGACGCAGGCGGAATTGCTGAACGAGCCGGAATAGGCGCTCTGCAATCAGGCATACTCGTCATTGCGAGCGCAGCGAAGCAATCCATGCTGAAGCGATGCTGATT
This sequence comes from uncultured Pseudomonadota bacterium, assembly GCA_963710855.1. Taxonomy (GTDB): domain Bacteria; phylum Pseudomonadota; class Alphaproteobacteria; order Rhizobiales; family Beijerinckiaceae; genus Roseiarcus. The sequence continues at coordinate 29,082 of CAVQBX010000037.1, read as the reverse complement.
TACCTGACAAAGCACGAATCACCGAGAGTTGGATTGCTTCGCTTCGCTCGCAATGACGTTTTCCGGCTCATAGCCGACCGCTCTCACCGCTCGCCTCAAACGAAGGTCAGCACCGCCTGCGTGCTCGATCCGCCTATCTTGAAGCTCCCGGCGGTATAGCTGCCGGCGAAATCGAGCTCGGCGGTGTGGCTGCCGTCGCTTACTGTGAGGACGCCGCCGCCGGCGTTCGGCGCCCAGCTCAGCGGCTGCACCTTGTGAGAATCGAAGCCGTCGAGAAAGATCTTGTCGTCGGCCCCGAAGCCGGTCAGCACGCCCTGGAATTCGGACGCGTCGCCGAGTTCGAGGCGCGCGTTGTTGTGGAACAGCACTTCCTGACCTGACGACACCGATTGATCGAACGTGAGCTCCGTGCGGTTAATCGAGTCGAGGCCGGCGCCGGTCACCGCGCCGCTGATCAGCAGGGAGGCCCAGTTCGCCGCAATATGGCCCGTGTTGTCGATCGCGTCCTTGATCGTCATCGTGGAGTTCACGCCGGTCTCGATCACGCCCTGGTTGGTGATGGTCTGGCCGGTGTCGATGTCGAGGTCACTGGCCTCGGCGTATTTATAAGGGCCGGCCGACGCGCGTCTCCGATTATCCCACCGATCCCGGACTCGATTCTTCCAGCCCGGCCGTTGACGAGCGTGAGCGTCCCGCCATTTGCGGATTCGATTTGCCCGCTGCCCCCGATGATGTTGTTCCTATTGTAGAGCTCTGAGGCGCCGGCGCGCTGACGATTTCCGAGTCGCCGTTCCGTTCGAGGACCAGATAGCCGCCCTCAAGCAGTGTGACTTTGCCGTCGATCGCCAACTCGGAGTTCTCGCCGAATTCATTTCCTACAAGGATCTCGCTTTTGTTCGTGATCACCCCCTTGATCCCGTCAGTCGACGCTGTCGCCGAGACAATCAAGATGGAACCCGACGATATCGTCACGCCGTCAAGCACGCTGGCGGCGTTGTGACGGCGATAATCAATATTCCGGTCGAGCGTGCCGCCCGAGAGATCGACGCCGGAGCGATGGTCACGTTTCCGGTCCAAGGTCGACCCGATCACGCCGCCCGCGTTGTCGATGGTTTCATTACGGAACGCTATGACGTCCTCCGTTGTGTTTTGGTAAGTTCATCGCCCTCGGCCAGGACCTGGCCCTGGTTGGTCAACGAGCCGCCCTGAAAACCGACAAACCGCCGTCGCCGTTGCTTTCGATCAACCCCGTATTCGTCACGGCCCCTTCGAGATTGAGCGACGAGCCGTCATCGAAGTTGGGCTTGCGTCGCCGACGAAATCGACCGTGCCGCTGTTTGAAAACGTCCCAGCGAACAGGATTCGAGCGGCGCCGGTCCGGAGCCGTCGCCGAGCGCTTCGATTTGCCCCGCATTCGACACGGCCGCCCGGTCGGCGGCGGTATAGTCGCCGGCCGCGAATTCGAGCGTGGCGTAGAACGAGATCTGCAAGCGACCAAGTTGGTCGGGCGCGTCCACGCCCCCTTGGTCATGACCGCATAGCTCAGCGGTCGACGCGCCGACCTGACCGAGCACGGCGACTTCGCTGGCGTTGTCGGATTGGGAACCCCGTCCAACCAATTGCCGGCCGTGCCGTAATCGCCGCCCGCCGCATTGGTCCAATAATCGTCGAACACGCTCATGTGCAGCCTCTTTTCGGGGCGCATCCGCGTCCGCCCAACGGCTGCGGATTTACCATGGCTCGATGTGAAGCTGACGTATGGGCAACGGCAGGGTTAACGATCCGTCACCGCTGTCACGAGACTGTCACCTTGGCTCGCGATAGAAGCGCGGCCACATAGGGGGCCGCAAGCATGGCAGCCGTAGCCGACTTCCGAGACGCCAAGGTCGAGGCGCCGAAGAGCCGCGTCAATTTCAATCAGCCGCTCGACATCAGGGCCGTTCTGATCTTTCTCGCAGTGATCGCGGGGGCCCTGTTCTTTATGGCCTATTCGATCTACTCCGACATATCCGACGCGGGCGGCGCGCCGAAAACGTTCCTGCCGTTTCTCCTGCTCGGCGTGGCGATGTTGATCGCGCTCGGCTTCGAGTTCGTCAACGGCTTCCACGACACTGCCAATGCGGTGGCGACCGTCATCTACACGCATGCCTTGAAGCCGCAGATCGCAGTCGTCTGGTCCGGCTGCTGGAACCTGATCGGCGTGCTGACCTCGACGCGGCGCCGTCGCGTTCGGCATCGTGTCGCTGCTGCCCGTCGAACTCATCCTGCAGGTCGGCTCGAGCGCCGGCTATGCGATGGTGTTCGCGCTGCTGATCTCGGCGATCATCTGGAACCTCGGCACCTGGTGGCTCGGCCTCCCGGCGTCGAGCTCGCATACCCTGATCGGTTCGATCGTGGGCGTCGGCGTCGCCAATGCGATTATGCGCGGCCAGGACGGAACGGCCGGCGTCGACTGGAGCAAGGTCACCGAGATCGGTTATGCGCTGCTACTTTCGCCGATCTTCGGCTTCGTGCTCGCCGGTCTGCTGCTGCTCGTCGCCAAGGTCGTGATCCCGGTCAAGGCGCTCTACGAGGCGCCGAAGTCGGACTCGCCCCCTCCGCTCTGGATCCGTGGCCTGCTGATCCTCACCTGCACGCTCGTATCGTTCTTCCACGGTTCGAACGATGGTCAGAAGGGCATGGGCCTCATCATGCTGATCCTGATCGGCGTCGCGCCGACGGCCTATGCGCTGAACCGCGGACTGCCTGAATGACTTCACTGCGGGCTTCGACCAGGCCTCCGACGCCGCCTCGAAAGTGGTCGATGCGCACGCCGCAGGCTTTTCGGTGCTCGGCAATCCGCGCCCGGTCGTCACCGAATACATCCATGACCACAAGATCGCAGAGGGCACCTATCCCGCCCTTTCCGTGCTGATCAAGGACATCGCCAATCAGGTGGATGTGAACGGCTCGCTCGCCAAGACGCCGGTCGATCAGGTGCAAAACATCCGCAACGACATGTACCTCGCCTCCGAGGCCTTGCGCGTGCTCGGCAAGGACAAGGAAAACGAACTCAAGCCGGAAGAAGTCAAGGCGGTCGGCGCCTACAAGAAGCTGCTCGACTCCTCGACCAAGTTCATCCCGGCCTGGGTCAAGATCTGCGTCGCAATCGCGCTCGGCCTCGGCACGATGGTTGGTTGGAAGCGCATCGTCATCACGGTCGGCGAAAAGATCGGCAAGACGCATCTGACCTACGGCCAGGGCGCCGCCGCCGAAATCGTCGCCGCCGCCACGATCGGCGCCGCCGACGGCCTCGGCCTGCCGGTGTCCACGACCCACGTGCTATCGTCGGGAGTGGCGGGCACGATGCTCGCCAACGGTTCAGGCATGCAATGGACGACGCTGCGCAACATCGCGCTCGGCTGGGTGCTGACCCTGCCGGCGGCGATCCTGCTCTCCGGCTGCCTGTTCTTCGTCTTTCGGCATCTGTTCTGAGGAGCGGTCGGCGTCCACGCCGCCGACAGGTCGGCCTGGAGGCCGACCCTCCTAAGCCGCGAAGCCGCCGCGACTCTGATAGAGCGGGCGCTTGATGCGCTGGCCGCGTTCGGCGAGGTCGCGAAGCCGCAAATAAATCATCGCCGTCATCAACGCGTCGGCATAGGCGTCGTGCTGGTCGAGGCGCGGCAGATCGAGATCGGCGAGGATCGAGGGAAACGACAGGTCGACGTGCGAACCCGGCGGCGCGTCGCCGTATTTCAGATCGTAGTAGAGGCCCGAAACTTCTATGCGCGGATTGGGCAGTGCTATGCGCAGCCAGCTACGCAGGTAGCGGTTGACCATCGCGACAGTCGAATTCGAGATAATAGCCGACCAGCGGCCGTGAGCCGATGAAGCGCAGGAATTTCGGCAGCACGTCGGCGAGCGCGCGCCCGCTCGCGACGTCGCTTTCGCGCAAGCGATGCACCTTGATCGCCTCCGGATTCATCCGCGCCGTCGGCCTGACGAAAGCCTCGAATTTCTGGCTGGTCAGGATGCGGTTGCCTTTTATGCGGACGGCGGCGATGGAGACGATATCGTCACTGGAACGGTCGAGCCCGGTTGTTTCACAATCAAACGAAACGTATTCTTCGGGCGGCGGCTCGTCGAACAGGAAGGCGTAGTCAGGGTCCTTCAGGCGGCGGCGATGCCAGGGGCGCTTGATCCAGCGGGGAATCATGAAGGATTGCTCCTTCCCCGCTTGGCGGGGAAGGCGATAACGACCGACCTTTCGCCTCTCACACGCATGGCGATTCCTAAAACATCTGCAAATTGAAATGGCGTCGCAGAAACTCGCGGAATTTCTTCACGATCTGCAACGCGTCGCGCAGCAGATCGCGCTCCATCGTCGAGAGTTCCGCGGGCTTCACCAGGCTCGAGCCCTCCGCGGCGCGCAGGTCGGCGTCGAGCTTCGCCGTCATCAGATAGCGCAGCGCCTCGGTCAGTTCGCGCGCGGTTTCGCGGGAAAGGACGCCGAGGTCGGCGAGACGCGCGATGCGCTCGGCGGTGCCAGTCTCGATCAGCTTGTTTTGAAGCGCGAGCGCCCGCACGCCATGCACGATCGGAAATATTCCGCCCTTCTTCAGATCGACGGATCGCCATGCGCCCGATCGAGCGACGAGATTGTTGAACAGGCCGATCGGCGAGGGAAACTGGTCGGCCGCGCGCGCAAAATGGGCGAGCATGACCGGCTCGGCGGCTATCAGGTCCGCGAGCTCCGCCTTGGCCCCCGCCAGAAGATTCGATGCGCCCGCCACGGCCTGGCATCATAGAAGATCGCCACGTTCATGAAAGCGTTCTCGTCGCGTAGCGCTAACCAGGTCCTAAAGTCGGCGCGGAATTCCTCGGCCGTCTTCGACCACTGCGGGTTGCGAACCATTACGTTGCCCGGACAGGGCGGGAAGCCGAATTTTTCCAGCGCCGCGTTGAAATCGCGCCGAAACGTTTCGAGCTCAGTCTCAGGCGCGGGTTCGGCGAGGATGAGGCCGTTGTCCTGATCGGTGCGCACCGTCTGTTCGCCGCGCCCCTCGCTGCCCATCACGATCAGGCATCCGGTGCGGGCGATCGCCTCGGGCGCGATCAGGCGAAATGTCCTGGCGATCAGTTGGCGGTTGAGGTCGGAGACGATCTCGGTGACGACTTCGATCTTGACCCCCTGCCGGCGCAACAGCCGCGTCTGGGCCTGAATGTCGCCGGCCGCCGCCGCGAGATCGCTCAGCGATGAGGCGCGCTCGATTCGCGCGGCGACCAGGCGCGCATTGCCCGCGAAAAAACTCAACAGGTCGATGTCTTCGAGAATGCCGACATATTCGCCGTCGCGCCGAACGGCGACGCGGCGCTTGTTGTGCTTGGTCATCTGCATCAGCGCGCGCGACACGAAGTCGTCGGCTTCGACAGCGATGACCTTGTATTGCGCGATCGGGCCGATCGAGGAATCGAGCGGCCGGCGAGCGAGAATCGCGGCGTCCGCAAGGTCGGTCTTGGTGATGATGCCGGAGCGCTCGCCGTCCTCGACCAGCAGCGCCTTGACGTCGAGCTCGTTCATTTTTCTCGCGGCGCCTTCCAGCGAGCAATCGGCGGACACGGTTTCGAGCCTTTGCCAGGCGAGATCGCTGACGCGCGCCCGCACCATCGGACTGGCGCGCATTTCGTCCTTCGCGCTATCGGCGGCTTCGAGCTTGCGTCCGATGTCGAGATAGAAGAACGCGGCGAAGCGTGCATTGTGGCTGATGAGTTTCAGCGTGAATTCGCGCGGCAGCAGATGGCAGAGCGTTTCTTCGCGCGCGATAAAAGCGTTGGAGCCGCCGCCCAGCACGAGCGCCCGGCTGTCGAAACAGTCGCCGGGACCGCGAAGGGACACGAGATCGGCGCCGTCCCGCTCCTCGACTTGCCCCTTGATGACGATGAACAGACTTTCGGGCGCGCGATCACGCGCAATGATCGTCTCGCCGGGTCGGAAATAGCCGATGTCCAGCGCGCCACGCGCGACCTCGATCTCGCCGGGCGTCAGCCGGTCGAACGGCGCGTGGGAAATGTCGAAGCCGTCGGCCACCTGAAACGTCCCCCTCGAGCGCACGCTACCAACGCGGTTCGACGGCGATTGGCAATTGGCGATAGGTCGAGGGCGGTTGGACGCGCGGCCGCCGCCTGCTAGAAGTTGAGGCGAAATTGCGGCCGGTCTCGGCCCGCCCGCCGGAGCATCCATGGCTACGCTCGACAATGTGCTCACCACCCTGGACGCCCAACAAAGCGAGGCGCTGGAGCGCCTGTTCGCGCTGGTCGCCATTCCCTCGATCTCGGCGGTCGCCGCGCATTTTCCGGATTGCGAACGGGCTGCCGACTGGTTAGTCGCCGAATTGCAGTCGCTCGGCTTCGAGGCGTCGAAGGCGCCGACCGAGGGCCGCCCGATGGTCGTCGGCTCGGCAAAAGCCAAGACCCGCGACGCGCCGCATGTGCTGTTCTACGGCCACTACGACGTGCAGCCGGCCGACCCGCTGGACTTGTGGAAAAGCCCGCCGTTCGAACCGCGGCTCGAAAGCGGGCCGCAGGGCGAGCGCATCGTCGGGCGCGGCGCCGCCGACGACAAGGGCCAGTTGATGACCTTCCTCGAGGCCTGCCGGGCGTTCCGCGCCAACGGCGGCCTGCCCTGCAACATCAGCATATTGTTCGAGGGCGAGGAGGAGACAGGTTCGCCCTCGCTCGCCAAATTCCTCGCCGAAAATTCCAAATCGCTGAAATCGGACCTGCTGCTCGTCTGCGACACGTCCATGTGGGACGCCAAGACCCCCGCGATCACGACGATGCTGCGCGGCCTCGTCATGGAAGAGGTGACCATCCATGCCGCGAGCCGCGATCTGCATTCCGGCCTTTACGGCGGCGCCGCGATCAATCCGATCCGCGTGCTGGCGCGCATCATCGCCGATCTCCACGACGCCAACGGCGCGGTGACGCTGCCCGGCTTCTACGACGGCGTCGAGGAATTGCCTGAGGATGTCGCGGAACAATGGCGCGACCTCGGATTCGACGGCGAAGGCTTTTTGGGCGAGGTCGGCTTGTCCGTGCCCGCCGGCGAAAAGGGCCGCTCGACCCTGGAAATGTTGTGGTCGCGCCCGACCTGCGACGTCAACGGCATCGTCGGCGGCTATACGGGCGAAGGCGCCAAGACCGTGCTGCCGGCGAAAGCCAGCGCAAAAATCTCGTTCCGGCTGGTCGGCAAGCAGAACCCCGAGCGCATCGCGCAATCTTTACGCGCGCATGTCAAACAGCGGTTGCCGGTGGACGTGAAGGCCGAATTCAAGTCGATGGGCGCAAGCCCGGCCTTCGTTCTGCCGATGCGCGGCGAGGTGCTGAAGCTGGCGCGCCGCGCGCTCGAAGCCGAATGGGGCAAGCCGGCGGCCGTCGTCGGCTCCGGCGGCTCGATCCCGATCGTCGGCGCGTTCAAGCGCGAACTCGGCATGGACGCGCTGATGGTTGGTTTCGGCTTGCCCGACGACGCCATCCATTCGCCCAACGAGAAATACGACCGCACGTCCTTCCACAAAGGCGCGCGCTCCTGGGCCCGAATTCTCGCGGCCATCGCGCAATGAAGGCGCCGGGGGTCGGTTGCGGCGCGGCGATCGTCAGCGATCGGCGGCTGCTGCTCGTCAAGCGCCGTCGCGCGCCGGAGGCAGGGTGCTGGAATCTGCCCGGCGGGAAAGTGGATTTCGGCGAGCGCGTCGCGGATGCGATCAGGCGGGAAATTCGTGAGGAAGTCGGGCTCGACATCGATCTTTTGGCCCCGCTCGGCGTCGTGGAGATGATCGATATCGACGAGCAGCACTGGGTGTCGCCGATCTACCTCGCCGAGATCGTCGGCGGGCGCGCCGCCAATCTCGAGCCCGAAAAAATCGAAGCGGTGGAATGGTGGCCGCTCGACGCGCCGCCGGCGCCGCTGGCGCTCGGCGCTCAGGCCGCGTTCGCCGCGCTGAAGGGGAGAAAATGAGGACGCGGCCGTTCGGGGCGGGAGCGATCGTCGGCGTCGGCGAGGCGATGGTCGAGTTCGCGCCGGTCGAGGGCGGGCTCTATGCGCAAGGGTTCGCAGGCGACACGCTGAACACCTGCTGGTATCTCGCCCGCCTCGCCCCGAAGTCGCGCGCGGTGCGCTATCTGACCCGCGTCGGCGGGGATACGCTGTCTGATCGGTTGATTGCGTTTCTCGCCGAGAGCGGCATCGACGCCGGCGCCGTGACGCGCGACGTCGAGCGCACGCTCGGCCTCTATCTGATCACGCTGACCGGCGCCGAGCGGCGCTTCACCTACTGGCGCGATCAGTCCGCGGCGCGGCGGCTCGCCGACGATGCGCGCGAGCTCGCGGCCGGCCTCGACGGCGCGGCGCTGATCCATGTCTCCGGCATCACGCTCGCGATCATCGGCGCGGAGGGGCGCCGGCGGCTCATCGAGGCGTTGCAAGCTGCGCGACAAAGAGGGGCGATCGTCAGCTTCGATCCGAACCTGCGGCGGCGTCTGTGGCGCGACGAGGCAGAGTTGCGCGACGCGATGATCGAATGCCTGAAAGTCTCCGACGTCGCTTTGCCGAGCTATGACGACGAGCGTGAACTCTGGGGCGATCTTTCGCCGCAGGCGAGCGCGGGGCGTATCGCGGCGCTCGGCGTAGAAGAAATCGTCGTCAAGAATGGCCCGGGCGAGGCTTGGCTGCATGTCGGCGGGCGTGGTGCGGGCGTCGCCGCGACGCCGGCCAGCGACGCGCGCGACACGACCGGCGCGGGCGACAGTTTCAACGCCGGCTATCTCGCCGCGCGCTTGCATGGCCTCGAACCCGCCGCGGCCTGCGCCTTCGGCCACCGGCTCGCGGGCGAAGTCGTGCGCTGGCCTGGAGCGCTCGCGCCGCCCGCGGCGATCGAGCCGCTGTGGCGACAATTGCCGGGCGGGGTATGAGCGCGGAAGAGATCTGGCGCGCCGGCGTCGCTTCCGACTCCGAGGCGATCAAGGCGCTGACCAACGAGGCTTACGCAAAGTGGGTCCCCGTCATCGGCCGCCTGCCGTTGCCGATGCAGGCCAACTACGCGACGGCGCTCCGCGAGCACGAGTTCACGCTCGTCGAGTTGGGCGGCGCACTCGTCGGCCTCATTGAGACCGAGGATTTTCCGGACCATCTCTATATCGTCAATGTCGCGGTCGCCGAGGCGTTTCAAGGCCGGGGCCTCGGCCGCCGCCTCGTCGCGCACGCCGAGGAGAAGGCGCGCGCGAAGGGTCTGCGCGAGGCGCGCCTGCTGACCAACGCGCTCTATCTTGAAAACATCCGGCTGTACGAACGGTTGGGATTCGAGATTTATGCACGCGAGCCGTTCGAGAACGGCATCGCGGTGCGGATGCTGAAGGATTTAGCGTTAGGACGGCTATTCGCCTGGGTGAACGACCCTCACCCCCGGCCCCTCTCCCGGACGGGAGAGGGTGGCGGCTCAGGTTCCCTGCGAGTCGACGCCTGCGCAGCCCACGGTTTCGATCTTCACGCCCTCCATGGCCTGCCGGATTTCGTAGCGCGGCAGCAGCCCAAACGAATTGGGGTTGATGTAGCCGTAGCGCGCGAGTTTCTTCAGATTCTCATAGAGGTCACGATCGGCCGGCCCGTCCCAGGTTTTGTACCAGGGATCGAGGTCGGATAGCTCGACGCTGGGTTCGTTCAGATGATCCATGCGGAAGACGTCGTCGAGGCGCTTACGATTGTTGAAATTGTAATCGCGCGACCAGAGATAGAGCTCCATCGCCGCCGCGACGTGCTGACGCCGCTCCGGATTGCAGAAGCGCTGCCGGTTCTTGGTCAGCGCGCAATTGACGAGCGAGGTCGTGATGTTGTGCTCGTGCAGATCGGCGAGCTGCCGCATGCCCTTCGTGTCGAGAGCGCCGACGTCGCGCAGGCAGCCGGCGAAGGTCTTGTCTATTTTTCCCTCGACCTGAAAGGCGTCGAAGATCGATTGCGGATTGCCGGTTACGTAGTTGGGCATGAAGAATGTCTGCTGATCGCGCATGGCGGCGGCGACGTCAGCGGCGGGACCGAGAAAGCCGGCGATTTCGTCACGCAGCACCGCGCCGGGCGCGCTGTCGGAATGCGCCAGGCCAAGGAAGCCGCCGGCGAAAGCGGATATCACAACGAAAAGAATTGATTTGATCATGCTCCGCTTCCCGCGGTTTCGGCGCGAAGGGACACAGCGCCGTCGTCGACCTCGATCACTCCGGCGGACATGCGATAAATGAAGCCGCAAAGCGCGCCGCCGAGCACGCCGACGACGAGCCCTTGCGCGTTGTCCTGGAGCTTGTATCTCACGTACGAAGGTCGCGAAGCCGCCGCTGCTCGCTCCGCGGTCAATTCCGGGTTCGGATCGAGCGGCGCGCCGCCATAGCGGCGGAAATTGTCGGCGATGACGACGGTCGCGAGGCCAAGAACGGCGAAAATGACGACGAGCTTCCGGTCCTGCGAAAGGACGGCTTGACCGTGCGTCGAAAAGCTCATCGAAGTTTGCGCCCGAAGGCTCCCAGCTCCAGTCGGCAAAATAACGCACGGCTGTTAAGCATAGGTTTCGTTGGCGCCGAATTTACCAAAGGTAAACCGCTTCAGGCGGGCATTCTCCGTCGCCACGCGTCCGCGCCGCGATCCTTCATGAGAGCCTGAACGAACTCCCACGCCGCTTCGAGCCGCTCCGCGCCTGCCGCCGAGAGACCCCCGCCCAAGTCAAAACTCTCGCCTCTGACGCCGAGCACGAAAGACGGCGGCGGAACGCCACGAAGGCGGCCGTGAATGTCGAGCAGCGCGCGCGGCGAGAGCGCATGGGTCGACGGCGTCGTCTCCGAGCGCGGGAAAACCTCGAGGAAAGCGAAAGGCGCGGGCCCTTCGCGCGAGGCGTCCACGAACAAGGCGAGGTCGGCGCCTTCGAGATCGAGGGCATGCTCGATCTGCAACTGATAGTCCTCGACCGTCTCGACATCTTGGAGGTCCAAGCGCCTCGATCCGGCCGAGCAGCGCGGGGCCAAGCCCGTCGTCGCCGCGCGATTCGTTGCCCCAGCCGAACACGACGAGCCGCAAGGTTCAGTCCTTGCGACGGCGCGAAACGAGCGCGCCGTCGGAATCGCGGACCTCGACCTCCAGCGGCATCGCTCCGAGCGCATGCGTCGCGCAGGAAAGGCAGGGATCGTAGGCGCGAATGGCGATCTCGATGTGGTTGAGCAGGCCTTCGGTCACCTCGCGCCCGTCGAAGAATTTCGCCGCGACCGCGCGCACTGCCTCGTTCATGGCCTGATTGTTGTTGGTGGTGGAGACGATGAGGTTGCAGTAGGTGACCAGGTCCTGCTCGTTGACGCTTGTAATGATGGATCAGCGTGCCGCGCGGCGCCTCGATGACTCCAACCGCTTCCTCGCGGCGCTCGCCCTTGTCGGCCATCAGGTCGGTCCCGACGATGTCGGGATCGTCGAGCAGAACGCGCGCCAGCTCGGCGGCATGCAGCATCTCGATCATGCGCGCCCAGTGATAGAACAAGGCGCCGTGCAGCGGCTTGCCGCCGCCAAGCGCCACGAAAGCCTTGCGCTCCTCCTCCGCCTCGCGGCTAGTCCAGGAAATCGGCGATCTGGACGCGCGCGAGCGGCCCGACGCGATACCAGCCGGCCTCCGCGCCCAAGCGTGCGGATGTGCGGGAACTTCATGTAGCTCCAGGGTTTGATCGTCCTCGCGCAGCAGCTGGCGATAGGTCGAATAGTCGACGTGATCGAAGATCGGCCCGCCGTCCGCGTCGCGGGCGCGCAACCCCCCGTGATAGAAATCGAGCGCGCCGCGTTCGTCGACGAGGCCCATCATGTTCGCGCTCGATTCGCCGAAGCTCGCGTAGAAATCCGGGTTCGTCTCGTGCAGCTTGCGCACGAGCCCGACCGCCTCGCGGCTCCAGCGCGACGATCCGTGTCGATCTCTGCGCGCATCGCGTCGCGCTCCGCGACTTTCAGGGCCTTGTTCATGCCGCCGGGAATGCAGCCCGTGCCGTGGATGCGTCTTGCCGACGATATGGCGGATGACCTCCTGCCCGAATTTGCGCGTCAGCACGCCCTGCGCGCGAGTTCGGGAATGCGCCATTGCGACGCCGATCGATGTTGCGCTTGGCGACGTCGCTCTCGAAGCCGAACAGCAGATCGGGCGAGGAGAGATGGAAGAAATGCAGCGCATGCGACTGCACCATCTGCCCGTAATGCAGCAGCCGGCGCAGCTTTTCCGAAGTCGGCGTCAGCGCGTCGTAACCGGCGATCAGGTCCATCGCCTTGGCGGCGGCGAGATGGTGGCTGACCGGGCAGATGCCGCACAGCCGCTGCACCGTGACCGGCACTTCCCAATAGGGCCGCCCCTCGATGAACGCCTCGAAGCCGCGGAACTCGACGATGTGCAGCCGGGCCTGATGCACCCGGTTGTGCTCGTCGAGCAGCAGCGTCACCTTGCCGTGGCCCTCGACGCGGGTCACAGGCTCGATCGCGATGCGGCGAAGGTTTTCGCGGCTGCGGCGGCGGTTTCGAGGGCGGGCATCGCCGGCGTCCGCTCAGTCGTAGTGGAAGATGTTGCGGCTCGAGCCGCGGCATGCGCCCGAGGATGAGATCGGTCAGATATTTCCAGATCGCGTCGCCCGAGGGCGGGCAACCGGGAAGGAAATAGTCGACGCGCACGACCTCGTTGATCGGATAGACCTTGTCGAGCGGCAGCGGCAGTTCGGGATCGTTGGGCACGCGCGCGCGCGCCGCGTCTCGGGGTCGTCGATAGACCTGTGTGAGGATCTTGCCGATGTCGAGATGATTGCGCATCGCCGGCAGGCCGCCGTTGATCGCGCAGGCGCCGACCGCGACCAGGATCTTGGCGTTGGCGCGCAATTCGCGCAGCACATGCACGTTCTCGGAGTTGCAGACGCCGCCCTCGATCAGCGCGATGTCGCAGGGGCCGCAATGCTTGATGTCGGTCATCGGCGAGCGGTCGAATTCGGCGATGCCGACGAGCTCGAAAATACGCTCGTCGATGTCGAGCAGCGACATGTGGCAGCCGAAGCAGCCGGCGAGCGAGGTCGTCGCGATGCGCACTTTGACGCGGTCTCGGCGCCGCATCGTTCATCTCAGCTCTCCGGAATTTCGCAGGCCAGCGGCTTCGGCGCTGATCGGCGCGCGGTCGTAGGTCGCGCTCGCCGATCGGCTCGGCGAAGCCGACGCGCTTGATGAGGATCGCGCCGACCGGGCAGACATGCGCCGCCTTGTCGGTGATCGCGAAGTCGCTGTCGACCGAGCTGGCCGCTCGGCGAATTGACGACGATCTTGGCGCTCGATGCCGCGCCCGGCCGAGCGCGAACACGTCCTTGCCGTCGACGTCGCGGCTCGCGCGCACGCAGAGTTCGCACTGGATGCAGCGGTTGCGGTCGATCAGCGCGTCGGGATGCGAGGCGTCGACGCCGAGATCGGGGAAGAAATGCACGAAATGCGGGTTCGTCATTTCGAATTCGTAGCCGAGCGCCTGCAGCTGGCAATTGCCGCTCTTCTCGCAGCCGGGGCAGAAGTGATTGCCCTCGACGAACAGCATCTGCACCAGCGTGCGGCGCATCGCGTTGAGTTCGGGCGTGTCGACCTCGACCTCCTGCCCCGCCGCCGCCTTCATGGTGCAGGCCGAGCCGTGCGGCCGTTGACGAATCACGGTGCAGAGCTTGCAACTGCCGTGCGGCGCCGAACTCGGGATCGCTGGCAGAGATGCGGGACGTAGACGCCCGCGGCCTTGCGCGCGGCCTCGAGGATCGTCTGGCCCGGCCGGAACGGCGACGCGGCTGCTCGGACGATGCGCGAGAGCGGAGTGTCCATGGCCGGCTCACCCCTCCGTCGGCTCCATATGCGCGCAGCGCGTCGTCGCGATGGGTGGCGGCGCGCGCCGGCGCGAGCGCGGCCTCGAGGTCGATCGCCGGGCGCGAAGTCGCGCGCCTGCAGGCGCTTCTCGAAGGCCGGGCCGGAATTTTCGCCACGCGTCGTGAACGGCATTGCCGGCGGTCTGGCCGAGCCCGCAATGGCTGGTTCGGCTGCATCAGTTCGGCGAGCCGCATCAGTTCGTTGACCTCGTAGCGCGAGCCGCGCCCCTCGGCGATCTTGTCCATCATGTCGCGCTGCAGCGAGGTTCCGACGCGGCAGGGCGTGCAGAAGCCGCAGCTCTCATGCGCGAAGAAATGCGCGAAATTGCGCGCGACCTCGAAATAGATCGCGGCTCGACGCCGAACACCATGAAGGCGCCGGCGGTCGGCACGTCCTCGAAGGCGATGGCGCGGTGGAATTCGTCGGGCGTCAGACAGCACGCCGGAAGGGCCGCTGACCTGCACGGCGGCGACGTCATGCGCGCCGCAATCCTCCAGCACCCGCGCGACCGTGACGCCGAACGGATATTCGTAGAGGCCCGGGCGCTCGCAATCGCCGGAGACCGAGAGGATCTTGGTGCCGGTCGAGGTGCGCGTGCCGCGTCCGCGCGAAGCGCGCGCCGCCCTCGATCGCGACTTCGGTCGCCTGCGCAGAGCGTCTCGACATTGTCGACGACCGTCGGCTTGCCGAGATAGCCCGCGGTGACCGGGAAGGGCGGGCGGATGCGCGGGCGTGCCCGGCTTGCCCTCGAGCGATTCGATCAGCGCCGATTCCTCGCCGCAGACATAGGCGCCGGCGCCCAGATGGATCTCGATGTCGAAATCGAAGCCGGCGGCGCCGCGGATCGCGGGGCCGAGCAGGCGCTCGCGCCGCATCCGCTCGAGTTCGGCCTCGAGCTTGGCCTCGCAGATATTCGTATTCGCCGCGCAGATAGAGCATGCCGCGCGTCGGCGCCGACGGCATAGCCGGCGATCGCCATGCCCTCGAACACGCGCGCGGCATGCGAGTCAGCAGCACGCGGTCCTTGAACGTGCCGGGCTCGCCCTCGTCGGCGTTGCAGACGATGAAGCGCTCGGCGCCCGGCGCATTGCGCGCGCTCTCCCACTTGAGGCCGGTGGGATAGCCCGCGCCGCCGCGGCCGCGCAGGTTCGAGCGCTTCATCTCGTCGATCATGCCCTGCCGGCCGAGCCGCGATCGCGGCGTCGAGCGCGGCGCCGGGCTTCAGCGGCTCGGCCGAGCAGCGCGTCGGCGCGCCGGACATTGTCCTCGATGTGGAAGAACTCGGCCGGCCAGACGCGCGAGCGGCGCGCCGGCGCGGACCAGATCGACGATCGCGTCGACGCGCTCCGCTCGTCAGCCGCGAGATCGCGACGTTCGTTGACCAGCAGCGCGGGACCCTGATCGCACAGGCCGGTGCAGGAGGTCAGATCGACGCTGACGAGCCCGTCGGGCGACGACCTCGCCGCGCTCGACGCCGAATCGGTCGAGGAAGCGCTGCAAGCAGTCGCCTGGCTGCCCTGCATCCGGTCGGTGATGTTGTCGGAGAGCAGCAGGCGATAGGCGCCGCGCGGCCTGTCGTAGAAGAACGAATAGAACTGCACGACGCTCTCGATGCGCGTGCGCGGGAATTCCGAGCCGCTCGGCGAGTTCGTCCTCGTTGCCGGCGAAATCCAGCCGAGCGCGTCCTGCGCGTCGCGCACGATCTGCACGAGATAATGCGGATCGCCGCGATAGCGCGGCGACCGCGGCGGCGATCGGATTATTGGGGCTCATCGGCAATCCGGCTCCTCGGACTGACCGTTGCCTACCTCGCCCGCGACGCCGGGGGGCTGACCCGAATCAAATTGTTGCCGATCCCTTGAGGTTTGGCGCCAGAAGATCGGGCCGCCGGTCGCGGGTCAGCCGTTCGCTCGTCTCCCGTCGCCAGGCCGCGATCTTCGCGTGATCGCCGCTGAGCAGTACGTCGGGGATCAAATGTCCCTCGAACTCGCGTGGCTTTGTATATTGTGGATATTCGAGCAGGCCCGCCTCAAAACTCTCGCTGTCGCCGGACGCGCATTTTCCCATCACGCCGGGGATGAGCCTGACGCAAGCGTCGAGCACTGCGAGCGCCGCGATTTCGCCGCCGGACAGCACGTAATCGCCAACAGAGATCTCCTCGAGGCCCCTTGCGGCAATGATGCGCTCGTCGACGCCTTCGAAGCGCGCGCAAAGTATGACGAGGCCCGGCCCCGCCGCCCAGGCGCGCGCGCGGGCCTGCGTGAACGGCTTTCCGCGCGGGCTCATCAGCAGCCGCGGCCGAGGGTCGTCTGACGGCGCGGCGGCGTCGAGCGCAGCAGCCAACACGTCGGCGCGTAACACCATGCCGGGGCCGCCGCCGGCCGGAGTGTCGTCGACGGCGCGATGACGTCCAAGCCCATGCTCGCGGATATCGCGCGCCTCGCAGGACCAGAGCTGGTGGGCGAGCGCCTCGCCCGCGAGGCTCAAGCCGAGCGGGCCGGGAAACATCTCAGGGAACAGGGTGAGCAGCGTGGCGGCGAACATGGTTTACACCTTGCGCGGCGGCGCCGCAGCGCGGCCTTACGCCGCCCGTGGTTGCATGATCACCGACATATGGCCCGTTTTCTTGCGCGGTCCCGCGGGCTTTACCACCACTTCGACGTCCTGACCGAGCACGGTCAGAAACTCCATCAGGCGTCCGACCGAGACCGAAACCGGCTTGCAACGCATCAACGCAGAAATTTGCGGCTGCGTCGTGCCGAGAAGCTTTGCGGCCTCGCCCTGCGTCAGACCGCGCGCCTTGACGAGGCGGTAAATCTGCAGAGTTAGCTTCGCCTTCAGGAGCTCCTGTTCGGACTCCTGGAAGCCGATGTCGGCGAAAACGTTGCCGCTGCTGACCTCGAAATCGCGGTTCATGACGCCTGCTCCTTCAACCGTTGCGCGTGAATCTCTTCGGCGCGCTTCAACCTTTCCTTCACGAGGTCGATGTCGTGCTTGGGGGCGCCGATCCCCCGCTTCGATTTCTTCTGAAAGACATGCAACACATAGATCGCCTCTCCGAACTTCACCGTGTAGATTGCGCGATATGTGCCGGTGCGGTCATCTTCGATCAATTCCAACACGCCTGCGCCGCCAAAGCCTTTCAGCGGCTTGGCGATCGGCGGAGTTCTCCCCGCACTGAGCCGCGAACAGAGCAACGCCGAAGGTCCGCTGTACGGCTTTGGGCAATTCGCGGATGTCGCGCCGACTCGATGCTACCCAGATCAGCTCTTTTGGCGCGGGCTCTTCAATCGGCATTTTCATTTATACATATTCTTATATAATCGGCAAGGCGAAAGGTGAACGCGGCAGGCCGCGCTCAGCGAGCGCGGCTACAGGAGCCGCACGGCGCTTTCGACCGCCTTCGCCACCGAAAACAGGCGGCGGTCCTGGCCCGTCTCTCCAAACAGCATGAAGCCGACCGGCGCCGCGCCCGGGGCGTGACAGGGGATCGAGATCGAGGGACAATCGAGGAAATTGCCGATCACGGTGTTGCGCAGGCAGAGCCGGTTGATGGCCATCGACTGCGCGAAATCGCCGAGCGCATCGAAGCGCGGCGGGATCAGCGGCGCTGTCGGCAGCGCGATCGCATCGAACGCGCGCGAGCGCTCAGCCACAGCCGAGATCACCCGGCGCCGCTCGGCGAGTAGTTCGATATAGTCGGCGGCTGACATGCTGGCGCCGCTTTCGATGCGGCCAAGCACCCAGGGATCGTAACGGTCGCGCCGCGACTGCAGCCAGGGCCGATGCACGGCATAGGCTTCCGCGCCGACGATCGTGCCGTTGCGGAAGATGTGCGGCATCTCGGCGAACTCGGGGAATTTGACCGTCGTCAGCCGCGCGCCGCGTTCGGACAGCCGACGCAGCGCCGCCTGAAACGCTTCCGCCACTTCCGGCTCCAGCCCCTCGTCGACGCCGCCTTCGGCGACGGCGATGCGCAGGCCTTCCAGTGGCAGGGCCGGCTCGTCGTCGCCGAGGCCGCCGCTCAAGAGCGAATTGGCGATCGCGCAGCAGGAGACGCTGTTCGCCAGCGGGCCGATCGAATCGAGCGTCTCGGAGAGCGGAAACACGCCGCGCTTCGACACGCGCGTAGACGTCGGCTTGAAGCCGACAACGCCGCAGAAGGCGGCGGGGATCCGGCAGGAGCCGCCGGTGTCGGAGCCGAGCGCGACCGGGGCCATGCCGTCGGCGACCGCGACTCCGCCGCCCGAAGTGGATCCGCCGGGAACACGGCCGACATCGCGCTGATATGGGGACCTGGGCGCCGGAAAATGCGCGTTCACGCCGAGGCCCGAATAGGCGAATTCGGACATGTTGTTCTTGCCGACGACGATGAAGCCGGCGCGCCGCATGAAGGCGACCGTCTCCGCGTCGCGCTCGGCCGGCGGCGTGCCCTCGCGCACCAGCGAAGCGCAGCGCGTTGTCTCGCCGGCGACGTCGTAAAGGTCTTTTATGGCGAGCGGGATGCCCGCGAAGGGCGGCAGCGCCAGGTTTTTCGCGCGCGCCGCATCGACCAGATCAGCTTCGGCGCGGGCTTTGTCGGCATAAACCGTCAGGAAGGCGCGTGAACCTTCTCCTGAAGGGTTCTCGATCCGGCCGAGGCTCTCCTCAATCAGAGCGCGCGCCTTGACGGCGCCCGAAACGAGGGCCCGCTGGAGGGAGAAGAGGGTCTGCATGGGCGAAGGATTCCGTGGGGACACGGAATGCGATAGCTCACTAGGCTGACCGCGCCAATCACCCCCTGCCCGGCGTCACTCCCGTCAGCACGCCGATCTGGTCGAGCGCGACGCGCAGCCGGTCGGTGACGACGGCAGTCGGCGCGCCAGGGGGTCACGACTTCGGGCACGAAGCGGCGGCAATCGCGGATGTTCGCGCCTTCGATGATGATTCGGTTGAGGATCGGCCAGGCCGCGGGACCGACGCGATCCTCGCAGGCGCGCAGCTTGTCGCGCGCATGCAGGGCGACTTCGCTGGTCGGCAGACCATTGCGCGGGCCAAAACCTCCGGAGCCGAAATTCTCGGTCGCGATGGCGCGCAAGGCGTCGAGCCGGGCGCGGCCGTGGATGCGGCGCAAAGATTCGCCGATCAGCCAGCGGGTGTCGTTGAGCTTCGGATCATGCGGGGCGAGCGCGCGCGTGGTGCGCATCACGTCGAAAGGATCGAGCAGGCGTCTTGCGCGCTCCCGCGTCGGCTCCGATTTCTGCCCGGCTTCCGCGGCGCGCTCGAGGCGCTCCGGCGTGGCGTCGAGACGCTCCTCGACCTCAGGGGCGGCTTTCTTGCGTGTCTTTCGAGTTTTCAACATGGATCGCCGATCTCCGAGCAAAGTTCCGCGGGTGAGGTCTGATAGGAGCAGGATTGCGGGGGTTCGATCCGGCGCGGGACGGAAGTGGGCTTGACGCTCACATCCGCCGGCGGCTGGCCGTGAATCTTCTTCAGATCGCGCAAATGCCGGCGGCAGCCTCTCTTGGCGCGCTGCCTGTCGGTGTGTTCTTCATCGAAGTCGAATGGGCTCGCGTCTTCCATCTCGGGTCAATGCCTCGCCAGCTCGCGTCGCTTTCGAGGAGCCCGCGAGATCGTTTTGAGTTAAATGTTCATGTTACGTTCTCATTCTCCAAAGCAGAACGATTTATGTCAAGAAATTTTCTGAAAATCGGACTTGCATTGGTTCGGAAAAGCCGAATATAGTGAATTGCATGGTCGTAGATTGGATTCGCCAAGGGCTGAAGGACACCGGCAAGACGCGCAGCGGGCTCGCCAAGGCGCTCGGTCGCTCTCCTTCCGCAATCACTGATCTCCTCAACGGATCTCGCCGCCTGAGGGCGGAAGAGATTGGCAAGATCGCCGAATATCTCGGCGTCGAGCCGCCCCGCCTCATCGGCGGCGGTCGTCCTGCGCATCCGATTGGCCGCGTGCCACTCGTTGGATATGTCGGCGCGGGCGCGATCGCCCATTTCTATGCCGATGGTCAGGGACCCTTCGACGATGTCGAAGCCCCCGACACGGCGAGCCCGACCACGGTCGCCGTGCAGATCCGCGGCCATTCGCTGGGCGCGCTATTCGACAACTGGCTCGTGTTCTACGACAACGTGCACGAAGGTCCGGACGAGAGCCTCATCGGGCGCATGTGCGTCTGCGGGCTCAGCGACGGGCGCGTGCTCGTCAAAGCGCTGAAACGCGGGCAGCTTTCCGGCCATTGGACGCTGCTCTCCAACACCGAGCCGCCGATCTACGACGTCCTGCTCGACTGGGCCGCCCTCGTGCGTGAAATGCGGCCGCGCTGAAGTGCTCGGCATCCGCGCTGGAGATCGCGCGCGAACTGATCCGCTTTCCCTCAGTGACGCCCGCCGACGCGGGCGCGTTGCCCTATCTCGCAGAGCTGCTTGCGGACGCCGGCTTCGTAACCGAACTCGTCACTTTCTCCGCGCCCGGCGAGCCGGACATTCTCAATCTCTGGGCGCACTTCGGGACGGGCCGTCCCAACTTCCTGTTCGCCGGCCATACGGACGTCGTGCCGGTCGGCGATGCCGCGAAATGGCGCCACGATCCGTTCGCCGGCGAAGTGTCGGAGGGAAAGCTTTACGGCCGCGGCGCTTGCGACATGAAGGGCGGCGTCGCCGCTTCCGTCGCGGCGGCGCTCCAATGCATCGCAGCCGGCGCCTGCAGGGGCTCGATCAGCTTTCTCATCACCGGCGACGAAGAAGGGCCGGCGGTCAACGGCACCACAAAGCTGCTCGATTGGGCGCTGAAGCGCGGCGAAGTATTCGACCATTGCGTGCTCGGAGAGCCGACCAGCGTCGAGCGCCTCGGGGATATCGTGAAGAACGGCCGTCGCGGCTCGCTGACCGGGCGGCTGAAGCTCTTGGGCGCGCAGGGGCACGTCGCCTATCCGCATCTCGCCGACAATCCTTTGCGCCGGCTTTCCGCCACGCTCGACGCTCTCCATGAACCGCCGATCGACAGCGGCACGAAGGACTTTTTGCCAACCAATCTCGAAGTGGTTAGCGTCGACGTCGGCAATCGCGCGGCCAATGTCATTCCAGGCGAAGCGCGACTTGTCTTCAACATCCGTTTCAACGATCTCTGGACGCCGGCAACGCTCGCGGCCGAGATCGCGGCGCGGCTTTCGCGCGCCTTGCCGGCGGGCCGCTACGATCTCGCCTTCGATCCAACCAACGCCGTCGCCTTCTTGACCGCGCGCGGCGCTTTCACCGATCTCGTCGCGCGCGCCATCCGCGAAGTAACTGGCGTCGAGACAAAACTGTCGACCGGCGGCGGCACCTCGGACGCGAGATTCATCAAGGACGCCTGCCCGGTCGTGGAGCTTGGCCTCACCGGGGCCTCGATGCATGGCGTCGACGAATGGGCGGACGTGCGCGAGCTCGATCAGTTGACGAGCATTTACGCGAGAGTGCTCGAGCTTTATTTCGCCTGACGGCCTCACGCCGCCGCGGACGGACCGTGCGGTTCGGCGACGTGCGAGGCAAGAACAACCCTGTTGCGGCCGCTTCTTCTTGGCCTGATAGAGCGCGCGGTCCGCCTCCAGGACGAGCGCTTCCTGGGTGTCGTCTGATTGCCGATGCTCTATCGCTGCGACCCCAATGCTGATCGTCACGAAGCCCGCATCGGCGCCCTTATGCTCGATTGCGAGCCGCAACACGTCCTGGACCAAACGGGACGCGATCGCATGTGCGACGGCGGCGTTCGCATCCGGCAATAGAACCGCGAATTCTTCGCCGCCCACCCGTGCGGCAACATCGCCCGCGCGGCGCGCGCTCTTTGAAATCGCCTCGCCGACGCGCCTCAGGCAATCGTCGCCCGCGGGATGGCCGTAAAGGTCGTTGAACGCCTTGAACCGATCGACGTCGATTTGAATAAGCGCGAGCGTTCGATCCTCGCGCTCGGCGCGCCTGAACTCTCTGGTCAGCGCCTCGTCGAACGATCTCCGGTTGGCGAGCCCGGTCAGCGCGTCCTGCCCGGCCAGCGCCTTCAGGCGCTGATTGGCGGCGGCGAGTTCATCCTCGATCAGCTTGCGGAACGTGATGTCGCGAAGGGCGCCAATCACCCCGACGGGTTTGTTTGTTTGCGGGTCTTTTAGCGCGCGCAACTGCGACTCGACCCAGATCCAGCGCCCGTCCTTGTGCAGCATGCGGCTGATGACCGGCAGGCGATCCGCGTGTCCGGACATCAACGACTCATAGGCGAGCTTGAGCCGCGCCTCGTCCTCGGGATGAATGACGCCTTGCGCCTCTTCTCCAATCATTTCGTGTGCCTCGAAGCCGAGGATCTCGCGGCAGGCCGGCGAAACGTAGCGCCGTATCAGGCCATGATCGAGCTGGAACACCATGTCGGTGCTGTTGTCGGCGAGCAGCCGGTAGCGCGCTTCGCTGGCCTTCAGACGCTGTTCCGCCGCGACGCGCTGCTCTATGTCGCGCACGATGACGAGGCGCTGGACTTCGTTGCTGGCGATCTCGACGGTCTTGCCGGTGGTTTCGACCCAGACATAGGCGCCGTCCTTGCGGCGCATGCGATAGCTGAGCGTCGTGTCCTTGGGATTGTCGTCGAGCACGGCGAACACGCGCGGCGCATCGTCGGGATGAATCGAATCCCGAAGGCGCAGCGCCGTCATCTCATGCGGCTCGTAGCCAAGCAGCTTGCGGCTCGCCGGCGAGGCGTAGAGCCGCTTGCCGTCATCGCCGACCAGCAGAATAAGATCGGACGAGTTGTCGGCGAGGAATTGGTAGCGCGCCTCGCTCAGTTGCAGTCGGCGCTCCGCTTCGACCCGGCGCTGAATGTCGCGACCAACCGAATGGATCGCGACGACGTTGCCGTCGGCGTCGGTCAGCGCGCGGTTGCTCCAGGCGAACCAGCGCGTTTCTCCGTTGCGCAGCACTACCTGATTTTCGACCTCGACCGCCTCCTTTGTGAGACGCACCTGGCGAAAGTGCTCGGCGAGGCCCGCATGTTCCTCTTCCGGCACGAAGTCGAGCAGGTTGCGGCCAACCATCTCTTCCGCCTTTCGGCCGCAGAAGGTCGCATAGGCCTGGTTGACGAAGGCGAGCACGCCGTCCGGGCTCGTCAGCGCGACCAGATCAGTCTGGTCCTCGACCAGATTTCGATAGCGCGCCTCGCTCGCCGCCAGCATGCGCTTGGCCTCGAGATGCTCGGTGACGTCGACGCTGACAGCGATCGTGATGCGGCCGCGCCCGAAGGGATCGTCAGTCTGGACGCCGGACACCAGCGCATCGATGACCTCGCCGTCGCGCTTGCGGATCTGATAGTGGACATTCTCGAAGGAGCCGGTGCGCAGATATTCGGGCGCCAATTTGTTGATGGCGATTTCACGCGACTCCGAAGTCAGAAAATCGAACGACGAACGTCCCAGCACGTCCTCGCGCGAATAGCCGAGCTTTGCGAGCCAGGCGTCGCTGACGAAGATGAGGCGTCCGCGCTCGTCGAGCGAATGCAGCATGGCCGGAGTCACCGCCATGCGCCGTTCAAGCTCTCCGCGCAATCGCGCTTCACGGTCCTTTTCGAGGGGCGCTTCCGGGACGAGTTGGGTCGCGACCAACAGGATAAGGGTCACCGAGCCCGAGGCGTCGCGCAGAGGACAGTAGCGGGCCTGCATTCTGACCCTTGCCCCGTCCTTCTTCAGCGCCACGCATTCCCGTTGCAGCGTTTCGCCGTTCAGCAAGCGCTCCCAGAGGTTTTGGAGCTCCCCTTTCTCGCCGCCCGCATCGACGAGCATCGCGTGGGGCGTGCCGACGATCTCCTCGGCCGAATAGTCGAGCCCCCGGCAAAACTTCTCATTCGCCGATACCGCCTCGCCCAAACGGCCGAAGCTCGCGATCGCCAGCGCTGTATCGAGGGCCTTCAGAGCCGGGGCTTCAAGGCCCGCAGAATTGCGAAGCCCGGCAAAATGCGGGTCCAAGCCTCTGTCACCCCTAGCAAGCCATGAAGACTTATCCGTGCTCGGCCTCGCTCTGAGATTGCGAAGCTCGAAAACCCTACCCTTGCGGAAACCTTTGCAATTCCGGGGTTGTGACTACGTTAAGACACGCTGCGCAATGCGAACGGACGGATGCAGCGCCCGCTGCAAGCCTTCGGCCGCCCTATCGAAATGACAAGCTTGAGGATTTTGCGTTTCGACGCTGTAGCTCGTAGGCGCCCTCCAGGCGCCTCGAAGGTTCCCGAGGTGACGACAAAATCAGCGGAGATCGTTAGCGAAAGGTAAGCCACGCGGCGATCCAGACCAGCACGACCAGTATCAGCCACAGGGCTCGGGACTTGCGCGCGGGTTCCCTCCTGGTCTCCTCTGGCCAGGAATTGATCCAGCGCCCGAGCTTGGCGAGCCGTCCCGGCGCCGCGGTCGTCTCGCGGGCGAAGTCGCGCACGGCTGCGCTCAGATCCTCGAGCCGGCCGCGAGGACCGAGGTTTTCGGCGATCCAGGCGCCGACCACGGGTTCGGCCGTCCGCCACATGTCGAGACGAGGGTCGAGCTTGCGCGCCACGCCCTCGACGACGACCATTGTCTTCTGCAGCATGACGAGTTCGAGCCGCGTCTGCATGTCGAACAGAGCCGTGACCTCGAACAACAGGGTCAAAAGCCTCGCCATCGAGATCTGGTCGGACGTGCGCGCATGGATCGGTTCGCCGATCGCGCGCATCGCCTGCGCGAAATCCTCGGTCCGATGGACGCGCGGCACATAGCCGGCCTCGAAGTGAACCTCGGCGACCCGCGCGTAGTCGCGGCGGATGAAGCCGAACAGGATCTCGGCGAGAAACCGGCGTTCCTTCAGGCCGAGCCGACCCATGATGCCGAAGTCGAGCGCGACGATCCGGCCTTCCGCATCGACCAGAAAATTGCCGGGGTGCATGTCGGCGTGAAAGAACCCTTCGTAAAGCGCGTGGCGCAGAAACGACTGGATGAGCTTGCGCCCGATCGTCGCCGGATCGAAGCCGAGCCTTTCGAGTTCGAGCGGGTCGGAGGCCTGCGCCCCCTCGATCCACTCCATCGTGAAGACGTCGCGCGTCGTGCGATCCCAGTCGACATGCGGACAACGGAAATCGGGGTCCCGCTCGAGATTCTCGGCGAATTCCGCCGCCGCCGCCGCTTCGAGCCGGAAATCCATTTCCATGCGAACGGAGCGCGCCAGCGTCTCCACCACCTGCACGAGCTTCAAGCGGCGCATGTCGGGGAAAAACGCTCCGCGAGCCGCGCGGCAAAGAACATGTCTTCGAGATCGCGCCGGAAGCGGCGCTCCACGCCGGGCCGCAGGATTTTCACCGCGACATCGCGCTCGCCCTGCTCATCCCTGACCTTGGCGCGATGCACCTGCGCGATCGAGGCCGCCGCTACGGCTTCGCCGAATTCGACGAACACCTCGCCGATCGGGCGCTCGAACGCGGCTTCGACGCTGCGCACGGCGAAATCCTGGCTCGCCGGCGCCATGCGGTCCTGCAGACGCTCCAGTTCGGCGGCGAGTTTCGGGCCGACGATGTCGGGCCGGGTCGCCAGGAACTGGCCGAGTTTTACGTAGGAGGGACCGAGCCGGTCGATCGCGCTCGACAGGGCGGCCGAGCCGCTGACTCCCGGGCGCGCGATCAGGTTGACGACCTTCAGCGCCGCGACCGCGAAAGCGGGCATCAGGCGCGTGTCGAGATCGACGAACGCGCCCTCGCGGGCGAGCACGAAGCCGGCTCGCCCCATGCGCAAAGCATGTCCCAGAACGCTCAGCATGAGATCGTCAGAGCTTCCAGCCGGAGTGAATGGCGACGATGCCGCCGCTGAGCCGCGTGAAATCCACGCGCGCAAAACCCGCGTCCTCGATCATAGTGGCGAACACCTCGGGGGCCGGAAACTTGCGGATCGATTCGACGAGATAGCGATAGGGCGCGCCGTCGCCCGTGACGACCTTGCCGAGCGCCGGGATCGCGGCGTCGGAATAAAAGGAATAGAGTTTGTCGAGCACGGGCAAATCGACCTGCGAGAATTCGAGGCAAAGGAAGCGCGAGCCGCGCTTTAAGACTCGGAACGCTTCGCCAAGCGCGCGCTCGATGCGCGGCACGTTGCGAATGCCGAAGGCGATCGTGTAGCCGTTGAACGCATCGCTCTCGAAGGGCAGTCCCTCGGCATTGCCTTCCACGAAAGTGACGCGATCCCCGCCGCGGCGTTTTTGGGCGCGCTCTTCGCCCACTCTCAGCATCTCCGGATTGATGTCGAGCACGGTGACTTCCGTATCCGGCGCCGCCGGCCTTCGCCACCCGGAAGGCGACGTCGCCAGTGCCTCCGGCGACGTCGAGATGGCGATAGGCGCGCCGCTGCGGTGGGTGCGCCTTGGCGACCAGAATGTCCTTCCAGACCCTGTGCAGCCCGCCCGACATCAGGTCGTTCATCAGATCGTAGCGGTTGGCGACTTTTTGGAACACGTCGTCGACCAGGCCCTGCTTCTCGTCGAGCCGAACCGTACGTTCGCCGAAGTGGGTTTCCTCAGCCGGATGAGACATGGAGATCTCCGAAAAGCGCCGATAGCCCTAGCGTCCGCGCCGCATCGGGCGCAAGTCGCGACGTCGGCGAGCCGCCTCCGTCGCCGGATCGCCGCTGGTATCCAAGCCGCGTTACGCAAGCGCCCCGCCAAGTCATTGTGCGCGGGTCAGTTAACAGGAAGAACTGAGAGTACAGGGAATAGGAGGTTTACGGGCGTGTCACCGTAATACCACGGCGGAGTAATTTGGACTGCATAATTCCTATAAGCGGACGAAACGCGCGCCTTTCTCACTTGTCCTCAGTCGGAAACGTTGAGCGGAGCCGTCGGCCGAAAAGCCTTAAGCGGGCCTTGCATTGAAAGAACAACAAAAAACAGTGTTGCGCACACGGTTACACCAAACAAGAATTGAAATAGGTAGTAATTCTTATCCGGAGCTCCCCAGTATTCTGACAAACTATCGCACTCGGCAA
Source organism: uncultured Pseudomonadota bacterium (assembly GCA_963710855.1). Lineage (GTDB taxonomy): Bacteria > Pseudomonadota > Alphaproteobacteria > Rhizobiales > Beijerinckiaceae > Roseiarcus. The sequence goes on along the minus strand of CAVQBX010000037.1, from coordinate 2,173 downwards.
AAAGTATTCCAGTAAGCACTGTTGCAAGCATTGCTATTATTAAATCCGGAATCTTGTAAATTTGAATGAAATCGTTATCAATAATATGACAGCAGGTATTATTGAATATGAAAAGCTCCATGCCTGTCGATAGGTTTCGAAAAATGAAGCCGACTTCCCTAGTGAATTTTGAAACGAGACCTCCAATAGAACAAATACTTCATGTAATCCGAACGCGATTAGCCACTGGATAGACGCGATTACCAGAAAGCTTGCAAGCGCCGTCTCTTGCTGTTCCGGGCGTTTAGCCCGCAACGACGCCCTACGCCTTGCAGGATACATGTATAATCCCAGCAGACATGGAATGACGAAAGTAAGCGACGTACGAAGACTTGATCGATAACAAAAAACCAACCCCATTTGACAGGATTAGGCCAGCTCCAATGGTGATCTCTGCCCAATCTGAATATTGCGCGGAAATTAGTATAAACGAACCAATGACAACAATAAATACAATAGAAGATGGTATAATTCTTGACATGTAAATATTCGGACCCAAATCGTCGGACTTAAGTCCGATCTTGATCCTAAATTGCGCAAAACTACCGATGATGCCGTTCTGTCTGATATCTCTCCTATTTAACCAGAGCAACTGATACGCTAGTCGGAATGGACCTTTATTCCCAACGAATTCCTCCGGAACAGACACATCGGACATGTGAACTTCCAGGAATTTCATTGCGGCGTCGTAATCTCTCGCGTTTAAATCCAAAACATCTTCCGCCGTATCGATAGAGGTTTCGTCAGCTAGTCTATACAATTTAGACGCACGAACTATTGTGTCTCGCCAAACGATCATGACGTTACGCACGTAGGGTGCGAATAAAAGTAAGCAAATAAGCATGACAAAGATTGGGGTGGCCCAACTCGGTACCGCTCCGGCCAAATTATTGATACTGGCTTCTTGCTCTTTCGAAAAATTCCCGTAGGTAATAATTACACCCTTCAGCTGATCTAGTACCTGCGGAGCAAATATTGCGACGGCCCCATACGTCAACGCCAGTGTTCCTCCATAAAAGAAATTAAGTGAATTATTCCACTTCCTCGAAGTTATTTGAGAAATTGTAAAGAAAGTCGATGGCCGCGTTACGTCTCTGGTTCTGGGCTCCTCCATTAACGAAAGCATCAACAAATATATAATAGTACAAGATACTAAGATTGATACGACGCTCTTCCAGTTGCCCTCTAGCGCAAATGCAAGAGACAACACAACTGTCCAAATCGACCCAAACCAGTCCGTACCCATCGCAATCACCGTGAGGTTTATTGGCATACCTAATTGGTAAATATGAGATATTTAACGAGTTATTACGAAAACCGAATTACTTAATAAGAAACAAAGCTACACGAACGCAAATGAAATCAAACTTATCAGCAATGATTGGTGGAACAGTCCGCCCGTGCTACTGGCGAATACATCAAAACAGGGGTTACTTAACTTAAGACGACACAAAGCGCCGCTAAAGTGTTCCTAATTCTTCTCTTCATAGCACGTCTCCACCCGCGTGACTGCTGCGATCAAACAAATACCTCGATTAAATAGAGGCGCTCGCATAGAGTATGTTTGCAATGCGTGGCAGAAATCTACTTAAATGTCAAGTTGCAAATAGTTTGCAACCGAACTGCATGATCAATTGTCGATTTACAGCTCTCCGGCCACATTTTTCGGAAATATCTTTACATCAGCTCCGAGCGCCACTATCTTTCTGTTTTTCAGGATTCATTCATGCAGGAACTTATCCCCGTCAGCAACCGTCGATCCGTTCGCGAAAAACAGCGGCAGCGTCGTGAGGCGAGAAACGAACGGCGGGAGGCGATGCTCGACCTCATCGTCGCCGGCTACCGTTACGAACAGGTCGCCGAACGTTGCGGCATGAGCGTCAGGACGCTCAAGCGCGAATTCGACCGCATCCTCGCCAAACGCGAGCATGAGTTGCCTCAACGCTACCTTTCCGTTCAACTCGCCCGTCTCTACAAGGCGATGCGGGTCGTCGATCAGGCGATGGACCAGGCGGACTTGCGCGCTGTGCCGGCGCTGCTGCAATTGCAGGCGCAATATGATCGCTACGAAGGTTTTTGGGCCAAGCTCGCGGGCGTGCAAAACCTCGCGCCCGATGAGGGACAGATTTCGGGT
>CAVQBX010000036.1:0-36790 GCA_963710855.1 uncultured Pseudomonadota bacterium | reverse complement strand
CGCAGCGCGGTATTTCGACGCTGGTCACCGACCTGGAACCCGAGGCCATGGCCTCGCAGGGCTGGCGTCAGAGTGGCCAGCACGCGGAGAGCCGCGAGGCCGCCTACCATCCGCATCTCGTCTCCCGGCAACTCTTCGATGAGAAAGTCGCGCATCGCTTCGTCGACATGAACGCCATTCCCGAGGATCTGGGCGAGTTCGATTTTTGCTGGTCGATTTGCGCCTTCGAGCATCTGGGCTCGATCGAGAAGGGGCTCGCATTCGTCAAGCAGGCGATGGCGGCCCTGAAACCCGGCGGCGTTGCGATCCACACCACCGAGTTCAACTTTCTCGACGACGAGCAAACCATCGACAATTGGCCGACGGTGCTTTTTCAGCGCGCCCATTTCGAGCGGCTGGTCCGGGAGCTCGAAGCCGCAGGCCATGTCGCGGCGCCGCTTATTTCGATACCGGCTCGAAGCCGCTCGATCGGTTCATCGACATGCCGCCCTACGAGCACGACTGGTCTGCGGCGATACGAACCCACCTCGGTGGCGAAAGCCGTCATCTGAAACTGACGATTGACGGCTTTCCCTCGACCTGCTTCGGTTTGATCGTCAAGAAGGCAGGCTGATGCCGGCTCACCCCAGAGGCTTCGGCGCACAGCTCAGCGTCCTGCGCGCGCTCATCGTGCGCGACGCCTTGATGCGGTTCGGGCACGAAAATCTCGGCTTTTTCTGGGTGATCCTCGAGCCGCTGATGTTCGGGCTCGGCGTCACTGCGCTCTGGACGATCGGCAACCATACGCACGGCCAGGTTTCGACCGTGATCTTCGTGATTTCCGGCTACAGCCTTTTGACCATGTTTCGCCACATCGTATCCGGATCGATCCGGTTGCTGAGCCGCAACCTGGGCTTAAGGTTCCACGCCAACGTCAAGCCGCTCGACATTTTTGTCGCCCGCGCGCTGCTCGAGTCGCTGGCCTGCCTTTCCGCCTTCTATGTCGCCTATGTGCCGCTGGCGGCGCTGCAGTTGGTGGAGCCGATGCGCGACCCCTTGCTCGCGATGGGCGCATGGGGGCTCGGCACATGGTTTTGCGCATCCTTCGGCCTGATCCTGGCCGGACTGTCGGAATTCGGCGACGTCCTCGAACGTGTGCTTCCGGTGTCTTTGTATCTGACGATACCGCTCACAGGCGTTTTCACCATGCAATCGTGGCTGCCGGCCAAGGCGCAGTATGTGCTGTCCTGGTCGCCGTTCGTGAATGTGATGGAAATGTTCCGCGGCGGCATGTTTTCGGCCCGACGTCGTCGTCACCTGGGATGCATGGTACGTCGTGTGGTGCTGTTTCGCCCTGACGGTAATCGGTTTGCTGCTGTTCGACCATTCGCGCAATCGAGCGCAAATGGAGTGACGAGCGCTTCTGCGCGTGTAAATCTGTTCGGGCTTTGCCCTTTTCTCTGATTGAAACGCTCCCGGGGGCCGGGGCCGGCCAGCGGCCGCGGCTGGAAATCGCGGCGGAATAATGGTACGCCGCAAGACAATATGGCGGCCCCGGTTTTCTAGAGGGGAATTGTTGTTCCATGGACCTGGATGCCAGTCGGACGGTCGGACCGGAGTCGCGAAAGTCCTACGCCGATAAAATCTCGAATGGCTTCTTCAAACGGTTCCTCTCCGGCGCCGCCATTCTCGACATCGGCTACAAAGGCGGAGACCCGGCTGCGTTGCCGATCATGCCGCAGGCGACGGGCGTCGATCTCGATTATCCCGGCTACGACGGCAAGACGCTGCCGTTTCCGGACAATAGCCAGGATGCGGTCTACACCAGCCACTGCCTCGAACATATCGAAGATTATCGCTCCGCGATCAGGGAATGGTTCCGCGTGCTGCGCAACGGCGGGTTTCTGGTCGTCGCCGTTCCTCATCAATTTCTCTACGAACGGCGCGTCCGCATGCCGAGCGCCTACAACAGGGATCACAAGCGCTTCTACACGCCGAGTTCGCTCCTCAAGGAAATTGAGGACTCGCTTGAACCAAACAGCTACAGGATCCGGCATCTGATCGACAATGACGCGGGTTTCGAATACGAAGTCATCCCGCCAAATTTTCCGACCGGCTGCCACGAAATCGAACTCGTTGTGGAAAAGATCGCGCGCCCGCGCTGGGATCTGGAAGACGGCACGTCGCGTCACTACGCGGCGCACGAGTTCTACACGCATCTTCCTTTCGTCAACACGTTCTATCTGGAAACCGACTTTTCCAAGCCTGTCGATTGCCCGATCTATGGCCCCTATCAACCGTTGCGCGCGGCCGACTGGCGTGCGGTCTACACCTTCGATGTTTTGGGGCTCGGCGATCAGACCTTAGCCTCCAATCTTGATTTCGACGTCGCGCTCAATATGAACAGGGTCGCCGCGCAAATGTTGAGCGGGGACGAAGGCGCCAGCGCGCTGCGTCGAGGTTCGCTCACGCTCGACTTCGCCAATGCTCATGACGGCGCGCAGGTCGAATTCAGAGTTTTCACTCACGGCCAAGTCCCGTTCAAAGGCGCCTTCCGCTTTTATGGGGTGAGTTTGCAGAGGCTCTGGTGACGGCCTTGCGGCGGCTGCCGCCGCTCCCACGCCCCACGCGATTTCTACTGAGCGACTCCGAGCGGACCCTGACTCTGACGTCGCAAAGATTCGATCGGCTGCGAAAACGTTTCCCGGCGGATGCTTGAGGGCAAGATGACGCTTCCCGTAGAAGCCATGAGACTGAGCGACGCCGACGCGGCCCTCGCGAGCGGGATTGCGCTGGTCTCCGAAGGAAAGATTTCGGAGGGCGTTCAGATCCTCCGCTGGGCGCCGATGCTGGCTCCGGCGCGCCGGCGCGCGGTCGAGATCGCGTTGCGCGCCTCAGCCGCAGATCCGGATTTCCGTCGCCTCGTCGAGCAGGCCGACTCCCGCCGCGATCGAAGAGAGTGGCCACAGGCAATCGACGCCTATGCCTCGATCATGCGGCTCTATCCCTTCCACTACGGCTACTCGGTCCAGCTTGGCCACAGCCTGAAGGAGGCGGAACGTTTCGAGGAGGCGGAGATCGCCTACCGTTCGGCCTATGCGCTCGGCGCGCCGGAGTCCGAAGTCGTAGAGCATCTCGCTTTCGTGGCGAACAAGGTCGGCGGACCGGCTTCCGGCATTCCGCCGATGCGGCCCAACGTGTCGCGTACGCTGCTCGAATTGCCGACGCATTACGACGTGCAGATGCTGTTCTCGTTGCTCACAGGCGGCGGGCCCTCCTCGAACACGGAAGTCCTCACCCTCATTCGTTCCTGCGACACCCTGCTTTCGCTTGCGACGCGATTGGCCGGCGACGAGCGAACGGTGAACGCGAACCGGCTGTTTCTTCTGCTGCTCGACAAACCGGCGCGAGCCTGAACGACTTTTTGTTTGAAACGGCTTGGAAATGCAAACGTCCGAACGCCCGAAGGTAAGCGTCGTCATCAATACCTACAATCGTTGCGCACATCTGCGCAACGCCATTCGCTCCCTGGAGCACATAGAATATTCCGATTTCGAGGTCGTCGTCGTGAATGGTCCCTCGACCGACGGCACCGACGATTTCCTGCGGTCGCTGGAAGGCCGAATCAAAAGCGCCCGTTGCCCTGCCGAAAACCTGTCGATGTCGAGGAATATCGGAATAGAGGCCGCCGCGGGCGAATTCGTCGCCTTCATGGACGATGACGCCGTCGCCCATCCCGGCTGGTTGACGAACGCGATCCCTCTGTTCGAAGACCCACGAGCAGCCGCGGTTGGCGGCTATACGATCGACAATACCGGGGTCAGGTTTCAGTGCATGAAGCCGTTCTGTGACCGCTACGGCAATTCGTACTTTCCTTCTCCCATGATCGACGAGCGCGCGTTCTGCTTTCCCGGCAGCCCGATCTATCCGAGCCTGCTCGGCACCAATTCGATGTTCCGCACGACCCACCTTGAAGAGATCGGCGGTTTCGACGACGCCTACGCCTATCTGCTCGATGAAACCGACGTGTGCCTGCGTCTCATTGACGCCGGTCATCAAATAAGGTTTGAGCCAAAGGCGCTGATCTATCATCAGTTCGCCGAGAGCCATATTCGCGACCCGAGAAGGATCCCGCGCAACCACTATGCGCCGGCCGCAAGCCGCGCCTATTTCATCATGCGATTTGGCCTTGCTGCCAACCCGGAAAAAGCGCTTGCCGAGTTGCAGCGCTACAAGACCGACATCGCCTGGTCGGATCGTTGGTTCCTCGACCACAATATCATAGACAATTCTTCCTATTTCGCGCTGAGACAGGGGTTCGAGTGGGGAATCGCCGACGGAATCCGCAAGGCCCAGACGCGTACGTCGCCGCTCGGCCATCTCAATAGGCAAGCAGTATGCCAGCCCTTCCTAAAATTTGGCGCTGAACGACGGGCAATGACCATCTGCTTCGTCTCGCAGGGCTATCCGCCCGCCAACAATGCCGGCATTGCGCAATGGACGGCAGCGACGGCGCGCAGTCTCGCCGATCTCGGTCATGCGGTGCATGTCGTAACGCGCGCAACTGATGGCGAGGAGGCGATGCGTTTCGAACAAGGCGTTTGGGTGCACGAATGCGCGGCGAAGGACGAGCAGACGGAGCTGATCGCCGCCCGCTACGACCTTCCGCCCAACATCGCCGAATGGTGCGCACGGGTCGATCGCGAACTCACGAAGATCAAGAGTTTTGGTTTGGACATCGTATCTTTCCCCATTTGGGATGTAGAGGCCATGACCTGCCTCGATCGCAGCGATTTCGCGACGGTGCTTACGTTGCACACCACCTACCGTCTGGCGCGGCCCTTCAAGCCCGAATGGACCGAGCGGCCGATCTATGGCGCGTTCATGGTGGACCGGGTCATTCGCGCTGAAACCGAATGTCTCAAGCGCGCCGCGTTCATCCATGCCAACAGCAAGGCCATCGTCAAGGATATCGAGCAAGCGTATGAACTGAAGATCGCCCAAAAATCCGAGGTCATCTATCGCGGCACCAAAGATCTTGGCCGTGGTCTGACAAAGCCGAAGCCCAAATCGGGCGCGCCGCTGGAGGCGCTTTATGTCGGCAGGTTCGAACTCAGAAAAGGCTTTGATATTCTTGTCAAGGCGATCGCCACTACGCTGCGGATGAACTCAACCGTTCGATTTTCGCTAGTCGGCGATGCGATGACGGCCGCCGAGGCGGCGCTCTCGGGCGAAGGCGACGCAATCGAGGCGCTGAAGAACGATCGTGTCGAGGTGCGCGGCGCCGTCTCACGAGAAGAGCTTGAGGACGCCTATCGCAAAGCGGATGTCGTCATAATGCCGAGCCGATATGAATTGTTCGGGCTGGTCGCCATCGAGGCATTCTCGGCCGGCGCGCCGGTCATCTGTCTCAGGGCGGCGGCTCTCGAGGAGATCGTCGATCACCGGGTGAACGGCTATCTTATCGATCCCGAAGGCGACCCGGCGCAAGCGATCGCCGCCGCCCTCCACGAACTGTCGCGGGATCGGAATTTGCTGTCGTCGATGAGCGAACAGGCGCTGCGCAGTTTCTCAGATCGGTTCACGCAGAAGATCGAGGCGGCGCGCATAGAAGCGCTTTTGAGCAAGGCTGTCGGGGCTACGGAGGCCGGCAAGCATGTCTGAACTGAAGGCTGAACTGATCGTCTACGCGCTGGCTCTGCTCGAAAACGTCAGTTTCGATCTCACCGAGGCCGAGCGTCTGCGGCGCCTGCTCGGCGAATTCCGAGAGGAATTCGTCGCGCACCTGTTCTTGCGACGACGGTCGTTCGACGGCGCGCCGGAGCTCAGACAGGCACTTGAAAACGCCAGAAAGCTTGTCGCCGGGCCGCGGGCGATCCCCTCTTACCCCTATGATCAGGGTAAAGCCTCGTCCGCGACACAGAAGCTCGAAGAGAAGATGATCGGACTGATGAAGAGTTTGGACGCGAACAACGAGGAAATGACCCAATTGCAAATCGCGCTCGCTGAGTTCCGCAAAAGCGCTGCTCACGGGGGAAAACCGCGGCCCTACCTCGAGGAGCCTGTCACGCCGTGACAAGCGGACCTGAGGCTGGCGCGCAAAGCAATTTCGCCGGCTCGTTTGTAGGGCGCCGGCCGTGACCGCCGGCGATGCCTCGGACCCCAAATATTCTGCGACGCAGCCAGAATTTCGCGCCTGGCGCCCGACCAGTCAGGCCGCGGCCCTTGGGCTCGCGGTCGAATATCTCAGCACGAAACCCGCCTTTGCGAATCTGCGGTTCGGACCCTGGTCGCAGGCGCTGTTTTTCGAGATCGTGCGAAAACATTTCGTGTTCGTTGTGGATCGGCGGCAGCGCATCTGCGGTTTCCTCGGATGGGCGTTGACCGAGCGCCGCCTCGCGGACCTCTGGCTCGAAGGCCGTTCGGGCTTGAGCAACGATCAATGCCTGGAAGGCGAATGCGTCATCATCGACGCGTGGTCGGCCGACACGGAGGCCGTGCAGCGATTCCTTCTCGCCGCCGCGTCGCGGCTATTCACGGGTCGGAAGGCCCTCTACTTCAAGCGGCGCTACGCGGATGGGCGCGAGCGAGCCGTCAGATTGCCGGCGGCAGCGCACAGGACGGCACGCAAATAGTTTTGTCTGTTGCCATTCTGGCGGCGTCAGGTTGTCGGAAGGGAAGACGGCGGCCGTTAAGTGGAAAACATCTTTCTACTGGCGTCGACGGTAAGCCCATGCACCTTTGGCGCGATCGGAGGCGGTTAACTCCCTTTCCCGTCCCGTAAAGCTCGCACAAGAAACGCCGCTTCTATTTCTTAATAGGCTGGGGAAAGCTTGTTCAATGTCGCAAAAATTCTATTTCCTCGCTCTCGACAAGAACGACAACGAAGATCTCTGGGTAACCGACGGCACGACGACCCAGGCCGTCGGCGGGCTTGTCAATATCGGCGTGAGCGGCGCCAGCAATGAGGGTCTTGGGCCAGAATATATCACTGCGTTCGACGATGAAGTGATTTTCGCGGGTGAGGACGCGCTCGACGACACCGCTTCGAACGGCATCTGGCTGTCGAACGGCGAGGCGTCAGGCACGACCGAAGTCGGCGGCGTAAGCCCCGGGTCCGGCAAGTCCTCGCCCTTCATCAACGGCAATCCGAACGGCCTCAACCCGACCGATTTCGTGAGCTTCGGCAAGCAGGCGCTGTTCTTCGGCACAGACGCGGCGAATTTTACCGGGCTCTGGGTGACCAACGGTACGCCAAGCGGCACTGTCGAACTCGGCGGACTGGAAAACGGCACGATCGTCGGGCGCGGAACCAACTGGGACCCAACCAACTTCGCCGCCTTCAACGACGACGTGCTGTTCGACGCCTACGATTCCAGCGGATCGGGAGAGTACATCGGGCTTTGGATCACCAACGGCACGACGGGCGGCACGGTCGAAATCGGCGGCCTGCAGAATGCGGCGATCTACGATTCCGGTGAAAGCTCGTTCGAGGCCACCGACTTCATCACGCTCGGCGACGTCGAACTCTTCAACGCGCCGAACAAGGAAGGCGACGCCGCGCTCTGGATTACGGACGGCACTGCCAATGGGACCGTCGAGATCGGCGGCGTCAACAACGCAGGCATCGGCGGCGCGGACAATACCAATCTCGGCGACGGCCTGGCGCAGGCGGTCCGTTTCGGCGACCGGATCTTCTTCGCGGGAACGGACAACGACAACGCCACCGGCCTCTGGACGACCAATGGCACGGCTTCTGGCACGCTCGAGGTCGGCGGCCTACGCGACGCCGGGATAATTGGCCAGCATCCAAGCTCGATCGGCCTCAACCCGACCGATCTCACGGTCAACGGCCAGCAAGTGCTGTTCAACGGGGTGGACGCCATAGGTTTCCAGGAGCTCTGGGCGTCGAACGGTTCGGCGACCGGAACCTACGAGATCGGCGGCGAAGGCGTCGGAGGCGAACTCGCCCACGAAGCCAGCGACGGGGTCAATCCGAACAATATCGTCTCGCTCGGCAATGGCCTGGCCGTATTCATCGGCTATGACGACAGCAACGGCCAGGCCTCCGGCAAAGCGACGCTCTGGGTGACCGACGGAACCTACTCTGGCACCGAGGAAATCGGCGGGCTCGACAATCTCAGCGTCGGCGGCATCAATTCCACCGGCTTCGACTTTACCGGCGGACTGACCGGCGGCAGCGGCCTCGCTTATTTCGTCGGCGAGGACACCGACGGAAACAACGTGCTGTGGGAGACCAACGGCACGCTGGGCGGCACCAAGATTGTCACAGCCTCCGACGGCAACGCGCCGGCAACTGGACTGATGCCTGAGAACGGCGGGACGATGGGACCGCCGCCAGTTTCCGTCACGGACGTCAGCGGCGGCGGAAAGGTCGTCAATCTGGAATCGGTCCCCGGCGAGAACGTCGACTTGTCCGACACGGATGGAACCTGGGATACCGTCACCGGTTCGAACGGCTCCATCAATCTCGATATTGCGCAAGCCTTCGTCTATGGCGGCGGAGTGCTTTTGACGCTGACTTCGATCGGCAACGCGGTCTCCCTTTACAACACCAACGGAAACGCCGATTCGATCTACGGATCTAAGGGCGCGATTACGCTCAATGGCGTGCTGGCGGAAGTTTTCGGCGGCGACAACAAGATCACATTTGCTCCAGGGACCACCGGCAATGTCGTCTACCTCTCCGGCACCGATGGCAACTGGGACTCGGTCACAGGCTCCAACGGGACTATCGCTATCGCCAATGCGCAAGCGAGCGTGACGGGCGGCTCGGACACGATCGACATGAGCGGCGCCTCCTCGGTCAGTCTCTATTCGACCGGCGGCAACTGGGACGCCGTCTATGGTTCGGACCAGGCGGTGACCCTCAATGCCGCGCAGGCCAGCGTCACCGGTGGCGGAAACACCATCTACAGCGCGGGCGCGTCGACTGCGAGCCTCTATGGCACGAGTGGCAATTGGGACGCGTTCCAAGGTTCGGGCGCGACCGTGATCGTCAACAGTGCGCAGGCGTCAATCATCGGTGGCGGCGATACGATCTACCTGAACGGCGCCTCGTCAGTGAGCCTCAGCTCGACCGCCGGCTCATGGGATGCGGTCTACGGGTCGAACGCGACCATCATCGTCAGCGCGTCGCAGGCGGCCGTGATCGGCGGCGGCGACACGCTCTATCTGAACGGCGCCTCGTCGGTCAGTCTCAGCGGCACCAGCAACAATTGGGACGCCGTCTACGGCTCGGGCCAGACCGTGATCACCAGCAGCGCTCAGGCGAGCGTCATCGGCGGCGGCGATACGCTCTATCTGAACGGCGCCTCGACAATAAGTCTCAGTGGAACCAAGAACAACTGGGACGCGGTTTACGGCTCGAAGCAAACGGTGATCACCGCCAGCGCACAGGCGGCCATCATCGGCGGCGGCGATACGCTCTATCTGAATGGCGCGTCGTCGGTCAGCCTCAGCGGCACCAACAACAACTGGGACGCGGTTTACGCTACCGGCCAGACCGTGATCACCAGCAGCGCACAGGCAGCCATCGTCGGCGGCGGCGATACGCTCTATCTGAATGGCGCGTCGTCGGTCAGCCTTGCAGGCTCCAACAACAACTGGGACGCGGTCTATGGCTCGAACCAAACCGAAATCCTGAACAGCATTCAGGGCACGCTGATCGGCAACGGCAACGATATCTATCTCGGCGGCGCGAACACGTTCACGCTGTCGGGTTCGTCCGAGCATCTGTTCACCGGCCAGGCGCTTGGGCAGGACTGGATCGTCGGGTTCGGTTCGTCGGATACGATGCAGTTCAGCGCCGCCGACTTTGCGAACTACAGCGTCCTGCAGAGCCACATGTCGCAGCCCGGGTCCGATACGATCATTACCCTCAACGCGACAAATTCGGTGACCCTTTACGGCGTCAGTGAGTTGAACCTGCAGTTCTCGCAATTCAGCTTTGTCTGACCGGGGATAGCGTGGCCGCCTGGCGCTGTCTGCCGACAAACAGCCACAGCGCAGCGGCGGCGACGAGATCGAACACGAACAGCATGGCGAACAGCGGCTCATAGCCGAGCGTATTGGCGAGCTGCCCAACGGCGAGCGTGAAAAGCGCGCCGCCGAGATAGCCGAACATGCCGGCGACGCCGGTCGCGGTCGCGACCTCGGGCTTCTCGAACACGTCTCCCATCAGCGCATACATCATGCTGGACAGCATCTGATGCGCGAAGCCGCCGAGCGAGAAGCACAGAATCGCCACGATCGGATCGACGACGAAACTGATGAGCGCAGGGCCGACCATGCAGAACGCGCCGATCGTGATCGTCGTCAGCCGCGCATTGACGATCTTCAGCGAGAAGCGGTCGGCGAGATACGGGGCGAGATAGCCGCCGAGCACGCAACCGAGATCGGAGGCGACGAAAGGCAGCCAGGCGAACAGCGCGAACTGTTTGATGTCCATATGGCGCGCCGTCACCATGTAGAGCGGGATCCAGAACTGGAACGTCTGCCAAGCGGGCTCGGTGAGGAAGCGCGCGATGATGATGCCGAGAAATCTCGGCTCGGAGAACACTTTTGACCACGAGGGCCTCGTCGGCGCCTGCGGCCCCCGCCCCTCCAGAATATAGTCGCGCTCCTTCGCCGAAAGATCGGGATGAACTTCCGGATCGCGGTAGAGCCAGTACCAGACGATCGCAACGAGGAGGCCGAGCACGCCGGTCAGGATGAAGGCGTACCGCCAGCTCGTCGTCGTTGCGAGCCAGATCGCGAGCGGCGGCGTAAGCGCCGCGCCGATCGAGGAACCCGAGTTGAACCAGCCGGTCGCGATCGAGCGCTCCTTGGTCGGAAACCAGACCGTCGATATCTTCGCCCCTGTTGGAATGGCGACGGCTTCGCTCAAGCCCAGCAGGGCGCGAAAGCCCGCCATCGACAGCCAGCCTGTCGAGAGCCCGTGCAGCGCGGCCGCGCCGCCCCAAACGACAGCCGCAACCGCATAGCCCAGTCGCGGTCCGACGAGATCGGTGAGGAAGCCCGCGATCGGCTGCGAAAAGGAATAGACGATCTGGAACGCCGAGACGATGTAGGAATATTGCTCGGTGGTGAAGTCGAGCTCCTTCTTGAGGATGGGGGCCAGCGCGCCAAGCGTGTTGCGATCCACATAGATGACGATCGTGCCGGCAAGCATCAGCGCCAGCATCTTCCATCGCACGCGGCCCTGCGACGCCATTTTTCCCCCCTGCGGCTAAATTGGCCTGACCACTTGACCAATATATCGTTTTGACGGATTGTCTAGATGGAATTTTGGGGAGGTTGGCATGGCGGGCGTTTGAGCTCCATCCGGATCGGCTGTTTCCGGCGGATCCGGCGACGAGGGGGATCGCGCGCGAGCTTTACAGGACGGTCGCCGACCTGCCGATCGTCAGCCCGCATGGCCATACCGACCCGCAATGGTTCGCCGACGACGAGCCTTTCCCGGATCCGGCTCGGCTTTTCATCGTGCCCGACCATTACGTGCACCGCATGCTCTACAGCCAGGGCATCGCTCCCGAAACGGTCGGCGTGCCGAGGCTCGACGGCGGCGAAGTCGAGCGCGACCCGCGCCGGATCTGGCGGCGATTCGCGGAGAATTTTCATCTGTTCCGCGGCACGCCGTCCTGGCTGTGGCTCAACCATGCCTTCACCGAAGTGCTGGGATTTCGCGAGCGGCTCAGCGCCGCCAACGCCGACAAGGCCTACGATCACATTGCCGCCTGCCTCGAAAAACCAGAATTCCGGCCGCGCGCGCTGTTCGAGCGCTTCAACATCGAGACGCTGACGACCACCGAGAGCCCGCTCGACGAGTTGAAATCGCATCGCAAGATCAAGGCGAGCGGCTGGAAGGGCCGGGTTCTGACAGCGTTTCGACCTGATCCCGTCGTCGATCCCGCTTTTCCGGGCTTTACGGAAAACCTGCTCGCGCTCGGCCGGCTCACGGATTGCGACGTCTCGACCTATTCCGGCTATCTGGACGCGCTGCGCCGCCGGCGCGCCTATTTCAAGTCGGTTGGCTGCACCTCGACCGATCACGGCCACCCGAGCGCGCGGACGGCGAATTTGAGCCAGGCCGAAGCAGCAGCGCTCTATGCTCGCGTAATCGGCCCCGCGGCCGATGGCGAGGACGCAGAACTGTTCCGCGCCCAGATGCTGACCGAGATGGCGGCGATGAGCGTCGAGGACGGTCTCGTGATGCAGATCCATCCCGGCTCGTTCCGCGACCACAATCCCTGGCTCTACAAGACCTTTGGAAAGGACAAGGGCGCCGACATTCCCACAGCCACCGACTACGTCCATGCCCTGAAACCGCTGCTCGACAGGTTCGGCAACAACAAGGACCTGACATTGATCCTGTTCACGCTCGACGAGACCGCCTATTCGCGGGAATTGGCGCCGTTGGCAGGCCATTATCCCGCGCTGAAACTCGGTCCGGCCTGGTGGTTCTTCGACAGCCCCGAGGGCATGATGCGCTACCGCGAAGCCGTCACGGAAACCGCTGGCTTCTACAACACCGTCGGCTTCAACGACGACACCCGCGCCTTCCTTTCGATTCCCGCCCGCCACGACATGGCGCGGCGTGTCGATTGTGCGTATCTGGCGCGGCTCGTCGCCGAGCACCGCCTCGAACTCGACGATGCCCATGAGGTCGCTCAGGACCTCGCCTATCGGCTCGCCAAGGCCGCCTACAAGATATGAGAACGCTGTCGAGAGAGAGCGGCCCCCGACGGCCCATTCGCGTGCTGCAGATCGGCGACGGCGTATTCCTGCGCGGCTTCGTCGACTGGATGATCGACGTCGTCAACGAAAAAGGCCTCGCCTCGCTCGGCGTCGCGGCAGCGCTGGCGCGGCCGCACCCCGAACCGCCGAAGCTCAAGGCCCAGGACGGCCTCTACACTGTGCTGGAGCGCGGACGCGTCGACGGCGCCGATTTCGAGCGGCGGCGTGTCGTCACCTGCATCGAGGAGGTTTTCGATCCCCACCACGAGCCCAAAAATTTACGTCGCCTCGCCGCTTCGCCCGATCTGCGCTTCGTCGTCTCCAACACGACCGAGGCCGGCCTCGTCGATAGCGCCGAGCCCTACGATCCGGCGCGCTGCCCGCTCAACTTCCCCGCAAAAGTCGCCTGGATTTTGAAGGCGCGATTCGACGCTCTCGGCGCAACGGCGCCCGGCCTCGTGTTCCTGCCATGCGAATTGATCGAAGCGAACGGCAAGACCCTTCGCCGCCTCGCGCTCGCCGCCGCAAAGCGGTGGAATTTCCCACCGGAATTTTCCGCCTGGGTCGAAGGCAAACTGCCTGTTCCTCGACACGCTGGTCGACCGCATCGTGCCGGGCTATCCTGCGGCGGAAGCCGAAGCTTTGTTTGACGATCCTGGGGCTATCGCGATCCGCTCGCGGTGATGGCCGAACCCTATCATCTCTGGGTCATCGAGGGCGATTGCGCCGCCGAATGGCCGCTCGCCGCGGCCGGGCTCAACGTGATCTGGACGCAGGACCTGCGTCCCTACCGCGAGGCGAAAGTGAGGATGCTGAACGGCGCCCATACCGCCGTCGCGCTTCCAGCCTTTCTCGCCGGCCTCGACACCGTCAAACAGGCGGTCGACGATCCGCTGTTCTCGCGCTACCTCCGCGCTCTGATCTTTGATGTCATCGCGCCCCGCGTCGACCTGCCGGCGCAGCGAGCGCGAGGCCTATGGGCGAAGCGTGCTGGAGCGGTTCTCGAACCCTTTCCTGCGCCACGAACTCTTGTCGATCGCGCTCAACTCGGTCTCGAAATGGAAGGCGCGGCTGAAGCCGACGCTTTTGGACGCGGTCGCCGCGACCGGCCGCGCGCCCGAACTCATCGCTTTCTCGTTCGCGGCCCTGCTGTGGTTCTATCGCGGCAAGGCCGAGCGTGGACCCTATCCGTTGCGCGACGACGCCGGCGCGCTCGAGATCTTCGCTTCCGCGTGGCGACGCGGCGGTTCGGCCGCCGAGGTTGCGCTCGCGCTGATGCGCGAAGTCGATCTCTGGGGCGAGGATTTGACTGCAATTCCGAGTTTTGCCGACGCCGTCAAATCCGCGATAACGGATATTGAAGCGTTGGGCGTGCGGGACGCGTTGGAGCGTAGGCTCTGAAAGGAGCGGCGGCGTCCACGCCGCCGAGGTCGCATCACCTACAGTCGGCGGCGTGGACGCCGCCGCTCCAAATTTGCCATGCCGTTTCAGCCCGTCGAGAGCCAGAGACTTTACGAGCGCGTCGCGAAGCAGATCGGCGATCTCATTCGCGCGGGCGAATACACGGCTGGCGATCGCCTGCCGGCTGAGCGCGACCTCGCCAAGAAACTCGGCGTCAGCCGTCCGGTCGTGCGCGAGGCGATGATCGCGCTCGAAGTCGCTGAACTCGTCGAGGTCAGGGTCGGCTCCGGCGCCTATGTGCGCGATCAGGCGCCGGCGGAGCCCGTCCTCAACGCCGGCGAAAGTCCGAGCGACATTCTCAACGCCCGCATGCTGATCGAAGGCGAAACCGCCGCGCTCGCCGCTAAAGTGGCCGCCGACATCGACATCGACGTCATTTCCGTGCAGGTCGAGATCATGAAGCGCGAGCATGACGCGGGCCGGCCCTGGCACGTCGCCGATCTCGACTTCCACACGGCGGTCGCGCGCGCAACCGGCAACGCCGTGTTGCCCGGCATTGTCGAGCGGCTCTGGCAGATGCAGCACGGCGCCGTGTTCGCGCTGCTGTCCGAGCGCGTCAACCTGGCCGAGAACTGGACGGCGACGCTCGAAGGCCATCAGGCGGTCCTCTCCGCGTTGCGGGCCCGCAACGGCAAGGCCGCGCGCGCCGCGATGCGCGCGCATCTGGCGCAGGTGCTCGAGGCGATGACGCGGGAATTATGACACGCCCTGCCCGAAACCTTGACGCGGCCGGCCGGCTTGCCTAGCGCGGCCGTGACCGGATTCTCGCCGCCCAGGAGGCTCCATGCTCAGCGCCATCGATCCGTTGATCGCCCTCGGCGTCGTCGTCTGCACCGCGGCGACCGACGCCGTCTACGTGATGTTCACCGCCTCGGTCGCGGCGCGGCGCAGGGTTCCCGCCGCCACCTGGAGCAGCATCTGGTATCTGCTCTCCGCCTTCGCGGTCATCAGCTACACCAACAACTGGGTCTACGTCGTCTTCGCCGCGATCGGCTCCTGGCTCGGCGCCTTCGCCTCGATGAGTTTTCTGCACGGCCGGGCGCCGCCGCCCTCGCCACCGCTTCGGCCTTGACCTCGGGGCTTGGCGAGCGCCACAATCCCTTGAAGGCGCGTTTGAACCAACAGCGGCCATGAGCGACGAGATCGAGCGCAGGCTCACCAATATCCTTTCGGCGGACGTCTTCGGCTACAGCCGGATGATGGGGCTCGACGAGGCCGCGACGCTCGCCCTGCTCAACGAATACAAGGGGGTTATGACCGCGCTGATCGACCGGCATCGCGGCCGGCTCGTCAGCACCGCCGGCGACGGCGTGCTCGCCGAGTTCCCGAGCTCCGTCATGGCCGTGCAGACGGCGGTCGACTTCCAGCGCGAGATCGGCGAACGCAACCAAAAACTCGAGCCTGACAGGCAGATGTGGTTCCGCGTCGGCATCAACCTCGGCGACGTGATCGTCGAGCGCGCCGACATTTTTGGCGACGACGTCAACATCGCCGCGCGCCTTCAGGCGATGGCGGAGCCCGGCGGGGTCCTGATCTCGGGAACTGTATTCGATCAGGTCAAGAACAAGCTGAGCCTTGGGTTCAATTTTCTGGGGCCGCAACGGCTGAAGAACATCGAGGCCGAAGTGCCGGTCTATAGCGCGGTGATGCAGAACGCCGCCCCCCGGCCGGCCGAGGTCAGTCGCCCGCAAAACCTTCGGCCTCAGAGGAGACAGCAGCAGCTTATCGCGAGCGCGATTCGCGCCGGCGGCATCATCGCCTTCTTCGCCGCCATCAACCTGTTCTCAGGAATCCGCCACCTGTGGTTCCAGTGGCCGTCGCTGGCCGTGGCGCTGATCTTCGTGTTACGCGCTTCTCAGCTCTATCGGCACGAGCCGGATGAGGGGCCGCACGAGCGGTGAGAGAGTGGGCGTCACCGCCCTCACCCCAACCCTCTCCCGCAAGCGGGAGAGGGGGTGGTCCCTTCTCCCGCTTGCGGGAGAAGGTGGCGCGCAGCGCCGGATGAGGGGATGCCGTGATAGTCATCGCCGCTCCCTGATCGTCAGCAAACTCACAAAGCTCAGCACGGCGGCGACGACGATGTAGTAGCCGACGTAGGAGAGACCGCCCCATTGCTGGAGTTGTTGCGCCAGCGTCGGCGCGAGCGAGGCCCCCAGAATGCCGCCGAGCGAATAGGCGACGGAGGCGCCGGTATAGGCGACGTTGGCGGGGAACAGTTCCGGCAGCAGCGCGCCGAGCGGGGCGAAGGTGAGGCCCATCGTCCCAAGCGACAGGCAGACGAAGATCAGCGTCGTGACCTCGCCGCCCGACAGCAGCGGGGCGAGCAGCAGGCCGACGATGGCGGCGAGCGCGCTCGCGGCGAGCAGCACCGGCTTGCGGCCGATGCGGTCGGCGAGCGAGGCGGCGATCGGCGACGTGATCGCCATGCAGACCGCAGCCGCGCACAGCATTTCGAGGAACACGGGGCGCGGAATGTGCTGCTGCGAGACGCCGTAGCTAAGCGCGAACACCGTCGTGATGTAGAACAAGGCGTAGCAGACCACGATCGCGAACGTGCCTTGCAGAAGCTGCGGCAGATGGCGCGCAACGACTTCGCCGAACGGCAGCGCGGCGCGGCGTTTTTCGCGCAACACCGCCTCGAAGGCTGGCGTCTCGCTGATCGAGACGCGCAGATAGAGGCCGATCAGCACCAGCACGGCGCTGAACAGGAACGGCAGCCGCCAACTCCACGCTTTGAAGGCGGGCTCGCCAAGCGTCAGGATCAGAATCAGGAACAGCCCGTTGGCGATGAAGAAGCCGATCGGCGGTCCGAGCTGCGGGAACATGCCGAACCAGGCGCGCGCGCCCGGCGGCGCGTTCTCGGTCGCGATCAGCGCCGCGCCGCCCCATTCGCCGCCCAGGCCCACGCCCTGCCCGAAGCGCAGCAGCACGAGCAGCCAGGGCGCCGCGACGCCGAGCGAATTGTAGCCAGGCAACAGGCCGATCAGCGTGGTCGAAAGGCCCATCACCAGCATGGAGGCGACGAGCGTGGCTTTGCGCCCGATCCGGTCGCCGAAATGGCCGAACAGCAGCGACCCGACGGGGCGCGCGAGAAAGGCGACGCCAAAAGTGAGGAAGGCGTTCAGCGACTGCGTTTCGGGCGCGGCATTGGGAAAGAACATCGGCCCGAGCACCAGCGCGGCGGCGAGCCCGTAAATGTAGAAATCGTAGAACTCAATCGTCGTTCCGACGAGGCTCGCAAGCACGATGCGGGCAAGCCCGCTTCTTTGCGGCGCGAAGGCGGGCGCAGCGGCCGTCATGTTTCCTCCCAAAGGTCGTTTCCCCTCCTAGGGCAAATGCCGGCGAGGGGAAACCGGGGCGAAGGGTGCGGCGCCAGCAATCGAGAACCACATCAAATAAATGGTCAAAACATTTCCTGGGCTCACGCTTTCAGGCGTCGCTCTTTGTCATGGCCATTCCCGGGTCTGAGCCCGGGGGCGGCCCGGCCACCCACGATGTTGAGTCGCGCGCCGCTTAGGTCTTGCTCCGACAGCTTGATTCAAGTTTCAACGGAATTGACCGCACGGCGGCGTGGACGCCCGGAACAAGCGCGGGCATGACGTGGATAGTGCAGAATTGCCGCTGCCCATTTCCGCGTTATGCCTGTCCCCGGGGTCGACCCGCCGGGGACGCTTAGGGGTCGTCCCACCGCGTAATACGATTTTTCTGCACTGCAGCCTTGCGCAGGCCGCAATCGATGCCAACCTGTTGAGGCGCCGGCGTCCTCTCGGACGGCGGTTTTCTTCAGGAGGCTCGTTATGAGCAGCACACAAGGCGCGTTCGGCAACGGTCGGGACCCCTTCGTTTACGGCCGGCGCGTCTGCCGCACCGGGGGTCGCTGGACCGCGTTCGAAATCGCCGCCATCGTGATCGGTTTCATCGTGTTCTGGCCGATTGGTCTTGGCCTTCTCGGCTACAAGCTCTGGCACAACAAGGTCGGCGGACCGGATCTTCAGACAGTCGCCGAGCGCGGTTGGGCGAAGGTTAGGGGCGCGTGGAGCGCCGCGCCGTCCTCGAACAGCCGGCCCTGGTACGGTTCGAGCGGCAACAGCGCGTTCGATTCCTGGCGGCAGGCGGAACTCGCCCGTCTCGAGGAAGAGCGCCGCAAACTCGAGGAAGCGCATCGCGAATTCGCCGAGTTCGTCGAAAATGTCCGCCGCGCCAAGGACCGCGAGGAATTCGAGCGCTTCATGAACGAGCGCAAGGCTCGCCCGAACGCGTAGCGAGTCGTAACCAGTGAGTAGGAACGGCGCGTGAGCCTCGTGGTTCACGCGCCGTTTTCATTTGCGCAGTTTGATTAGAATTCCGATGTCATCCCCGCGAAAGCGGGGATCCAGTGTGTGATGCTTCGATTACAAAAGAGCGCTGAATATATTTGAAGCCGCTGAGTCCTACGACGCTGGATCCCCGCTTTCGCGGGGATGACAGTTTTTTTGACTTACGTTTTTGGTTGATGGCCCGCGCGCTCTGTCGCTACACGAACTTGAAATCGGTCGCGACCAGGCTCGACAGAGTGAGCGAGGTCAGCGTGATCGAATTCGCGCCATCGAGCCGGATCACCACGTCGGAGCCCTGCTGGGAGGACGCGGACTGAACCTGGGCGAAAGTGCTGAAGTCGTTGGCCGCGAACTGGATCGTGTCGTGAGTTCGAACCGGTTTCGTCGAGGAACTTGTTGATCGTCTGATTGCCGACGCCCAGCAATCGGCCCTTGGCCAGTTTTTCGCGCGCGCTACGTCGCGCGCTCGTTCGCCAAATTGCGAGCGTATCACAGAGGTAGCGGTTTGCGCCGTTTCGCCGGCGCGCCAAATGCGCCTCAGCTCGGCGAATAAATCACGTCAGTTCCGCCGTGGCCGTCCGAAAAGCTGACGAACGGGCCCTGGTTGAGGGGCTGGGTGTCGCCGACCGGAGCGTAGTTGCCGAGCAGGGTCAAAACGTCCGAGCCGACTGTCAACAATCCTTCCGCGGCATTGGATTGCGTATAGCTTCCGCTCGGATCGGTGGAGCTCACATACACAATTTTCG
Source organism: uncultured Pseudomonadota bacterium (assembly GCA_963710855.1). Lineage (GTDB taxonomy): Bacteria > Pseudomonadota > Alphaproteobacteria > Rhizobiales > Beijerinckiaceae > Roseiarcus. The sequence goes on along the minus strand of CAVQBX010000036.1, from coordinate 17,529 downwards.
TGAAGTCCAGGATGTCGCCCGAGGCGAAGCCAGAAATGTCCCCTCCGATCGGCCCGTTGCCGCCCCCGCTGGGGCCGTTGCCGATGCCGAGCGTGCCGCCGCCGTTCGTAAACGTGATCTCGCCGCTCTCGCTGTAGTTGAACGTCATGAGTCCATCGTCCTCGATGGTCTCCTGGCCGCCGATCACTTCATTATTGAAGGTCATCTTGCCGGCGTCGGCGATGAGCGCGCCATTGTTGAGGATCGCGCCTCCGGAGCCGGACGTAACGATCGCCTTCGTGCCCTCTGTGCCGTTGGCGACGATTTCGGCGTTGAGTTCGTTGTCGATCGTGCCTGTGAGCTTGAGTGTGCCCTGATTGACGTCGATCTGAGACTTGTTGATGACGGTGTCGGAGCCACCGGCGATCGTCAGCGAGCCATTGTCGACGACCGAGATGGTTCCTTCATTGACAAAGTTCAGGCTGTTCGTGCCCTTGATCGTATCGTTCACGCCGACGGCGTCCATCTGGCCCGTAAAAGTTCCGCTGGTGACGGTCGCGTCCGAAAGCGTCACGACTGCGCCGGAACCGGCGCCGAAGGCGCTGCCCGCCTTGTTGGTCACGCTGATGCCGCCGGTCAGGAACAAGTCGGCGACGCCGCTGCTGCCGGAGACCGAATTGGTCGCCTCGAGCGTGCCGAAATTGTTGAGCGTTCCGCCGGACAGAGTGAAATAATCAAAGCCGGAATTGGGGTTAGTGGCGTCGATCGTTCCCTTGTTCGTGCTGACCGAGCCGAGCGCGCCGGCCTGCATCGAAATCACGCCTTCGCCGTTGATGAAGAGCGAGCCGTCGCTGAAAGAGCCGCCGTCGAAATTGAGGACGCCGGTCGCGGTGGCGCTGCCCAGCTTGAGGTCCGCGGCCGCGATCAGTTCGCTGCCGCCGTAGATCGTGATCGAGCCGAGGTTATCATCCTCCGCGCTGCCGGTGATGTCGAGAGTTGCGTCGTCCGCCCCCGCGCTGTCGCCGATCACCAGATGGCCGTTTGGACCGACCTTCAGCGCAGCGATCGAGAGGCTCGAACCAAAACTTTCGTTGATGTCCTCGGTCGCCGTGCCGTTGTTGATTGTCGCGCTGTCGCCGGCGCCCGGCTCGCCGGTCGGCGTCCAATCGGTCGTCGTCTGCCAATTGCCGGTATGATCGGCCCCATGCCCTTTCCAGATGTAAGCGGTCATCGTTTTCCTCCCTGAAACAATTGTCTAAACCACGTTCGCCCCCGCCCGCTTCTCAAGTTATGCGGTTAAGCTAGCGCGTTGCGTTAAATTCGCAAAATTCGAGCTTTTGCAGCGCTTGCTCGCTTATGATTTGAATGCTAATTATTGTTCCGCTAATAGAATTCTCAGATTCCCTTGCCAGCAGCCACTTCGATAGACGCCGCCTCCGGCGCGACCGCTTTTGCGCTGAGTCCGAGCCGACGCTGGTCGACCCTGCTCGTCATCGGCCTTGGCACGATTTCGAGCCTGCTCGTCTCGACCAGTTTCACGATCGCCGTTCCGGCGCTGTCGGCGGAGTTCGGCGTCGGGCCGGCTGAGGTCCAGTGGACGCTGACCGGGTTTCTCGCCGCCATGACGGTGGGAATGCTGCCGACCTCGTGGCTGCTCGACAGGCTCGGCTATCGACAGCTTTTTCTCATCGCGATCGGCGTGCTTGCCGCGGCGGGCGTCGCCGGCTATTTCGCCCATTCGTTTGCCCTCGTCATCGCGCTCAGGATCGTGCAAGGCGCCGCAGCGGGCGTGCTGCAGCCCTTGATGATGACGACGGTGATGCGGCTGATGCCCGCCAGCGAGCGCGGCCGCGCCTCTGGCGTGCTTGGCTTCGGCGTCGTGCTGGCGCCCGTCTCGGCGCCGACGATCGCCGGCTATCTGCTCGACCATTTCGGCTGGCATTCGCTGTTTCTCATCAACTTGGGTCCCTGCGCGATCGCCGCGGCGCTCGCCGTCGCGCTGCTGCCGGACATGCGGGCCGCGGAGCGGCGCAGCTTCGACTGGCTTGGTCTCGCGCTGATGTCGGCGTTTTCGCTCGCGCTGATCGGCGCGGTCGCCGCGTTGAGGCTTGCGGGCGTCGCCGCGCTCTCGACCTGGGGATTGTTCGCATTCGCCGCGCTTTGTCTCGGCGGCTTCGTCCTGCATGGCCGGCGCGCCCTGCATCCAATCATCGCGCTCAAGCCTTTCGCCGATCCGACCTTCGCCTTTGGCGCGCTCGTTACTTTCGCCTACGGTTTCGGGCTCTACGGCTCCTCCTATCTGATCCCGGTCTTCCTGCAGGACGCCGAGCATTTCTCGGCGACCGACGCCGGCGCCGCGACCTTGCCGGCGGGCCTGCTGCTGCCGTTCACGATCCTGCTTGCCGGCCGGATGACCGATCATTTCAAGCCGCTGCATATTTTGCGGGGCGGCCTCGTGCTGTTCGGATGCTCGTCATTGCTGTTTTCGGGCCTGACGCAATATTTCAGCTTCGTCGGCGTGCTCGCCGCCGCGATCGTGATGCGGGTCGGGCTCGGCTTCATCCTGCCGGCGCTGAGCGTCGCCTCGATGACGCATCTCACACGCGAAGAAATGGGCTCCGCCTCGGTGGTCGTCAGCTACGCGCGTCAGATGGGCGCCGTGCTCGGCATTGCCGGACCCGCGGTGTTCGAGGCCTGGCGGCAGGAGGCGTTGAAGGGCGAGCCCGGCGGCCACGCCCTCGCCTACAGCGAGAGCTTTCTGTTCGTCGCAGCGGTGTTTCTCGTCGCGCTCGTAGCGACGACGCAGATGAAAGCCGCGGCGCGCCGCCGCGACTGACGCGCACGGGCGCCGCGATTTCGCGCGATAGTCGTCAGCTTTATATCCACCAAGCGTTAGCGTTTTTGGGTTAATGGCGAAAAGCTCGAATGATTTGAGCGAAAGACGCAGTCGGTTTGTCTCAGGCGACGTTCTTTTTTGGCCATAAAGGCCCAGTCGCGCCAGCGGACGGGTCCCTTGCAGCAGGTTGGACATTCACGGTCAGCGGAAAGGCGGCGAAGTCGGCGAATACGCCTCAGCTTGCGCGGCCGTTTCATGCTGCCTGACGGCGCCGAACACCCCTGCGAAACCGTCGACGTGTCGGTGACCGGCGTGTCGCTGCGCGGCTATGTCATGGCCGAACTCGGCGAGCGGGTGGTGGCCTATCTCGACGAGCTCGGCAGGCTCGAAGGGGTGGTCGTGCGGCGCGGGCCCGACTGGTTCGCGATCAATTCCAAGCTGGCGCCCGGCCGGATCGACCGGCTCGTGAAAAGGATCGAGTCGCTGAGCGGCGAGCGCGCGGGATTTCGCGGCAAGCAACCCGAAAACGCGCGCCCGGTGGATCTGAGAACCGAATTCGGACAGACTTTCGCCGTCGGTCTCGCCAACGAGGACCGGCAGGGCGCAAAAGTCGTCGCCGACTTCAAGCTGCTGCCGGGCGCGCGCGTGACGGTCGATCGATGCCGGGCCGTCGTGCTCGGGGAAGTCGCGGGCGGCTTTCTCGTCGCCTTCGAGGACCGCTTGCGCTGACCGTTTGCGCGAAGGCGCGACGAACGAACGAATGGCCTTTATAAGGGGTTCGCCATGCCCTCCTGGTCAGAAATCTTCAACTACGGATGCGTGGTCATCGTGATCGCCGTCGCCATCGGCGCCTGGCGCTTCGGCGGCGGCCGCCGCACCAGCGAAGGCAGTTCGCGAGGGCAGGATTACAGCCAGTCGATTACGCCGGGCGACGGCCACGGAGGTCCTTAAGGCCCGCACACCGCCGTATTGACCGGCGCGAAGGCTTCTGTGGCGGAGATGTTTTTGATCGGCGCGTAATAATCCCACGGCGCCTTCGACTCCTCGGGCGTCTTGACGCGATAGAGGGTCAGGTCGAACAGCACGCGGCCGTCGCTGCGCATGGTCGCGGGATGGCCGAAATAGTCGATCGGCGCGGCGCGCATCGCCTTGCCGACCGCCGCCGCGTCATCCGTGCCGGCCGCCTTCACCGCCTCCAGGTAATGCGTCACCGCCGTATAGATGAGCGCGTGATTGCGCGACGGCATCATGTTTCGCTGCGCAAGAAACCGTTTCGCGAAGGCGCGCGCCTTGTCGTCCTGGTCCCAATAAAAACTCGTGGTGATGTTGAGGTTCTTGGCCGCTGGCAGGCCGAGTGCGTAAACATCCTGGATATAGAACAGGAAGGCGACGAGCGCCTGTTTGCCGTCCTTGCCGATGCCGAATTCGGCGGCCTGTTTGATGGTGTTGTCGAGGTCGGCGCCGACGCTGGCGATCCCGATGCGGTCCGCGCCGGACGCCTGCGCCTGCAACAGCAGCGACGAGAAATCGGCGGTATTGATCGGATGTTTGAGGCTGCCGAGCGACTTGCCGCCGGCGGCTTCGACGACGCCGGTCACCGCCTTTTCGAGCGCGGCGCCGAAGGCCGTGTCCTGCTCGAGGAAGAACCAGGTCTTGCCGCCGCTCTCGACGATCGCCTTGGCCGAGCCCGCCATCGCGTGAGTGTCGTCGGCCCAGTGCGACGAATTTATTGCGCAATATTTGGAGGTGATGTCGGTGGTCGCCGCCGCCGTGACCATGACCGTCTTGTTCTTTTCCTTGGCGAGCGCCTGCACCGCGAAGGCGATCGGCGTGACGGGCAGATCGGTGACCGCCGACACGCCCTCGACGTCGAACCAGCGCCGCGCCACGCCCGCCGCGACGTCGGGCTTGTTGAGCGTGTCGCCGAGCAGGATTTCGATCTTGCGCCCCAAAACCTCGCCGCCGAAATCCTGCGCCGCCATTTGCGCCGCGAGCAGCGAGCCGGGGCCGCCGGAATCGACGAACGGCCCCGAGGCGTCGGTCAGCACGCCGATGCGCAGCGGCGGGGCATCGGCCAAGGCCGCGCTCGTAAAACCGAAAACCAGCGCGATCGCCGCCGCCAAGTTCGCTGCCCGCATAAAATCCTCCCGTGTTCCGCATGTTTCGAACATTTGCGGGATTGAGGCAACTTCATGAGGAGAGTTGGCCGACGAGGGTTGTAATGGTCGGCGTGGACGCCGACCCTCCAAGGAGCGTCGGCCTTGGCCGACGATCTCGCCGCGCGCGGCGGCGTCGGCGCCGCCGCTCCTCCAGGGCGCCTTCGCTATCTATCTCCTGCCCTCTCGAAACCTCAAGCGGCCTTTCGGTAGCGCTCGGCGGCGTGCGTCTGCCGAAAATTCGGCAGCATGGCGCGGCGGGTCTCGTCAAAGGCCTCCCACTGGCTGAACGCCGGCAGGGGCGGAATGGTGATCGCCTCCTTGCGGTCGAAACCGACGAGAGCCGCGTCGACCATCTCGTCCGTATCCATCACGCCGGCCAGCGTGTTCACGTCCACGCCCGCCTTCGCCCAGATGTCGGTGCGGGTCGCGGCTGGGAGCACCGCCTGGACGTAAACCCCCTTTGGGCCGAGCTCGAGTTGCAGACCCTGGCTCAGATAGAGCACGAAGGCTTTGGTGGCGCCGTAGACCGTCATGCCGAACTCCGGCGCGACGCCGACGACCGATCCGATATTGATGATCGCGCCCTTGCCGGCGGCGACGAAACGGGGCGCGACCGCGCTCGAAAGCCGCGCCAGCGCCGTGACGTTTAGGCTGATCAGCGACGAAATCTGGCTTGTGCTCTGGGTCAGGAAATTGCCCTCGAGCGCGGCGCCCGCGTTGTTGACCAGGACCTCGATGTTCTGGTCGTCCCGCAGGCGATTTTCCACACGCGTAAGATCGTCGGCGTTCGTCAGGTCCGCGACCAGGGTTTCGACCTCGACCTTCGCCTCGGCCCGCAACTGCCCGGCTAGCGCGTTCAAGCGAGCGGCGTCGCGCGCGACGAGCACGAGATCATGGCCGCGCCTCGCAAACCGATCCGCATAGACCGCGCCGATCCCCGAGGACGCGCCGGTGATCAGAATTTTGGATTTCTCGCTCATGACACTCTCCGGTTGCATTTAATCATGATCATCATCATGTTTGCCAAACATGACGTCTATCATGTATCCTGTCAAGCGCATTTCGGAGGCAGCGATGAAAGTCAGTCGGGAACGGGTCGCGGAGAACCGCGAAAAAATCCTGCTGGCGGCCGGGCGGCTGTTCCGGGAGCGCGGGTTCGAGCCGGTTACCGTCGCAGAAGTCATGAAAGCGGCCGGTCTGACCCACGGCGGCTTCTACGGCTATTTCGACTCGAAAGAGGAGCTGATCGCCGCCGCGCTGGCCGATGCGCTGGCGCGGACCACGCCGAAGATCGACAGCCTATCCGCCTATGCCGCCTTCTATCTGTCGCCCGAACTCCGGGACGATTGCGCCAACGGCTGCCCGACGGCGGCGCTCGCTGCCGAAACCATTCGCCAGGCGCCCGAAGCGCGCGCCGTGATGACGTCGGCGATCCGCAGCCAGATCGCCCGATTGAGCGAGAAATCGCCCGCCAAAAGCCCTGCCAAACGACGGCGGGAGGCGATTGCCGCCTGGTCCGCTATGGTCGGCGCCATGGTGCTAGCCCGCGTCAGCGACGACCGCGAACTATCCGACGAGATTCTGGCCGAGACGCGGGAGTGGATCAGAGAAGCCGGCGAACAGGCTGAGGGTTTGCCGGATACGCTGGCGTGAGCGAAGCTGCGCGCGCTCGACGCGCGGGAGGCCATCGCAGAACAATGCGGGCTAGTCGCCGCTTTGTAGCAGCGGTCGCCGACCGCGGCAGCCGAGCTCAGCGAGCTCGGCTACAACGCGGCGCTGCCCTCGGCGCCTTCCCCCGAATGAAGCAAAATGCAGTCCGGTTATCCGAGCCCCTCCGTCCGAGCATTTGCCCAAGCGGTGAGCAAATTCTTATATGCCAGAACACCAATATTGCGCGCGCGGAATGCCGTCCAATGTGCTTAAAGCCCGAAAAAAGGATGGTGAGCGGAGGAAGCGATGAATAGAGCGGTCGGAGTTGAATTCCGCGTGGATGGGCAAAGGCAGCTCGTCCGTTCATTGGTTGTAGCCTTCGCCATCGTCGCCGCCCTCGCGGCAAAGGCGCTGACGGCGCCCTCTCAGGCCGAAGTCAAGGCGGCGCGTAACGACTATACGTCGATCCACCAGGCACAGGTTGTCGCAGAGCCAAATTCGCGCCTCGCCCTTGCTTTTCCTCGTCGGATCGGCCTCCCCTAGAGGTTTTGCTGGAGCGGGCGCGCCGTCGCGAAGCTCCTGACCTGAGGAGCTTCAGCCCTTCGACGAGCTCAGGGCAGGCCCTTCAGGCCGACGATCTTTCCGCGCACGGCGGCGTGGACGCCGCCGCTCCCCTGATGCTTCCGCCTCAGTCCGTGGGCTGGTCCTTCCTGCTCACCGGCGGGCCGAGGAATTCTACGCGCCACTTCACTCCGAAGGCGTTGAGCGCGGCACGGTCGGGCGCGCCATCGCGCATCACGCCGGCGAGCTCGGTGAAGAACGCCGCCGCGTCGAGAGCCGGGGCCATCAGGATATATTGCCGCGCGGGCTTGTCGGTCACGTTGCAGAAGCCATGTTCGACCCCGCCGGGAATGCTCACCACGTCGCCCGTCTCGGCGTAGAAGCGCCGGCCATCGACCTCATAAAGGTATCGCCCCTCGATGACGCGAAAAATCTCCGCTTCGGGATGGCGATGCCGCGGCGGCCCGGCGCCGGGCGCATTGACGGTCTCGATGAAGCAGAACTCGCCCGAACTCGCGGCGGGCGGCATGCGCACGAAAAGTTCGAGCCCGATGGCGGGGATTTTTATGGGCGCTTCGGAGCCCTTCGAATGCAGGAGCGAGATCGGCATGGGGGTTCCTTCAGACGGCAGTGGCGTTGAGGCCGGCTTCTCACTTGAACGCGGCGCAAGCCACCGCCGGCAGTCGCCCCTTCGGCAAGCTCAGGGCAGGCAGTCAAGGGTGCGCTTCGCGCCCGCCTCCGGCGGCTACGCCCTTGACTGCGCCATCCTGCGGCGGCGTCTGGAGCGCAAGAGGTTTTGCTGAAGCGCCCCGCGCGCCGGCGCGCGGGGCGCTTCAGCAAAACCTCTTGCCAGACCAGCGCCACACGACCGCAGCCGGGTCAAGGATCGCGAAGCGACCGCCAGAGGCGGCGCCGCAGGCGTCCTTGACGCGGCGAAGGGCGTGTGGCCTCGCCTGCCCGTCCCAGAAACAGCTCTGTAGCCCTCGCACGCTCTCAGTTTCGCACCTCGCCATCCGTCATGGCCGGGCTCGTCCCGGCCATCCACGCCGTCGGGCGATGCCCGGTGCAAGGTCCTTGCACCCACGGTCGATTGCTCCCTTCAACGGCATTGACTGCGCAGCGGCGTGGATGCCCGGAACAAGTCCGGGCATGACGCGGATGGGTAAGAGCCAGTAATGGAACGATCGACATGCCTGCTTATGTAATTTCCGACGTTCGCCCCAAGGAAGGCGAGGCCCTTCAGCTTTACCGGTCGAGGGCCGCGGCCTCGATTGCCAAATACGGCGGAAAATATTTGGCTCGGGGAGGCGAGATCACCGCGCTGGAAGGCGACTGGGCGCCTGCCGCCATCATTATTGTCGAATTCGCGGACAAGGAAACGGCAAGGGCGTGGTATCGCTCCCCGGAATATGCGGAGGCGCTTTCGGTCCGTGATCAGGCTTTGAGCCGAAGTCTGATCCTGGTCGATGGGATCGGCTCCGCAATCTAAGGAGCGTCGGCCCTTCGAAGGGCTCAGGGCAGGCTCTCCAGGCGGACGAGGGTTTGATCGACACGGCGGCGAGGGCGCCGCCGCTCCTCGGAAGCAAAAACGCTTCCGATAAAGAGAAATGCGTGCTATGAGAATGTTCATGGAGTTCGGATTTGAAATACAAATTTCTTCTGTGATATCGCCGAATTTGGCAAAACATGCGAAAAACGCGTAAGCCACTCGCAAGCCATTGAAACGATTGAATAAGGCCTGATTGAATTTGGATTTGTTTTGCTCTTGTCTTGCTTTGTTTGGGTTTATTTGGCGCTTGTTTGGATTTGTTTGGAGCTATTGGCGCCCAATTTGGCGCCTTCTTGCCTGCCGGCGCCCCGCCGCGCGCCCTGCGCTGCCCAAAAATCCGTGCTCGCCGAATCGTCCGCGATGCGCTAGAGGTCGAATCCCATGGCGCGGTATATCTTCATCACCGGCGGCGTGGTTTCCTCGCTCGGCAAAGGCATGGCTTCGGCGGCGCTCGGCGCCCTTCTGCAGGCGCGCGGCTATTCCGTGCGGCTTGCGCAAGCTCGACCCCTATCTCAACGTCGATCCCGGCACGATGAGCCCGACCCAGCACGGCGAGGTGTTCGTCACCGACGACGGCGCGGAGACCGACCTCGACCTCGGCCATTACGAGCGTTTTACGGGCCGCTCCGCCAACCGGCAGGACAATATCACCACCGGCCGCATCTATCAGGAGCTGATCGCCAAGGAGCGGCGCGGCGATTTTCTCGGCGCGACCGTTCAGGTGATCCCCCACGTCACCAATGCGATCAAGGATTTCGTATTGGAAGGCAACGAGGGCGTCGATTTCGTGCTGGTCGAGATCGGCGGCACGGTCGGCGACATCGAGGGGCTGCCGTTCTTCGAAGCGATCCGCCAGCTCGGCAACGATCTGCCGCGGGGCCACGCCGTCTATATCCACCTGACCCTGCTGCCCTACATCCCGACCGCGGGCGAGCTGAAGACCAAGCCGACCCAGCATTCGGTGAAGGAGCTGCGCTCGATCGGCATCCAGCCGAACATCCTGCTCTGCCGCTGCGACCGCGAGATTCCGCGCGAGGAGCGGCGCAAGCTCGGGCTGTTCTGCAACGTGCGCGAAAGCGCCGTCATCGAGGCGCACGACGTCGCCTCGATCTACGACGTGCCGGCGGCCTATCACGCCGCCGGGCTCGATCGCGAGGTGCTCGCCGCCTTCGGCATCGAGCCCGCGCCGAAGCCCAACATGCGGCGCTGGGATGCGGTGTCGAAGTCGTATCACATCCCCGAAGGCGAGGTGACGATAGCCATCGTCGGCAAGTACACCGGCCTCAAGGACGCCTACAAATCGCTGATCGAGGCGCTGACCCATGGCGGGATGGCGAACCAGGTCCGCGTAAATCTCGACTGGATCGAAAGCGAGATTTTCGAGGGCGACGACCCGACGCCGCATCTCGAAAACGTGCACGGCATCCTGGTGCCCGGCGGGTTCGGCGTGCGCGGCTCGGAGGGCAAGATCCTTGCCGCCAAATTCGCGCGCGAGCGGAAAGTGCCGTATTTCGGCATCTGCTTCGGCATGCAGATGGCGGTGATCGAGGCTTGCCGATCGCTGGCCGGCCTCAAGGGCGCCAACTCGACCGAATTCGGCCCGACCGCCGAGCCCGTCGTCGGGCTGATGACAGAATGGCTGCGCGGCAACGAACTTGAGCAGCGCCGGGCGTCGGGGGATCTCGGCGGCACGATGCGGCTCGGCGCCTATCCGGCCCACCTGAAAGCCGGCTCGAAGATCGCCGAAATCTACGGCTCGAACGACATTTCCGAGCGCCATCGCCATCGCTACGAGGTCAATACCGCCTATCGCGAGCGCCTCGAAGCCGGGGGCATGAGCTTTGCGGGCATGTCGCCGGACGGGCTGTTGCCGGAGACGATTGAATTTACAGATCATCCATGGTTTATTGGCGTGCAGTATCACCCAGAGTTGAAAAGCCGGCCGTTTGCGCCGCACCCGCTGTTCTCGAGCTTCATCGCCGCGGCCAAGGCTCAGAGCCGGCTCGTCTGAGGCCCCTGCGGCGCGCTGTCGCAGGATTGATCGGGATCAAACTCTCCTCGATTTCCCTTCGCTTGACTGTGGGAACAGTCAACGGGGGAAACGATCTTGGATATCTTCATTCTGGTTGTATGCGTCGCCGGCTTCCTCGCCTTCGCCGTCGCGCTGGCGACCGCGGACCGCCGCACCAGCGACGTGCGCGCCCGCTGGAGCGACTGAGCGACCCTCTCCTTCCCGCGCCCGCTAGCCGAGGTCGCCGACCTCGGCTAGAGAGACGGCGCGGGGAAGGATGGCCGAGTGGTTTAAGGCAGCGGTCTTGAAAACCGCCGTGGGGGCAACCCCACCGTGAGTTCGAATCTCACTCCTTCCGCCAAGTTTGTCTTCGATGGGCTTGTTGGCGCCCCTTGGGGAGGTCGACATGAAGTCGGAGCCGGGAGCTGTCAGGGCTTCACGAACCGAAGAGCGAAGCGATCAGTCTTACCCTTGATCGAGGGATCAAACACCTTGATCGAGTGCGGATCGTCCTTGTTCGCGAGCATGGCGCCTTCCGCGTCTAGCACGAAGCCGGCCGCCTCCGCCTCCTCGCGCACGGAGGCAGGATCGATCCGATGCAGCGACTGGGCGTCGCTCGTGCCCGCCCCGGCGGCGGCGGCGTGGTCTACGATGACGTAGGACCCACCGGGCTTCAGCCGCTCGTAGACGGCTCGATTGAAATCGGCCGCCGTCGCGCCTTTGGCTTGGATCAGCGCAGTGTGCAGATCGTGGTAGAACAGGTGCAGCCACAGGACATCCGCCGGTTGCGTGACCTCCGCCATCGCGACGAGGTCCGCCGAGACGGCAACGACATTCTCTCGGCCCTGTTCTTTCGCAAGCGTCAGCATGCGGCCGAGCGGATCGTTCTTGAAGTGGGCGACTTCGGCCGGCACGAAGCTGTAGACCCGCCCCTCTGGTCCGACGATGTCGGAGAAGAGGCGCGTCCAGTCTCCATCGCCTGGGTAAACGTCGATCACGGTGGAGCCCGCCTCGATGCGGGCGAACCGGATCAACTCGGATTGCTTGGATTGGTCGTACATCAGATTCTCCCTTAGGGTTAGGCATTCGACGAGCGGGCGGAGTAAGAGGGCGATCCACGGCTGATCCACCGTCTACTCCGAGCCGATGGCTGCAGAGGGACAGCGCTACGCAGGCCCGGAGGCGTCCATCTGCGAGGCCCGGGCCAGCGCTTGGGTGTCGACGTACTCCCGGATGTTGGTCAATTTGCCGTCCCGGACCGTGATCGCGAAGATCCAGTCGTCCTCGAACGTCTTGTTCGTAGCTTTGATCCTTCCCTTCGCGAAGCCGACGACGAGGACCCGGTCTCCTTGCGCTACGAACTCCCGGGGTTCCGTGGACGTTTCTATCGACTTGGAAGCCGTCTCAAGCAAATCCGCCAGCCCGGCGTGTCCGTGGCGCGTTCCGGCCAGCGGCCAGTCCTTGCCCGGAATGGTCCACTCGATGTCTTCGGCGACCAGCGTCCGCAGAGCCTCGCTGTCGCCGCGGCCGATCGCGGCGAAGAAGTCTTTCACGATCTGAATGTTCTGCTCGATACTCATAGGAATTTCTCCATTGGGCGCGTCGTGTTCCTCAGTCGAACTTGACCAGGTCCTTGAAGATCAGCGGACCCCAACTCTTTCCCTGCGACGTGACCAGCAGCCCGCCTTCCGAAAGCCCGCCAAGTTTGATCGGCGAGAAGCCGAGCTTTTCCGCAAGGGCGCCAACCTCGGTTGCGGCCGCGTCATCGTCGCTCGCCAGGAACACGACTCTCCGGCCGCCATGCACGGCCGGATCCTGGTCAAGGGTGGCCGCGGGCAAATGATTGAAGCCCTTGACCAATCTGGCGCCACGGTAGGCCTGCGCGACGACTTTGGAAGAAGGCTGTCCTCCGAGTTCCTCAGGGGGCGCGCCGTAGGCGTTGGTCACGTCGATAATGGTCTTGCCCTGCCAGGTGGGGAGCGCCTTCGCGACATCCGGATGCGACTGGAAACGGACAGCCAGAAAGATCACGTCCGCCTTGACCGCCTCCGCCAGCTTTTTGGGGATGATTGTAGGCCCGATCGCGGCCGCCTCTGACGCAAAGCTTTCCGGGTCGCGCGTGGTCGCGACGGAGACGTCGACGCCCTTGCGGGCAAACGCCTTGGCGAGGGCCTGGCCGATCTTGCCGAAGCCGATAATGGCATAGCTCATGATGCTTCTCCGATCCTGTGTTAACGCCGGGTCAGACCTGCGCCATGCCTCCATCGACAGCCAAATCCACGCCGGTGATGTAGGAACTTTCATCTGAGGCGAGGAACGTGACGGCAGCCGCAATTTCCTCTGGCTTTCCCCTGCGACCCATGGGGATCTGTGACGCAAACTGGGCGGCCGCTTGCTCGGCTTGCTCAGGCGTAAGGCCCGTCGTTGTCTCTAAGGCGGGGGTCTCGATCGGCCCGGGGCTCATCGCATTCACGCGGATTTTGCGGTCTTTCAGCTCCAGAGTCCAAGCGCGCGCAAAGTTGCGCACAGCAGCCTTACTCGCGGCGTAGGCGCTAAACCCTGGAAGCCCCAACACGTTCGACACTGAAGAGTTCAGGATAATCGAACCGCCGTCTTTGAAGAGCGGAAGGGCCTTCTGCACCGTAAAGAACAGACCCTTCACGTTCACATCGAAGGTCTGGTCAAAATGGGCCTCAGTAGCGGCCGCGAGCAGTGCGATTGTCCCTGCGCCCGCGTTCGCGAAGAGAATGTCGATGTGGCCATGTTTCTCTTTCACGACGGCATAGAGGTGATCCAGATCTTCCAAGCGCGACACGTCGCCGACGACCGTCGTAACGCTTCTCGTGATGGAGGCTGCAGCCTCCTTCAGCTCTTTCTCTCTTCGCCCGGTGATCACGACGTGTGCGCCTTCTTCCACGAAGCGCTTGGCTGTCGCTAAGCCGATCCCGCTGCTTCCGCCCGTGATGACTGCGATTTTACCTTCGAGCGCTTTCACGATCTTTTGTCTTTCGCTGTGTGTGAGCTAGGCGCCGAACCGCGCCGGGGTCAGATTTGCGCCAGGCCGCCGTCGGCGGCTACCTCGCTGGCGGTCATGAAGCTGCTGTCTGACGACGCGAGAAAGGCGGCCACGGCCGCGATCTCCGAGGGATCAGCCATGCGTTGGAGCGGATTGAGCGTTGCGAAGAACTTCATGCCCTCCTCGCCTAGCGCTGCCTTCGCGAGGTCTGTCGCCGTCCCACCCGGCGACAGCACGTTGACGCGGATGCCAGTTCCTTTCAGGTCCTCCGCCCAGGTTCGCGCGAGGTTGCGCACTGCCGCCTTGCTCGCGCTGTAGGCGCTCATTGCGGGGCGCCCGTGGTTCCGGCGCTCGATCCGGTCAGGATGATTGAACCGCCGGGGCCCATCAGCGGCAGCGCCTTCTGGACCGTGAAGATCGTACCCTTCACGTTGACGTCGAAGGTTTCGTCAATGTGCTCGGCGGTGATCTTGCCGAGCTTAAGCTGGCTTCCCACCCCGGCATTGGCGAAGACGATGTCGAGCGTTCCGCGCTCGGCCTTCACCGCCGCATAGAGTCGGTCGAGGTCGGCCTCATCCGAGACCGAGCCTTTCACAGCGCGGGCGTTGGGCCCGAGCTCGGCCACGGCGGCGTTGAGCGCTTCCTGCCGGCGGCCGAAGATGAACACGAAAGCGCCCTCCTCGATAAAGCGCTTTGCCGCGGCGAGGCCGATGCCAGTAGCGCCGCCGGTGATCACGGCGGTTTTTCCATTCAATCTGGTCATTTCGCGCCGTCCTTGTTTCGCCGTCTCGGGTCGTTGGCTTTACGCGGAGGCCCTCCGAGAGCCTCAACGTGGGCTCTCCCGAGGCAAGCGGTGAGTGCGAAATCGCGCACATAGGTGGTGCAAAAACGATCCTGTGGGACGCTTGAACGCCGCGGCGTTCGCGCGCGCTGCGGCACAGGGTGTTAGAATGGGCTTCGGGAAGGCGCAGCTTGCGGCGCGGGAATGCACCATGATCGATTGGGATGACGTGCGCTACTTTCTTGCCGCCGCGCGCGGCGGCTCGGTGCGGGCCGCCGCCGGGCGCCTCGGAGTGAATCACTCGACCGTGCTGCGACGCGTTTCTCAGCTCGAGGACCGCCTCGGGACGCAGATGTTCGAAAGGTTGCCTTCAGGCTACCGCCTCACGGCTGCGGGTGAAGAGGTCCTCGAGCTCGCGGAGCAGATGGAAGCGTCATCGCACCAGCTGGAGACGCGCGTCTTCGGCCGCGACCAGAGCGTGCGCGGGCTTCTGCGGGTGACGTTGGCGCCGGTCCTCGCGACACACCTGCTCATCCCGGAGTTCGCCGATTTCGCGCGTCTGCATCCGGACATCGAGATGGAAATCTTGTCGTCCGGCGAGCTGGCAAACTTGACCAACCGAGATGCCGACGTGGCGATCCGCGTCGTCTACGACCGCAAAACTCTGCCGCTCAATCTTCACGGCCTGAAGGGGCCGGAGCTGTTCGGCGGTGTCTATATGTCGCGCGATCGGCTGGCCGCGTGGCGTGCGGGCTCGCCTGATCCCATTCGGTGGATCGTCATAGGCATTCATGGGATTCCGGATTGGGCCAGCGAGGGTGAGGTTGGCGCCACGGGGGTTCCATTCAGGATCACGGAAGCCGCGGCGCAGCTCGTTGCTGTACGGCAAGGGCTCGGGATCACGACGCTGCCTTGCTTCGTCGGAGATGCCGACCCCCTGCTCGTGAGGGCGCCGGGCGCCGACCTCCACATGTACGGAACGATCTGGCTTCTCACACAGCGGGAGACACGCAAGACGGAGCGCGTCCGGCTCTTCATGGAGTTCGTGTCCCGCAAGCTCGCCGCACACGCTCCGCTTCTCGCGGGGCTGTCAGTGTCGCGCGACTGACGCCCGGCAGGTCGCCGTCGACGCTCGCAAGGGACCGTCGACAGCGAATGTCCGCTTGGCGCCCCGCTCGTTGAGAAAGCCGCCCTTCCGTTCATGGCCAATCCCGGGGGCCTGCATTGCGCCAATTGCCGCCATTCAGCCGAAGATCGCGGCGCCTCAGAAGCAGACGTTCACGCGACAGGCCGGATCGAGAGCTGTTCTGCGAGTGGAATTTTACCCGCGCCCGGTCAATCCGGGCTCATATTGTCACTGCGAGGTCGCGCCGCTGTCGTTGCCGACGATCAGGCTGGAGACGTTCACGGGTTCGAAATCCGCCAGGGTGAGGCTCGTCAGGCAAGACAGATCTGTGTCGTTCCAGCGCGCGTCGGGCGTGCCGATCAAGCCGCCGCTGTCGCCATTGTCCGCCAGGATGATGCCGTAATTGCGGAACGCAGTGATGATGATCGCCGCCTGCGGGCTGGTCGCGGCGCAGGCGGGCGTCGCCACCGAGGCCTTGAGCCGGTAGATCTCGCCCGCCGGTCCGGTCATCGTGCAGCTCGTTGGCGGCTTCGCCTGCGAAATTTGCGATTCGACAGGAATGTCGGCGCCGTTGCTTTTTGCGCAGCTCCCGACGCCGGCCGTCTGCGTCGCCGGCCACACCCAGTAGTTCAGCATATGATTCAGCGTGAACCGGATCGGGTGCCGCACGGCGCCGTTGGGCGCCGCCGGCGTGCCCGTGCCGATCACCTCGTCGGCGTTCGCCAGCAGAGGCGCCACCGGCAGCCCGGCTGCGTCCGACGTGCCATTGCCCTGCGGCGTCAGCGCATTGCCGTTCACGTTCGGCCACAGCGCGTTGGACGAGTCGGTCCACGGCCCGCCCTCGTAAATCCCTTGCCACATCTCATACAGCGCCGGGGTCTGCTTTCCATGGCCGGCGCGATAGATCAGCACATGCCGGTCGCCGGTTGAATGGCTCGTGCCTTCCACCGGCGCGTTCGCCGGGATCGGTCCGGAGGTGAAATAGGACTGGTATACCGTCGTCGTCACGCCGACGTCGGGCTGATCGGATGGCACCGAGAACGCCGGAATCCCGTTGGGAAAAGGGTTGCCAGAGGTGTTGCCGAAAAAGGGCTTGACCGTCGAAGATAGATACCCGAAATACATCGGCGCCGCGGGCGACGTATCCACCGGCAACCCGGTCGTCGCGGCGTCCACTCGATGATGGAAGATCGAATTCGACGGGAAGATCGTTGCCAAAAAAGTGTTTGCGCCGCTGATCGCAAATTCGATCTTCCGGCCGGCCGTGGCTTTGGCGCTGTCCGTCACGATAATCTTCGCGAAGTATGTGCCCTGGCCGCCGATCTGCGCCCCGCTGACCAGCCCGCTTGCGCATCGAGCGACAAGCCTTCCGGCAGCGGCGGGTATTTATCTGCCGTCACAATCGAAAACTTGTAAGGCGGCGCTCCGCCCGTCGCCGCGATGGCGCACCCGGCATAGGCTTGACCCTGGATGCCGCCGGGGCATTTCGTGGTCATGATATTGAGAGTTGTCAATTCAGCCGCGGCGCATGCGCCTGTAGCAATACCGGCCCCTACCGCGGCGACGCCCGAAAGAAGCCATTTTCTCATCGAAGCGCCTTTTCGTTCGGCGAGCGATACTCGCTCCCTAGGAGGACGCAACCACAGCAAGGTCTCGGTCTGCCGTCGCGCAGCTGGCCTGCTCGATGACTTGCCTGCACGCACTTTTCAAGCGCATTGGCCGTATAAGCTTTACACTTCGTACTCTCGATCCGGAACGGGTGACATTCCAGTTAGCTAAGGCTCGTCCGGTTTCTCAGGGCTCGCGATCAATCAATGATATCGCCAAGGAAGTTGACCCGCAACCTGCGCGCGGATTTGAC
>CAVQBX010000035.1:0-90481 GCA_963710855.1 uncultured Pseudomonadota bacterium | reverse complement strand
GCCGAGGCGAGCGTCGCCGAAAGCACAGGCGCGTCGCCGCGGGGCGTGTTCAGAGTAACGGCGCCGCTCGGTCTAGGCCGGCGCGTGATCGCCCCGATGGTCGCGCGCTATCGCGATTCTGCAGCCTCACACGGATGTGCGCCTGCGCCTGTCGGACCATATCCTCGACATCGTGCGCGAGGGCGTCGACCTCGCGATCCGGCTCGCGCGTATGGAGGATTCCAGCTTCACGCTGCGCAAGGTCGCCGATGTCGAGCGCGTACTCTGCGCCGCGCCCTCCTATCTCGCGCGACGCGGCGCGCCGCAAGAGCCCGCGCGACCTCTCGAGCCACGATTGCCTGCTGCTGCGCTTTCCCGGCTCGCAGCAATTCCGCTGGACGCTGGAATTCGAGGGCGATTCGATCTCCGCCCCGATCGAAGGCCCCGTCGACGCCGACGACGGCGACGTGCTGACCCAATGGGCGCTCGACGGCCTCGGCATCGTGCTGAAGCCGCTGTTCGAAGTCGCCCCCTATCTCGCCGACGGGCGCCTCGTCGAGGTGCTGCCCGAGGCCCATGTCCAGCCGGTGACCCTCGGCATCCTCTACCCCACCCGCCGCATGCTGCCCCCGCGCACCAAGAGCTTCATCGATCTGGCGGTGGAGAGAGTTGCGCAAGGCACCTGAATGGCGCAACTCGGCTTGTCATGGAGCGGGAGGGCATGACGCAGGCTCAGTCAGGCTCAAGTCGCATCGCGGGACCTCGCCTGACGTAATCGTCGCCTCCGCCCGCAGCGCTAACCCCGCATTAACCCTATCGGGCGCTTAACTCGGCCGAGTAAAACCGCGGCGTCGGAACCGGGCCGCTCGGGGCCAAAGTTTCGGCCCATTTGCGGCGCATCAGCGCCCGGCCCGAGCCGACGCTCGCCGTCAATCGAAGTTCCATAGCCCGATCACCTCGAAGACGAACGAGGCGCCGCCCGACATGAACGACACTCCCGACACGACGCTGCTTCCGATGTTCTGGACGGCGCATATCGTCGTCAAGATCGTCATGCTCGGGCTGCTCGCCGCTTCGTTCTGGTGCTGGGTCGATCATCGTCAACAAGGCGCTGCTGTTCCGCCGCTTCCGCGCCGAGATGGACGATTTCGAGCAGTCCTTCTGGTCCGGCCAGTCGCTCGAGGAGCTTTATGCCTCGCTGATCGCAGAAGCCGGTCACCGGCGCGGCGGCGCTGTTCGTCGCGGCGATGCGCGAATGGAAGCGCTCGTTCCAGAACGCAGTCGGCCTCGTTCCGCGGCCTGCATGCCCGCATCGACAAGGTGCTCGACGTCTCGATCGCGCGCGAGGTCGAGCGGCTGGAATCGAACCTGCTGTTTCTCGCCACCGTCGCCTCGGCCGGGCCGTTCGTCGGCCTGTTCGGCACGGTCTGGGGCATCATGACCTCGTTCCGCTCGATCGCGGCCTCGAAGAACACCTCGCTCGCGGTCGTCGCGCCCGGCATCGCCGAGGCGCTGCTGGCGACCGCGATCGGCCTGTTCGCGGCGATCCCCGCGCTGATCGCCTACAACAAGCTGCAGGGCGACGTCGCCCGCGCGCAGGCGCGGCTGGAGAGCTTCGCCGACGAATTCTCCTCGATCCTGTCGCGGCAGATCGATCAGCATTTTCCCGGCGATCGCGCGGCCTGAGACCCTCGAGGAGCCGAAGCGATGGGGGCTTCAGGGTCGGGGGAGCGCCGCAAGAGCGGCCGCGGGCGGCGCGGCGTGCCGCGCTACGGCGCGATGGCCGACATCAACATGACGCCGTTCATCGACGTGATGCTGGTGCTGCTGATCATCTTCATGGTCGCCGCGCCGCTGCTGACCAACGGCGTGACCGTCGATCTGCCGCAAGGCCAAGGCGGGCGCGCTCAACGTCGAGCAGAAGCCGGTCGCGATCGCGATCGACGAGAAGGGCCAGGTCTTTCTGATGGACGAGCCGATCGCCGACGCCGACTTCATCGACCAGCTCGGAGGCGCTCGCCAAGGACGGCCCGGACACGCGCGTCTATCGTGCGCGCCTCGAAGACCGTGCCCTATGGCCGCGTCGCGCGAGATCATGGCCGAAGTCACCAGCGCCGGCTACAAGAAGGTCGCGCTCGTCACCGAGCCGGATACGCACTGACGCGGTCGCGGTTGAGCGAGGGATCGCAATAGCACGGGCCTCGTCGTCTCCGGCGCCATGCATCTGCGCGCTGCTGGCGCTTGCTCGTCTTCGGTCTTCGCGTCGGCCCCGCGGTTCGACGACGCGCCCGAATCGATCCCGGTCGAGACCGTCACGCACGGACCAGTTCAACGAGATCATGGAGGGCGAGAAGAACGCCAAGCCCGCGCCTCAAGCCGCGCCTTCGCCGCCGACGCCTCCGCAGCCGCCGCCGGATCTGCGCAAGGCCGAGGAACGCCGCCTCCGCCGCCCGCCAGCCCCCGCCGCCGCCGCGCCCCGAGCCGACGATGGCCGCGCAGCCGCCCCGCCCCCGCCGGCGCCCGAGCCGCCGCCGCCCGTCGAAACCGCCGCCTTCGCCGCCGCCGCGCCCCGAGCCGCCGCCGAAACCGCGACGCGAGGAGACGCCGCCGCCGCGGCCGAAGCCGGTGGAGACGCCGACCCGAGCGGACAAGTTCAAGCCCGACGAGATCGCCAAACTGCTCGCCAAGGACAAGAGCGAGGAAAGCCGCGCCAAGTCCCCGGCGAAACCCTACGACGCGAAGGCGATCGCCAAGCTGATCGGCCAGACCAAGACCGGCCGACGCCGCGCCGCGCCGGCGCCGAACGCCGGGCCTGCCAACCATGCACGCCGCGCGCATGTCGGCTCGCATGGAGCACGCGCTCGATGAATGGTTCAAGGACGCCTACATGAATTGCTGGTCGCCGCCGCCGACGATGCCGGAGGGCGAGACACTACGTGCTCGACGTGTCGCGTCGACCTTCAATGCCGACGGTTCGCTGAGCGGCCGCCCGGTGCTGGTCAATCCGCCGCGCGATCCGGCATGGCGCGCGCACGCCGACAGCGCGATGCGCGCGGCGATGCAGGTGCAATCCGCTGCAAGGTCCCGCCGCAATACGCGCCCTTTTTCGATCAATGGCGGTCCAAGACGATTCACTTCGATCCCAGGGAGCGCCTTGGCTGATGACCAAACGACCCGTGAAAGCCGAAATCCGCTCCGGCGCCGCAGCGATCAGGCGCTTCGACGCAACTGCGAAACCGTCTGCATCATGGCGGTCGCCGTGATGGCGGCGGCTGGCGTCCTGCTGTGGAAGCCCTGGGCGCCGCAAGCGACGATCGCCAGCGCGCCCGCGACCCGCAGCGTCGCCGCGCTGACGCCGCGGCGCGCCAGAACCGCCCGCGCCGCCAGTCAGGCCCGCCGCCATCCTCGTCCCCGCGGCGCCGAACCGTCGCCTTCGCCACCCTACACGATCGCTCCGCCCGCCGCTGCCGCCGACGCCGCCCTCGCACTCACGCATGCCGGCGACGCTGCAGGCCGCCTTCGACACTTGGCTGATCGACGCCTACCGCGCCTGCTGGACGCCGCCGCCAGCGCCAACCCCGACGGCGAGCCCTATCTATCCGCGCGTGCGCGTCGCCCTGAAGTCGGACGGCGCGCTCGCCGGCGCAGCCAAAACTCGTCAATCCGCCGGCCGACCCCGCCTGGAAGCCGCATGCGGAAGCCGCGCATGCAAAGCGGTCAAGAGCTGCGACCCGCTCCAAGTGCCCGACAAATTCGCGCCCTATTACCACGCAGTGGAAGACCAAGACGGTGTATCTTCGACCCGACGCGCTCCTGATCAAACAAATGATCGATGTTCCGAAGAAGGAAGCGATGAGCCTTTTGCGTCCCCTCTCCCGCCGCGGGTTTCTCTCCGGCGCCGCCTCACTTGCCGCCATGCGCGGCGCTTTCGCGGCCGGCGACGTCTATGTGCACGCCGGCGCCAATTTCACGCCCGTCAACATCGCCGTCACGCCTTTCGCAGGGCGATTGCGGAGAAGCGAAAATCGGCGCGATCCTCGTCAATGATCTCTCGCATTCGGTTTTCCTTACCCCGATCAATCCGACGAGCTTCCCCGAAAAGGTCGCCAATCCCGACGCGAAACCCAATCTCGACGCCTGGAAGACGATCAACGCGCAGTTCGTGCTGACCGGCCGGATCGGACGCGACGGCGGCCGCATCACGGCGCAATTCCGCTTGTGGGACGTGGCGAGCGGCGAGCAGGTCGCGGGCCAGCAATATGGCACGGATTCCGCCAATTTCCGCCGCGTCGCGCATCTGATCGCCGATGCGGTTTTTTCCCGCGTCACGGGGGAGACGGGCTTTTTCGACAGCCGCGTCGTGTTCGTCGACGAGAGCGGGCCAAAGACCAACCGCCGCAAGCGCATCGCGCTGATGGACATGGACGGCGCCAACGTCAAATATCTGACCCAGGGCGACAACCTCGTCGTGACGCCGCGCTTTTCGCCGAACGACCAGACGATCGCCTACATGTCGTTCGCCAATGGCGATCCCCGTGTCACTCTCCTCGATCTCGAGAACGGCCAGCGCACGCCGGTCGGCCAGTTCTCCGGCATGACCTTTTCGCCGCGCTTCTCGCCGGACGGCAAAAAGCTGCTGCTTTCGCTCTCCAACGGCGGCACGGCAAACATCTACGCCTTCGACCTCGCCGGCCGCTCGCAGACTCAGTTGACCTCCACCAACGCCATCGACACCTCGCCCTGCTTCTCGCCTGACGGATCGCAGATCGTATTCGAATCCGACCGCGGCGGCGCGCAGCAACTCTATGTGATGAGCGCCGGCGGAGGCGACGCGAAGCGCATCTCGTTCGCCGCCGGGCGCTATTCGACGCCCTCCTGGTCGCCGAAAGGCGACCTCATCGCGTTCACGCGCCAAAAGGACAATCAGTTCGGCATCGGCGTGATGAAACCCGACGGTTCCGGCGAGCGCATCCTCACCGAGGGCTTTCATAACGAAGGGCCGACCTTCGCGCCGAACGGACTGTTCGTGATGTTCTTCCGCGATCCCGGCGGCGAATCCGGCGCCAAGATCTACATGGCCGACATTTTTGGGCATGGCGAATTCGTGGTGCCGACGCCAGGCTACGCCTCGGACCCGTCGTGGGGACCGCTCTTGAAGTAAGCCGGCGCCGCCTGTAGAAGCCCGGCCTCTCGGGGGGCTTTGGGCTTGGCGGATTGGGCGAATTTCTTCGTCGCCGAGGTCGGCGCGGCGGCGGCTTTGGTCGGGCTTGTCGCGGTTGCGATCTCCATCAACCTGCAGCGCATTCTGTCGTTCCCGCTGCTGCCGGCGCGCGCCGCCGAAACGCTGTTTCAGTTGACGGCCGTATTCGTGCTGTCGAGTCTCGCGCTGGTGCCGGGCCAGCCCGGCGCCCTGTTCGGGGCCGAAGTCCTTGTCGCCGTGGGGCTGACGGCCTTCGTCTCCGTCCGCGCGCAGGCCGGCGCCTGGCGCTATTTCGATGGCGTTTCGCTCGGCAAGCGCATCGTCAGAGTGGCGATGTCGGTCTTTTCCCTCGCGCCGCTGCTCATCGGCGGCGCCCTGATCTCGGCCGATCATGGCGCAGGTCTGTACTGGCTGGCCGGCGGTATTCTCGTCTCCCTGATCTGCAGCATCTGGAACGCCTGGATCCTGCTCGTCGAAATCATGCGGTGAGACATGGCGGCCGTCGCATTGAGAAAGGCCGAGGAGAGCGATCGGGCCGACCTCAGACGCGCGGTCGCCGCGCTGCATGACGCTGAGCGCGCGATCAGCGAAACGCGCCTGCCCGGCGAGCAGACGGCCGACGCTTATATGGAATGGCTCAAGATGAGGGGCGCGTTTCGCGGCGCCTGCCTCGTCGCCGAGTGCAACGGAGCGTTCGCAGGCTTTGTCGCGGGCTGGTTGGAAGAGGAAGATACGATCGAGGAGACGCCGGATTCGCGCCGCTTCGGCTATATCTCCGACATCTGCGTGCTGCCCGACTTCCGCGGTCAAGGCGTCGCTCAGGCCCTGCTTTCGGCGATGGAGCGAGCGCTCGCCGCCGCCGGAGCACGCCGGATTCGGCTCTGCGTGCTGGCCGGCAATGAAGCGGCGCGCTCGGCTTATGCACGCGCGGGCTATGCGCCCCATGAAGTGATCTATGAGAAAGTGCTGAGCGCAAAATAATGGCGGCAGTGATCTCCTTCCCCACTTCGTGGGGGTGGCCGAAGGCCGCATGGGGTATGGGACGATGACATGCGGTTCGGAAGTTCACATCGGGGCCGCGTCACATCTAACAGCCAGTCACCGCGGCGCGTATGCGCTCGATGACCAGCGGCAAGCCGCCGATGATGGAATCATCGGAAAATCGCAGTGTTCGATAGCCCTCCCGCTGAAACCAGTGATCCCGAACGCCGTCCCTCGCAACCGCGGCCTCATTATCCATGCGTGCGGCCGTCTGCCTCGACGATGAGCTTCTTCGGCAAACAGGCGAAGTCCGCAAAATAAAGGCCAATAGGAACCTGTCGGCGAAATTTGTGACCGTCGAGCCTGTGATCGCGCAAGACGTTCCAAAGCGTCGTCTCAGCTTTGGTCATCGAGCGGCGCTGAGCGCGCGCGAATTTCCTTGACGACTGCGGCAAGCGGGGCAACTCTTCCATGCGCCAAATCCAATCCACTCCCCGACGAGCGGAGTGTTCGCACCGGCGGACCGGCATACCCTACAGCCTACGAGGCTGCCGCCCACACCCCATCCGGCCTTCGGCCGACCTTCCCCAGCAAGCTCTACAGTATACAGACATCTTGATTGAGCCGAAGTTTGGCGAATATCCCCTTCTCCCCTTGCGGGAGAAGGTCCCCGAAGGGGGGATGAGGGGTCGCCTCCGGTTTCTGCGAAGCTTCCAGGATTGCAACTGCGGCGCGTCCAACCCTCAACATACCTTCTCGCGGCGCGGACCCCTCATCCGGCCTTCGGCCACCTTCTCCCGCAAGGGGAGAAGGGGAACAGCCCCCGCGGTGCTGGGCTAAACAAAGATGTCTGCATACCGTAGCCAGCAAGCTGGGGAAGGAGACAACGCCAAGCCAGGCTACTCCTGCCCGCCCGCCGCGCGCAAAATCTCCTCCGACAATTCCGGGTCTTCGCGCGCGACGCCGCGGGCGAGGATCAGCGCGCCGGCGAGGGTGGCGAATTCGCGGTACGCTTCGGCGCGAGCCGCCGGATTGTCGGGATCGCGGCCGGAGGCGCGGGTGAGACGGGCGAGATAGGCGCGCAGGCCTTTCGCATAGACAGCGCGGATCTCTTCGGGGCGGCGCGCCATGTCGCCGGCGAAGGCGACCATCGGGCAGGAGGGTCCCGGCGCGTCGCGCGCCGTCTTCGAGACATATCGGCGCCGGTAGGCCTCATAAGCCGCGGCGCGTTCCTCGGCGTCTTCGACGTCGGCGATCGCGCCCATGCGCTGCAGCGCGCCTTCGAATACGTGCTCGCAGGCCGCCGCTCCGAGTTCGTCCTTGGAGCCGAAATGATTGTAGAAGCCGCCATGCGTCATGCCGGCTTCGCGCATCAGGTCGGCGACCGCGACGCTATCAAAACCCCGCTCGCGAAACATCCGCGCCGCCGAGTTGACCACTCGGTCCCGGTTCTCGCGCGCCTTGGCTTTGCTGATCCGCATGACGTTCCCGTGTTTATGGCGGCTTGACTATAATGATGCCTATCATCATAAGAGCGCAAACTCAAGCCGTGCGGAGCTACCAATGTTGGCGGGATTGATTCACGAGCGGCTCGCCGCGCGCGGCATCTATTACGGCTGGGTGGTGGTCGCCGCCGCCTTCCTGGTCAGCGTCTCGACCGCGGGGGTGATGGGGCTGCCGGGCGCGCTGATGCTGCCGTTGGAGCACGAGTTCGGCTGGAGCGCGACGGAAGTCTCCAATGCGCTCGCGATCCGCATCCTCCTCTACGGCCTGATGGCGCCGTTTTCCGCCGCGCTGATGGAGCGCTTCGGCCTGAAGCGCGTCGTGATCGCCGCCGTCTTCACGATCGGCGCGATGCTGATCATCGGCATGGGGATGAAGAGCCTCTGGCAGCTCACCCTGCTGTTCGGCTTCGGGCTCGGCATCGGCACGGGGCTCACCGCGCTCGTCATGTCGGCGATCATTTCGACCCGCTGGTTCACAGCGCGGCGCGGCCTCGTCATCGGCATGCTGACGGCGAGCAACGCGACCGGGCAGCTCGCCTTCCTGCCGCTCGCCGCCTGGCTCGAAAGCCGCTATGGCTGGCGCGTCGCGCTCATTCCCTCGCTGATCGCGCTGGCGATCGCCGGTGTGATGGCGGTGCTGTTTCTGGTCGAGCGTCCCTATGACCTGGGTCTCGTCCCCTACGGCGAAGCCGGCCGCCCGCAGCCGCCGCCGACGACGAAGCCGGCATTGTCCTCGGCTTTCCGCGTGCTCGGCGAGATCTCGCCGAACCCCGCCTTCTGGGTGCTGGCGGCGACCTTCTTCGTCTGCGGGCTGTCGACCAACGGGCTCGTCCAGACCCACTTCATTTCGCTCTGCGCTGACAACGGCGTCGCTTCGGTCACCGCGGCTTCGATGCTGGCCCTGATCGGCATCTGCGATTTCTTCGGCACGATCGGCTCGGGCTGGCTCTCGGATCGCTACGACAATCGGGCCCTGCTGTTCGTCTATTATGGTTTACGGGGACTTTCGCTGCTCTATTTGCCGAGTTCCGGCTATTCGATCGTCGCTCTGTCCGCCTTCTCGGTGTTCTACGGGCTCGACTGGGTCGCGACAGTGCCGCCGACGGCGAGGCTCAGCGCGCAAATCTTCGGGCGCGAGCGCACCGGCGTCGCGTTCGGCTGGATTTTTGCATCTCACATGGTTGGGGCCGCCTTTGCCGCGTTCCTCGGCGGATTTTCACGGACCGTCTGGCAGACCTATCTGCCGGCCTTCTACCTCGGAGGCTTCGCCTGCCTGTTCGCCGCGCTGATCATCTGGACGATCCAGCGCAAGCCCGCGCCGGCGCAGGCCTATGCCTGAGGAGCGGCGGCGCCCCCGCCGCCGTTGTCCGTCACACCCTCGTCGGCCTGGAGGCCGACGCTCCCCATTAACCCGACCTGCGCGTTTCGATTACCAATTCCTTAAGGTTGCCGGCAGCGGGTGTGAAGAATTCGTTGAAAATTGCGATAATAATAGATCAAAATTGCAAACGTATCGGGCGTTCGGCGTTTGAAGCCGTATGTCGATTGAACTAGCTACGAGGTTGGCTCATGCGGCGCGAGACTCTCTCCGTGCACGGCGGGTTCGTTTGCGATCCCGCGACGCATGCCGTTGCGCCGCCGATCTACCAGAACGTCGCCTATGAGTTCGACAGCGCCGACCAGGCTGCCGGCATGTTCAACCTCGAAATCCCCGGTTATCGCTACAGCCGCATCGCCAATCCGACCAGCGACATTTTGGAGCGCCGCGTCGCGATGCTCGAGGGCGGGGTCAGCGCGCTATGCGTCGCGACCGGGCAGGCTGCGCTCGCCTATGCGTTTCTAACGCTTGCCGATCGCGGCGGCTCGATCGTCACGCCGCCCACACTCTACGGAACGACACATACGCTGCTCGCCCACACGCTGAAGCGCAACGGGATCGTCGCGCGTTTCGCGAAGAGCGACTCGCCTGAAGACATCGCTGCGGAAATTGACGACACAACGCGCGCCGTGTTCTGCGAAAGCATAGGCAACCCCGCCGGCAATATCTGCGATCTGCGGGCGCTCGCTGACATCGCTCACGGCGCGGGCGTTCCCCTCATCGTCGACAATACCGTTGCGACGCCGATCCTGCTTCGGCCGATCGAACATGGCGCCGACATTGTCGTGCATTCGCTGACCAAGTTCATGGGCGGCCACGGCGCGGCGATGGGCGGGGCGATCGTCGACGCCGGCCGCTTCGACTGGCGGGCGCATGCCGCGCGCTTCCCGATGTTCACCGAACCGGACGAGTCCTATCACGGCCTCGTCTACGCCGACCGCTTCGGCGAGGAAGCCTTTCTGGCCCGCGCCCGCGCCGTCTATCAGCGCACGACCGGCGCTGTCATCGCGCCGATGAACGCCTTCCTGCTGTTGCAGGGCATCGAGACGGTCGCGCTGCGCATGGAGCGCCATGTCGCCAACGCCCGCCGCGTCGCCGAATTTTTACGAGACGACAAGCGTGTTGCGTGGGTGGACTATGTCGGCTTCGAGGACAGCCGCTACCACGCGCTCGCGCAAAAATATCTCGGCGGGCAGGCGCCTTCGCTGATGACCTTTGGCGTCGTCGGCGGGCTCGAGCCGGCGAAAGCGTTCTATGACTCGCTGAAGCTCATCAAGCGGCTCGTCAACATCGGCGATACGCGCAGCCTCTGCTGCCACCCCGCTTCGACCACGCACCGCCAGATGACCAAGGAAGAGCAGCTTAACGCCGGCGTACGCGAGGAAACCATCCGGCTCAGCGTCGGCATCGAGCACTGGCAGGACATCGTCGAGGATCTCGACCAGGCGCTGGGCGCAGTCGATCTGACCTCGCCGCGCCTCGCTGCGGAGTAGAGCCATGCCGCTGACGATCGAAAGCGCCCCTTTCCCGCTCGGCACGCCGTTGCTGCGCGAGCGCCGCGCGCGCCGCGGCACGTTCAGCGACCGCGGCCGCACTTTGCGGATCGGGCTCGTCAACAACATGCCCGATGCCGCGCTCGCCGCGACCGAGCGGCAGTTCGTCGAGATTGATTGAAGAGTCCGCGGGCGAATTCGACATTCGCCTGACCCTTGTCGGCCTCGACGCTGTGCCGCGCGGCGCGGAAGCGCGCGAGGCGATGAGCGAGCGCTATCGCAGCGCCCGCCAGTTGCGCGCCAGTTCGCCCGACGCGATCATCGTGACGGGCGCCGAACCTCGCGCGGCCCGCCTCGAGGAGGAGCCTTACTGGAGCGAACTGACCTCCCTGATTGATTGGTCGCGTCACGGCGTCATCTCCGCGCTGTATTCCTGCCTCGCCGCTCACGCCGCCGCGCTGCATGGCGCCGGCATCGTCAGGCGGCGGCTGTGGAGCAAATGTTCGGGCGTCTATGAGAGCGAGGTGATCGTCCGCCACGAGCTGACTGAAGGCCTCACGAAGACCCTGACCCCGCATTCGCGCCTCAACGCGCTCGCCGAATGCGATCTCGAATTCAAGGGCTATCTGATCCTCTCGCGTTCGAGCGAAGCGGGCGCCGACGTCGTGGTGCGCGAGAAAGACGGGCTCGAAGTGTTCTGGCAGGGCCATCCGGAATATGATCGCGACACGCTGGCGCGGGAGTTCCGCCGCGACATGCTGCGTTACCTGGGGGGCGAGCGCGAAAAGGCGCCGCATTTGCCGGCGCATTATTTTGACGCCGGCGCGAGGGCGCGCATCGCGGCAGCGCTCGAGCGCGCCGCCGGCGCGGATATCGAGGCCGTCGCCGCGGCGCTGAGCCCGGAGGCGCTGAGCCCCGCGGAAGCCGAGTGGCGCGGAGCCGCGGTGACGCTGACCCGCAACTGGTTGAAGGCGATCGCGCGGCGTCGCGCTGAAGCCTGGAGCGCGGCCGAGGTGAACGCTCGCCGCTATGGCGGCTAATGAGAGGGCGAAAGATGACGGTCATGACGAGCGTCGCAGCGCACGAGCCGGCCCGGTCTGTCGCGGCGCCTGGCGAACAGGACGGCGCGAATTTCCGTCTCGCGATGCGCGAGTTCGCGACCGGCGTCGCGATCGTCGCCTGCGGCGCCGGCGAGACGCTCGGCGGCTGCACGGCTTCGGCGGTCTCGTCGCTGTCGCTGACGCCGCCCTCGCTGATCGTCTGCCTCGATCAGAAATCTTCGACGCTCGCTGCGCTGCGCCGCGCCGGCGCCTTTTCGGTCAATTTTCTGGCGGCGCGGCACCTCGAACTGGCGCATCGCTTCGCGGGGCGGGGCGGATTTCAGGGCGCGGAGCGCTTCGCGCAGGGCGACTGGGCGACGCTCGCGACGGGCGCGCCGACGCTCGCCGACGCCGCCGCGGTCATCGACTGTGAGCTCGACGAAATTCTGGAGCGCCACACCCACGCGGTTCTGTTTGGCCTTGTCGCCGCGGTGCGGCTCAACGACGCCTCGCCAGCGCTGCTGCACTGGCGCGGCAAGTTCGAGACGCTCGGATGAGCACGGTCTCGCCCTCCGCCGGCGCGAGCGCCTCCCGCGCGTGGCTGAAGGCGCTCGAGACGACGTCGCGCGCGACGCGGGACGTGAATCTCATTTTACCTCGTGCGATCAACCAATGGGCCGCGGCTCATGGCGAGCGGCCCGCGCTCATCTCGTCGAAGGAGACGCTGACCTACCGCGCACTTGCTTCGCGTAAAAATGCTTACGCTCGGTGGGCGCTCGGCGCCGGCGTCGCGCGCGGCGCGGCGATTGCGCTCGTGATGCGCAACGCCCCCGACTATTTTGCGCTCTGGCTCGGACTTACAGAGATCGGCGCGGTCGCGGCGCTGGTCAGCCCCGATCTGGCGCCGGCGGCGATCGCGCATGCGCTCAAAGTCTCGGGCGCGACGCGAGTGATCGTCGACGCCGATCTTGCTGAAGCCGTGAATGACGGCGCCGGCCGGCTCGCCTCGCCGCCGACTCTCTATTTGCACAAGGGCGCGCGGGCCGGATGGGCTTCGCTCGCGGGCGAAGTCGCGGGCCTGTCTGACATGCCGCTCGGCGAAAGCGAGGCGCGCGCCGTGACGTTCGACGACAAGGCTTTGCGCATCTTCACCTCGGGCACGACCGGCTTGCCGAAAGCGGCGGAGGTGAGCCACCGGCGCATCGTCGTCTGGAGCCATTGGTTCGCGGGCCTCGCGGGCCTGACCTCGGCGGATCGCCACTACAATTGCCTGCCGATGCACCATAGCGTCGGCGGCGTGGTCGCGGTCGGCGCGCCGCTCGTCAACGGCGGCTCCGTCGTCATCGCGGAGCGTTTTTCGGCCAGCCGTTTCTTTGATGACGTCGCCCGTTTTGAGTGCACGTCGTTTCAATATATCGGCGAGATCTGCCGCTATCTCGTCGCCTCGCCGCGGCGCGACAGCGAGAAGGCGCTGAAGCTCAGGCTCGCGCTCGGCAATGGCCTCGCGGCTGACGTGTGGCGCGCCATGCTCGAGCGCCTTCCTTCGATCGGCGTGGTCGAATTCTACGCGTCGACTGAAGGCAATGTCTGGCTCTACAATGTCGAGGGCCGCATCGGCGCGCTCGGCCGCCAGCCGCCCTATCTCGCGGCGAAGGACACGGTGGCGCTCGTGCGGCTCGACGCCGACGGCGAGGCGCCGTTGCGCGATGTTTTGGGCCGTTGCGTTCGTTGTGAGGATGGCGAGGCGGGCGAGGCGATCGGGCGGATCGGCGGCGAAGCCTCGCAGCGTTTCGAGGGCTACAGCGAAGCGAAGGAGACGGAGAAGAAGATCCTGCGCGACGTATTCGCGCCCGGCGACGCCTGGATGCGGACCGGCGACCTGATGCGCCGCGACAGCGAGGGTTTCTATTATTTTGTCGACCGGCTCGGCGACACGTTTCGCTGGAAGGGCGAGAACGTTGCGACGCGGGAAGTCGCTGATGTGTGCGCGGCGCAGGCTGGCGTTGAAGAGGCGATCGTGTTTGGCGTCAAGATCCCGGGCGCGGAAGGCCGCGCCGGCATGGCGGTCTTGAAGGCGACGAACGGGCTCGATCTACGGGCGTTCGCGACGGGAATGGCGTCTCTGCCGCGCTATGCGAGGCCGCTCGTGCTGCGTCTCGTCAGCGCCATCGCGACGACGGAAACCCACAAGCCGAAACGCGGCCTCTACGCCGCCGAGGGTTTTGATCCGCGCCGCATCTCAGACCCGTTGTTTCTCTACGATGCCGAACGCGAGGTTTTTTCCGCGCTCGACGTCGAGCGATATCTGGCGATCGTTGAGGGGCGATCGCGCCTTTAGCCCGACTTCGCGGATTGGGCCAATTTTCGAGGGCGCGCGTCAAGGAAATCAATATCTTGACCGAGACGGTCTTCACTACAGGGCGGATTGGGCCGGGAGCGCGGCGACGGCGATTTTGGGGGGCGGCTGTGCCGGCAGGGCAAGCTTCATGCGGTCGATGAGCAGGCGCAGTTCTGGCTCGGGTTCGGTGTAGCGGGAGAGGATGATCTCGCGCCCGTCGGTGGTCGGCAGATGGACGTCGATCATCTGCACGGCGGCGAATTTTTGCAGCGCGCTGCGAGCCGTGAGGCCTGGAGCCAGGCCGTGCAGGCGGCGCGTGAGCGTGATCTGAAGACAATAGGCGAGGAAGGCGACGAAGATGTGGGCCTCGATGCGCTTCTCATCGTGGTGGAAGACCGGGCGGATGGCGAGGTCGCCCTTGAGGGTTTTGAACGCTTCCTCCACGGCTACGAGTTGAACGTAATACTGCCAGAGTTTGGCGGGATCGTCGTCGGTCAGGTTGGTGCGCAACAGATAACGCCCCTCGCGGCGCCTGACTTTTCGGAGCTTTTTGCGATCGAGCGAAAAGGTCAGCGCGCCGGTGATTTTGTCGACGTCGGTCTCGACGAGACGCCAGGCGGAGGGCGCCTTGGAGCGCGCGGCTCCGAGCTTCATCAGCCTTTCCTCGCGCGAGACCTCCATCTCGGCAAGCTTCTTCAATCGCGCCCACAGCCACTTCAATTGCCGCCGCCGCATCGCGCGTTCCTTGTTGATGCGATCGGCGCTCTGGGCGAAGACATAGAGTTCGTCGTCCTGAGCGAGAAGCTTGACCTCGACGCCCTCGCGGGCCTTCCGCCAGGGCTTTTCGACGAGCTGCTTTTCGAGGCGCGTCAGGCGGCCCTTCGGCGTTCCCACCAGATAACTCACGGGTGGATCGCTGGCCCGCATTTCGGCGAGAACGTCTTCCGTCGGCACGCCACGATCCATGACCCAAACGCGTCGCGCCTTGCCGTACTGGCTTTCGATCTTGGCGCGGAAATCGCGCAGCGTCTTGCAGTCGGCGGTATTGCCGGGAAGAACCTCATAAGCGAGCGGCAGACCGTCCGGCGTGACGACCAACGCGATGACGAGTTGCGGGCAATCGGGCCGCTTGTCGCGGCTGTAGCCGTGCCGTCGTTTGCTGTCCTCGGGAAGATCGGATGCGTTGACCTCGAAATAAGTGCTGGTCAGATCGTAGAGCAGCACATCGAACGAGGCGTTGAACAGATCGCGCCAACGCTCGGTCAGATGCGAGAACAAAGCCTGTTTGTGAGCCAGCAGCAGGTCGTGGCAGGCGTAGAGTTTGTGGGCTTCCGCGAGGCCGAAGTCGGAGCCGAGAAGATCGGCCATAGCGCTTGCGAGAAACCATTGGCGATGCAGCCGCCATTCGCTTCCCGGAGCGATGAGCCGATAGGTGGTCAGCACTTGCAGCACATGATCCCAACGTGTGCCTTTGCGGCTTTTGGGTAGGCGCTCGGCCCAGAAGCGATCGAGCCGCAACTCGCTCCACAGAACGCCCGCGAGCCAGCAGGCGCCAAATTGGCGTGGCCGACAAAGCCGCATCTCGCTGAGCCGCAACCGCACCACGTCGTCGTCGCAAACCTCGCATCGATCCTCCGGGAACAGCGCCAGCGCGCGCGACCGTCCTTCATCCTCGTCGAACACTTCGACCGCCCTGCGCCAAGCTTCCGCTTGCGAGGAATTGATCTCGCCGAGGTAGAGCACATGACGCTGCACGACCCGGCCGCTGTCGAGCCGCCGGTTCTCGACGACGCTCCAGTAAAGATGCGTCTTCCCGTTCTTTCGCCGCTCGGTCTTTCGTAGGAACATGGCGGCGACGATTTTGCCATGCGTGGTCGATTCTGGGAATCCCCCTCAAGTTTAGTTGGTCTTCACTACAGCCCTTTTTGGCGTTGTTTTCGAAGTCCGCATCAATCAGTTCAAATGCTTAAACGCCGCGGACAACCGCAAAATCGGGTTGTCCACAGGCGAATCCGCGAAGTCGGGCTAGGCATCTTGCGATCAACTAGAACCACCCTCACCCCAGCCCTCTCCCGCAAGCGGGAGAGGGGCAGCAAGGCGCTCGCGAGATCCTTCTCCCGCTTGCGGGAGAAGGTGGCGCGCAGCGCCGGATGAGGGGAAGCCGTGATTCAGCTGAAGGTCGCTTGCTCTAGCCGCGATCGTGGCCGCGCCACTGAGCGCCCATGCGGGCGTCGAACTGGCCCTTCTGATAGTCAGTCAGGCTGTTGTAGAAGGCGACGAGTTTCGGCTCGAGCGCCTTCATGTCGTTTAGACGGTTTTCGAGCATCGTCTGGCGGAAGTTGAGGCGCGCCTCGAAGCTCGAAAGATCGGGCTTGTTCGCGCAGAATGCCGTCCGGTGGTCGGTCATCAGCTTGGCGCGGGCTTCCCGCCAATCCTTGAACGCCGCCTTTTGCGTGTCGTTCAGCCGCAGGCGGTCCGCGAAGCGATCCTCGCGCCCAGTCATGCGCTCGCTCATCTTCGAGGCGTCGTCTGTCGACGAGCACATGCGATCCATCCAGGATGACGAAGCGGCCGAGCTCTGCTCGGCGGAGTAAGCGGGCGCCTGGGCGACGAGGGTGAGCGCCAGCATCGGAAGTGCGGCTTTCCAGAGTTTCATGGGGTTTTCTCCTGTCCGGTATGCGTTCCGGCAGGCGATTTGATGCGCGCTTCGCGTTGAAGGGCGAATGAATGGACTGTGAAGGAAATGCGGCGGCGGTTCAAAGTCGCGTGAACGTCACGCGAGGCCCGATGTCTTCCTGACCTATTCGAGCACGATGCCGGAAACGAGCCGTCCGTAGTCCGGTTCCTTGCGGTGGGTCATGCGCCTATAGCTGAAGAAGCGGGTCTCGTCGGCGTAGGTGTCGAAGCCGCTGTCCTCGAAGATTTCCAGACCCGCGCGCCGGGCGCGCGCGCCGATGTAGCCGTGCAGGTCGAACATGGCGCGGCCTTCATTGAGGCTCGGCGCAAAGAACGCCGCGCTCTCCGAGTCGCCTTCCCTGAAGGCGGCGACGAACTCGGGTCCGACCTCATAGGAGGCTTGCGCGATACAGGGGCCGAGGCCGGCGCGGATCGCGCCTCGCTCGGCGCCGAGCGCGATCATCGCTTCCACCGTCGCCTCGACGACGCCGGTCAGCGCGCCCTTCCAACCCGCATGCGCGGCGCCGATCACGCGCGCCTTTGGGTCTGCGAACAGGATCATGCCGCAGTCGGCGCCGGTGACGGCGAGCGCGAGCCCCGGCGTCGCGCGTCACGATGCCATCGCAGCGCGGCCGCGCGTCGGGCGCCCAGGGCTCGTGGACTGCGATCACGTCGGGGGAATGGACTTGAAACGGCACGAGCAGGCGTTCTGCGCTGACGCCGAGCGCGCGCGCCATGCGGGCGCGGTTCTCGCTCACCCGCTCCGGAGCGTCGCGCGAACCGACCCCGCCGTTGAGCGAGGCATAAACGCCCTCGGAGACGCCGCCGTTGCGGGTGAAGAAGGCATGGCGCACGCCGGCGACGTTCAGCGCATCGAGCGCAAAACTTTCGCTCATCTGGGCTCGAAGCCGGGCGGGATCGGCAGCGAAATGTCTGATATCGCCATCGCCTTGAACAAAGCGCCCATCTCGCTCTCGCCCTTGCCGGCGAGGCGTCGGCGGGCGGCCTCAAATTCCGCCGCGCGATCTGGCGAGCGTTCGCTGAGCGCGCCCGCGCGGGCCGAGAGCCCGAGCGAACTCGAGGAAATCGCCCTGTTCGATCGGGCCGTAGACGGCGGCCCCGGCGGCGCGGGCGCTGCGCGCCATGGCCGAAAAGTCGACGTGGGCGGTGAGATCGGCTTCTCCCGGCGCGCCCAGGGGATCGACCGGGCGCTGCTGCTTCACCGCCTGGAGCGTGTCCCCAAGGCTTGTCACCACATGGCCGTAGTCGACGAACAGCGCGGCGCCGCCCTGGCGCGCCAGCCGATGGCTCAGCTCATAGACAAGGCGGTGAGCGGAAGCGTTGATCTCGAGAATGTCGCCATCGTCGCCGACTGGCGGCAGCCCCTGTTCGGCTTCGCGCTTGACGTCGAAAGCGAAGCCGCCGCGCGGATTGAGCCGAATCAACCGCTCGCGCCAGCGGCCGCCGCGCATCACATATTGGCGCACTGGAAGGGCGTCGAGAAACTCGTTGGCGATGACGATCGCCGGGCCCTCCGGCGCCTCGGCGAGCGTCGGCGCCCAGGAAATCGCGGCGCCGCTGGCCACCAGCGCCTCGTGCTGGATGTTGGCGAGCACCGGGCTCGCCTCGACCAGCGTGACGTCGAGCGCGGCGCGGAATTCCGGCACGATGCGCCCGGCGCGTAGCGCATCGCTCATCAAGGTGCCGCGCCCGGGACCGAGCTCGATGAGGTGGACCGGGTTCGGCGAACCCATGGCGGTCCAGACTTCGGCCGCCCATAGCCCGCAAAGCTCGCCGAACATCTGCGAGATTTCCGGCGACGTCGTGAAGTCGCCCGCGGCGCCGAACGGGTCGCGGGTCATGTAATAGCCGAACTCGGGATGGATGAGCGCTAGCTCCATATAGCGCTCGACCGTGATCGGCCCCTCGGCGCGGATCATGTCCGCGATGATGTCGCCGAGTTCGGTCATGCCGTCGGCCTCGCCCTGACGAAGCTCGCGACAAGCAGCGCAATGCCGATCAGCGCCATCGGCGCCGAGAGCAGCATTCCCATCGTGAGGCCATTGCCGAGGTCCTCGAGCCGGGGATCGGGATCGCGAAAAAATTCGCTGAACGTGCGCGCCGCGGCATAGCCGAGGCCGAACAAGCCCGCGAGCCGGCCGGGATAACGAAGCCACCCGGCGCGCGCGCCGGCCGCGAGCGCGGCGAACAGAGCAAGGCCCTCGAGACCTGCTTCATAGAGCTGGCTCGGATGGCGGGGCGCGCCGTCCGAGCCCGGAAAGATCATCGCCCAGGGCACGTCGGTCGGCCGGCCCCAGAGCTCGGGCCGAATGAAATTGGCGATGCGGCCGAGAAACAGGCCGATCGGCGCGACCAGCGAGGCGAGGTCGAACATCGAGAGTACGGGGACGCGCTCGCGCCGCGCGAACAGCCAGACGCCGACCGCCGCGCCGAGCAGCCCGCCATGGAACGACATGCCGCCTTCCCAGACTTTCAGGATGTCGAGCGGGTGCGCGAAATAGAACTGCGGATCGTAGAAAAGCACATTGCCGAGCCGCCCGCCGACCACGACGCCGAGTGCGCAATAGACGAGCAGGTCGTCGATGCTGTCGGGGCTCGGGCGCTTGAGACCGCCCCATAGCTTGTCGTTGGCGACGAGCCGCCGGATGATCTGCCAACCCGCGACGAGCCCCGCAATATAGGCGAGCGCGTACCAGCGAATAGCAAATGGCCC
Organism: uncultured Pseudomonadota bacterium; assembly: GCA_963710855.1. Lineage (GTDB taxonomy): Bacteria > Pseudomonadota > Alphaproteobacteria > Rhizobiales > Beijerinckiaceae > Roseiarcus. The sequence goes on along the minus strand of CAVQBX010000035.1, from coordinate 71,157 downwards.
CAGTTGCACCAGCACCGGGTTGATGACGGGGTAGGGCAGCAGGAAAAGCGGCATCCGGGCGTGTGATGCTTGCGACCAGGCGGCGCGTCAAGTCAGCCGCCGCCGTTGCTGCGCAAAGCTCAATTTTTCAGGGGAAAAGCTTAGGCTGAGCGAGGAAATGCAACTTTCCAGCGCGCCAGCCGCTCGTAGAGCGGGCGCCCCGCCTCGGCGAGGGTTTTGAGCGAATCGTCGAGGTCCTCGAACGACGCCTCCGCCGCCGGCGGCGCAAAGCCCGTCGAACGCTCGACCGCATCGTACCAGGCGGGCGCCCAGACGCCGTCGCTGGCGCGCCGTCCCGGCGCCCAGGAGAGCATGGCTTCGTCGAAGGGAATGCCGCAGGCGGCCGAGAGCGCGGTCAGCGCGGCGCGCGGATCGGCGAGCACGTCCTTGCCCTCGATGACGGGCGGCGCCTTGCCGAGCCGATCCGCCGCGCGCTCGAACAGGTCGACCTGCGCGGGCAAGCCGATCTCGTCGAGGGTGAAGTCGGCGCGACGTTTGGCATAAGAGGCTAGCACGGCTTCCGGCGCGCGGATAAGGAAGGCGTTGACGCAGGAGGCAATCCACTCGCGCCCGAATCCGGGCAGCATGTGATGCGTCATGTGCTTCTGGTACCAGATCGGCCGCGCTTTGGGGACGGGGCCGACGAGACGCGCCGCGACCTCGCGCCAGTCGGTCGGCTGCGAGGCGATCACTTCCTCGCGCATCGGATGGTCGAGGCCGGTTTTCGCGAGATAGGCGGCGTAGAACGGCTCGTCGCTGACCGAACAGTCGGACCGGTTCCCGAAGCTGCGCATCATTGCGGTGGAGATGTTGCGCGGGCCGGACCACATGGCGATGCGCACCGGGTTCATGGCGCGTCGCGCCTCTCGGCCTCTTCCGCTTCCAGCGCCTTGTAGAGCGCGCGAAGCTGTTTGGTCATCGGCCCCGAGCGGTCGAGCGGATCGCGTGGATAGTCGCCGATCTCGCGCCCATCCACCTTGCGCACCGGGGTCAGGCCCGCGAACGTGCCGGTGCAGAACGCCTCGTCCGCGCCGTAGACGTCGAACAGCGAAAAGTCCTTCTCGTAGGCTGGAATGCCGGCGCGGCGCGCGGCGCGCAACACGGCGTCGCGCGTGATGCCGGCGAGATTGAAGCCGCCCGCAGAAGTCCAGAGCTCTCCCTTGCGAACGATGAAGAAATGGGTCGAGTTGCAGGTCGCCACGAAGCCGCGATCGTCGAGCATCAGCGCCTCGTCCGCGCCGGCCTCCATCGCCTGGATGCAGGCGAGGATGCAGTTGAGCTTGGAATGCGAATTGAGCTTCTGGTCCTGCTCGGCGGGGCCCGTCCGGCGGATATGCACGGTGAAGAGATCGAGCCCTTTCGCCAGCATCTCCGGCTTCGGCACTTTCCATTCGGGGATGATGACGATCGTCGCGTCGCCGATGGTGAGCCGCGGGTCCTGATAGGGCGAGCGTTTGACGCCCCGCGTCACCATGAGCCGAATGTGCACGCCCTCGCTCATGCCATTGGCTTCGATGACGTCGAACAGCCGCCGCTTCAGCGCCTCGCGGCTGAGGCCGATGTCGAAGCGCAGCATTTTCGCGCCGTCCCACAGGCGATCGAAATGCCGTTCGAGAAAAGCGATGCGCCCGCCGTGGAGCCTTAAGCCTTCCCAGACCCCATCGCCCAGCACGAAGCCGGAGTCGAACACGGAGACCTTCGCGTCGGGCCGGCGCACGAGCTCGCCGTTGACGGAGATGAGAACGTCGTCGTTGCGGTCGTCGCCAACATATTCCTGGCTGCCGGCGGAGGGAGTGTTCAAGGGCGCGTCCTGCCTGGAAAGAGGTCGCGCCGTTCTAACGCGGCGATCCCGAGCAGGGAAGCGCGCGCGTGGCTCGGGAGATCCGTCGGTTAACGCGCTCGCCGCGACGCGAGCGTCAGGCCCCATGCTGATATCGCCGCGTGAACGACGACGGCAAGCCACAGCAGAAGTCCGGCTGTCGGGAATTGGAGGCCGGCTGCAGCCAGAATCAGTGCGGCGGCGATATTGTAGAACGACACCGCGGGCAGAAGGTTCTTCGACGCGGGATCGCTGCGCGCCGCCCAGCACGCGAGGCCCAGCGAGAGCAGCCCAGCCCCGGCGATCCGCCCAAGGGGAATGGCCGCGCCTGTTATCTCGGCGCCGAGCAGCATCTGCGTCACCAAGATGGGGGCAGTCAGCAGCGCCACGCCTGTCGCCGCCTCGACGACGGCAATCACGGTGAGCAGAAGTTTCATGACGAGCCCGTCGGCTGTCGGCGGCCCATACGATGGGCCGCCAGGTCTCGAGATGGCGGAACGTCGCGCCTAGTTGTCCGTCTTTTTCATTCCCTCGTCGATCGCCGGCTTGTCGGCTTCAGTGATCTGCGACGGCCCGAGATTGAACGTCAGCTTGTCGATCTTTCCGGTGAAGCGGAACGGCGACTTGTAGCTGTCGTCAACGGGAGTGCCGGTGTTGACTCCGACGTCGAAGGTCTCGTCCACGGTCATCAGCAACGGTATCGTGTGTTCGATCTTTTTCTTCGACAGTTCGCGGCCATCGACCGAGAGCACGCCCGTGCCGCTCTTGGCCATACCGGGTCCATCGTACTTGAAGTCGAAGGTGATGATGTGCTTGCCGGGCGGCAGGGCACGGGTGAGCAAATCTTCGCCGATGTAGCCGCCTTCCCAGCGTGTGTGCTGCAAATCCAGGAAGTTATAATCGAACACCGGCTTGCCGTGCAGCAGATAGAGGCCGTAGCCGCCAAACCGCCCGCCCATCTTTACGATCATGCCATCCGCGCCGCCCTCGGGGATCGTCACCTCAGCGGTGATGGTGTAGTCGCGGTCCAGGACGCTGGGCGCGTTGCCGACGGGGATGCTTGGATTTTCGCCTGTATAGGTGAAGACGGTCTTGCCCGCGACCGCGCTGGGGCGGGCGGTCAAGGCCCGAGCAAACCCGGTATTATCAAGCGGGAAGACGTTGTTTCTTTCCGCCTCAGTGACAAACAGCGCCTGCATCTCCTTCAGCTTGTCAGGCATTTGGGCGGCAAGGTCATCGTTCTCGGAGTAATCCTTGGCGATATTGTAGAGCTCCCAACGGTAGTCGCTGAGGTCAGGAAGCTTGCCTGTCGCGAGCAACCAGGGCGCGGCCGGCGGCGTCGTCGCCGCGATCCATCCGTCGTGATAGATGGCGCGGTTGCCGACCATTTCGAAATACTGCGTGTCATGCCTGGAAGGCGCATTCTCATTCGCCTTGTCGAAAGTGTACAGCATGCTCACGCCTTCGATCGGCTTTTGTGGGATGCCGTTGACCATGTCGGGCGCCTTGATGCCGGCGGCCTCGAGGATCGTCGGAACAATGTCGATCACGTGATGGAATTGCGAGCGCATGCCGCCGAGATCGCTGATGTGACCGGGCCAGGAAACGACCAGGCCCTGGCGTGTGCCGCCGAAGTGCGACGCCACCTGCTTGGTCCACTTGAACGGCGTATCGAAGGCCCACGACCATTGCACCGCCATGTGCGGATAGGTCTTGTCCGAACCCCAGTCTTCATAGTGCAGAAGCTGCAAGGCTTCGGGGAGATGCAGGATGCCATTGTAGGCCGTCATCTGATTGTAGGTGCCCTCCTCGGTGCCTTCGGCGCTCGTGCCGTTGTCGCCGACAATGTAGATTATCAGGGTGTTGTCGAGCTTGCCTTCGTCCTCGACTTCCTGGATGACGCGGCCGATTTCGTGATCGGTATAAGCTGTATAGGCCGCGAACACTTCAGCCTCGCGTGCGTAAAGCTTCTTTTGGAGGAAGGTGAGCGAATCCCATCGCGGCAGGGTCGCGCCGCCGAAATCCACCTGACCTTCCGGCCACGGCGTGAGTTGCGTGCCGGCGGGTATCACGCCCAGGCGTTTCTGGTTGGCGAAGATTTCCTCGCGCAACTTTTCATAGCCCATATCGAAGTGACCGTGGAACTTATCGATCCATTCCTTGGTCGGCTGGTGCGGCGAATGCGAGCCGCCGGGCACGTAGTAAAGGAAGAACGGCTTCTCCGGCGCTGCAGCGTTCAATTCGTGCAAATATTGGATCGCGTTGTCCGCCATGTCGGTGGTCAGATTGTAGCCGGGATGCCCGACCCACGGAAACAGCCGCGTATGATCCTTGAACAGATAAGGCGTCCATTGGTCGGTCTCGCCGCCCAGGAAACCGTAGAAATACTGAAACCCCATGCCGGAAGGCCATTGCTCGAACGGTCCGGCCAGGCTGTACTGATAAGTCGGAGTGTTATGGTCCTTGCCGAACCACGAAGTGGCGTAGCCGTTCTCCTTGAGAATTTCTCCGACCGTCGCCTTGTCAGGACCAATTATAGAATCGTATCCGGGGTAGCCAGTCGACAGTTCGCCGATGACGCCGAAGCCGACCTCGTGATGATTGCGTCCGGTGATGAGAGCGGCGCGGGTCGGCGAGCAGAGCGCCGTCGAGTGGAACTCGGTGTACCTCAGTCCGGACTGCGCAAGCTTGTCGAGCGTCGGCGTCGGGATCACGCCGCCGAACGTGCCGCTGACGCCATAGCCTTGGTCGTCGGTCATGATGAGCAGCACGTTCGGCGCGCCTTTGGGCGGTACGATTCTGGGCGGCCAGAAGGGCTTCGAGTCCTTGGCGGTTTCCTTGATCACGCCGCCGAACGGGATCGGCGGCGCCGGAAGCTGCTTGCCGTCGATTGTCATTGTGGCGTCGGGGGAGCCCGGAACGCCGTTGATCTGTTGCGCGATCGCGGGGAGAGTTGCGCATATCGCCGCCGCGGCCAACCAGACGGACGCGTGCAGGGAAATGGTGCGAGACTTCATGCGTTATCCTCCGCGGCTTAAGCTGCGATCTGAGAAATCTTGGTGTTCACGCAGCCGGAGGGACCTTTCGGAGCAAGTCAGCCGCGACAGTGGCGGCGACTTCGGTAGAGGTAACGGGCCCGAGGTCCCAAGGTTAAGCGATGCGCCTTCGCGAGTGTGGCTTGGCGAAAGTGGTTTGGCAAGCGAGCCGGGCCGCAACACTGACTACAAAAGCGCAGCGCCTTCCAAACCCGCTAACGCTCACGCCACATTGGCGATCCCCGCCTTCGGCCAATAGGTGCCGAACGACCAGCTATGGCCCTCGGGATCGGCGCAGCGGAATTCGCGGCTGCCGTAATCGCGATCGACGGGCGACTCGAGGATGGTCGCCCCGGCCGCCTTGGCGCGTTCGTAAGCTGCGTCCGTGTCGTCGACCGCGACATAGATCGTCAGCGCCTTGGGATCGGTCGGCGGCGTGCCGTCGGGCGAGGTCCCGAGCATGATCATCGAGGCGCCGAAGGCGAGCTCGGCATGGACGACGCGTCCGGCCTCCTCGTATTTGGCGTGGACCTCGAAGCCGAAGGCGCGGCAGAGGAAATCGATCGCGGCATGGGCGTCGCGATAGCGGTAGGCGGGGAAGATGCGTGGCGACTCGACGGTGTTCATGGTTCGCTCCTGGTTCAGGAATGAGCCGAACTTATCGTCGAGACCGCGAGCCGGTCTTGAACGAATGTTACGCGGCCTTTCGCCAGCGTTCGGGCGGGCGGCCGGCGAGCGCCGAAAACTCCCGCGTCAGATGCGACTGGTCCGCGTAGCCGGCCTCGAGCGCGATCTGGCCCAGTCCGGCGCTGCCGAGCGCCGCGCCAGATTGAGCGCGCTCTCGAATCGGGCCATGCGGGCGATCGCCTTGGGGCCAAGCCCGAATTCGCGAGTAAACGTTTCTGCGAGGCGACGGCGGCTCCAGCCGAGACTCTCGCCGATCGCGCCGATCCGCACATCGCCGCGGAGCGCGATTATGCGCGACAAAGCCCAGGCGGCGCCGGCGTCCTCCTGATTCTTCAAGCGCAGAAGGCGCGCGCTCAGAAAACGTTCAGTGGCCGCGAGCCGTCGCTCGAAATCGCCGAGGTCCGCGAGCCGCCTGGCGAACTCGGAAAGAGAGGCGTCCGCGAGCTCGTCGAGCGCGACGAGCCGGCTAGAAAATTCCTGCGCCGGCGGCCGCAGCAGGCGACGCGCGCCGAGCGGCGTCAGATTGACCTGCACGCATTCGGCGCCCTCGCCGGATTCGATCCACACCGGTCCGAAGTGCAGGCCGCCGACGAAGCTCCGCCACGTCTCGGCCCTCTGTGGCCTGCGGCCGAGTGCGATGCGATAGGGCGAACCGAAATTGAAGATCAGCGCGACGACGAGGCGCGCCGGCTCGACGAGGCTTTCGGCGCCCGCCATTCCGCCGCGATAGCCGTAAATTCCCGTGACCAGTCCGGCGAGCGCGGGGTTCGGCTGGCGCTCGAAGAAACGACGGTTCTGATCCTGTTCTGCCATCGCCCTTGATGATTTTTGCTTCAAACCTCCATACTAGGAGCTGAACGCGGCAAAGCGTCAAGCGGACCGGGCCATTGCGAATGAGGGAACCATCATGAACCATACCGAAGAACGCCGCCAGCTCGCGGCGGCGTTCCGCTGGACGGCGCGGCTCGGCATGAACGAGGGCATCGCCAACCATTACAGCCTCGCGATCTCGCCCGACGGCAAGCGGTTCCTGCTCAATCCCTATGGAACTCATTGGCTGACGATGAAGGCGAGCGATCTCATCGAGATCGACGCGGATGGCGAGCCCGAGGACGTAGGCGCAAGCCTCGATCCGACCGCGGTCGCGATCCACGGCGCGCTGCATCGCAATGTTCCGCAGGCGCGCTGTGTGATGCATCTGCATTCCAAATACGCGACGGCGCTCGCCTGTCTCAAAGACCCTGTCATGCCGCCGATCGATCAGAATACGATGCGGTTCTACAATCGCATCGCGGTCGACGACGGTTTCGACGGCATGGGCCTCGGCGACGAGGCCGAGCGGCTGGCGACCCGGCTCGGCAACCTTTCCGTGCTGCTGATGGGCAATCACGGCGTGCTGGTCACCGGCCGCGACGTCGCCGAATGTTTCGATCAGATCTACTACTTCGAACGCGCCGCGGAGACCTACATCACCGCGCTGTCGACGCAGCGCGAACTCAATGTCGTCTCGCACGAGGTCGCCGAGAAGACCGCGCGCCAGTGGGAGGATTATCCGGATTTCGGCGAAAAACATCTGACGGCGATTCGCACGATCCTCGATCGGGAGGAGCCCGAATACCGCGACTGATTGTCAGGCCCAGTGCCGCAGCGCCCAGATCGCCGCGATGCCGCCGGCCATGGCGATGGGCAGGCTGCGGGTTAAGATAGCGAGGCCGAGCGCAACGACGCCTGAGACCCATTCGTTCGGGCCGCCGCGCAGCATCAGCATCGCGACCAACGAGGCGATGACCGAACCTGGCAGCGCGTTGAAGGCGCGGGCCCACCCTCCTTCCTTCGGCAGCGACGCGCCGATGTAATAGCCGCCGAGGCGCAGCGCGAAGGTTGAGAGCGCGAGCCCGGCGATGACGATGGCGACCTGGCTCATGCCTTCTGCCATCCGGCGACCGCGGCGCCGACAAGTGCGCCCGCGATCAGCGACCAGGAAGGATCGAGCGACGTCCCCTTGACGAGCAGCGCCGTCATCGCCGCCGCCGCAGCCCAGGGCAGCAGATCGATGCGGCCGCGCCACAGCCCGGCGAGGATCGCGATGAAGGCGGCGGTGAAGGCGAAGTCGAGGCCGAGCGCGCGCGGCTCGACGACGGAACTCGCGAACACCGCGCCGGCGATCGTCGCCACGATCCAGACCAGCATCTGATTGACGCCGCCGCCAACCAGATACCAGTAGCCGACCGACTTGCCGGCGCGACGCGTCCGGTTCATCAGCGCCCAGTTCTCGTCGGCCGTCACATGCGCGCCGAGCGCGATCTGCCAGAACGGCCGCCCCGCGAATTCCTCGCGCAGGGAGGCCGTGATGAGCAGCAGACGCAGATTGAGCGCGACGCCGGCGACGAGCGCGGCGAAGGCGCCGGCGCCCGCCACGAGCCGCTCCGTCGCGACGATCTGCGACGAGCCCGCCATCACGATCGTGCTCATCAGCCCGGTCGTGAAGCCGTCCATATGGGCTTCCGCCGCGAGAAAGCCGAAGGCGAGGCCGTAGGCCGCGACGCCGACCGACAGCGGCAGGATGTCGATGAACCCGGCTCGGAATTCGCGCGCTTCGGCGGACCTGAGAGTGACGTTTTCCATTGCGGGGGCGCTTTTGGCCCAGCGCGCTCCCCACCGCAATGCTTCCATGCTAACGAGCGGCGGCGTTAAGGTCGGCGGCCTGGAGGCCGCCGCTCCAAAGGACGAGGAGCGGCGGCGTCCACGCCGCCGAATTGAGCCGATCGAAGGGAGTGAAGCGCATGTTCCAGGCCGGATTGTTCAAGGGCAAAAAGATCCTCATCACCGGCGGGGGCACCGGGCTTGGGCGCGCGATGGCGGAGCGGTTCCTCGAACTCGGCGCGGAGATCGCAATCTGCGGGCGGCGCAAGGGGGTGTGCGACGAGACGGCGGAAGCTCTGATGGCGGCGCATGGCGGCGTCGTGAAGGCTTACGGCCTCGACATCAGGGATGCGGCGGCGGTCGACCACATGGTTGAAGAGATCTTCGCCGACGGGCCGCTGACGGGGCTCGTCAACAATGCCGCCGGCAATTTCATTTCGCGCAGCGAGGACCTGTCGCCGCGCGGCTTCGACGCGATCGCCAATATCGTGATGCATGGCACGTTCTATGTGACGCAGGCGGTCGGCAAGCGCTGGATCGCCGGCCGCCATCCCGGCGCCGTCGTCTCGATCACCGTCACCTGGACGCGCAACGGCGGCCCCTATGTCGTGCCCTCGGCGATGAGCAAATCGGCGATCCAGACGATGACCATGTCTCTGGCGACCGAATGGGGCCGGCACGGCATCCGCCTCAACGCCATCGCGCCCGGCGAGATCCCGACCGAAGGCATGAGCAAGCGGCTCAATCCCGGCGAGGATCCGGGCGCGCGCACGGCCGCGGCCAATCCTCAGGGCCGCGTCGGCACGTTCGCGGAGCTGCAGAACCTCGCGACCTTCCTGCTCTCCGACGGCTGCAACTGGCTGAGCGGCGAGACGATCGCCATGGACGGCGGGCAGGCGCTCGCCACTGGCGGCAATTTCTACGAGTTGCGCAAATGGAGCGACGCCGACTGGCAGGCGGCGCGCGCGGCGATCGAGTCGCAGAACGCCAAGGATCGGCTCAAGCGCCAATAGGCGCTGCCTCGCCCATGTAAACCTTTCGGTAACCATATTCCGGTTAGCTGCGTATTCGTAAACGGCCGCGGAACCGCTGTCCCCGTTCGGGGCGGCCGCTCCGGCAAGCCCGGCGCCAAAGAGCGCGGGCGCTCGCGACGGTTCGCCGCATGGCGCGCGAATCTGTCTTTCAAGCGGTTCGGCGGGCCGTTACTTCGAAAATCACATGAGGGACAATCCATGAACTTGCAGGCAATTCAAGAGCGGAGCTACGAGATTTGGGAACGCGAAGGCCGCCCCCACGGGCGCGACCTCGAGCATTGGCGGCTCGCCGAGACGGAGCTCGTCTCCGAAGTCGCGCGCATCGTCGCGCCGAAGGCGAAGAAAGCGCCGGCCGCGCGCAAGCCCGCCAGGGCCAAAGCCGCCTGACACTGAAAGCTTGAGCACTGAAAAACACGTCGCCGCGCTGTCGGCGACGGCCCCTTCCTGTAAAGGAGACACAAAAGCCAACCCTTGCTAAGCTATAGCCCTCTGTTCGCCCTGAAGCGACAAGGGGAGGAATGATGGCGCGTTCGTGGGTGAAGTCTTATCCGTCGGGCGTAAACCCCGATCCCGTTCTCGACATCCGCATGGTCGACGACTTACTCGACGTCGGCCGCGCAGAAGTGGGGCGACAAGCCGGCGCTCGACTTCATGGGGCGGCGGATCGGCTACGCCGAACTCGATAAGTTGGTCGATCGCGCGGCGAAGGGCTTTCAGGCTTTGGGCGTGAAGCCGGGCGTCCACGTCGGGCTCTATCTGCCGAATTGCCCGCAATTCCTGATCGCCTATTTCGGCGCGCTGCGCGCGGGCGGAACGATCGTGCCCTATTCGCCGCTCGATGCCGCCCAGACGCTCGAGCACAAGCTCGCCGACAGTCAGACGCAAATCCTCGTCACGCTCGATCTCGCCGCGCTCTATCCGCAGATCGCCGCCGTCGTCGCGCATTCCGGCGTGCGGAAGCTCGTGATCGGCGACCTCGCCGAATTCTCCGGCCGCGCCCGGGCCGATCCGCGCGCAGCTGGCGGCCGGCAAACAGATCGCCGAGGTCGCGCCGGACGCGCGCAATGTGCACTTTCGCAAGCTCATCGACAACGACGGCGCCTTCGAGCCGCCGCCGGCGCGCGATCCGCACCAGGCGATCGCGGCGCTGCAATATACCGGCGGCACGACCGGCAAGCCGAAAGGCGCGATGTTGACGCACGCCAATCTGACCGCGGCCGCTCGCGCAATGATCGTGGAGACGCTGCGCGCCGAGCCCAGGCTCGTGCAGAAGGCGAACTGCGCGCGCTCGTCGTGCTGCCGCTGTTCCATATCTATGCGATGGTCGTCCTGATGCTGTTGGGGGTGCGCCTCGGCGCGGAACTCGTGCTGCACGTACGCTTCGATCCCGACGCGGTGCTGAAGGATATCGAGACGCAAGAAGATCAACTTCTTCCCCGGCGTGCCGACGATGTTTGTGGCGCTGCTGCATCATCCCGCGCTGAAGCCGGACAGCCTGCAAAGCCTCAAGACTTGTGCAGCTCCGGCGGCGCGCCGCTTGCCGCTGGAAGTCGCCTCGGCATTCCAGAAGGCGAGCGGCGCTGGTCCGCGAAGGCTGGGGCATGACAGAGACCGCGCGCGATCGGCACTTTTACGCCCGTCCCATCGGCCGCCGCGCGCCGGCTCCTGCGGCGTGCCGGCGCCCTGTCTCGACATGCAGTTTCCTCAGCGTCGAGGACGACAAGACCTATGTGCCCGAGGGCGAGCGCGGCGAGATCTGCGTCAAGGGGCCGAACATCACGATCGGCTACTGGAACAACGAGGAGGCGACGCGCGAACTGTTCACAGCCGACGGCTACATGCGCACCGGCGACGTCGGCTGGATGGACGAGGACGGCTATGTCCATATCGTCGACCGCACCAAGGACATGATCCTGTGCGGCGGCTTCAACGTCTATCCGCGCAACATCGAGGAAGCGATCTATCAGCACCCCTCCGTCGAGGCGGTCAGTGTGATCGGCATTCCCGACGAATATCGCGGCCAGAGCGCCGAAGGCGTTCGTCAAGCTGAAGGCGGGCGCGGCCGAGCCGTACGCTCGACGAGATGAAGGCGTTCCTCAAGGACAAGCTCGGCAAGCACGAGATGATCGCCGCGATCGACTACCGGCCAGAACTGCCGCGCACGCTGGTCGGCAAGCTCTCGAAGAAGGAGCTTTACGAGGAGGAGGAGCGGAAGCGGACGGGATGAGCGCCTCGGGTCACGTCGCGAAGGCTCGGTCCTGGTGGTCGAATATTTCGTACACCTCGAAACTTTCGCTGACCCCGCGCAAAGGCAGACGCTTCGAAGTCACGCTGTAGCCGCTGGCGGCGATCAGTTGCGCCACTTCCGCGCTTTCGACGACCGGCTTCGTCGCGAGCACGGCATTCGGGTCGGCCAGGCCTTGGACCCGCGACGCGATGTTCACGGTCTGGCCGAAATAGTCCTGCGCGTCGTCGAGGGATGACCGCGAGGCACGGGCCCTCGTGGAGCCCTATATTGAGCGCAAGATCATCGCCGCCGCGCTCGCGGTTTATCCCCGCATGGCTTCCCGCATCCGCATCGCCGCCCGCAAGGCCCGATCGGGTGTCGGAAACGTCGCCATGACGGCGTCGCCGATCGTTTTCACGATCGCGCCGCCCTCCTCGCCGACGGCTTTCAGGAGTCGCCTCGAAATGGTCCGCACGAGGTCGAAGGCTGCGAGATCGCCGACGCGATCATAGAGCGCGGTCGAGCCCCGGAGGTCGGTGAACAGGATCGTGAGGTTCGTGATCTTGAACCGCTGCTCCGGATCGAGCGTCGCGCCGCGGTAGAGGTCGCGGAACGTCTGGTTGCTCAGAAGCGGGTCGCGGTGAGGAACGGCCGGCGGCGGCTGAACAGAGCGTCCATATGCTCGTTGTGCTCCCAGACGCCCGGAAGCGTGCGGCGTGTGAGTTCTGTTCTCGAGCGCTATGCTGACGGGTCCCGGCCGAATTCGTGCTTGGCGCTGCTCGAATGCGGCTCGACTGAGTACGATCGGCAGATTACGACGCTCGTCGTCGGTTCGCCGCCAACATCGATGAACGCTGGTCGTGTGGGTCACGGGATCGAAGGCTATGGCGAAGACCGGAGGGAGCACCAGAGAAAGCGTCGCCTTTTCGCCAGGGCGCGAACTCGACAACATCGAGGACAACCTTCTCGACTGCGCTCTCGAGGTCATCGGGCAGGTCCATCCCCGAGCCCCAGAAGATCTGCCGCATGTATTCGGCGTGGGGAAGCGTGTCGGGATTGTGAGCCGCGATGTGACGGATGCGCGGGTTCACCGTGAATGTCGCTTCGACGAGTTCGTCGAGCGTCGGCTCGTAGTTTGCCGAGCATAGCGCGCAGTAGAATTGCTCGCGGTTCAGCGTCTTTAGCGCCGCGCCGCACTCGAGAACCCCGCCGCAGCCGGGGCACAGAACATTCCAGGCCAGATCGAAAAGACCAAGCCGCACGGAATGGATGAACGCGCCGATGACATCGTCCTCGCGAAGCCCATGCCTTGAAGCGAAAGCGAGAGGATTTATGCGCGCAAGGTTGCGATCGGGAGCGGAGGCGACCTCATGGTCAAGGACTGCGACAACAGCGGGGTTCGCCGCGCGTCGCAAAAGGTCCCAGAGCGTTCTCAACTCCGCCATACAGGTCGCTCCGAAGTGAGGGCGCGCATCCCTGTAACGAACTCGCCGGTCGACGCCGCCGCCTGAAGGGGACGTAATCAACGCCCTCGCCGCAGAACCGTTTTGCGGCGAAAACCCACGAAATCGAAGGATTTGATACCACCGCGCCGACTCTAACTCAATCAGGCGCAGGTTTCGTCGCTGGCGCCGGATTGTGGGTCAACACATTGGCGCAAAAGAGAAATATTCGGATTTCAATAGGTGGCGCGGAGCGCTAGAATCAGCTAGAGAAAGCGCAACCCCGACAAATCTCAGGAATTTCCCCTTTTGAGCGACGAAAAGACCCCTCGTCCTGACCCCTCCGACATCAAGCCTGTCTCGATCCTCGACGAGATGAAGCGCTCCTATCTCGATTACGCGATGAGCGTGATCGTCAGCCGCGCTCTGCCCGACGTGCGCGACGGCCTGAAGCCCGTGCATCGCCGCATCCTGTTCGGCATGCACGAGCACAATTTCACGCCCGACCGTCCGTACAACAAATCCGCGCGCACCGTCGGCGACGTCATCGGCAAATATCACCCGCACGGCGATCTCGCTGTCTACGATGCGCTGGTGCGCATGGCGCAGGATTTCTCGATGCGCGCGCCGCTGATCGACGGGCAGGGCAATTTCGGTTCGGTCGACGGCGATCCGCCCGCGGCGATGCGGTACACCGAATCGCGGCTCGAAAAGATCGCGATGGCGATGCTCGACGATCTCGACAAGGACACCGTCGACTTCACGCCCCAACTACGACGAGAAGGAGACGAGCCGACGGTTCTGCCGTCGCGCGTCCCCAACCTGCATCGTCAACGGCGCCGGCGGCATCGCGGTCGGCATGGCGACCAACATCCCCCCGCACAATCTCGGCGAGACGATCGACGCCGCGCTCGCGATGATGGAGCAGCCCGACATGTCGGTCGAGGATCTGATGGAGATCATTCCTGGCCCGGACTTCCCGACCGGCGGCAATCATCGTCGGACGCGCCGGCATCCGCTCCGCCTACGCGACGGGACGCGGCTCGATCATCATGCGCGCCAAGGTCAATATCGAGGACGATGCGCAAGGACCGCGAGGCGATCATCGTCACCGAGATCCCCTATCAGGTCAACAAGGCGGCGCTGGTCGAGCGCATCGCCGAACTCGTGCGCGAAAAGCGCATCGAGGGCATCTCCGACCTGCGCGACGAGAGCGATCGCGACGGCATGCGCGTCGTGATCGAACTGAAGCGCGACGCGGTGGCCGACGTCGTGCTCAACCAGCTTTATCGTTTCACCGCGATGCAGACGAGCTTCGGCGGCAACATGATCGCGCTGAACGGCGGCAAGCCGGAGATGATGACGCTTCGCGACATGCTGCGCGCGTTCCTCGAGTTCCGCGAGAAGGTCGTCACGCGGCGCACCAAATATCTGCTCAACAAGGCGCGCGACGGGCGCATATCCAGGTTGGCCTCGCCATCGCCGTCGCCAATATCGACGAGGTGATCCGCCTCATCCGCACCTCGCCCGATCCAGGGCGCGGCCCGCGAAGCGCTTGATGGCGCGCGACTGGCCGGCGCACGACATGGCGCCGCTGGTGGCGCTGATCGCCGATCCCCGACATGTGCTCGACGAGGACGGGACGATCAGATTGTCGGACGCGCAGGCGCGCGCGATCCTCGAACTGCGGCTGGCGCGCCTGACGGCGCTCGGGCGCGAGGAGATCGCCGAGGCGCTCAACAAGCTCGCCGTCGAGATCACGGAATATCTGGATATTCTGGCCTCGCGGGCGCGCGTGCATCGGCATCGTCCGCGACGAACTGATCGCGGTGAAGACCGCCTTCGCCGACAAGCGCCGCACCGAGATCGTCGATTCCGAAGCCGATATGGACGACGAGGATCTGATCCAGCGCGAGGACATGGTCGTGCTGGTCAGCCACGGCGGCTACATCAAGCGCGTGCCGCTCTCGACCTATCGCGCGCAGCGGCGCGGCGGCAAGGGCCGCTCCGGCATGGCGACGAAGGAGGAGGATTTCGTCGCGCGGCTGTTCGTCGCCTCGACGCACACGCCGGTGCTCTATTTCTCCTCGACGCGGGCAGGTCTACAAGGAGAAGGTCTGGCGGTTGCCGCTGGCCGCGCCGCAGGCGCGCGGCAAGGCGCTGGTCAATCTGCTGCCGCTCGAACAGGGCGAGCGCATCACCACGATCATGCCGCTGCCCGAGGACGAGGCGAGCTGGGAGACGCTCGACGTGATGTTCGCCACCACGCGCGGAACGGTCAGGCGCAACAAGCTCTCCGACTTCGCGCAGGTCAACCGCGCCGGCAAGATCGCGATGAAGCTCGACGAGGGCGAGGGCATCGTCGACGTCGCGGTCTGCTCCGAGAACGACGACGTGCTGCTGACCACGGCCGAGGGCCAGTGCATCCGCTTCCCGGTCGACGGACGTGCGCGTGTTCAAGGGCCGCGATTCGATGGGCGTGCGCGGCGTGGCGCTTGCCGAGGGCGACGCGGTCATTTCGCTGGCGATCCTGCGCCAGTTCGAGGCTATCGGCGACGAGCGCGCGGCCTATCTGAAGATGAGCCGCGCGATGGCGGGCGAGACAGCGGCGGAGCCGGCGAGACGGAGGACGAGGCCGCGGTCGACGCGCGCGCTCTCGCAGGAGCGCTACGCCGCGATGTCGGCCGCCGAGCAATTCGTGCTGACGATCTCGGAGAACGGCTACGGCAAGCGCACGTCGTCGTTCGAATATCGCGTCACCGGCCGCGGCGGCAAAGGCATCGTCGCGATGACGGTCAACGCGCGCAACGGCAAGCTGGTTGCGTCGTTCCCGGTCGAGCACGGCGACGAGGTGATGCTGGTGACCGACGGCGGCCAGTTGATCCGCTGCCCGGTCGAGGGCATCCGCATCGCCGGACGCGGGACGCAGGGCGTTATCGTGTTCGACACCGCCGAGCACGAGCGGGTCGTGTCGGTGGAGCGCATCACCGAGCCGGAGGCGGAGGAGGAATAAGCCTCGGCCTCGCTGCCGAGGCGGAATCGCGATAGAGTGAACCTATGTCTGTTCCCGCCCGGAAGCTTTTCGACATCGAGTTCTTCTTCGACTTCGTCGCGCGCGAAGAAGGCAAGTGGGAGCTTTACGACGGGCAGGCCGTCGCCATGGCGCCGGAGAGGGCTCGGCATGCCTTGTAAAGGGCAGGGCCACGGCCGCTCGATCGAGCGGTGCGAGAAGCGAAACTTCCCTGCGAAGCATTGCCGTGACGGCGTTACGCGTTTCCTCACCTCCGTTCGCCACAACCGCGCATTCGTGCCGGACGCCCTTGTCGTCTGCCCGCCGGCGCCGCCTGAAGCCGTCGTGATCGACAATCCGATCATCGTCGTGGAAGTGCTGTCGCCGGCGACAGCGGCGCTGGATCACGGCATCAAACTCGAGGGATATTTCTCCCTTCCCTCACTGGCGCATTACCTGATCCTCGACGCGGATCGCCGGGTGGTCATCCATCACAAGCGCGGCCACGGCGATGTCATCGAGACGCGGATCGTCAGAGCGGGCGCGCTGACCCTGTCCCCGCCCGGAGTGGAAGTGCGGATCGACGACCTGTTTGGGCCGGTGGACGAGCCGGAAGCCTGAGAAGGTTCATTTTGGCAGGGGCAGCGGTTTTGCCTCGAGCAGCGTCGACTCGCTTTCGTCCTTCAGTCCGACGCCTGTGAGCTTGCGCGCAAGCGCCGCCTCGATCAGCCAGGCGAGTTTGAACGCGGCTTGGTCGTGGCTGAAGCCCGCTTCGCGAATGTTGGAGATGCAGTTGCGCTCGGCGTCGCTGCGGCCGACGCGCGGCGCATAGGTGACATAGGCGCCGAGGCTGTCGCGGCGAGAGGCCCGGCCGCTCGCCGATCAGCACGACGACGAGCTCGCGCGCCGAGCGCCGCGGCCGATCTCGTCGCCGATGGCGACGCGCGCCTGCTCGACGACACGACCGGCGCGACGCGCCAGGCGCGCGCTCGAGCATGAGGTCGAAACGCGCCGCAGCAGCGGCGACGGCCTGGCAAGGCGACGGCAGTCGACGACAGCCCGTCGCCAATCGACGATCGCGAGGTCGCAGAGCCGCCGGCGTCAAGCCGAGCAGCTTCGCGGCTCGCTGGCGTCGAGCCGGCGGCCGAGATCGGGCCGGCGCGAGATAGGTCGCGCGATCGGCGGCGGCGGTGGCGAGCCTCAGGGTCGAAGCCCAGCGCCTCGACATCGCGCGCAAGCGCCGTCGGCGTCGAACGGCGCGTGCACGGCGTCGCGGGCGCGGGCGTGGCGCCCAGGCGAAGCGCAGCACTCGCCGCGTCGGCAGGCTGGCGCCGGCGCGGCCGAGCCCGATCCGCGCCGGCGTCAGCGCGCGAAAGATCGCGCCAGGGATCGCGGTGTCGCGGCCATGCGTCAAGGCGGTCGCGCGGCGAGCAGCGGCAGGGCCGCCGGTTTGCGGCAGAAGCCGCCCGCGCTCGTCCGCAAGCCCATCGCGCTGCAAGCCAGGCCTCGAACTCCGGCGCGCGCTTGCAGGCCCAGCACGTTCGCGCACGTAGAGCGCGTCGTGAAACTGACGTCGACTGGTAGTTGAGCATCATGTCGTCGGCGCCCGGCACGCCCATGATGAAGTTGACGCCCGCCGCCGCCGAGCAGCGTCAGCAGCGTGTCCATGTCGTCCTGATCGGCCTCGGCGTGGTTGGTGTAGCAGACGTCGCAGCCCATCGGCAGGCCGAGCAGCTTGCCGCAGAAATGGTCCTCCAGCCCGGCGCGGATGATCTGCTTGCCGTCGTAGAGATATTCCGGGCCGATGAAGCCGACGACCGTGTTGACCAGCAGCGGCGGAAGCGCGCGCGCCACGGCGTAGGCGCGCGCCTCGAGCGTCTGCTGGTCGACGCCGTGATGCGCGTCGGCCGACAGCGCGCGAGCCCTGCCCGGTCTCGAAATACATCACGTTGTCGCCGACGCGTGCCCCGCTTCAGCGCCAGCGCCGGCGTCGCGGCCCTCGCTCCAGCAGCGCCAGATTGACGCCGAAGCTGCGTTGGCCGCCTCGGTGCCGGCGATCGACTGGAACACCAGATCGACCGGCGCGCCGCGCTTCGATCAGCTCGATCGAGCTGGTCACATGGGCCAGCACGCAGCTCTGCGTCGGGATCTCGAAGCGCTGGCGATCAGTGTCGTCGAGCAGCCGCAGCAGGTCGCATCAGGACGGCGCAGGCTGTCGCGACGCCGGATTGATGCCGATCACCGCGTCGCCGCAGCCGTAGCAGCAGCCCGTCGAGGATCGAGGCGGCGATGCCGTGCAGGTCGTCGGTCGGGTGATTGGGCTGCAGCCGCACCGACAGCACGCCCGGCAGGCCGATCGTGTTGCGAAAGCGCGTGACGACGCGGCATTTGCGCGCGGCGAGGATCAGATCCTGATTGCGCATCAGCTTGCTCGCCGCCGCCGCCATCTCCGGCGTCACGCCGGGCGCGAGCGCGGCCAGCGCGTCCGAAGTTGCGGCGTCCGAGAGCAGATGCTCGCGGAATTCGCCGACCGTCAGATGCGAGACGGCGCGAAGGCGGCCGCATCGTGCGTGTCGAGAATCAGCCGCGTCACCTCGTCGCTCTCGTAAGGGATGAGCGGCTCTTCGAGAAAACGCTTGAGCGGCACGTCGGCGAGACAATATTTCGCGGCGACATTTTCTTGCGCCGAACTCGCCGCGAGACCCGCAAGCCGGTCGCCGGAGCGGGGCGGCGTCGCCTTCGCCATAAGTTCGGCGAGATCGCCGAAGGTCCAGCTCTGTCCGCCGAGAGAGGTCCGGTAGCTCATGCGCGCTCGCGCCAGAAGGGAAGGGCGCTACGCGGCACTGCGGCCGCCCTCCTTGATATGCTTTACGGGAATGATGGTGCGTGTGTTGGCGACGCCTTCGATGCGCGTCAGCGCCTTCGTCAGGAAGCGATGAAAGTCGGCGAGATCGGCGACAGAGATCTTCAGCAGATAGTCGAACTCCCCTGTGACGAAGGCGCAATCGACCACCTCCGGACGTGAGGCGATCGCCGCCTCGAAACGCTGGCTGAAAGCCTCGGACTGGCGCTCCAGCCGCACTTCGACATAGGCCGTGAACGCGCGCCCGAGCGCGGCGCCGTCGATCAGCGCGACATAGCCGCGGATCACGCCGGCGTCCTCGAGCGCGCGCACGCGGCGCAGGCAGGGCGACGGCGACAGGTTGACCCGCCTCGCCAGCTCCTGATTGGAAAGCGAGGAATCCGCCGCCAGTTCGCGCAAAATCTTGCGATCCGTATCGTCCATGCGCATTTTTTCCGCCAACTCGCGCCGGTCCACGCTATCCAATTGCGCAAACCGGCGCCAGCGCCCGCGACAAAGCGCGCCGATTGCCCGCGCCGCGCGCTACTCTGCCGGTCGCCATCACCTTAACGGAGCTTCCCATGCCCCGCCGCGCTCGCGACATTCTGCTCGACATCCTCCGTGACGAGGGCGTCACCCACATTTTCGGCAATCCGGGCTCTACCGAGATGCCGCTGATGGATGCGCTGGTCGACGCGCCCGACATCGCCTACGTGCTCGGCCTTCAGGAGGCGACCGCCGTCGGCATGGCCGACGGCTGGGCGCTGGCGACCGGCAAAGTAGGCTTCGTCAACCTGCACGCCATGGGCGGGCTCGGCAATGCGATGGGCGTGCTCGTCGCCTCCAAGGCGAGCGAGACGCCGCTCGTCGTCACCGCCGGGCAGCAGGATACCCGCCACCTGATGAGCGAGCCGTGGCTGTCGGGCGATCTCGTCGCGCTCGCTTCTCCGGTGGTCAAATGGGCGAAGGAAGTGCGCCGGGGCGAGGACGTCGGGCAGGCGCTCCGCCGCGCCTTCGCGATCGCGCGCACCCCGCCGACCGGGCCGGTGTTCCTGTCGCTGCCGATGGACGTGCTCGACGCCGAGGTCGCCGACGCCGTGCCGCCGGCCTCCGCCGCGCCGAGGCTCGGCCCCTCGCCTGAGGCCGCCGAACTCGCCGCACGACTCGCCGGCCTGAGCCCGGAGAAAGTCGTCATCCTGCTCGGCGACGATCTGCCGGCCTCGGCAAGCACGGGGCTTGTCGCGCTCGCCGAAAGCGCGGGTTTTCCGGTCTGGGGCGCGCAGCTCACCTCGCGCGCGGCTTTCCCGTCGAGCCATCCCTGCTTCGCGGGCGTGATGAAGCCGGATTTCGCCTGGATACGCGAGGCGCTGCTCGACAAGAAGGCGCTCGTCGTCGTCGGCGGCCGCGCCTTCGTCGCCTACCCCTATCGCGAGGAACGCCCCGTTCCCGAGGGCGTCGCCTTCTATCACGTCACCGATAACGCAGAGGCGTTCGGGCGAGAACACGCCGCCGACCTCGCGCTCTACGGAGACATCGGCGCCACGCTTCTTGCCGTCGCGGAGGCCGTCGCCGGGCGCGTCAACCGCGCCGCGGTCGGGGCGCGGCTCGAGGCCCAGGCCAAACGCAAGCGCGCCTCCAACGAGGCGTTGCGCGCAGAAATCGTGGCCGAGACCGGGGTGCTGTCGGCGGACGCCGCCGTGCTCGCCGCGCTTGACGCGCTGCCGGAGGGCGCGCTGATCGCCAACGATTCCGCCGCCACTTTTGGCCGCGTGCAGGAACTGTTGACGACGCAGCCGGGGCGCTATTTCTTCGCGCGCGGCGGCGTGCTCGGCTGCAACATGCCGGCGGCGGTTGGCGCGGCGCTGGCGACCAAGGACTGGGTCGCCTCGTTCGTCGGCGACGGCGGCGCGATGTATTCGCCTCAGGCTTTGTGGAGCGCGGCGAACGTGAAGGCGAACGTGCTGTTCTACGTGTTCAACAATCGCCGCTACGGCGTGCTGCAGAATGTCGCGCGAGGGCTTGGCTATCAGAACGCCGTCGCTGGCCGGTTCGTCGGCATGGACATCGCCGAGCCCGCGATCGACTTCGAGGCGCTCGCCAAGTCGATGGGCGTCCCACACGAGAAGACGCACGACCGAGCCGCCGTCATGGCGGCGACGGCGCGCGCGGTCGCGCGCGGCGGCCCCTCCGTCATAGAGGTCGTCATCAAATAGACTTGCGCTCCAGCCGGGCCTCGATTTTGGGCGCGGCGCGCAAAGTCTGCAGCACGACGCAATAGCGCTCGGTGAGTTTCATCAGCGTGTCGAGCTCCGCCTGCGGCGCGTCGGTATCGAGGCGGAAGGTCAGCCTTATGTTGGCGAAGCCGACGGGCGCGTCCTTGGCGACGCCGAGCGTGCCGCGGAAATCGAGATCGCCTTCGGCCAGCACTTCGCCCGAGCGCAGCGCAATGCCGAGCGCGGTGGCGACCGCCTTCAAGGTGACGCCCGCGCAAGCGACCAAAGCTTCGAGCAGCATGTCGCCGGAACAGAGTTGTAGGCCGTCGCCGCCGGTCGCCGGGTGCAGGCCCGCGACAGCGAGCGCGCGGCCGGTCTCCACCTTGCACGCGATGCCCGCCTCTTCCAGCGCGCCGCGGGCGCGAAGCGTGACTTTCGCGGCGCCGGGATCGCCGCGATAGCGATCTTTGAGCGGCGCCTGAAGGGCGCGCAGGGCTTCGGCGTTCATGGCTATGTCAGCTCGATCCGCAACTGCTCGGAGGAGTAGACTTTCTCCTCGCCGCTCACGATCCGCGCCTGCACTCGCTCCGCCGCCTCGACGTCTTCGAGGTCCTCGATGCCGGCGGCGATGATCTCGGCCAATTGATCGGCGGCGCTGCGCCCCGAAAGCTCGGCGAGGCGCCGGAGCCGCCGCTCGGTTTCCGCATCCAGTTTGAGGGTCGTCGGCATGGCTCGCTCCTTGAGACAAGGTTCTATATGAATTCCCGGCTTTTGTCCGCTTGCCGCCCCTTGTCGGAGCGCGCGTCGCCCGCTAACCCATCCTCATGCCCCGCGTCGCCTTCTATTCCGGCTCCTTCGATCCGATGACCAACGGCCACCTCGACGTGCTGATGCACGCCGCGGCGCTTTGCGACCGGTTGGTGGTCGGGCGTCGGCACGAACCCCAACAAGGCCGGCCTGTTCACCGTCGAGGAGCGGCTCGAGATGATCCGGGAGGCTGCGGAGGCGCCGCTGAAGGCGGAGGGCTGCGAGCTCGATGTGATCTCGTTCACCGGCCTCGCCGTCGAGGCGGCGCGCTCGGTCGGGGCGCGCCTCATCATCCGGGGGCTGAGGGACTCGACCGACTTCGATTACGAGATGCAGATGGCTGGAATGAACGGCGCGATGGCCCCGGAGCTGCGCACCGTCTTCCTGCCCGCCTCCTCGCCGGTGCGGCCGATCACCGCGACGCTGGTGCGCCAGATCGCGGCCATGGGCGGCGACGTCTCGCCCTTCGCGCCCGCCAACGTCGTGAAGGCGCTGAAAGCGAAGTTCGCCTAGGGGTCGTGCGAAGGCGCAGCCCGCCGCCTTGCCTCTGGCGGCCCGCCCCTCTAAGGCAGACCCGCCGATCGGAAGGACCCAAGCCATGGCCGAACCGCAGCGCGCCGCGGCGCCGATTCCCCAGATGCCCGACGCGCGTTTCCTCATCGTCGAGGCGCGCTATTACGAGGACGTCGGCGCGATGCTGCACGCAGGCGCTTCCGCCGTGTTCGGCGCGGCGAACGCGAGGGTCGACACGGTGCGCGTGCCCGGCGCGCTGGAGATTCCGGCCGCGATCGCGATATGCCTCGACGCCGCCGCGACGGCCGATCGCCCCTACGAGGGCGTCGTCGCGCTCGGCTGCGTGATCCGCGGCGAGACCTATCATTTCGAGATCGTGGCGGGCGAATCCTCGCGCGCCCTGATGGATCTGTCGGTCGCCCGCAAGCTGCCGCTCGGCAATGGCATCCTGACGGTCGAGACGCTCGAGCAGGCCGAAGTGCGCGCCGACCCTGCGCGCGGCGACAAGGGCGGCGACGCGGCGCGCGCGGCGCTCCGGCTCGCCGAGATCAAGCGGGGCCCGTTCATCCCATGAGCAAGTCCGACCGACGCGCGGCCGCGCGCCTCGCCGCCGTGCAGGCGCTCTATCAGATGGAGGTCGCCGCCAAGAGCGTCGAGGACGTCTGCTCGGAATTCGAGGCCCATTGGATCGGCAAGGAAGTCGAGGGCGACAGGTACAACGACGCCGAGCTCGGCTTCTTCCGCGCCATCGTCGCCGGCGTGCAGCAGGACCAGTTCGCCATCGACCAGACGATCGATCGCTCGCTCGCCGAAGGCTGGCCGCTGAAGCGCATCGAAGCCCTGATGCGCGCCATTTTACGCGCCGCTTTCTATGAGCTGAAGAGCCGCAGCGACGTGCCGGCCCGCGTGGCCATCACCGAATACGTCGACATCGCCTCCGCCTTCTACGGAAGGGAGGAGAGCGGCATGATCAACGCGGTGCTGGACGAGCTCGCCCGCGCCGCCCGGCCGAAAGAGTTCGCGGGCGGGTAGGGCGCCTCCAGATTCGGACCATTCAACCCAGATTTTCTTGGCGCCAAATCCGGGGCGCGAGGACGCCAGAGGCCTCGAAGACGTGTTCCTTCCCGCGCTTTGCTGGGGAAGCGACCGAAGGCCGGATGGGGTGTGGGACGGGCATGGGGCGCCGCCGCCTTGAGCGAGCCATATGCGGGACGGCTTGGCGCAAAACGCATGGCCCACAACAATTTCAGTTTCAAAAATTCGACGATCTGGATCTGTCGAATGCGAACGCGTTGTTCGGCGAAGCCGCTGAAATATTTGTGGCCAATCCCAAAATCGTCGACGAGGCGATGCGTGCGTAAATCGCACTGAACAAATTGCGCACTGCGGAGTTTCATAGAGATCGGCGGACCGGCTCTCGGACTGGGGGTGTCGGCTTGCGCGCGACAAGGACCTTCATGACCCCATCGCATCGCGCGACGCTCGACCCTTGCGAGCAGGTGTTTCTCATCGACGGCGGGCGGGAGGGTCTGCAGCTTTTCCTGAGGCGCTTGCCCGCCCTGGCCCCGGAAAGCCGGGGCAGCGTGCTCTATCTGCACGGGGCGACTTTCCCCTCGGCTCTGTCGGTCGCGTTCCGTTTCGCCAACGGCTCCTGGCGCGATGCGCTTTGCGAAGCCGCTTTCGATGTGTGGACGGTGGATTTTCTCGGCTTCGGCGGTTCGGATCGCTATCCCGAGATGGAGGCGGCCGCCGATGCGCACGGTCCGCTCGGGGTCGCCGAGGAGGCGGTCGCGCAAGTCGAGGCGGCGGCGCGGTTCATCCTCGACTACGACCGTCGAGCGCGCCTTTCGTTCATCACCCATAGCTGGGGCTCGATGCCGGCCGGACTGTTCGCGGCGCGCCATCCGGCGCTGGTCGAGCGCATCGTGATGTTCGCGCCGCTCAGCCGGCGCGAGGGTCCCCGCAACGCCGCGCGCCCGACCTTGCCGGCGTGGCGGCTCGTGACCAACGAAGATCAGGGAAAGCGCTTCGTGGAGGACGTTCCGGTTGGCGAACGCCCCGTGCTGTCGCGCGACGATTTCGCGCTCTGGGCGCAAAAATATCTCGACAGCGACCCGGAAGCGCGAGGGCGCGCGCCGCAGGCCGTCAAGGTTCCGACCGGGCCGACGGTCGAAATTTTGCGCGCCTGGCATGGCGAACTCGCCTGGAACCCCGCGGCGGTCCAGGCGCCGGTGGCGATCCTGCGCGGCGAATGGGATCATCTCGTCACCGACGCGGACGCGCGCTGGCTGTTCGACCGCCTGACGCGCTCGTCCGAGCGCCGCGATGTCAAGATCGGGCGCGGCACCCACCTGATGCATCTGGAGGCGATGCGCGGCGCCCTGTGGCGCGAAAGCATCGCCTTTCTCGCCGGCAACGAGCGCCGCACTTCGGAAGCGAGCCCGGAAGGGGACGTCGGCGCGCAGGAACATCACGACGACTTTGACGTCGCGAAGTCGCCGCTCGCGCTGGAGGAACTCCGGGACCTCATTGCGACGCGCCCCTTCAACGACAACGGGGGAGATGCCTAGCGATGCGGGCGGTGACGCCGCGAGCGTACGCAAGCCGCCTACCCCATCTCCCGCCAGTCGGCCGGCTGCCCGGAGGCGGCGAGCCGCTGGCGCGCGCGCCTTTCGATCTCCGCATCCTCTGACGCCTCGGCGTCGCCGGCTGCTGCACGAGAGCGAGGAACCAACCAGAGCAGGGCCGACGCAGGGCAGAACAAACTCCCGGCGGCTCAGGCGCCCGCGTTCGGCGCGCGCATGAAATATGTGGTTGGAGATTTGCCGGCGCCGCTGGCGTAGCGGAAATGCGGCGCGGGCTCCTGGTTGTCGGCGACGACCATCTCGTCCGCGTTGAGGTTTCTGAGCACTACATAGACGTGATCGGTCCCGTGGTGCGCGACGGCGCCGCAGGTGGAGCCGACGTCGCCTGTCTGATGGGCGCCGACCGGAATTTTGCTCCAGCCGCGCGACAGCAGCAGATTGCACATGTCGATCGCCAGATAGGTGTCGGCAATCTTGACGCCGGCCTGCTGGAGCAACACCGACAGCGTGATCGCGCAGCCGTCCTGCGGATATTTCTCTCCGTCGTAGGCGAGCAGCCGCTGGGCGGCGATCGCCTGCGCGGCTTGCAGCGATTGCGCATTCGAAGCGATCGCGACCAGATTGCCGATCGCCGCGCCGTCGCCGATCGCCGCAGCCTAGCGGCAGCGCGGCCGCGACGGCACCCCCGGCGCAGCCGCGGCCGGCAAATTCGCCGCCGCCGGGAGGCGCGCTCGCTCCGACGCGGAAGGCGCCGAAATCAGCGGCGGTTTCGTTCGGATCGGCCTGAAGCTTGCCGTAATATTTCGGCAGGTGCTGCGCGAGGCTCCAGCGCCGGGACGTATAGAATTGCTGGTAGCCCTGGAAGCCGGTGGAGTTGGTGAGCCAGCTATAAACGCACAAGCCCGCGTTGAGCAGGTTCGTGCAGACGAAGCCGCTGCCATAGACGCCGATCTTGTAGGGCGAGCCCTGAGCAACGAATTCGGCGTTGATCGCCTGGAAGTAGGGAAGAATTCCCTGCTGATACTGGTTCGCCGTGCAGTCGAAGTCGACGGCGAAATAGATCGCCGTGCCCGCGGCTGGCCGATGGCAGAAGCGCAGGCGAGCGCATTTTGGCGTGGTAGGTCCCGAGCGCCGCGTTGAAAGCCGCGGGGTTGGCGCCGTCCTCATAAACAACGAAGATTTCGAGGCCCGCGCCGCTGATGGCTTTCGCTTCCGCCGGGGTGAGAAGCTTGCTCGGATATTTCGTGTAATAGCGGCCGATGGCCTTGACCCCGGCCGCCACGAGCGCCGGCAGATAGGGCGTGACGTTGACGTTCGTATCGATCGCCGTCATCGCCGGCGCCTGGACGAGCGCGGCGCCGAACAACGCCGAAACCGGCGCGGCCCTCGGGCGTCGCCGCCGTGACGGGCGGGATGCGGCAGGCGGGATCGGGCTGACGCGTCCGGTCGAGGAGGGCGAGATAGGTCGCCATGGCGTGCCAGCAGGTCGGGTTCGCCTGGGCGATTCCCGTCGAGTTGTAGCGCTTCTCGACGCCGATGTGCTGGTAGCCCAGAAACTCGCCGGGCGCCTTCGGCACCAGATCTGGTTGGTTGACGATCCGCCACGAAGTCAACTGAAGCGCGTCGAAGGCGGCGGCGAAAGTGGCGTCGCCGACCATCGGAGACGCGAATGTATAGAGCGTCTGGTTGGCGATCTTGTCCTCTTTGGCGTTCTCGAGCACGTAGAGCGTGGCGAGCGCGCTGCCGAGGCTGTGCGCGGTGACGTCGATCGAGGTGATGCGTGGCAAGCCTTCGAGCGTTCTGGCTAGGGTGGGCGCGTGCTTGCGAACCAGCGCGGCCATTTGTTTGGAGAAGGTTCCGGCCGCCCTCAACGAGCCTGCCGCCTGCGTCAGGACGCCGCCGCCCGGCTCCGTCGCGTCGACGATCTCCAGGGTGTCGTAGATCCGGCTGAAGCCGTAGGAGACGGAGCCGCAGCCGGCGACCTTGAACGGAACCTTGATGAGCGAGGTGAAATTGTCGAACCACTCGATCGGGTTCTCGGTGCCTCTCAGCGCCAGCACGAACTTCGTCGGGTCAGTGACTCCTTGCGCGATCACCCCATAAAACTGCGGCGAGGTTTCGAAGATCGTGAAGTCGTTCATCTGCACCCACGCGAGCATGCGATAGCCCGTGGGGAAATCCGATTGCGTCGGCGGCGCGGGGTCGTTTGGCGCGGCCGTGTACATGGAATAGACGGCGTTGACGAGGAGGCCGTATTGCACTGCAGCCAGCGGATCGAAAGACGCAGGCGGGGCGGCGGCGGGCGCCGGGTTGATGGCTTCCTCGACAGCGCGGGGCGGCGCGTCGGCGGTCACAGGCTCAGCCGCGCCCGCCTCGTGTGCGGGAGCGCCGCCGGCGCCCGGGCGTGCGAGAATCTGCCCGATCCAGGCGCGCAGGTTTTTCGCGTGCGCGCTGCTGGCGGTCTGGTTCTGCTCCGGCGAAAGGCCCGCCTTCTTCGCATGTGCGCGCCCTGCGCCGAGCGCTCTGAGGGTTTTCGGCATCGTCTTGCGGTCGATCACGGCGCGGACGTTGCCGTTCGCCTTCTGGTCGATGTGTCCCAGACCGACGATCGTCGGCGCGTCGCCGTCGAACCAGGATTCCTGCCACCATTCGTTCGTTTCGGCATCCTGCCAGGAAAGGTAGCCGCCGCGCAGCACCTGCAGCGGCTGGCTGATCGCGCCGGTGAAGGAATAGCGCACGCCGCCCGACGTCACAGGATCGAAGAAGTTGGGCGTGAAGAAGTCCGAGACAAAAATCCCGTTGCAGCTATAGGCGTGCTCTGAAGCCTCGCTGGGGTCGCAGACCTCGACGAGGTAGCTGACCCGTTTGCCCTGCTGTTTGGAGTCGGCGGCGACGAGACGATTGCCGAAGGGATCGACCAGCATTTCGAGCGTTTCGTGGCTCGTCGTGACGGACCAGACATTGATATCTGAAGAGGCGGTGACGAGCGCGAACGGCTGGCCGTTTTCGTCTTCGTGGATGCCGGCCGCGGATTGTTCGTCGATGTCGTCTTTGATGATGACCGACCAGTAGCCGACGGGCACATCCTCGAGCGTCGCGAAGGCGTCGACGGTCGCGTTGATGTCCCAGATCGGCGCGAGGTCGCGGGCCGCCTGCTTCTGGATCGCGGCGGCGACTTTTGAAAGATCGCCGGGCTGGATCAGGTTCGATTCGGAGACGAGCGCAATTTGTCGCATGAGAGCCGACATGACTTTCCTCCCGTTCCGCTGCTGGCGGAAACGATTTGAATGGTTTTCAGCGCATTTTTCGACAGAAGCGGCGACGTCCGCCGCCGCCGAGCCAATCAATTCAATTCAGATTGCAACGCTAGAGAAGCAAACAACTCCTGGTTGGTGGAGAGATTGCGATCTATCACCAGACAAGAAACTGAGCCGCGTAAATGACAAAATAGCGTGCGGGCGGCTTCAAATAATTTCGCCCGCGATTGCATCAAAGATCGCGCAAAAGTCAAGAGGGATCACAATGGCGCGGTTAAGTCCGCGGCTTGGTCAATCCGGTTCCGGCGGGACGACGCGCGGGCGGCCGTCATCGTCGATCGCGACCATGGTGAACACCGCGTCCGTCACCTTCTCGCGGGAGTGTGTGCGGAACCTTCGCGCCCACGCCTCGATGTGCACCTTGATGGAGGTGCGGCCGACCTTTTCGATGCGCGTGTAGACGCACAAAACGTCGCCGACTCTGACGGGGCGGATGAAGGTCATGCCATCGACCGCGACCGTCGCCACCCGCCCCTGAGCGCGTTCGACTGCGGCGATGCCGCCGGCCTGATCCATCTGCGACAGCACCCAGCCGCCAAAGATGTCGCCGTTGGCGTTGGTGTCGGCGGGCATGGCGATGAGGCGCACGGTGAGGTCGCCGTGCGGCTGGTCTTCGGCTTCGGTCATGAGTTCCCTGTTCCCCGTTACGGCGCGACGCGAAAGCAAGCGAGATAGCGCAGCGTGAAGACGGCGAACAGCAAAAGGAACCAGACGGGGTTGGCGCGGTCGAAAAGAAAGGTCTCCAGCGACGACGCCCACAGGCCGTAGACGAGCATCGCGGCGCATAGCATCCGCAGCGCGGGATCGGCGCCGCGCCGCGCGGCCTCGCCGAGATCGGCGAACGGCGCGAACACCAGCGCCCACAGCGTGAAGGCGAGGCCGATGAGGCCCATGGAAAGCGTGATGTCGACGAAGCCGTTATGGGCATGCGCGGCGCCGGCGACCCAACCCTGCTCAGCATTGGCGCGCAGCGAAGGATCGTCCCAGAAGGCGTCGAAACCCACGGCCGGCGATCAGACGCTCCTTCATCTTCTCGGCCACGAACCGCCAGACGTCGGCGCGACCGGTGAAGGAGGAGTCGAAAGGCAGAGTGGCCGAAAGGCGCGCGAGGGCGGGCGAGAGCTGCGCGCCGAAGCCCAAGGCCGAAATCGCGATCGGCGGCCCGAGCACGAGGGCGCGGCCCAAAAATCCCGATGGTCGTCGCGCAACGTAAACGCCGACGAGCCCCGCCGGCAGCCAGAGCGCGGTCGCGGTCTTGCCGCCAGTGAAGACGAGAAAGACAAGCGATGCGAGCGTGATCGCTGCGCCCGCGCGGGCACGGCCCGTTCCGGCGAGATAGAGCCCGATGAAGGCGCTGAGCCCGAACATCGGGCTTGCGATGTTCTTGTGGGCGAACACGCCGCGCCAGTCGCCGGCGAGTTCGGGCTCCAGAGTATCGGCGAGCGAATGGATCGCGAGGTCGGGCAGGAAGAGGACGGCGAAGTAGCTGAGCGCAACGGGAAACGCGACCGCGGCGGCGAGCCACGCGCCCAGTTCGCGTCGCCCTCGCGGCAGCAGCGGCGCGGCCGCCGCGGTCGCCGCGACGAGCACACAGAGCACGGCGCGCTTCAGCGAAGTGGCGGGATCGTAGGAAATGAGCGCGCTGAGCACGATCCAGCCGGCGAGCGCGAGCAGGGCAGGCGTTTTCAGCGCCGCGAGCGCGGGCGCCGCGTGCCGGCGCGCCAGCGCGAGAGCGCTCACGGCCAATGCGAAGAACACGAAATAGGTCAGCGTGTCGTTGCCGGCCGCCGGCTCAACT
Source organism: uncultured Pseudomonadota bacterium (assembly GCA_963710855.1). GTDB lineage: Bacteria > Pseudomonadota > Alphaproteobacteria > Rhizobiales > Beijerinckiaceae > Roseiarcus. The sequence goes on along the minus strand of CAVQBX010000035.1, from coordinate 41,146 downwards.
GCGAGATTCTGGCGCAAATCCGTGAACGGGCGCAGCGTAAGGAACACCACGGTAAAAATGGCGAGAAAGAGCGCGCCTCGCGCGAACGCGCCGCCCGCCGCTCGCGGCGGCGAAATCGCGAAATGGCCGGCGCTCAGGAGTTCGGCTCGCATGCGCTGCTTATGGCTGAGAATGGTAACCAGCCGATTGCTGGCCTCGTCGCGGATTAACCACCGGACGAGAAGGCGAACGTCCCGGCCGCGCCGATTGGCTAAAGTTGCGGACTATTCGGCTTAACGAGGCGTCGAGCAATGCGGCCTGTGACCTTCGCAGGATGTTTTGGATGGTTGCACGGGCTCTCCGGTTCGCTTGGCGTGGTTATGTGCGCAAGCTGGGCCTACGAGGCCGCCGCGATCAACCAGAGCTGGCGGGTGCTCGCCGACCGGCTGGCGGAGGCCGGATTGCCGACCTTGCAATTCGACTACTTCGGCTTGGGCGACTCACTCGGAGATGGCTCCGACGGTATGAACTCGGCATTCAACTCGATCGCCGCGGCGGTCGAGGCGCTGAAGGCCGAGGCCGGCGTGACGCGGGTCGCGCTCGTCGGCTTGCGCCTCGGCGCTTCCTTCGCCCTGATGGCGTCCGAAAGGCTCGATGTCGAGGCGGTCGCCATGATCCGCCCGGTGACGCGCGGAAAAGGATTTTTGGCCGAGCAGCGGGCCCTGCAGCGCATTCTGCAAACGCGCGAGAACGCGGCGATCGTGCGCGACGACGATCCCGGCGCGTTGGAGATCGAAGGTTTTCGCCTGAGCCCCGCGGCGCTTGGCGAGATCACGGGCCTCGACCTTACGAAGCTGAGCGGCAAGGGTCCGAAACGGGCGCTGATCGCCGGGGAGCCGGGATCGAAGCAGTATGAAGCACTTGCAGCTAGCCTTTCCGCGAGAGCGATCGCCACGACCCGCATCGATCTTGGCGAAGTCGCCGGCTGGGCGCCCGCGCCCGCGCCGACTCCGCCGCCGCTCGCCGATTGCGCGAAGCTCGCGGCCTGGCTCAAGGGCGAAGCAGCGGCAACTCCGCTTCGCTCCGAGGAGGCGGGGCTGCGCGGCGAAGGTTTTGTGGAAAGCGCCTTGCGCTTCGGGCCTGAGCAGGGCCTTTCCGGCATCCTCTGCCGACCGGATAAGCCGCGCACAGGTGAAAAGGCCGTCATTTTCCTCAACACGGGCGCGAACAGCCATATCGGCGCCGGCCGCGCCGCGGTGTTTTACGCACGCACTTTGGCTGCTGTCGGCGTGACGAGCCTGAGAATGGACATCATCGGCATCGGCGACGCCGCCTGGACCGGCGAAGGGCCGCTGTCGGCGATCCATCAAGTCGAACGCACGGCCGACGTATCGGCGGCAATCGATGCGCTCCGCGCCATCGGTTACGAAAAAATCTCGCTCGTCGGGCTATGCAGCGGCGGCTTCCTCGCCTTCCAGAGCGCGCTCGCCGACTCCCGCGTTGACCGAATCCTTGTCGCCAATCCGCAATTCTGGTTTCCGCCGACCGCTGAGCAGCTGGCCGATCCGCTGAACGGCGCCTATGGCTCGTCGTCGGGCTATGCCGCAAAGCTCCTTAACCCCGTCACCTGGAAGCGGCTCGTGAACGGCGAGCTCAGGGCGTCGACGCTCAAGGGCATAGGGCGGGCGCTCTTCGAGCGCGGCGTCGGGAAAGGCCGCAACCTCGCGGCAAGGCTCCTAAAAAGCGCCGACGGCGACCGCGGGCTCGCCGGTCAGCTGAGCCGGCTGAAGGCGAGGGGCTGCGAAGTCACGCTTGTCCTCAGCGAGGGCGATCCTGCGATCGCGACGCTTGAAGCGCTCGCGCCGGGCGGGAATTTACGCGTATTCGATGGCCTCATGCGCATTGTCGTCGCCAGGGGCGCCGATCACGCCTTCGTCATGACCAGGACGCGCGGCGAATTTTTTGGCCTGATTTGCGAGGCCTTCTGTCTGCGCGCGCCTCGGACGGCCGACGAGAAGGCCAGGATCGCGGCGTAAATCCCTGTCAATCGCGCCGCGCCTCGACGAGGATTGCTTGCAGGGGCGCGACGCCCGTCTCGCCGTATTTTCGTTCGAAAGCGTCGCTGACGGCGTCGACCAGTTCGGCGAGATCGGCGCCGCGAGCCGTGAGCTGGTCGGCGAGCGGCGAGCCGCGCAGCAGGCCCTCGGCATAGGCCCGTCGGTCCGGCAAGGCCCCGTCGACGGGGATCACGTCGAAGCGCGCCTCGCGGAATCCGGCGAGGGCGAGCGAGCCTCGGATGGCGTCGATCGCGTGATAGCCGAATGGAATTTCGAAGAAACGAGGCGGGTCCTGGGGAAAGCGCTGCTCCAGCAGTTTTACGAGCAAAGCCGGTCGGTTCGTTCACCGCCACGTGGTCCCAGACCGAGAACAGGTAGCGACCGCCCGGGGCCAGCATGCGCCGCGCCTCGCGATAGGCGACATCCTTCTGCGGGAAAAACATCGCGCCGAACTGGCAGACCAGCGCGTCAAAGGCGCCAGCGGCGAAGGGCAGGGCTTCCGCGTTCGCTTCGAGGAAGCGGACGCGTCGATTTCGCCGCTGCGGCGCCTGGCGACCTCGAGCATAGGCCCGTTGAGGTCGGTCGCGGTGAGACTTGCGCCTTCCGGCAGCACTTGCAGCATGGCGCGGGTCAGGACGCCGGTGCCGCAAGCGGTCTCCAGAACACGCCCAGGCGCATGTTCGGCGAGCCGCGCCGCCGTCAGCCTGGCGCATAGGGCTCGAACATGACCGGCACGAGCCCGCTCTCGTAATATTCCGGCATCAAGCCGACAAAGCGATCCGCGCCTTCCTGCATTTTGGAACCCTCCGCTCCGTTAAGATCGTCGGCCACGGCGCGCGGCTTGCATGTCATTGCGGCTAAACCCTAAAGAACGCCTCGGGCGCCGTGCGCCAGGCAGCGGCGGCAAATCGAGGACATCAGCGCTTTGGCGATTCTCGTCGGTCTCAACCACCTCACCCGCTACGCCTATGACCGGCCGGTGGCGCTCGGCCCGCAGTCGATCCGGCTGCGGCCGGCGCCGCATTGCCGCACGCAGGTCGCCAGCTATTCGCTGAAGGTCGAGCCGAAGCAGCATTTCGTCAACTGGCAGCAGGACCCGCACGGCAACTGGCTGGCGCGGTTCGTGTTCCCGGAGCCGGCCGACGAATTCCGCATCGAGGTCGATCTGACCGCCGAACTGGCCGTCATCAATCCCGTTCGACTTCTTCGTCGAGCCCTACGCCGAAGACTGTCCCGTTCCGCTATGCCGACGATCTGAAGATCGAACTCGCCGCCTATCTCGAGCCCGAGCCGCTCGGGCCGCTGCTCGAGCATACCTGGACGAGATCGCCGGACGGCGCGACCGCACGATCGATTTCCTCGTCGAGCTCAACGCCGAGCTGCAGCAGGCGATCCGCTATGTGATCCGCATGGAGCCCGGCGTGCAGAAGCCCGAGGAGACGCTGGCGCTGCGCTCCGGCTCCTGCCGCGACTCGGCCTGGCTGCTGGTGCAGATCCTGCGCCAGCTCGGCCTCGCGGCGCGCTTCGTCTCCGGCTATCTGATCCAGCTGCGCGCCGACGTCGACCCGCTCGACGGCCCGAAGGGCACCGACAAGGATTTCACCGACCTGCACGCCTGGGCCGAGGTCTATATTCCCGGCGCCGGCTGGATCGGCATGGACGCGACCTCCGGCCTGTTCTGCGGCGAGGGCCATCTGCCGCTCTGCGCGACGCCGCATTACCGCTCCGCCGCGCCGATCACCGGCATCGTCGAGCCGGCGGAGGTCGATTTCGGCTTCGACATGAAGGTCGCAGCGGCTGCGCGAGGCGCCGCGCGTCACCGCGCCGTTCACCGACGAAGCCTGGCAGCGGCTCGACGCGCTCGGCGAGAAGGTCGACGCCGATCTCGAGGCGCAGGACGTGCGCCTCACCATGGGCGGCGAGCCGACCTTCGTCTCGATCGACGATCTACGACGCGCCGGAATGGAACACCGCCGCCGTCGGCGGCACCAAGGAGCCGCTCGCCGACGACCTGTCGGGCGGCTGCGCGAGCGCTTCGCGCCCGGCGGCTTCCTGCATTTCGGCCAGGGCAAATGGTATCCCGGCGAGAGCCTGCCGCGCTGGGCCTTTTCGCTCTACTGGCGCAAGGACGGCGAGCCGATCTGGAATCGCCCGACCTGATCGCGCTGCGCGGTGCAGAAGGACAACCCGCCGATCGAGGCACGCCGAAGCCGTGATCGGCGATATCTGCACAAAGCTCGGGCTTCGCCGAGGCCTACGTGCTGCCCGCCTACGAGGACCCGTCTATTGGCTGGTCGAGCGAGCAGCAATTGCCGGTCAATGTCGATCCGCTCGACAACAAGCTCGAGGACGACGGAGGAGCGCGCCCGCATCGCGCGCACCTTCGAGCGGGGCCTTGGCAAGCCGACGGGTTCGTGCTGCCGGTGCAGCGCTGGCAGGCCGGCGGCCACGGCCGCTGGAGCAGCGAGCGCTGGCCGCTGCGGCGCGGCCGGCTGTTTCTCGTGCCCGGCGACTCGCCGGTCGGCTTTCGGCTGCCGATGAAGACCCTGCCCTATGTTCCGCCGTCGGCCTATCCCTACATCCAGCTCGCAGGACCCGACCGAGACGCGCTGACCCGCTGCCGCGCTATCACGAGTTCCGGCCGGCCTCGCCGCCGCCGTTCGAGCCGCAGTTCGAATCCGACGCGGCGCGTGCGCACGGCGCTGACCGTCGAGCCGCGCGACGGCGTGCTCTGCGTGTTCATGCCGCCGACGCGAGCTGCTCGAGGATTATCTCGAACTGCTCGCGGCCGTCGAGGACGATCGCGCGAGAGCGCAACACGCCGGTGCGCGTCGAAGGCTATCCGCCGCCGCCCGACAGCCGGCTCGACGTCATCAAGGTGACGCCCGACCCCGGCGTCATCGAGGTCAACGTCCATCCCGCGCGTTCCTGGCGGCAGGCGGTCGAGACAACGACCGCGCTCTATGAAGAGGCGCGGCTTGCGCGGCTCGGCACCGACAAGTTCATGACCGACGGCCGCCACACCGGCACCGGCGGCGGCAATCACGTCGTGCTCGGCGGCGCGACGCCGGCGGATTCGCCGTTCCTGCGCCGGCCCGACCTGCTCGCGAGCCTGGTGCTCTACTGGCAGCGCCATCCCTCGCTGTCCTACCTGTTCTCGGGCCTGTTCATCGGCCCGACGAGCCAGGCGCCGCGGCTCGACGAGGCGCGCGACGACCAGCTCTACGAACTGGAGATCGCGCTCTCGCAGGTCCCGCGCCGGGGTCCGGCGGGCCGCTCTGGCTCGTCGACCGGCTGTTCCGCAACCTGCTGGTCGACGTCACCGGCAACACCCATCGCGCGGAAATCTGCATCGACAAGCTCTATTCGCCCGACAGCGCGACCGGCCGGCTTGGGCTCGTCGAATTCCGCTCGTTCGAAATGCCGCCGGACGCGCGCATGAGCCTCGCCCAGCAACTGCTGTTGCGCGCGCTGATCGCCTGGTTCTGGCGCGAGCCGCAGCAGGGCGAGCCGGTGCGCTGGGGCACCGACCTGCACGACCGCTTCATGCTGCCGCATTTCGTCTGGGAGGATTTCTTGGGCGTGCTCGCCGACCTCGAGCGCGCCGGCTACGAGTTCGATCCGCTGTGGTTCGAGGCGCAGCGCGAGTTCCGCTTTCCCGTCGCCGGCCGCGTCGAGCACGGCGGCGTGAAGCTGGAAATCCGCACGGCGCTCGAGCCTTGGCACGTGCTGGGCGAAGAGGGCGCGGCGAGCGGCACGGTGCGCTACGTCGATTCCTCGGTCGAGCGCCTGCAAGTCAAGGCGACGGGCTTCGTCGCCCGGCCGGCACGTCATCGCCTGCAACGGCCGCAAGCTTCCGCTGCATCCGACCGGCGTCGTCGGCGAGGCGGTCGCCGGGCGTGCGCTTCAAGGCCTGGCAGCCGGCTTCGGGCATGCATCCCGACCATCGCCGCCGCACGCGCCGCTGACCTTCGACGTGATCGACGCCTGGAGCGGCCGCTCGCTCGGCGGCTGCGTCTATCACGTCGCCCATCCGGGCGGGCGCAACTACGACACCTCCCCGGTCAACGCCTACGAGGCCGAAGCGCGCCGGCTCGCGCGGTTCGAGGACCTCGGCCATACGCCGGGGCACGGTGCCGTTGCCGCGCGACGAGGCGACGACGGAGTTTCCGCTGACGCTGGATTTAAGGAGGGGGGTGGGGGTGTGAACAGCGCCCCTAATTGGGTTCATCCTTCTCCCTTGCGGGAGAAGGTGCGCGAAGCGCGGATGAGGGGTCGGCGCTGTTTTGGCGACGGTTCGCGAGGATTGCGGCAGCCGCCCCGCCCACAGCTCCCGGAGAGTACCCCTCATCCCCCCTTCGGGGACCTTCTCCCGCAAGGGGAGAAGGGGACACTCGTGTCGCCTACCTGATCAGCGCATCAATCATCTTCGCGCCGAGCCCGACCTTCTCGTAATGCGCCCGGCACAGATCGAGATAGCCGTGGACGTCGAAATAGCCTGTCGATTTGCCGTTGTCGTCGAGCCAGATCAGCGGGCCGCTGACGACGAAGAACACTCTCATCGGCTCGTGATGGTCATAGGCGACCAGCGTGTGGCTCTCGCCCGGCGTCTCGTAGATGAAGTCTCCCGCGGTCGCGGTCCACTCGTGCTCCAGATAGCCCCACTTGCCCGAAATCGTGTAGGCGAGCACCTGATGGGGATGGTAGTGGCGGTTGACGAGCCCGGCGCGCTTCGCCCAGAGAATTCGGCCCACTGGTTCTGCGCGGGCGAGATCCAAAGCGGGCGCGAGCCGACGGTATCGTTGAACGGGACATAGTACCGCTCGTCGTCGATCGCGGCGTTTGAGATGTAAGCTTCAGGCAGCGCGCCCGGCTTGAAGACTTTTGCAATCGGCTTGATGTCGCGCCAGAATTCGGTCGTTGCAGCTTCGGCCATCTTGTGTCTCCTCCTGTTTGTCTGCTTCTCAGACAGCATCCCTTTTCAGCATGAAACGTGCGGCGCGTTCGCCGATCATGATCGCCGGCGCGTTCGTGTTGCCGGAGACGAGCGTCGGCATGATGGAAGCGTCGGCGACGCGCAAGCCCTCGACGCCGCGAACTCTTAAATCTTCGCCGACGACGGCGAGCGCGTCCGTCTCCGGCCCCATCTTGCAGGTGCCGGCCGGATGAAACACGGTTTTCGCGATGTCCCTGACATAGCTCCTCAGCGCCGCCGGATCTTTCTCGACGCCCGGCTTTGGCAGCGCGCGGCGCTTGATGAGCTTCGCGAGCGACGGCGCCTCGACGATCCGCATCGTCAGTTCGAGTCCGCGAACAAGCGTCTCCAGATCGACCGGCGCCGAAAATGCGTTGGCGACAAAACGCGCGGGTTCGCTGGGCTTCGTCGAGCGCAGGCGCAGCGCGCCGCGCGACTGCGGCCGCAGCACGCAGGGGCTGATCGTAATGCCGTGGCCTGGCTCCGGCGCGCGGTCGCCGAAGCCGCGAAACACAGGGCGCACATGGAACTGGATGTCCGGTTCGCCGACGCCCGAAACGTCCGCGAAGCCGCCGGCCTCGACGACGGTCGAGGTGAGCAGGCCCGTGCGGGTCAGGACATATTGCGCCATGTGACGCAGCGCGTTGAGCCCCTTGTCCTGCCCGAGCATCGAGATCGGCTGATTGAGCTTCTGCACTGGACGCTCGCTTCCATGTGATCCTGGAAATTCTCGCCGACGCCGGCGAGGTCGGCGACGACGGCGATGCCGTGCTCGGAGAGATGCGCGGCGGGGCCGACGCCGGAATTCAACAGGATTTTCGGGCTCGCCAGCGCGCCGGCGCTGAGCACGATCTCTTGCCCGGCGCGCAATATTTCGCCGCTTTCGAGCGCGACGCCGACCGCGCGCCGTTCCTCAAAGATTATCTTATGCACGCGCGCGTGCGTGCGGATCGACGAGATTGGGACGCGTCTCGGCCTTGCGCAGAAAGGCGACCGCCGCGCTCACGCGGCGCGCCTTCAGCGTCGTCACCTGATAGAAACCGACGCCTTCCTGTTTCAAGCCGTTGAAGTCTTCGTTGTACGGCAGCCCGCATTCCTGCGCGGCGCGGATGAAGGCCCAGGACAGCGGATGGGCATAGGCGCGATCGGACACGGCGAGTTCGCCCTCGACGCCGTGATATTCGTTCGACAGACGCTCGTTGGCTTCGAGATCGCGAAAGACCGGCAGCACTTTCTCATAAGACCAGGCGCGGCATCCCATCTGCGCCCATTGATCGTAATCGGCGCGTGATCCCCTAATATAGATCATGCCGTTGACGGAGGAGCCGCCGCCGAGCACATGGCCCTGCGGCACGACATTGTTGCGCCCGTTGAGGCCGGGCTCCGGCTCCGAGACATATTTGATGGCGTCGCGGCCCCTGGCGAGCACGCGATAGAAGCCCGCGGGAATATGGATGAAGGGATCCGTATCGCGTCCGCCGCTCTCGATCAGCAGCACTTTCGCGCTCGGGTCTTCGGAGAGGCGCGACGCGATGACGCAACCCGCCGAGCCGGCGCCGACGACGATATAATCGCAAGTGTCGCCCAAATCCCGGCTCCGCGAGTTCAGGGGCGCGCGATGTCCTTCGGCGAACAATCGAACGCCTTGCGGAAGCAGCGGTTGAAATAGGAAATATCGTTGAAACCGGAGGAATAGGCGACCTCGGAGATCGAGCGCCGGGCGTTGCCGGCGCGAGGCTCAGCCAGACGTTCGCGCGCCCATTGCAGCCGCCGGTCGCGGATGAAGGTGGTGACGGTCGCGCCGAGCGAATTGAAATCTTCCTGCAGCGTGCGCAGCGATATGCCAAGCCGTTGCGCCAGCCATTGCGGCGTCAATCGTTGTTCCGTCAGGTGCCGGTCAATCAACAGGCGCGCCAACTCCAGCCGCCCCGTCGCGCGCTCCTTCGGCGCGGCGAGGTTTTGGGCCGCATCGGACGCAAAAGCCTCCTTGACGGCGTGAACCAGCAGATGACGCAATTGCGGCCCGCGCGGTTGATCGAGATTTTACGCGCGATATTTTTGCGACCAATGCGCTGAGCATGACCGAAAGCGGATCTTCCGCTGGCAGTGTCTCGCCGAGCCGCACCGGTTGCGTCCGATCGCCGAGCAGGGCAGGGCGCGGCAGATGAACGGAGACGTGATTGCTGTAGCGGCCCTCGAAATGCAGCTTCACGGGATAAGCGGAATCGACGAGGATGCAGTCGCCGGGCGCGATGATGCTCTGACGATCGAACTGATCGATGCCGCAGGCGCCCTCAAGCTGAAGCAGCAGAAACAGGTGGTCGCTGTAGTCGAGCCGTATGCTGCTGATATCGCGATCGACGAAATCGACGTCCGTCGCGACCTGCACGAAGCGCAGTCCTGCGGGCGAAGAGGCTACGACTCCGCCGGTCACCATATCGACATCGTGACGCGCGAACGGCGTGAACCCGCCGCAGACGGAGCGCAGCCGATCCGCCCAGTCGCCGAGCGGGGCGCGCATCCGAAAGTCGCGCGCGTCAAAACCGAATTGCGCTTGCAGATCCTGGAGCCGCATGTGCGCTCCTCCCAGCCTATTTTGAAATTGATAACATGTTAAGCAATCGCCGTGCTTTGTCAAACCTCTTCGCCGAGCAGGCTTTCGACTTCGGCGAGCAGCTCCATGAGACGCGCGAGGCGCGCCGGCCCAAGTCGATTCTCGATGCCACGATATATGCGCTCGGACTCCTTGCCGACCTCGCGCATCAGTTCGAGGCCGCTTCGGCTCAGCGTGATCTCGGACGCTCGCCTGTCCTGCGGATCGACGCGGCGGCGGATCAGCTTGCGGGCTTCGAGATCGCGCAGAATACGGGTAAGGCTCGGCGCCAGAAGAAATGTGAGATTGGCGAGCCCGGTGGCGTCGACAGCCTCGACGCTGCCGAGCGCGCGCAATACGCGCCATTGCTGCTCGGTGAGGTCGTTGGCCTGCAGGGACGGCCGGAACAACCGCATCGCCGCCTCCCGCGCCCTCAACAAAGCCATCGGCAGCGAGCGCGAGAAAGGCCGGAGCGCCGGCGTCGCCGCGTTGCGCGGCTCGAGATCGAGGTCCGCTCTCATTCGTCCCTGACGCCGTTGACGAGAATGCCGAGGCCGCTCGCTTCCACTTCGATGCGATCGCCGGGCTTCAGATAGAGCGGCGGGTCGAGCCGCGCGCCGGAGCCGGCCGGCGTGCCGGTGAACAGGATGTCGCCGGGCTGCAAGCGTGCAGAAGCTCGAGACATATTCGACGATGCGGCCGAAGGTAAACGTCATCCGCGCGGTCGAGTCGCGACTGCCGCGTCTCGCCGTTGACGCGTGTGACGATCTCGAACGGCCCGGCGCCGGCTTCGGCGATCGGCGTGATCCAGGGGCCGAGCGAACCAGAGGCGCGCCCAGTTCTTGCCCGGCGTCACGTTGAACTTGCCGTGCCGCACCCAGTCGCGGATCGTGCCTTCGTTGCCGAGCGTCCAACCAAACACGTGCTCGCGCCAGCGTTCGGACGAGATGCGCCGGCCCGGCCTTGCCGATCACCATCACGATCTCGCCCTCGTAGTCGAGCTGATGCGCTTTCGGGCGGCCGACCAGATCGGCGCCGGGTCCGACCAAGCTTTCCGGGAAGCGCACGAACAGGCTCGGGTAGGACGGCGCCGGCGGAGCCATCCTTATATTCCTCGTTGCGCTCGGGATAGTTGACGCCGACGCAGAAACACTTGCCCCAGTCGGCTGAGCGGCTTGTCGAGCGACGACCTCGGAGGCCGCGAAATCGGCGGCTGCGTCGGCGTGAGCGCGGAGGATCGCCATGCGTCTCCTCGCCGCCGGCGCGCGCGAGGAGATCGTGCAGCCCGCGTAAGCCCCGCCGAGGCGTCGCGCCGACGTCGACGACGCCGCCTTCCACGAGCAGGCCGAACGAGGCATATAGCGTCTCGCGAAAAGCTGACGATCTTCATCGCTTACGCCTAGCGCGCATGATATTCGCAGATGATCTGGCCGCTGCCCGACGAGGGGAAATAGGGGCAGAGCATTTCGGTCTCGCCGTCGTATTTGTCCCAGCCGAGCAGGCCAAAAATCATGTGCGTGTCGGTCATCAGCGCCTCGCCGTTGCACTTGGTGGAATATTCGGGAAGCATGCGGCACGAATTCGGCGTAGCGGCGCTCCTTCCAGAGATCGAGCGACGCGCAGGTCCACCTGCCTGTTGAACTCGCTGCCGACCTGCCCCCATTGATTGTCGCCGACCTGATCGTTGGCGACGAGCTTGTGAGACAGCGAGCCCGAGGCGAGCACGGCGACCTTGCGGTTGGACGCGCGGATGGCGCGCGCGCAGGCCTCGCCGAAACTTGCGGTTCTCGTCGACGGTGGCGAAGATCGGCGCGGCGACCGACAAGCACGCGCGCCCATCCGCCCTCGTTCATGTAGTGCATCGGCACGATCGTGCCGTATTCGAGCGCCAGCGTCTGCACCTTGTGGGCGAGCACTTCGAGGCCGTCCTTCTTGGCTTCCGCCGCGATCGCGTCGCCGAGTTCGGGATCGCCGGGATAGTCGTAATGCCATGTTCTGGATCATGTGCGGCGCCTCGTGGCTCGTATAGACGCCCGACGTGCCGCGCGTTGGCGTTCATGTGACAGCCGAAATTGGAGATCCAATGCGTGTCGAAGACGAGGAATGTGTCGGCGCTGCGCGCCTTGGCGCGACGGCCGACTTCGCGCAGCGCCGCGATCGCCGTCGGCGCGCTTGCCGTAAAGCGGCCCCGGCCGCTCGGAAATGAGGATCGAGGGCACATGCGCGATCTTGGCCGCCAGTACGACTTCACCCATTGAGGCCTCCTGATTGTTGTTCGCCTTGATCAGGCGAAGTTGATCGATGACCTCGCCATGGGGACCATAATCGGCGACAATCGCGTCGCCGCGCCCGACTTCCATCGGGCGGATGAACGAGCCGGCGAGCACGATTTCGCCAGCGCTGCAGCGATTTCCCGTGCTCGGCGAAACGCGCGGCGAGCCAGACGATGCCCTGCGCCGGATGGCCGAGCACGCCCGCGGCAAGCCCGGTCTCCTCGATCTCGCCGTTCTTGGCGACGATCGCGCCGATCCAGCGCAGATCGACGCCGCGCGGCTCGAGCCGCGTGCCGCCCATCACGATGCCGGCGTTGGCGGCGTTGTCGGAAATCGTGTCCAGAACTGTGCGGGTGCGCTTCGTCTCGGGATCGACGCGAAATATGCGCGTGTCGAGGATCTCGAGCGCGGGCGAGACATATTCGGTCGCGGCGATAACATCCTCGATCGTCAGATGCGCGCCCGCGAGCGGCGCCTTCAGGACAAAGGCAAGCTCGGCTTCGATGCGCAGACCGATGAAACGCTCGCACAGGCGACTGACGGCGCCTTCGGCAAACAGCATGTCGTCGAGCAGGAAGCCGGAATCGGGCGTCGTCGATGCCGACGGCCGCCTGCATCGCTTTCGACGTGAGCCCGATCTTGTGGCCGATGATTCGTTCGCCCGCGCGTCCGCTTGATGTCGCGCCAGGCGTCCTGAATCGCGATAGGCGTCGGCCATTGTCATGTCAGGATATGCGAGCGTCAGATCATGCGGATCTGGCGGCGCGTGCGCTCGGCCTCGATCGAGCGCCAGCGCGGCTTCGCGATAGCTGCTCGGGCGTCAAGGGCTCACTTGCCGACCTTCGGGATCTTGTGGGTGTCGTAGGCGATCGCGATGTTCTTCGTCTCCATGTAGAAGTCGAAGGAATAGTCGCCGCCGTCGCGGCCGATGCCCGACATCTTCACCCCGCCGAACGGCGTCGGCAGGTGGCGCACGTTCTCCGAATTCACCCAGATCATGCCGGCTTCGAGATCGCGCGCGACGCGATGCGCGCGGCCGACGTCGCGCGTCCAGAGATAGGCGGCAAGTCCGTAGCGCACGTCGTTGGCGATCTCGACCGCTTCGCGCCTCGTCGTCGAACGGGATCATCGTCAGCGCGGGGCCAAATATCTCCTCCTGCGCGATCCGCATTTTGTTTGAGGCATGGGTGTAGAGCGTCGGCTGGACATAATTGCCGGCGCCGCCGAGCGCGCGTTCGCCGCCGAACGCGACCTTCGCGCCCTCCGCGCGCGCGGCCGCCGGATAGCTCAGCACCTTGTCGACGTGGCGCGGATGGATCAGCGGCCCGATTTCGGTCGCCGGGATCGAGCGGCGGCCCGACCTTCAGCGCGGCGACGCGCTTCGCCGCCTTGCGCGGCGAACTCTTCGTAGATCGAGCGCTGCACCAGCGCGCGCGACGACGACGTGCAGCGTTCGCCGTTCAGCGAGTAGATCATGAACAGCGCCGCATCGAGCGCGCGCTCCTGATCGGCGTCGTCGAAGATGATGACCGGGTTCTTGCCGCCGAGTTCGAAATGCACGCGCTTCAGCGTCGCCGCGCCCTGGCGCATGATGTGCGAGCCGGTCGTCGTCTCGCCGACGAAGGCGACGGCCTTGATCGCGGGATGTTCGGTCAGCGCCTTGCCCGCGCTCTCGCCGAAGCCGTGCACGCAGATTGACGACGCCGGCGGGGCCGCCATGCTTGCGGATCTGCTGCGTCCATGATCTCCGTCAGCATCACGGCGGAGAGCGGGCTCCATTCGGCGGGCTTGTGGACGACCGTGCAGCCCGCGGCGAGCGCGGGCGCGATCTTCCACGTCGACAGCATGAACGGCGTGTTCCACGGCGTGATGACGCCGACGGGGCCGATCGGCTGGCGCAGCGAATAGTTGAGGTGATCGGCGTCCGGCATCGAGCGGCCGTCGCCGGCGCCGGGCGCGCGGTCGGCGTAGAAGCGGAAATTCTCGGCGCCGCGCAGCGCCGCCTTCGCCATGTAGCGGATCGGCTGGCCGGTGTCGGAGGATTCGACGAGCGCGATCTCGTCGGCGCGCGCCTCGATCGCGTCGGCGATGGCGTGCAGGATCTGCGCGCCGCTTGGCGCCGGAGATATCGCGCCAGACGCGGAAAGCGCGCGGCTGCGGCGGCTGCCGCGCGGTCGATGTCTTCGGCGTCGCCGGAGGCGACGTCGCCTGCTTCTGGTTGGTCGCGGGATCGAGCGTCTCGAACGTCGCGCCGGAAGCCGATGGGACCGGCTCGCCGGCGATGAAATGCGGGACAACGCCTGCTTTGAAAGCGCTTCAGATATCCCGCGGCGCGATCTAGATTGGCTTGCAGGCTGTCGGCCATTTCAGGCTCCTTTGCTTGCCGCGCGCTCGCGCAAGGAATTCCGCCTTGTCATCGCGGCGCCGTCGAGCTCGGCGACTTCGACGGACAGCAACAAGCCTCGGCTCTCGTAGATCGGCGCCACTGTCTCATGAAGCGCCTTCATGATCGCTTCCGAGGCGGCCTTGCGCTCAGCGAGCGTGCGCCCGGGGCCGATGCGCGCGGTGACGGCGATGAAGGCATGCGAGGGATCGCCGTCGGCGACGAGGAAATGCTCGCGCCGCGCGGCGCGGGTGCGAGCGCCGACCGCCTCGAACACCGGCTGCGAAAGCACGGCGCGATGCACCGCCTTCACGAGCGTCATGGGCTCGACTTCAGCCTCCAGATTGGCCGAATATTCGATCGTCACGTGCGGCACGCGAGATCCTCCCTTTTGGTTTGCTTAACATGTGTAGTAGTTTCGCGCAAGGCCGCCTCGCGACGGCCTTTGCTTCTTCGAGTCAAACGCTCATTCCGCCATCGACCATCATCCGCAAGCCCGTCGTGAAGCGGCTCTCGTCGGAAGCGAGATAAAGCACCGACTGGGCGATCTCATGCGGCGTCGCGTGGCGGCCGAGCGGAATGAGCGCGTTGAAGAACTCGGCGCCGTCGCGCTGGATCGCGGCGCCGAGGCCCGCTTCCACTGCATGCTGAAAGCCGTTGTCGATCGGCCCCGGATGGATCGTGTTGACGCGGATGCGGCGCGGCGCCAGCTCCTTGGCGAGCACCCGCATCAGCCCGACCTGCGCGTGTTTTGCGACGATGTAGCCGTAGACGCCGGGATCGCCGCGGACGCCCGCGACGCTCGACGTTATGATGATGCTGCCGCCATCGCGCATGCGCGGAACGGCGTGTTTGGCCATCAGGAACGCGCCGCGCACATGCACGGCATAGACCGCGTCGAGCACGTCCTCGGGGTAGCTCTCAATCGGCGCGACGGTTCCAAAATTGCCGGCGTTGGAAAACAGCACGTCGATCGGGCCCCAAAGCTCGGCCGCCGCGCCGACCGCCGCCGCGACATCGGCGCTCGGCTGACGTCGGCGACATGCGTGGAGACGCGTTTCGGATCGAGCGATGCTGACGCGCGCGCAAGATCTTCGGCTTTGAGATCTATCAGCGCGACCCTCGCGCCCTCTTCGAGAAACAGAAGCGCGCTCGCCAGGCCGACGCTGCCGGCGCCGCCGGTGATGAGGCAGGTCTTGTCCTGAAGGCGTTTCATCGCTCGGCGTCCCAAAAACTCATGCGAGATAGGCGCTGTGCAGAATGTCCGGCTTGTCGACGAGCTCCTGCGCGGCGCCGCTGAAACAGATGCGGCCGCGCTCCATCACATAGGCGTGGTCGGCGATCTTCAGCGCGATATGGGTGAACTGTTCGATCAGCAGAACTCCGACGCCCTCGGCGGCGAGCGACTGCAGCACCGGCACGAGGCGGGCGACGACGACGGGCGCAAGCCCGAAGGAGAGTTCGTCGGCGAGCAGATATTTGGGATTGGCGACGATCGCCTGCGCGAGCGCCACCATTTGCTGCTGCCCTCCTGACAGGAAGCCGGCGCGTATCTGATAGCGCTCCTTGAGCTCGGGGAAGGTCCTGAGCGCCCTGGCGACGCTGGCCGCGAGGTCGGCGCGCGAATGATGGCTGCCCGCCACCTTCAGATTGTCCTCGACCGTCAGTTCGGAAAGCACCTGATGGCCTTCGGGAACAGCGGCAACGCCGCGCGCCCGTACGGTCTCGGGCCGTATGCCCTGGATCGGCTGGCCGTCGACCTTGATCGCGCCGCTCGTCGGCGCGAGCGCGCCCGCGATCGAAAGCACCAGGCTCGATTTGCCGGCGCCGTTAGCGCCGAGCAGCGCGGTGATTTTTCCAGGCAGGATTTCGAGGTCGACGTCGTGCAGCACCGCCTTGCCGCTGCGCGCCACATTGAGGCCTTCCGTGGTCAGCCCGCTCGTCACGCGGCCTCCTCGACGACGCCGAGATAGGCGGCGCGCACCTTTGGGTCGGCAAGCGCCTCGGCCGTCGGGCCGTAGGCGATGCGCGAGCCGAAATCGAGCACCAGCGTCGCCGTGCAGGTCGCCTGGATGAGGTCGACGTCATGGTCCACCAGCAGAACCTGCGCGCCGCAAAAATCGGGAATCGCCTTGATGACCTGCCGCAGATGGTCGCTCTCTTCCTCGGCGAGGCCGGCGCCGGGCTCGTCCATCATCAGCAGGCGCGGTTTGCCGACGGTGGCGCGCGCAATCTCCACCATGCGGCGGTCGAACGCGTTGAGGTCGCGTCCGAGCGTCCCGGCGCGATGGCGCAGGCTGACGAAATCGAGCGCCCTGTCGATCAGCTTTTTGCGCGGCGCCCCGTCGGTTGGGACGTTGTCGAGCACGGCGGCGATGTTTTCGGCGGAAGTGAGGTTCTCGACCACCTGCTCGTTCTGGAACGTGCGGCGGATGCCGAAGGCGGCGCGCTTGTGCGGCTTGATGCCGGCGAGGTCCTGTCCGTCGATCTTCACGGAGCCCGACGAGGGCCGCACGAAGCCGGAGAGCACGTTGATGAGCGTGGTCTTGCCGGCGCCGTTCGGCCCGACGAGACCGGTGACCGGCTCGGGCAGATCAGCGCTCAGGGCGTTGAGGCCGCGCACGCCGCCGAACATCACAGTGACGTCGTGTATCTCGATCATGCCGGGGGTTTCCCCTTCGCCCCGCCGGCGAGCTTGCGCAAGGCCGCCGCGGCGTCGCTGATCTGGCCCGCGATGCCCTGCGGCGCGGTGATCAATGCGTGCAGCAGGCCGGCGCCAAACACCATGGTAGCGATGTTGCCGTCGACATGGAAATCGTTGAGCAGCGAGGGGAAGGCGCGCAGCATGAGCCCCGCGATCAGCGGACCCGCCCAACTATACGCGCCGCCGACGATCGTCAGCGCGAAAACCATGATCGAGTTGGAAGCGGGAAACGCCAGGCCGTCGAGCTGGCCAGCGCCGCCCGCAAGCAGACCGCCGGCGATGCCCGCCAGGAAGCCGGAGAGCGTGAACGCCCAGACCTTGTACCATACGATGTCGACGCCGCAGGCAATGGCGCAGACTTCGCTGCGGCGGATCATCGCCCAGGCGCGTCCCGGGCGCCCGCGCACGTGCAGCCAGACGAGGCCGTAGCATAGCGCGAGCACGACGAGCGCGTAGCGGAAATAGGCCTCGTCGCCCTGCGCGAACGGCGGCCGCGCCATCATCACCCGTGACCGTCGAACTCTTGCCGAGAATGCCGGGCCCGCCGTCCGGAAAGCCGAACGCGCTGATCAGCACCTGAATGGCTCCAGCCATCATCAAGGTGATGATCGCCAGATAAAGCCCGCGCATGCGCAGCGCCGGAAGCCCGACGATGAGCCCGACAAAAGCCGCAGCGACGCCGCCCGTCAAAAGCGAAACCTCGAAAGGAACGGCGAGGCCGTGCGAGATGCGCAAAGCGAACCACCCGCCGACGCCGAGCAGGCCGAATTGTGCGAGCGACACCATGCCGAGCTGGGCGAAGATCAGGCTGCAGCTCAGCGAGCAGATGGCGAGCGCGACCGCGCTGATGAAGGTGCGCAGCCAATAGTCTGAAAGCAGGTTCGGCAGCGCGTAGAGGGCGATCGCCGCTACGACGGCGCCGACGATCCAGGCCGGTTTTACGCGCATCGCCCCGTCGACCCCGGCGCGCACGAGCGTCTGGTCGGTCACGTCGCGGTCACCGGTAGACATAGGCGGCGCGCCGCTGCATCCAGAGCAGCGCCACGACCGCGAACAGGAATGGCACAGCGGTGCGGAACGGCCCGATGACGGGCACCGGCGTCAGCATCGCTTCGCAGACGCCGATCACCAATCCGCCGGCGACCGTCGCCGGCAGGGAAGCGAACCGGCCGATGACCGCGGCGGCGATCGAGGGAATGACGGCGAAGGTCAAGGCGATGCCGGAAAGCCGCTGCAGGTCGGCGAGCAGGATTCCGCTCACCCCCGCGAGCGCGCCGGAAATCATCCATGCGTAGGCGTCGGCGCGCAAAACCCTGCACGCCCAGCATCGCGCTGAGATCGCGATTGTTGGCGAGCGCACGCATCTGTAAGCCCAGCCGGCTTCTCGACAGAAACGTCATGATGGCCACGGTCGCGGCGAGCGCAATGGCGAAGGCGACGGCGCGCGTATAGGTGACGCGGACGCCGAGCATCTCGAAGCCGTCGGTGTCGGTCGGCAGCCTGAGCTTGCGAGGCAGTTCGCCCCAGACATAGTCGACGAAGCCGAGCAGGATGAGCGCGAAGCTCAGCGTCGCCACGGCGCGCATGACGGGATCGCCGTAGGCGAGGCGAGGCGCCAGCACGCGGCCGTAGAACAGCGAGATGCGCGATGGCGGCCAACACGCCCGCGGCCCAGCCGAGTGGGTCAGGCCATCCCTGCTGAACGATGGTCCAGGAAATGAAAGCCGCGAGCGCGCCGACGGCGCCCTGCGCGAAATTTACGACGCCCGAGGCGCGATAAAGCACGACAATGCCCACCGCCGCGAGCACATAGGTCGCGGCGGTGGCGAGGCCCGAAACAAAGAAGGGCGCGAAACTCAGGCATGAGACTACTTCGACGATTCCGATCGACTTTTCGTAGGCGTGGACGTCGTCGAGTTCCGGATCCTGCGAGTTGATGCAGCCCGGCTGCGGAACGAGCTTGCCGCCCTGCACCAGCGAGGTCGGGCCCGTGTGGTTCGGGTTGTGGCGCGGCGCCGTCGCCGATATACCAGGGCGCACAGAAGATGTCGCTCTCGAAGTGCTTGACGTTGCGAAGCGCCGCGGTGACCGAAGCGCGGTCGATCTTGTTCGGATCCATCTTCATGAGCGTGTCGACGACGATGCGGGCGGCGAGGTAGCCCGCCTGCGCAAACGTGTCGCGCGGGATGTCGGAGGCGTGGAAGTACTTGTCCATCACCGCGAGCCAGTTGGCGTTGTCGGGCTTGGTCGAGGCGGCGTCGTTGAGCTCCATGTCGACCCAGACCTTGCCGTCCCACGCCTTGCTGATCGCCGGCGGGAAGGTCGGGTTGTAGAGCGAGGCCGGACCCATCCAGTGCACCTTGTCGATCAGGCCCTGTTCCTCGGCGGCGGCGAAGATCGGCACCGCCAGGCCCTTGGGCGTCGAGACGCGTGATCACGTCGGGCTTGAACTCCATCGCCTGCAGGACCAGCGAAGTCGCGTCGAGCGAGCCCGGATCGAAGGCGATGATCTTGGCCTCGCCGCCCTTGCGCTTGATCCAGCCGGCCGCGCCCGTCGCAGGACCATTCGCCGACGTTCGGGATGTTCGGCGCGAAGCAGACGAAGCGCTTGATCTTGCCGGGATATTCTTGGCCAGAGCCATCAGCGTCTTGGTGTTGCTGACGCGCGGGCCGGCGTTGGTCGTCACGTAGTTCTTCTGGAAATAGCAGTCGCGCGGCACGCCGACGCCGGCCACCACCATCATGTCGGCCTTCTCGTAGAGCCCCTGGTTGGCGCCGCAGTCGACGAAGCTCATGTTGCCGACGAGCGCGACGACCTTCTCGTCATTGATCAGCTTGGCGGCATCCTGCGAGGACTGCTCGGGGTTCCAGCCGTCGTCGAGCATGTCGTATTTGATCGGCCGGCCGTTGATGCCGCCGTTGGCGTTCACGCAGTCGAAATAGGCCTTGGCGGCAAAGCCCGAGAAGCTGAAATTGTCGGGGCCGGTGATGCTAGACGATGCCGCCGAGCGGATCGGCTCGCCCGTCGCGGGCTTGCCGTTGGAGAGCACCGCATTTCAGATCGGCCGCGAAGGCCGACGAGCCGACGACGGTCGCCGCAGCGCCGATCGTGAGCCCCAAGAGCGCAGTTTTCCACTTCATGAACATTTTCCTCCCTCGATATTCTTTTGGCGCGTCGTGCGACGAACCGAAGCGCATCGCCAAAAAGACTGTCCGAGCGGACGCCCAGTGTCAAGAAAGACACAGTTGCCCGCGCCGTCCTTATCGGGACGCGCGGCGGCCTCGCGCGCGAAGCGCGGGCGACAAAAATACGTTTGATGCGCGGCGTTCGTCTTGGACGGAAACGCAGACCGATTAGGACGCGCGCGCGCCGGACAGGCCTGTTTGCAAGCTCCGGAACCGGCGCCTATCCTGCGCGGAAAAGGGGAGGGGCATGGAGGAGTTCGACTACATAATCGTCGGCGTCGGTTCCGCCGGGTGCGTGCTGGCCAACCGACTGACCGAGGACGCGAACGTTCGCGTGCTTGCGCTCGAGGCGGGCGGCCCCGACAACAGCCTGTTCATGAAAATCCCGCTCGCCTGGCGCCAGATCTGGCGCGGCCCGAAATGGAACTGGAATTACACCACTGAGCCGGAAGCCTTCTGCGACGGCCGCCGCATCGGACTGCCGCGCGGCAAGACGCTCGGCGGCTCGTCCTCGATCAACGGCATGCTCTATGTGCGCGGCCATCCGCGCGATTACGATCTGTGGCGGCAGGCGGGCTGCGAGGGCTGGAGCTACGCTGACGCCCTGCCTTACTTCCGGCGCGCCGAAGGGAGCTGGCGCGGCGAGAGCGCCTATCACGGCGGCCAGGGTCCGCTCGGGGTCAGCGCGACGGATGTCAAGAATCTCAACTTCCCGCTGATCCGCGACACCGCGCGGAACGCCGGCATACCGTTGACAGAGGATTTTTCAGGCGCCGCGCCCGACGGGTTTGGCATCGTCGATCTCACCATCAAGGACGGCGTGCGCGCCAGCGCCTCGCGCGTCTATCTCAAGCCCGCGATGCAGCGCCGCAATCTCAAGGTCGAGACGAATGCGCTGACTCACAGGGTCGTCATCAAGGATGGCCGCGCGATCGGCATCGTCTACGAGCGCGACGGCGAGAGGATCGAGGCGCGAGCGCGGCGTGAGGTGCTGCTCTGCGGGGGAAGCTATAATTCGCCGCAGTTGCTCATGCTGTCCGGCGTCGGGCCGGCGGCCGAATTGCGGGAATTTGGCATAGAGCCGATCGTCGATCTGCCCGGCGTCGGCAGGAATCTCTCCGAGCACGTCGTCTTTCATGTCCAGTTCCTGATGAAGGAGCCGATCACCTTCCTCAACCGTCTGCGCGCCGACCGCGTCGCGTATTCGGTGCTGCAATGGGCGCTGACAGGCAAGGGCGATTTCGCGACGCAGGCGCTGACCGCGCTCGCCTTCGTCCGTAGCCGGCCGAGCTGGAGCGGCCGGACATCCAGCTGTTCTTCAATTCGGTGCGCATGGACGCGAAAGTCTGGTTTCCGGGCCTGTCGCCGCGTCAGGAGCACATGCTCGAAGGCTATCCTTCGCTCAATCATCCGGAGAGCCGGGGCGATGTGCGATTGCGCTCGGCGAATGCAGCCGATCCG
This sequence comes from uncultured Pseudomonadota bacterium, assembly GCA_963710855.1. Lineage (GTDB taxonomy): Bacteria > Pseudomonadota > Alphaproteobacteria > Rhizobiales > Beijerinckiaceae > Roseiarcus. Next base: position 19,535 of record CAVQBX010000035.1, on the reverse strand, counting down.
CCGCGGATCCGGCTGAACTTCCTCGCAACCGAAGGCGACCGCGCCACGGCGCGCGAATGCATAAGGCTCGTGCGCCGCATCTACAATACGAAGCCGCTCGGCGACTTCATCGCGCGCGAGACCTCGCCCGGACTGCAAGTGCAAAGCGATGATGAGCTCGACGCCTTCACCCGCCGCACGGCGGAAGTCGGCCATCATCCGGTCGGCACCTGTGCGATGGGCGTCGGCCCGCAATCGGTGGTCGATCCGCAATTGCGGGTGCGCGGCGTCGCGGGCTTGCGCGTCGTCGACGCTTCCGTGATGCCGAGCGTGCCCGGCGGCAACACCAATGCGCCGACCATCATGATCGCCGAGCGCGCCGCCGATCTCATTCGCGGCCGGCCCGTGCTGGCGCCGGCGGAGACGCAAGCGACGGCGACGCAGTGAACGCGCGCTTCCCTGACGCGTCTTAAAACGTTAGAGAACGCCGGCTAACGACTTAAGCTGGCGGATCATCGCCGTGATCGGGGAATTTTCAGATGAGCGATCTTGTCTTCATCGGGTTCGACAGTGAGCAGAAGGCCGAGGAGGTCCGCGATCGCATTCTCGGCCTGCAGAAGGATTATCTGATCGAGATCGGCGACGCCGTCATCGCGACGCGCGACGCGAAGGGTCATGTCAAGCTCAACCAGATCTTTCACCCTGCGGCATCAGGCGCGGCGTCCGGCGCCTTGTGGGGCATGCTGATCGGCTGGTTGTTCTTCATGCCGGTGGTCGGCGCGGCGGTCGGCGCGGCTTCCGGCGCGCTCGGCGGCTCGCTGGTCGACGTCGGCATCAATGACGCCGACATGAAACAGCAGGCCAACGCGGCGCTGAAGCCCGGCACGGCGGGGCTGTTCCTGCTGATCCGCAAGATGACGACGGACAAGGTGCTCGAGGACCTGAAAGGCATCGGCGGCACGGTGATCCGCTCGTCATTCAGCCACGAGCAGGAGCAGAAGTTGCAGGCCGCACTGGAGGCTTCGACCGCGCCGGCGCCGGAGGCCTGAGCGCCCGACGTCAAAAACTGGCGGCGGGATCTGACAGCCGGTGCAGCCGGTCCGCGGCGGCGAGCGCGAAACGCAGCATCATGGCGCGCCGCGTCGCGGATGCGATTGCGCGCGTCTCGATGTCGCGCACGATTTCGGCGCCAAACCTGTCGGCGATGATGAGGCCGGCCTCCGGCGGCATGATGTCGGCCGGCATGTGGTCGGGAATGGCGAAATAGAGCCGGTCGCAATGGGCGGCGTAGTCGCGCCATTTGTTGTCGGCGCGGAAGTCGGCGATCGAGGATTTGATCTCGACGATCAGCAGCGCGCCGTCGCTGTTGAGCGCGACGACGTCGGCGCGGCGGCCGTCAATCAGCGGCAGTTCCGTGACAGTCGCGAAGCCCCGCGCGCGCAACAGGCGGCGGACCCCGCGCGCGACGGCCAGCGCGGTCTCGGACTGCCGGCCGTCGTTGAGCAAGTCAGCCATGGACATTTAGGCCTTCCCCTCGGCCAGAATGAATTCGGCCGCCTTTTCGGCGATCATCAGCGTCGGCGAATTGGTGTTGCCCGAGGTGATGCGCGGCATGACGGACGCATCGGCGATGCGGCAGCCGGCGAGCCCGCGCAGGCGTAAGCTTGGCCATCGACTACCGCGAAGGGGTCGTCGTCGCGCCCCATCTTCGCCGTGCCGACGGGATGAAAGATGGTCGTGCCGATCTCGCCGGCGGCGCGCGCGAGATCGTCGTCGGAGGCGTAGTCCGGCGCCCGGCAGATATTCCTCCGGCTGGAACGGTTTCAGCGCCGGCGCGGTGGCGATTTTCCGCGCAAGGCGGATCGAAGTCCGCGGCGACGCGCCTGTCCTCCTCCGTGCTCAGATATCTGGGCTGGATGTTTGGCGGCGTCGCGGGATCGGCGCTGACGGCATGGACGAAGCCGCGGCTCGACGGCCGCAGATTGCAGACTGAAAGCGTGATCGCCGCGAAAGAATGCAGGGGATCGCCGAACTTGTCGAGCGACAGCGGCTGCACATGGAACTCGACATTGGCCGTCTCATAGTCCGAGGAAGATCTTGGCGAAAATGCCGAGTTGCGATGGCGCCATGGTGAGCGGCCCGCGACGATTGAGCACGTAATCGACGCCCATCCAGCCGCGCTTCATCAAGGACTGGAAATCGATATTGAGCGTGCGCGCGCCGCTGATCCTGAAGATGGTGCGCAGTTGCAGGTGATCCTGCAAATTCTCGCCGAGACCGGGCAGCGCGTGAAGAACGGGCACGCCGATCGATTGCAGCGTCTCGGGCCGCCCGACGCCGCTGAGTTCGAGCAATTGCGGCGTGCCGATCGCGCCAGCCGTCAACACGGTTTCGCGCTCGCGCGCGCGTTCTGCACGCGCGCCGTCCTGCAAATATTCGAGGCCGGCGACGCGACCGTTCTCAATAATCAGCTTTTGCGCATGCGCGTCCGTGACGAGCGTCAGATTGCGCCTGTGCAGGACGGGTTTCAAAAACGCCTTGGCCGCCGAAACGCGCAAGCCGCGTCTTTGATTGACCTCGAAATAGTCGGAGCCTTCGTTGTCGCCGAGATTGAAGTCAAAGATTTTGGGAATGCCGACCTCGGCCGCCGCGTCGCGCACCGCGTCGAGAATTTCCCAGGAAATGCGCGGCCGCTCGACGCGCCATTCACCGCCGTGGCCGTGCAGCTCCTGCCTACCGCCGTGATGGTCCTCATGGCGGAGGAAATAGGGCAGCACATCGTTCCAGCCCCAGCCATCGAGGCCAAGCTGGCGCCAGCCGTCGTAATCCGCCGCCTGGCCGCGCATATAAATCATGCCGTTGATCGCCGAGCAGCCGCCGATCACTTTGCCGCGTGGATAGGCGATGTCGCGGCCGTTCAAGCCTTCCTCGGGCGCGGTGCGGAAGCGCCAGTCGGCGCGCGGATTGCCGATCGCATAGAGATAGCCGACGGGAATGTGCAGCCAGATCCAGTTGTCGCGCCCGCCCGCCTCGATCACCAGCACGCGGTTCTTGGGGTCGGCGCTGAGCCGGTTCGCCATCAGGCAACCGGCCGAACCGGCGCCGACGACGACATAATCGTAACTCTCGCTCATCCCTCGACCGCCCAGCACGCGACGTCGCGTCCCACGCGAGTTTCTAGCGCTGGCTTCATCGTGCGGCAACGCTCCATCACCAACGGGCAGCGCGGATGAAAGGCGCAGCCCGAGGGCGGATTGAACGGCGAGGGCGGTTCGCCCGTGAGAATCATCCGCTCGCGTTTCGCGCCGGGCTCGGCGACCGGCGTCGCCGACAGGAGCGCGCGCGTATAGGGATGCTGGGGAGACTTCGAAGATCGCCTCTTTCGCGCCGATCTCGACGGCGGAGCCGAGGTAGATCACCATCACTTCGTCGGCGATGTGACGAACGACCGAGAGGTCGTGCGAGACGAACACATAGGCGAGCCTGAACTCGTCCTGAAGATCGGCGAGCAGGTTCAAGACCTGCGCGCGGATCGACACGTCGAGCGCGGACACCGGCTCGTCGAGCACCAGGATTTTGGGCCTCAGCATCAAGGCGCGCGCAATCGCGATGCGCTGGCGCTGGCCGCCCGAAAACATGTGCGGATAGCGGTGGTAGAGTTCCGGCCGCAAGCCCACCTTCGCCATCATGTCGAGCGCGGCGGCGCGCCGCTCGGCGGCGCCGAGATCGGTATTGACGAGCAGCGGTTCTTCCAGCGCGCGGCCTATCTTCTGCCGCGGGTTCAAAGAGCCGAACGGGTTCTGGAACACCATCTGGATCTCGCGCCGCAATTTGCGGCGACGGGCCGCATCGGCGTCAGCGACGTCCTCGCCGTCGATGATGAGCGAGCCGGTCGTCGGCGTCTCGATCAGGGTCAAGAGGCGCGCCAGCGTCGACTTGCCGGACCCGGACTCGCCGACCACGGCCAGCGTGCGCCCGGCCTCGAGCTTGAAACTCGCCTCGTTGAGCGCCTTGACGGTCGCGGCCGGCGCAAACAGGCCGCGCCTGACGTGATATTCGCGCGACAGGCCGCGCGCTTCGACGAGCGCGCTCATGCCGCGGCCCCAAGCGCGATCGGCGCGCCATGATCGAGCGGCGTGACGCAGAGCGCCCGGCCGAGCGCTTCCGGCGCGCGCGGCGGAACGCCGAGCCGGCACGGCTCGCTGACGAACGCGCAGCGCGGCGCGAACAGACAGCCCTTAGGGCGATCAAATTGGCCGGGCACGACGCCGGGGATCGCCGGCAGGCGCCGCGCGCTGGCGCGTTCCGGCAGCGCGGCAAGCAGGGCATAGGTGTAGGGGTGTCTTGGATTGGCGAACAGTTCGCGTGTCGTGTTGGTCTCGACCTGCCAGCCCGCATATTGCACGCTAACCCGGTCCGCCGTCTCCGCGACGACTCCCATGTCGTGCGTGATGAGCGCGAGCGCCATGCCGTTCTGTTTCCTCAGATTTAGGAGAAGATCGAGGATCTGCGCCTGGATCGTCACGTCGAGCGCGGTCGTCGGTTCGTCGGCGATCAGGAGTTTCGGCCGGCAGGCGAGCGCCATCGCGATCATCACGCGCTGGCTCATGCCGCCGGAGAGCTGATGAGGAAAGGCGTGGACGCGGCGCTCGGGGTCCGGAATGCCGACTTCGCGCAACAGTTCGACGACGCGCCGGGCGCGCGCGCCGCGGTCGAGATCGAGATGCGTCTTCAAGGCCTCGCCGATCTGGAAGCCGACCGTGAAGCAAGGGTTCAGGGACGACATCGGCTCCTGAAAGATCATCGCGATGTCCTTGCCGGCGATCTTGCGGCGATTGCGCGCACTCATCGTCAGAAGGTCGACGCCGTCGAAACGCATGCGGTCGGCCTTTACGCTGGCCGTGAACGGCAGCAGGCCCATGACCGCGAGCATCGCGACGGATTTTCCGGAGCCGGACTCGCCGACGATCGCCACCACCTCGTCACGGTCGAGCGTCACATCGACGCCGTCGACAGCCTTGAACGCTCCGCGCCGCGTGGCGAAGGAGACGGTGAGATTGCGGACTTCGAGCAGGGGCATGAAGGGTTGCGCTTCGGAAACGCCGGCAGGTTCGGTCCACTCTACTCACCTTCGCCGCGGAAACGGAAGCGGCGGGACGCCTTAAAAAGCGCGCAGAGCGCTGCCGGCTCACGTGCGCCGCATCAGCCCGCTCGACTGGATCATCGCAAACAGAAACGCGGTCGTTAGGCCGAACAGGATCATGCCATTCAGCGCTTCGAGCGCGCCCATCATCTGGCGGTGCTCAAGCAGGGTGGATTCATGGCCGTAGCTGGTGATCGCCTCGACCGAATAGAGCATCGCCGCCCGGAAGTCGGAAAGCGCGCCGACGACGAGATAAGCGGCCGCCCAGACTGCAGCTTCGACCGCGTGGAGAAAGGTGATCGCGATGAGCGCCAGCGCTGTGACGAGGAAGCCCCTGAACTGGGAGCGTCCCGCCCGGCTGCCCAGCGATTCCACGACGCGCCCGTGAATGGCGGCGAGGCCCACGATGTGGATGATGAGGTTCAGCACGATCAGCGGCACGCTGATCGCCCAGGCGAAATACCAGGGCGCCAATCCCAGGAAGTCAGACGTCATTATCGCAACCGTTGCGGTCCCGCCGCGACGGCCGGGAGCGCGATCTGTAACGCTGCCGCCGCCCCCTGCGCAATCGCGTTCAGGCCCTGGATTGCGACCATGTGCCGGCAGCCGGTTCGATCGCGCCCAGGGCCGGCCATTCGCGTGGCAGCCCATGGAAGGAGATGAGCGCCTGGGCGAGCCAATAGGTCGGCAGCACGACGAGTCTCAGACCGTCGCCGGCGCCGGCGAACAGGGTCAGCGCGAGCGCGCTGTCCGAGACGACGAAGGCGAGCGCGCCGAGCGCGACCAGCAGGGCCGCGCGGGTGCGGAGCGCCAACGCGCGGCTCAACGCTAGCGCCAGCATCGTCGAGATCGCGATCACATAAGTCGCGACCGGCGCCTTCAGCCCGCCGCCGATATGCGGCCAGAGATAGGCGAGCATGCCTGCGGCATAGAGCGCCACGACAAGGCTCGCGCCCCATGTGCGGCCTAAGCGCGCGTCGCGCCAGAGAAAGGCGATGTAGATGAGATGCGCGAGGAGGAACGCGGCGAGGCCGAAGATGAACCAATCCTCGCGCATCAGCAGCGCGTCGCCGACGAGCGAAGCGACCAAAGCCGTGAGGATGAGCGCCTTCGGCTGCGCGGGCGCGGTGCGCAGCGCGACCGCGACGACGGCGAGCGCGGTCGCAACCGGTTTCAACGCAGCAAACAAGGTCGCGTCGCCGAAGGCGGAGGCCGCGCAGGCGGCCGCCGCGACGACGAGGAAAGTCGCTTCCGCAATCGTCACGCGCGACTGCATCGAGGCGCCCGCCGCCCACAAAGCGGCGGTGATGGCGCCGGCGCCGGTCAGCGCAGCGCCGAAATCAAGCCCATCCGCGTTCCAGAGAAAGGCGGCGGTCGCGCCGATCGCCGAGACCAGCACCGCAACCGCGAATGCGGTCGTCGCAGGCATTGGCGGGCGGATCGTAGCGCCGCGCGCCCGGCGGAAGGCGGGGACCGCGCTTCTCGTCCTTGAGATCGTCAGGCCGCCAGCCGGGCTTGTCGAACCAGACGCGCAGCTTGTCGCTCCAGCGCTTGGTCAGATACGAGCGGCGCGCCAGTTCGAAATAGATGTCGAAATTGGCCCAGACCGGATCCCAGCTGCCGAGCCGTCGGCCGTGACGCCGTAAACGCAGGCCTCGTCCTCCTCGATGAAGGTGCCGAACAGCCGATCCCAGACGATGAGAATGCCGCCATAATTCTTGTCGAGATATTTGCGGTTGACGGCGTGATGGACGCGATGGTTGGAGGGCGAGGCGAACACGCGGTCGTACCAGCCGAGCTTGCCGACCAGCTCGGTGTGAATCCAGAACTGATAGAGCAGGTCGACGAGGCCGATGACGGCGAACACGATCGGCGGCACGCCGGCCACGGCGAGCGGCGCGTAGAACAGCCAGCTCAGCAGCACGCCGGTGCTCGGCTGCCGCAGCGCGGTCGAGAGATTGTAGTCCTCGCTCTGATGATGGACGACATGGGCGGCCCAGAACACGCTGCAGACATGGCCGACGCGATGGTTCCAGTAATAGCAGAAGTCATAGGCGATGAGCGCGAACAGCCAGACCTTCCAGTCGTTCGCCGGCAGCGCCAGCAGCGCGACATGCGGGTAAAGCGCGGCATAGATGCCGATGGTCAGAAGCTTCGAGAACGCGCCCGAAATCTGGCTGATGATGCCGAGGCTCAGCGAGTTGATGGCGTCATTGAAGCGATAGACGGTTCTGCCCATTGCGACAGCTGCGACATATTCGACGGCAATGGCGAGCAGAAAGACCGGTATCGCGTAGACGATGACGTTCATGGCCTTGCGTAATCCTCCCCGGCGCCGGCGCCTTGTCGGGAGGTCTTGCGCCAATCGAAGGCGGCCGGCAAGCCCCTGATGGGAAGGGCCTCGCACCGAGCATGAAAAAGGCGCGCTTCAAGCGAAGCGCGCCTCGTTTTCGAAGACGATGGTTCGTCGACGATTACTGGTTCGTCGTGTTAGCGCCGTTGCTGGGGCTGATCGAGCCGCTGCGCATGCCGTTCGAACCGTCGCCCATGGGCGTGTTCGCGGGGCTCGGCGCGTTGTTGGGTCCATTGAGGGTGTCGCCGGCCGCGCCGCCATTGGCGTTGCCGCCGCCCGCACTCATGCCGCCTGTCGAGCCCGTGCCTGACGCGCCCGTGCCTGTCGAGCCGGTTCCTGCGCCCGTTCCGCCAGCCGATCCGGAGCCGGCGGCCGCGCCGCCTCCCGACCCGCCCGCCGCGCCGCCGCCGCCTGCCGCCGCCGAGGCTTCGGAAGAAATAGTCAGCGCCATAATGAATGCGCAGGCGGATAGACCCGCGACAAGGCGGGACTTGGTATGGATACGCGTCATTGAATGCTCCTGAGCGTTGGTGGAGCGCCTGAGGAAAGACGCGCCTGCAGCGGATGAGACCGCCTGAGAGGAAACAAGAGGCCCGGAACCCGCGTTCCCGGCGCCGCACATTTGTTTTTGAGGAACAAATATCTGTTGTCTCCAGGGCGCCGACTGTAGCCGCGGTCGTTGACCGCGGCAGTCCGAGCCCAACGGGCTCGGCTACGGTCAGACAATCAACTATGACTGCCGCCCATGGATTGGTTTATCACCGCGCTCCGCCTTGCAGCGAAGCGACTAGGCTTGGGAGCTCAGCCGCCTGGCGCGTCGGAGCCGTTTCCGCCGCCCTGAACATGCGGCGCGGCGGCCGGCGCGGCGCCTTCAGGGCCGTTCACGGAGTCGAGTGCCGGGAGGCGACACGGAGTTCGCGGTGGCGCCGCTCATTGCCGAGCCGTGTTTCATCATCGCGCCGCCATTGGATCCGGTCGTCCGCCCGCCGTTGGGCGAAGCGGCGGCTGAGTTGTCGGCGAGAGCGAGTTCAGGCGCCGAAACGCCGGCGGCCACAAGTAGGCCGGCGGCAACAGCGGACAGCGCACGTTTGTGAATGTGAAGCATTGCATATCTTCTCGAGATTTTGGCAAGACGCTGGATCGTCTCTCTGATTGAAGCGCAGCGCTCTGTTTGCTGCGCCTTATCAGTACGACGTCATGGAAAGTGAACGTTCGCCGCAGAACCGGGTTCCCGACGTAACGATATCGTGGGGACGCGGTGTTTGCTGTCCCGTTTAAGGTCAGCTTCGGCGCATTTTCGGGTCGAGCGCGTCTCGAAGGCCGTCGCCCGTCAGGTTGATAGCGACGACGGTGATGAGGATCGCGAGTCCGGGCAGCGTGACGATCCAGGGGTCGGAGCGGATGAACTCGCGCGAATCCGCCAGCATTGTGCCCCACTCGGGCGTTGGAGGCTGCGCGCCGAGCCCCAAAAAGCCGAGCGCCGCCGCCTCGAGGATCGCGCTCGAGACGCCGAGCGCGGCCTGTACGATCAGTGGCGCCAGGCAATTCGGCAGCACGGTCGAGACGGCGAGCCGCAACGGGCCCACTCCGACCGTGCGCGCCGCGGTGACGTATTCCCTCGCGAGTTCGCCGATCGCGGAGGCGCGCACGAGGCGCACGTAGCCCGGCAGATAGACGATCGTCACGGCGGCGATCGTCGTCGTCAGGCTTGGGCCGACGATGGCGACGACGAGAATGGCGAGTACGAGGCTCGGCACGGCCATCAGGAGGTCCATGGCGCGCGTGATCAGCACGTCGGGGAGCGGGCCGCCCATGGCCGCCAGAAGGCCGAGCGCCGCGCCGATGACGACGGAGACCGCCATGACCGAGACGCCGATGAACAGGGAGACGCGAGCCCCATAGATCAGCCGGGAAAGCATGTCGTGGCCGTCTCCGTCCGTTCCGAGCGGGAAGCGCCAGGAGCCGGCGGCGTCCCAGACGGGTTTGGCGCGCACTGCGTCGCGAAATTGTTCGATCGGCGAGTGCGGCGCGATCAAGGGAGCGAACAAAGCCGCGAACAGGATAGCCACGACGATGACGAGGCCGAACATCGCGCCGCGGTTCTCGCGGAAGCTCGACCAGAAGGCGGCGAGCGGGGAGGGTTCGCCGAGCGCGCGCGCGCCCTCTTCCTGCACGGCAGGCAAGGCGGCGTCAGCGGCCATGCAGAATCCTGGGGTTGATCGGCGCCGTAGATGAGATCGACGAACAGATTGACGAGAATGACGACCGTCGAGACGAGCAGCACGCCGCCTTGCAGGGCCGGATAGTCGCGACGGCTGATCGAATCGATCAGCCAGTGCCCGACGCCGGGCCAGGAAAAGATCGTCTCTGTGAGCACGGCGCCCGCCATCAGGCTCGAGACCGAAAGGCCGATGACGGTGACGACCGGCAGCAGCGCGTTGCGAAGCGCGTGCAGTCCGATGACCCGGAACGGCGATAGTCCTTTAGCGCGCGCCGTGCGGACATAATCCTCGCCCAAGACTTCGAGCATCGAAGAGCGCGTCATGCGCGCGATGACGGCGAGCGGCACGGTGCCGAGCACGATCGCGGGAAGGATCAGATGGCGCAGCGCATCAAGGACAGCGCCTGGCTGATCGGATAGCGCAGCGTCAATCAGCATGAAGCCGGTTGGCTGGTCGAAATAATAGTTGATGAGATCGATGCGGCCCGAGACCGGCAGCCAGCCGAGCTGCACGGAGACGAACATGATGAGCAGCAGCCCCCACCAGAAGATCGGCATGGAAAAGCCGAACATCGAGATCATCATCAGGCCCTGATCGAACCATCCGCCGCGCCGCACGGCCGCGACGACGCCGGAGGGCACGCCGACGCCGAGCGCGAACAGCATGGCGAAAAAGGACAGTTCGACCGTTGCCGGAAACAGGGTCAGGAACTCGGTCAGCACCTTCTGCTGGGTCGAGAGCGACACGCCAAAATCGCCGTGACAGATCTGCCAGACATAGTCGAGGAACTGCTTCCAGACCGGCTGATCGAGGCCGAGTTGGTGGCGCAGCATCGCCAGCCGCTCGGGCGCGATGCCGCGCTCGCCGACCCGCGCCTCGACGGGATCGCCTGGCACGAGCCGGATAGCCGCGAAGGTCACGAACATCAGCGCGACGAACGTCGGCACGGTCAGCGCCAGCCGGCGCAGGAAATAGAGCAGCATTCGCTTAGAGCACGCCGCGCCTCGTTGGATTCGTCATGGCGAGCGCACGCGAAGCCATCCATCTTTCCGTGATCGCACATTGTCGCGGAACCATGCATCGCTTCGGCATGGATTGCTTCGCTTCGCTCGCAATGACGATGGGAGCCCGGCGCGCGCGGCGCCGGGCTTCCAAAAATCTCACTGGATGTCCACGCCTTCAAACGTATGCCGGCCGAACGGGCTCTGCTTGTAGCCGGTCACGTTGGAGCGCAACGCTTCGTAGACGACGGAGTGGGCGAGCAGCAGTTCGGGCGCCTTGTCGTGCTCGATCTCCTGCATGCGATGATAAATTTTTGCGCGCTCGGCCTGATCGGAGGTCGTGCGCGCCTTGACGAGCAGTTCGTCGAACTCGGCGTTGCACCAGTTGGTCGGGTTGCTGCCGCCCGCCTTGCCGCCGGGGCAGCCGCGCAGGAAGAAGAAATTGTCGGGGTCGCCGTTGTCGCCGGTCCAGCCGTATTGCGCGGTGATCTCCTCGTGGTTGGCGAGACGCTTGCGGTATTCGCCCCATTCGTAGGTGACGAGCTTGGCGTTGACGCCGATCTTGGCGAGGTCGGCCTGCATCATCTCGGCGATACGCTTGCCGTTCGGATTGTAGGGGCGCGACACCGGCTGATACCAGAGGTCGATGTCGATCGGCGTCTGCACGCCGGCGGCGGCCAGCATCGACTTGGCCTTTTCCGGGTCGTAGGTCGCCTGCGGAATGTCGGGATCGTAGGCCCACATCGTCGCGGGGATAAGGGTCGAGGCCTTCTCGCCGGCGCCGAGATAGACGTCTTTCAGGATCGCGTCGCGGTCGATCGCCATGCCCATCGCCTGCCGCACTTCCTTCTTGTCGAACGGCGGCTTCGCCGCATTGAAGGCCCAATAGGCGACGTTGAGGCCGGACTGGTGCAACAGTTTTAACGTAGAATCCTTTTCCATTTCGGCGAGGTCTGCCGGACGCGGATAGCCGTTGATGTGGCATTCGCCGGCCTTGAGCTTCGCGTAGCGCGCGGTCGGATCGGCGGTGATCGCGAACACGAGATCGTCGACGATCGCCTTCTCGCCGAAATAATCGGGGTTCTTCTTGTATCTAATGACAGCGTCCTTCTGATAGTTGACGAACGAGAACGGGCCGGTGCCGACCGGAACCTGGTCGAACACTTCCGGCGTGCCCTTCTTCAACAGGAAGTCGGCATATTCCTTCGACACGATCGAGGCGAAGTCCATCGCGAGATTGGCGAGGATCGCGACATTCGGGTCCTTCAGATGGAAGACGACGGTGTAGTCGTCTTTCTTCTCGATCGTATCGAGCAGCGAAGGCATGTCCATGTCGTTGAAATAGTCATACTTGCCGCCGGACACGTTGTGATAGGGGTTGTCCGCCTTCCATTGCCGCTCGAACGAGAAGATCACATCGTCGGCGTTGAAATCGCGCGACGGCTTGAAATCCTTGGTCGAGTGCCACTTCACCCCCTTGCGCAGGTGGAAGGTGATCGTCTTGCCGCCGTCGGCGATGTCCCAGCTCTCGGCGAGGCCGGGGCCGACCTCGATCGTGCCGCGCTTGAACTCGGTCAGCCGGTTATAGATCGGCAGCGAGGCGTCGAACGTCGTCCCCGTGGTGTTGATCGCAGGCTGAAAATTTTCGGGACTGCCCTCGGAGCAATAGACCAGGGTCTTGGCCGAGGCGGCGGTCGATCCAAGCAACAGGGCGGCCAACCCGAGGCTGACCCACGCGGGCGATCTCATGGACTTCTCCCGAAACGGTTAAGGGGCTGCGTTGGTCCGCAGTCCGCAAAGCGCATCGAAGCGCGTTTTCCGTCCGGGCGCAACGGGCGGGCGGCCGATATTCTGCCGCGCCGACCTTGAAAACAGTCAGAGCCTTGCGATACTGCCTCTCGCCTCGAGTTCGGCGACGACGAGATCGGCGAGCTGTTCGGCGCTTGCCGCTGACGTGTCGAGCCTCAGCTCCGGCTCTTCCGGGGCCTCGTAGGGCTGGTCGACGCCGGTGAAATTCTTGATCTCGCCTTTCAGCGCGCGCTTGTAGAGGCCCTTTGGGTCGCGCGCGATGACGGTCTGCAGCGAAGTATCGACGAAGATCTCGATGAACTCGCCTTGCGCGGCGATGTCGCGCGCCAGACGTCGCTCGGCGCGGAACGGCGAGATGAACGAGGTCAGCACGATGAGGCCCGCGTCGGTCATGAGCTTGGCGACTTCGGCGACGCGGCGGATGTTCTCGACGCGGTCGGCGGGCGTGAAGCCGAGGTCGTTGTTGAGGCCGTGGCGCACGTTGTCGCCGTCCAGCAGCGTCGTATGAACGCCGCGCAGATGCAGCTTGCGCTCGACGAGGTTGGCGATCGTCGACTTGCCTGCGCCCGAAAGGCCCGTGAACCAGAGGATCGCCGGCTTCTGCGACTTCAGTTCGGCGTGCGCCTCACGCGTCACCGTGAAGTCATGGCGGTGGATGTTCGTGGCGCGGCGCAGCGAATGGGCGATGACGCCGGCTGCGGCGGTCTCGTTGTTGCGCCGGTCGATCAGAATGAAGGAGCCCGTGTCGTGGTTCTCTTCATAGGGGTCGAAAGCGACCGGCAGGGTGGTCGCGATGTTGCAGAGGCCGATCTCGTTGAGGGCCAGCGTCTTCGCCGCCAGGTGCTCGCGGCTGTTGACGTCGACGCGATGCTTGAGCTCGGTGACGGAAGCCGGAGTGAGCCGCGCGCCGAGCTTCAGAAAATAGGAGCGGCCGGGCAGCATGGGATCGGCGCTCATCCAGATCACATGGGCCATGAACTGGTCGGCGACCTCGGGCCGCGCGTCGGGCCTGGCGAGCACGTCGCCGCGGGCGATGTCGACTTCGTCGGCGAGCGTCAGCGTCACAGCGTCGCCCGCGCCCGCCTTCTCGACGAGTTCGTCGGCGCGGTAGATCTCGCGCACGCGTGTGACGCGGCCGGAGCTCGCCACGACGATCGGGTCATTGGTGCGGATCGAGCCGCCCGCGATCGTGCCGCAATAGCCGCGGAAGTCGAGGTTCGGCCGGTTGACCCATTGCACCGGCAAGCGGAACGGCCTGGTCGCCGCGGTTCTCCTCGACGTCGATGCCTTCGAGATGTTCGACGAGCGTCGGCCCGTTGTACCAGGGCGTGTTCGGGCTCAGGCGACGAGACGTTGTCGCCGAAGCGCGCCGACATCGGGATCGCCTTCATCGTCCGGAAATTGAGCGGCTCGGCGAAGGCGCGGAAATCCTCGACGATTTCGTCGAAACGCGCGCTCGTCGAAATCGACGAGGTCGATCTTGTTGACCGCCAGCACGACGTGGCGGATGCCGAGCAGCGAGACGATCATCGAGTGGCGGCGCGTCTGCGTCAGCAGGCCCTTGCGCGCATCGATCAGCAGGATCGCGAGATCGGCGTTGGAGGCGCCGGTCGCCATGTTGCGGGTATATTGCTCGTGGCCGGGCGTGTCGGCGACGATGAACGAGCGCTTGTTCGGTCGCGAAATAGCGATAGGCGACGTCGATCGTGATGCCCTGCTCGCGCTCGGCCTCGAGGCCGTCGACCAGCAGCGCGAAGTCGATGTCGGCGCCGGTGGTGCCGTGCTTCTTGGAGTCGCTCTCGAGCGCGGAGAGCTGATCGTCGAAGATCAGCTTCTGCTCGTAGAGCAGCCGGCCGATCAGCGTCGACTTGCCGTCGTCGACCGAGCCGCAGGTGAGGAAGCGAAGGGTCGGCAGGCGCTGGGCTTGAGGAGCGATCGCGTCCATGGCGTCAGAAATACCCCTCGCGCTTCTTCTTTTCCATCGAGCCGGCTTCGTCGGTGTCGATCAGCCGGCCCTGGCGCTCGGACGTGGTGGAGGCCTTCATTTCCGCGATGATCTCGTCGAGCGTCTCGGCGTCCGACTCGACCGCGCCGCTCGAGCGGATAGCAGCCGAGCGTGCGGAACCGCACGCGCCGCATCTCGGCGTCTCGCCGGGGTCGAGCGGCAGGCGCGTCGTCGTCGACCATGATCAGCGTGCCGCGCGCGCTCGACGACCGGGCGCGGCTTGGCGAAATAGAGCGGCACGACGGGAATGTTCTCGGCGCGCACGTATTCCCAGACGTCGAGTTCGGTCCAGTTCGACAGCGGGAACACGCGCATCGACTCGCCCTCGCGGATGCGCGTGTTGAACAGCCGCCAGAGTTCGGGGCGCTGGTTGCGCGGGTCCCAGGCGTGCGCGGCGGAGCGGTGCGAGAAGATGCGCTCCTTGGCGCGGCTCTTTTCCTCGTCGCGCCGCGCGCCGCCGAAGGCGGCGTCGAACTTGCCGGCGTCGAGCGCCTGCCGCAGGCCTTCGGTCTTCATCACCTGGGTATGCAGCTGGCTGCCGGAGGCGATCGGATTGATGCCGCGCGCGAGCCCGTCCTGGTTGATGTGCACGCGCAGATCGAGCCCGAGCCGCTTGGCCGTCTCGTCGCGAAACGCGATCATCTCCCGGAACTTCCAGGTCGTGTCGACATGCAGCAGCGGAAACGGCAGCGGCGCGGGATGAAACGCCTTCAGCGCGACATGCAGCATCGCGCTGGAATCCTTGCCGATCGAATACAGCATCACCGGCGCGCGGAACTCCGCAACCACCTCGCGCATGATGTGAATTGATTCGGCCTCGAGGCGCCGCAGGTGGAGCGGCAGTTCCTTACTCATGGCAAACGGTGTCCAAGTGACTTGGATATGGCTTGAGGCTGGCAACCTATGCGCGATCTTTTCGCCCCTGGAAAGATCAGGGCTTGTGCTATGCCGGTCCTACGTCGAGAGGTCAAGGTTCTCTACCGCGCCGCGAAAATTGACTTCGCAGGCGCCGAAACCGCAAATCGCGCGTTTGATTCCGGCGTGGAAGATTTTAAACCACGGACGTCGCCGCCGCAGGGCCGTCTGGGGCGGAACAATGCGGAGGCGCAACGCGATGAATGAGACTGTCAAGCCCCCGGTTTCGCATGATATGATGGCGAACGCGATCCGCTTTCTCGCCGTGGACGCGGTCGAGAAAGCCAATTCCGGCCATCCCGGCATGCCGATGGGCATGGCCGACGTCGCGACCGTCCTGTTCACGAAATTCCTGAAATTCGATGCCGCGGCACCCGCAACTGGCCGGACCGCGACCGGTTCGTGCTGTCCGCCGGCCACGGCTCGATGCTGCAATACGCCGTGCATTATCTGCTCGGCTATCCCGACATGACGATCGACGCAGATCAAGAGTTTCCGCCAGTTGCACTCCAAGACGCCGGGCCATCCCGAATACGGCCACACGCTGGGCGTCGAGGCGACGACCGGGCCGCTCGGCCAGGGCGCTGGCGATGTCGGTCGGCATGGCGATCGCCGAAGCGGCGCTCGCAGCGCCGCTATGGCGCCGATCTCGTCGACCACCGCACTTACGTGATCTGCGGCGACGGCTGCCTGATGGAGGGCGTCAGCCACGAGGCGATCGATCTCGCCGGCCATCTGAAGCTCAAGAAGCTGACGGTGCTCTGGGACAACAACCACATCAGCATCGACGGCTCGACCTCGCTCGCCACCAGCATGCGACCAGTTGAAGCGCTTCGAGGCGGCGGGCTGGCACACGATCGCCGTCGACGGCCACGACCCGGACGCGATCGCGCGCCGCGCTCACCGAGGCGCAAGGCTCGGACCGGTCCGACCTTCATCGCCTGCCGCACGACGATCGGCTTCGGCGCGCCGAACAAGCAGGGCACGGAAGGCGCGCACGGCTCGCCGCTCGGCGAGGACGAGGTCGCGGCGACGCGCGAAAAACCTCAACTGGCCCTACCCGCCGTTCGAGATTCCCGCCGACATCCTCGCCGTCTGGCGCAAGGCCGGCGAGCGCTCGCGCAGCGTGCGCGAGGCGTGGGAGGCGCGCGCTGAAGGCGCATGCGACAAGCGCGCAGCTTTCTCGCGCGACGTCGCCGGCGATCTCCCGCCGACTTCCGCGGCAAGATGGCCGACTACAAGCGCGGCCTGGTCGTCCAAGCCGAACGTCGCGACCCGCAAATCCTCGGAGATGGCGCTCGAGAGTCATCAACGCCGCAATCCCGACGACGCTCGGCGGCTCGGCCGACCTGACCCACTCGAACCTCACGCTCACCAAGGGCCAGCTCGCTGACGCCGGAGGACTTCAGCGGCTCGCTACATCCGCTACGGCATCCGCGAATTCGGCATGTCGCGCGGCGATGAACGGCATCGCGCTGCACGGCGGCTTCGTGCCCTACGGCGGCACGTTCCTCATCTTCTCCGACTATGCGCGCGGCGCGATCCGGCTCTCGGCGCTGATGGGCATCCGGGTGATCTATGTGCTGACCCACGATTCGATCGGCCTCGGCGAGGACGGCCCGACGCATCAGCCGGTCGAGCAGCTGGCGTCGCTGCGCGCGATGCCGAACCTGCACGTGTTCCGCCCCGCCGACGCGGTCGAGACGGCGGAATGCTGGGAGCTGGCGCTCGGATCGACGGAGGCCCTCGGCGCTGGCGCTGTCGCGGCAGAACCTGCCGACGCTGCGAACGTCCTCCGACGTCAACCTCTGCGCCCGCGGCGCCTATGTGCTGAGCGAGCCGGACGGCCCGCGCGATGTGACGCTGCTCGCGACCGGCTCGGAAGTCTCGCTGGCGATGGAGGCGGCCAAGACGCTGGCGAGGCGGGCAAGCAGGTCGCGGTGGTGTCGATGCCGTGCTGGGAGCTGTTCGAGGCGCAGGACGCCGGCTACCGCGCCTCGGTGCTCGGGACTCGGCGCCGCGGATCGCGGTCGAGGCGGCGATCGGCTTCGGCTGGGACCGCTATATCGGCGAACGCGGCGCCTTCGTCGGCATGCACGGTTTCGGCGCCAGCGCGCCGGCGGCCGAGCGTCTACAAGGTGTTCGGCATCACCGCCGAGGCCGTGGTCGCGGCGGCGCAACGCGCTGATCGCCAAATGAGCGTCAAGATCGCCCCCTCGATCCTCTCCGCCGATTTCGCAAAGCTCGGCGAGGAGGTGCGCGCCGTCGACGCGGCCGGCGCCGACTGGATTCATCTCGACGTGATGGACGGGCATTTCGTGCCCAACATCACCTTCGGGCCGCCGGTCATCGCCGCGCTGCGCCCGCATTCGAAAAAGCCGTTCGACTGCCACCTGATGATCGAGCCCTGCGATCCCTATCTGGAGGCGTTCGCCAAGGCCGGCGCGGATCGCATCATCGTCCACGCCGAGGCGACGCAGCCATCTCGACCGCTCGCTGCAGGCGATCCGGGCGCTCGGAAGAAGGCAGGCGTCGCGCTCAATCCGGCGACGCCGCTCGGACACGATCGAATATGTGCTCGACCGGCTCGATCTGGTGCTGGTGATGACGGTCAACCCCGGTTTCGGCGGCCAGGCCTTCATTCCCGCGATGCTCGAGAAGATGCGGCGGCTGAAGCAGCTGATCGGCGAACGCGCGATCGAGATCGAGGTCGACGGCGGCGTGATCGCCGGAGACGGCGCCGCGTCTGATCGACGCCGGGCGTGACCGCGATGGTGGCGGGCTCGGCGGTGTTCAAGGGCGATCCGAGGGCCTACGCGGCCAATATCGAGGCCTTGCGTACGGCTGCGAAGGCGACTGCTTAAGCCCGATCATCCGGGCAAGCGTGTCGTCGCGATCAACGAAATGGTGTTTGAAGGCGCCAGCCGCGTGGACGGCCACGAGCGCCAGAATTGCGTACGCGGCGCCTGCGTGCGCAAGGCGCGCAAGATTGAAGAGCGCGGGGTCCGGTCGCCAGATATCAGGCGCGACAAACAGGCCGAAGACGCGCGTCGGCACTGATATCGGCGAGGTCGAAACGATGAGCCATCCCGCGAAGATCGCCACCATTGGAAAAACGAAGAGCGCCGCTTGAACCGCGGCGGCGAGCCCGCGCTCAATTTTTTTCGCACGGGTCTCGGGCGCTCCGAACGCCGTTCGTGCGTAGATATGTGCGAGCGTTAGCGCCAGCGCGAGAAAGCCAAAGGATTTATGCCACTGATAGAGATCGAAGACGGTCGACGCGGCGAGGTCGAGCCGGCGCATTGCCGCGCCGAGCGCGACGAGGCCGAGAATGACCAGCGCGGTCGCCCAATGCAGCACAACGACGCTTCGCGACCATCCCTCGCGCCCCGAACTCATCCGGAGAGCGCTTCGGCCGCTATGTCGAGATCGATTTCGCCGGAAACCACCGGAAACCCTGCGTTCATGCCGAACTCCAGCCGGTTTATGCGCGCGTGCGCCTCGAAGCCGAGCCGCCCGTGCGCGCCGCGAGGATCGCGCGCGACCGTCACTTCGACCGACAGCGGCCGCGTGACGCCGAGCAAAGTCAGGTCGCCATCGACGCGAATGGTCCGGTCGTCAATTTTACGCACGGCATGGGAGACGAACTCGATGTCGGGATGGCGTGCCGCATCGAGATAGCCGTCCGACTTCAGATAGTCGTCGAACGACGAGATCCGACGTCGACGGAACTGGAATCGACCTGAACATCACGTCGCTGAGTCAGGTCGATCGAAGTCAATGTCCACGCGACCGCTGAACTTGCGGAACATTCCCTTCGTGCGGGGATAGCCGACGGCGTCGATGCCGAAGGCGATCCTACTGTGGGCGGGATCAATCGACCAGCGCGTGGCGGCGATCGACGCCGAGGGAAGTGAGACGCTGAGATATGCGACGCGCGCCGATCGCAGCGCTTTTGAGCCAAATCGACATATAGCAAGCTCCTTCAAACCGACTACAGGCGGGCGCTGAAAGCCTCGGCCCAGCGCGCTACCGGTGCGCCGGCGGGGCCGAGGACAAGGAATTGCTTGAGCAACACGCAACCGGACCAGGTAGCGTAGATAACACT
>CAVQBX010000034.1:0-192461 GCA_963710855.1 uncultured Pseudomonadota bacterium | reverse complement strand
GATATTCGCGCCCGATTTATATCTGATGCATCATGGCGTGCTTTGACCCCTGTCCCTGATCCGCAACATGATTGGCGTTTTTCGCGCGAGACCGGAATCAGCCTGCGGACGGCGCCCGCCCGCCTGCGTCCAGTATCCAGGTGCGCTCGCCGAACGCGACATAGATCCGCTCCTGACCGAGCGCGGCGCCGAGTTCGGCGGCGAGCTCGTTCAGCATGGCTTCGATCTCGACATCGGAAAGATGACCGAGATAGGCGTGCACGGCCTCGCCGGTGAACAAGGCGACCGGCTCCCGGTCCGAGCCGACCGTGCCATCGGGTCGCGGCCAGGCGTAGGCGACTTCCGCACGCGCGAACATGCCCGAAAGCGCCGGCAGCCCGGCCTCGACACGGCGCTTCATCCAGGCGCGCGCAGTGCGGGCCGCCTCGGAAACGTCAAACACTCGCCCCTCTGCGTCCCAGCCTTCTCGCAGCCCCACGCTGATGCGGAAATCCCGGCGAACGCCCCTCGACCCCGGAACAAGGACATAGTCATTTCGGCGGGGCGGGGCGGGCGGGGTAATCGATGTGTCCGTCATGGCGAATTCGCCGCTTGCGCGTCTCTCAGCTCGCGATCCAGAAACGAACCGCCGAGGCGCCCAAAAGGGCGCAGACCCTTCCGGAAGTCCATAGCGACGTTCGGCAGCAAGCCGACGCGGGGCCAAACCCAGCCCTTCGCCGCGCCAGCACACGTTGACTGGATCGCAAACCGGCCCCCGATCGTCTGGATGCGCTTCTCGTGCGTCCTACTCCGTGCTCCACGTCCGCGGCGCTGTCGCTTGCGCCGTACTTGAGCTGGCGTTCGAGCAGTATGAGCGCGTCGGCGGTCATGTCGGCGTCGAGCAAGGCGCCGTGCCGATCGTCGCGCTCGCTCGAATTGAGCGCCAGCCGGTCGCACATCGCGGTCAGCGACCTGGTCGCGCCGGGAAAGAGCTGCGCGTAGAGGATCTGAGTGCAGATATACCGCTCGTTCGGATAGGCGCTGTCGCCCCACGCGATCGTCTTGGCGCGCGCGAATTCGTAATCGAGAAAATCGCGTTCGTTCTCGTAGGCGTGTGCGACGATCGGCGACTCGCCAATGAATGCCTTCACCTTGGCCAGGATATCGCGAAAACGCGGCGCATTCTTCAGATCGGCGGGCTTGATCTTGTGGATCTGAATCGCCTGCGGGTCGATGGGCGCGTCGGGGTTGACCCGCTCGCCCCAATTTGCGCCCTTGCGCCAGCCCTCGCCGTCGCGCAGCAATTCGACGAAGCCGACCTCGATGACGAGGCCGGGCGGCTTCCAGGCAAAAGGCTGCTTGCGGACGAACTCGGCGGTTGGCGTGCGCTTGCCCGTCGTCTCTGCGTCGAAGGCGACGAGCCTGTCATAGCCATCCAGAAAATTCGGCGCGTACATCAGAGCCCTCCGCGGTCTCGTTGCCCCTTAAGCCAGTCTTCGCCCGCCGTCACGGCGCAGGGCACAAGCGGGGCGAGGAAGAGATGTGACGACGACGGCTGAGATTTGCGCAATGCCGCGCTGCCTCTCCGATTCCGCCTTTGGCATGCTCAGCCTTGATCGCTCTTCAGTAGCTCTCATCCCCAGTTACTACGTTTTGAGTTCGAGTATATGGCGGGGGGTAGCCAATCGACCAAAGATCGTTTACAATATTAACGTGAAAAAAAGTAGATTATCTGCTCACACGACTTGTAAAAATCTGCTGGGCTCAAGACCCGCATAGTAGGAGGAAACCGAAACCGCGTTTGGCGGCCGTGTTTTTGTGTATTTGCTCAAGGCCGCAGCTTTGGTGCGAGGGACCGCCTGGCCCCTGCGCAAGTCTATACATCCTCAATTCACATGAACACATTGGAAGGACGCCATGACTGACTATGTCATCAACACCCCCACCACTTCGACTCAAGTGCTTGCGGCCAACGACAGCCTCGCCGTCATCGGCGGGGTCAACCTCGACGTGCTCGGCAACAACGCCATCTACGGCACCGCCGGCGATATGGTGGTCACGGTCGCCGGTTATGTCTACGGCGACATCACCGGGTTTTTCGACAATTCTAGCGTCGGCGGCAACAACCTTTCGGTCGGGGCAGGCGGCTCGATAACGTCGCGGAATATTGCGATCTTCTCGTATGGCGGATCGAACACCGTCAACAACGCCGGCACGATCGGCGCCACGACCGCCCAGGCGATCGATTTCGCGGGCTCCAATACGATCATGAATTCCGGCGTCATCTATAGTTCGGTGACGGCCATCCAGTTGAATGCCGGCTTCAACTTTCTTGAGAACACCGGAACCATCCAGGACGGAACGAAGAACATCAACGTCGCCATCACCGGCGCCGACAACACCATCCTAAATTACGGCTCGATCGTCGGCGGCACGTCGGCCCTCTATCTGAGCGACGGCGGCAACGAGATCTCAAACGGCGGCGTCATCTCCGGAGCTACGGACGGCATCAAACTGGCGGGGACCAACAACTCCTCGAACGTCGACAATTCCGGGAAGATCTACGGATATTACGGCATCGACGATCTCGAATATTATACGACAATCTCCAACAGCGGAACAATTTCCGGAACTTACGGCATATATTTCAGCGGGAGCTCCGGTCTTAATCTCACCAATAGCGGGACCACTACTGCGACTTACGCCGGAATATACGCTTATAACGGCAGCGCCTACGTCGACAATACGGGAACCCTTTCCGGAGCTTCCTATGCCGCCATCTTTTCCGGCGCCAACAACACGCTGCTGAACAGCGGCCATATTTCCGGCGCCGTATATTTCGGCTCAGGCTCCAGCGTCTACAATGGCGCGCTCGGCAGCGCCTCCGGGACCATTTACGCGGGCAGCGGAAGCAACACGTTCACCGGCGGCGCTGGGACCGAAACCTTCTCTCTCAGCGGCGGGACTTTCGACGTCGACGGCGGCGGGGGCAACGACACCTTCTTCGCATATAACAACCTGACCTCTACGGACCGGATCGACGGCGGCGCGGGCAACGACCTCGTGCAACTCTACGGCGACTACTCGGCGGGACTGCTGTTCACCCCGACGACCATGGTCAATGTCGAGACGCTGCAACTCGTCGACGGCTATAACTACAAAATGCAGATGAACGACGCCCAGGTCGCCGCGGGCCAGCGCCTGACGGTGGACGCCAGCGGGCTGAGTTCGCCCTACGGGCTGACCATCAACGCCGCCAACGAGACCGACGGCTACTACACCATCCTCGGCGGCGCCGGCGGTGACAGCTTCACTTTCAGCGCGGCGCATTTCTCGGCCAATGACATCGTCCAGGGCGGTTCGGGCACGGCGGTCGATACGTTGAGATTCTCGACCGCCGGCACGATCACCGCCGCGGAGCTCGCCGGCGTCAGCGGCATCGAAACGTTCGATCTCGGCAACGGGGCGAATTCATTCACGCTGACCGACGCCCTCGTCGCCTCGGCGAACGGAACGAACGTCAGGGTGAATGGAGGCACGGGGGCCGACACGATCGACGCCAGCGGCGTCGCGTCGGGCCACAAGGACATTCTCGACGGCGGCGGCGGCGCGGACAGCATGATCGCCGGCGCGGGTAAGGACACCTTCTTCTATGCCGCGGCGTCCGACTCGACCGGACCCAACTACGACACGATCGCCAACATGAATTTCTCGGGCGATCTGTTCAACCTGCCCGGCACGAATCCGATCACCGGGATCAATACCGCGGTAACGACGGGTTCGCTCTCCAGCGCGTCGTTCAACTCCGACCTTGTCTCGGACATCACCGCGTCCAAGCTCGGGGCAAACCATGCCGTCCTGTTCACGGCCTCGGCCGGCACGCTTGCCGGTCAGACCTTCCTGATCGCCGACCTCAACGGGACCGCCGGCTATCAGGCGAATGCCGATCTGGTGGTTCACCTGACCGGCGCGACGGGAACGCTGGCGACAACCAACTTCGTCTGAAGCCGCCGAAGCGCTGGCGCACGCGCGGTCCGGGAAGGCGAACCTTCCTGGACCGTCGCGCTCGCGCCGGTTGTGCCTCTGCTTGCGGTAGAAGGCGCCCGCCCGCCTCAATCGCTCTCGGCTCACTCCGCCGCAACGCGCCAGGCCGGGGGCAGGGCGCGGCGCGGGGATGGCGGCGGCGGGCGGCGGGCGCGCAGCGCGGCGTCCGCGCGCTCGCGGGCGCGCTCGACGAGCTGGCGGGTCGGATCGGCGTAGAGCGGCGTCGCCGTCGCATCGCGCAGGTCCTGTCGCGTGAGGCCGATGTCGCGGAGGCCGTGGTCGTCGAGATCGGCGAGTTGCGCAATCGCGGATCGGTGCGCGGCGACCCGCATCGGCAAGCCCAGAACGACAAGCGACAAGCGAAAAAGCTGCCTCATCATGACTTTCTCTCCTCGAAGCCCCTGATTGCCGGAAGCAAAGGGGCGACGCCACCCGATTGCTGCGACGAGCGGCGCCGATCCAAAATGAGCGAATTGCGAGGCTGGCGAAAGAGACAGCGGGCGGATATATCGCTAAACTGTACCGGTACAATTTGCGGACAGCATGATGTTTGACGGTAACGCGACGACCCGCGTCGGCCTGGTTTGCGACACTTTGCGCCAGCGCATCGACAGCCGGGCGCTCGCGCGCGGCGCGCGACTGCCTTCGGTCCGCCGGCTCAGCGACGAACTCGGCGTTTCCAAGTCCACCGTCGTCGAGGCCTACGACCGCCTCGCGGCGGAGGGGCTGGTCGAGTCGCGGCGCGGGTCCGGCTTCTTCGTCGCCGCGCCGCCGCAGCCTTTCGTGCTCGCCGAGGCGCCGCGCCTCGATCCCGCCGTCGATCTGCTAGCCATCATCAGGGCGGCGATGCAGGACAGGCCGGATCAACTGCACCCGGCCTCCGGTTGGCTGCCGGAGGACTGGCTGCCGTCGGAGGGCGTCGATCGCTCGGTGCGCGCGGTGCTCCGAGGCTCTGCGAAAAACAAGCTGCGCTACGATTCGCCGTTCGGCTACGAGCCGCTGCGCCGGCTGATCGCCGCGCGGATGGGCGAGCGCGGCATTCCCGTCGATCCCGCCCGTATCGTGCTCGCCGATTCGACCACGCAGGCGCTCGATCTCGCGCTGCGCTTTCATGTCAGCCCGGGCGACCGGGTGGTGGTCGACGACCCCACTTACTTCAATCTCGCGCAGCTCATCGGGGCGCACCGCGCCGAACTCGTCGCCGTTCCCTACACGCGCGAGGGCCCCGACCTCGCCGCGCTGGAGCGCATTTTCGCCGAACGCAGGCCTCGCGTGTATGTGGCGCTGTCGGGGCCGCACAATCCGACCGCCGCGACCCTGAGCGCCGCCTCCGCGCACAGAGTGCTGACGCTCGCCGAGCGCTATGATGTCGTTTTGGTCGAGGACGACGTCTACGGCGACTTCGAAGCGAACCCCTCGCCCCGGCTCGCCGCCTTCGACGGGTTTTCGCGCGTAATTTACGTTGGGGGCTTCACCAAGACGGTCTCGGCGGCGCTTAGGGTCAGCTATCTGATCGGACGGCCCGACTGGATGGAGGCGATCGTCGATCTGAAGCTCGCGACGACGCTCGGCAGCAGCGCCTTCGCCGCGGCGGCGGTGCACGCCTATCTCGCCGGCGGCGGCTACCGCCGACACCTCGAGGCTTTGCGCGGAAAACTCGCCGGGGCGACGACGCGGGCGCTGGCGCGACTGAGAGCGCTCGGGCTGAAACCTTGGGTCGAGCCACGGGCGGGGATATTCGTCTGGGCGGAACTGCCCGACGGACTGGACGCCGCGGAAGTGGCGCGCCACGGCCAGCGTGACAGCGTCGTTTTCGCGCCGGGGCGCATGTTCTCCGCCTCGCCGCAATGGCGAGGGTTCATGCGGTTCAACGTCGCGGTCAGCGCGGATGGGCGGGTTTTTGAGGCGCTGGAGCGCGCGATGGCTGCGACGCGAAATGCGCCAAGCTTGGACGTCCCCAATGTCATCCCCGCGAACGCGGGGATCCAGAGCGTGATGTTTGGTCCGCAGAACAAGGATGAAAACCTTGAAGCCGTTGAGCCCTACGAACCTGGATCCCCGCGTTCGCGGGGATGACAAATGCTTTCCTCACATCGTTGTGACGCGGGGTTCGTCACAAAATTGCCCGAAGAGTCCTGCTTTTTAACCGCGCTCCTAGAATATCCGGGCGTATGTCGCGTAACGGAACGACGAGGCGATTCGGCCTCGGAGCGGGCGGCAGGGAACGGCCTCAAAGGGCGGCGCCGGGCGTAACAGGGGTTTATTCTACATGGTTTCGAGATTGTCGGCGACGAGACGCAGGTTTCTTTCCACGATCGCGCTCGGCGCGGCCGCGCTGCTGGCGCCGCCGATCGCCGCCTTCGCGGATGAGGACGGAGCGGGGCAGGCCGAATGGCGCCAGAGCTACGAGCCCTCAACCCGCATGACGGTCGCGCGGGAATCTACCCCGACTCTCTCCCAGCAGACGATCGCGGCGACCGAAGCGGCGATCGAGACCTATCAGGGCATCGTCAGCCGCGGCGGCTGGAGCCAGGTGCCTGCGAACCAGCAATTGAAGATTGGCGTCAAATCGAAGAACGTGCAGGCGCTTCGCCAGCGCCTGATCGAATCCGGCGACCTCGACGCCGCCGCCGGCATGGGTTCGACCTATGATTCGTTCGTCGAGGCGGCCGTCAAGCGCTTCCAGCTCCGCCACGGCCTGAGCCCGACCGGCGTCGTCGGCGACGAGACATTTGCGGAACTCAACGTCAGCGCGGACGCGCGGCTGCAGCAGTTGCAGACCAACATCATCCGCCTGAAGTCCTACGGCGATCTCGGCGAGCGCTTCGTGCTGGTCAACATTCCCGCCGCCGCCGTCGAGACGGTTGAGGACGGGGTCGTGGTCTCGCATCACATCGCCGGCGTCGGCAAGATCGACCGGCAGTCGCCGATCATGCAGACCAAGGCGATCGAGATCAATTTCAATCCGTTCTGGACCGTGCCGCCGTCCCTCATCAAGAAGGACCTGATCCCGAAGATGAAGGCGGATCCGAACTACCTGACCGACGAAAAGATCCGCGTGTTCGACAGCAAGGGCGAGGAGGTTCAGCCCTCCAGCATCAACTGGAACACCGACGAGGCGACCCACTTCAAATATCGCCAGGACACCGGCGCGGACCTGAATTCGCTGGGCTCGGTGCGCATCAACATCGCCAACCCCTACGGCGTCTACATGCACGACACGCCCTCGAAGGGCATTTTCGGCGACGACTTCCGCTTCGTGTCCTCGGGCTGCGTGCGCGTGCAGGACGTGCGCGACTATGTCGCCTGGCTGCTTGAAGGACACGCCCGGCTGGGGTCGCGACCAGATCGATCAGGTCATCGCTTCCGGCCAGCGCGTCGACGTGAAACTCACGAAGCCGGTGCCGGTCTACTGGATCTATGTCACGGCCTGGGCGACGCCCGACGGCATCGTGCAGTTCCGTCCGGACGTCTATCAGCGCGACGGCTCGGGCCCCGGCCCGGTGGCTTCCGCGGTGCCGCCGACCCCGATCGCGTTGCCGCAGGACTGAGTTTGGAGCGTCGGCGCCCTCGCCGACGCAGTTTGAGTGCGTAAAAAGGTCGGCGGCGGGGGCGCCGCTGCTCCAAAGGTTGTCGGATGAGGGCGTCGGATGAGCTTCGCGCAGCGATCCGGGGCGGGGGTTTTGGGTTTGGCGATGCTCTTCGGCGGCATCGCGCACAGCGCTCCGGCCGATACGCCACCTTCCGACGCCGGCAAGCATCATCTGAACGCCACCGATTTCGGCGCCAAATGCGATGGCCAGACTGACGACACCGCGGCCCTGCAAGCGGCGGCGAGCAAGGCGGCGGCCGCGGTTCTCGAACTGCCCGCGGGCGTCTGCAAGATTTCCGCGCCGATCGTCTTTCACGGCAATCTCGCGCACCTGCACGGGCAGGGCGTCTATGTCAGCGTGATCTTCCAGACCTCCGACGACGCGGACGCCGTCATTTTCGCTTCCGACGATCCGGCCAACAAGCCGATTTACGGAGGCCAGGTCAGCGACCTGTGGATACGCCATAAACACAGCGCCAGCCGTGGCGTCGGCCTGCGGATCGATTTCCCGAGCGGATTCTACGCCAGCAATGTCGACATCAGGGACTTTTACCGGGATGTCGTGATCGAGGGCGGCGGCGGGATCTTTTTTACAAATACGACAATCACTTCCGGCGGTTTTTTCGACGCTTTTGCGAAGGGCAGCAGTCTCATCACCGTAGGCTGCGGCGAAGACCGCGGGCGCTGCCGGTTCCCCGGAGAGATCTTCCTGAGCAACGTCGACGCCAAGGGAACGCCCAACAATTTCGTCGAGACGGCGCTCCGCATCGAGGCGGTCGACGGACTATGGATCAACAACGCCCATCTCGGCTTCGCCGACACGCAGGTCATGATCTCGCCGAGCGAGAACGGCGGCGGGGTGCAGTCGGTCTATTTCACCAATGTCGGGCTCGACGGCAACAATAGCGCGCGGACAGGGCTGGCGATACCGCCGCTCAAGGCCGGAGCGCGGTTCGTCAAGGACGTGGTTATGGTTGGGGGCGACATCGAGGATCTGACCGGCGACGGCGTCGATCTCGACGAACCCGGCGCGCAGCTAACGATGACCGGCGTGCCGATCCGGCACGTGCACGGCTGGGGGATCGATGTGAAGTCTGCGGCCTGGGTCGCGCTGTCGAACGCGCTGATCGATGACGTCGGTTCGCCGAACGGCGGCGCCGTCAACCTCGGCGGCGCCCAGAACGCCTCGGTGCTGGGGCTCGGTTTTTCGGACATCAAGGGCGCCTGCCTGAATGCAAAGCCGGCGGGCGGACAGAAGATTTTGACCAGCAGCCTCAGCTTGCCGGCGTCTTGCGGCAGGTAGCGCCGAGGAGTCTGGCGGGAAAATTTCACGCTTGACGCCGGTTCGGAAATGGCGGGAATCGACCCCTGGCGGGCCTCATCTTGCTGTAAACTGCGCGCATGGCCATCGTCACAAAGCGGCTTGCGCGCAGCGACATGAATATGGCTGCACGCGTTCATCGCGCGAGTTTTGACGACCGATTGCCTTGGCTCGCCGGTTTGCACACGCCTGACGAGGACCGCGCCTTCTTTAGAGACAGGGTCTACGACCTCGGCGAGGTTTGGGGGTGCTTCGAGGGGGCGCAGCTACTTGCCTTCATTGCCTTCAGCGAACGGCGCATCGAGCACCTGTACGTGCTCCCCACGCATCAGGGCCGCGGGCTAGGAACCCTGCTTCTGTCGCTGGCGCAGCGGCGCTGCCTCGAACTCGACCTCTGGACCTTTCAAAGGAACGAGGCTGCGCGGCGTTTCTATGAACGCAATGGGTTCGTCGCCGTCGAGACAACGGACGGCTCTCGAAACGAAGAGAACGAACCCGATATTCGCTACCACTGGCGGCGGCAATGACCGTTCCGCTCCAAAACCCCGATTCGAAATGGGCGCCCCGCTAGATAAACCCCTTCGCCCGCGCGTAGCAGAGCAGCGCGACGGTCTTGCCGTCGGAAATCTCGCCGCGGTCGATCATGGCGAGCGCTTCGTCGGCGGCCAGTTCGACGCGTTCGATCCGTTCGTCGTCGTCGACGCCGCCGCCGGCGGCGATGGCGTCGCCTTTGCGGTAGCGGGCAAGGAAGCAGGTGATCGTTTCCGTCATCCCGCCGGGGCTGGAAAGATAGTCGAAGGCGGGGGACAATTCGCGGATGCGGACGCCCGTCTCTTCGAGCGCCTCCCGCTCGGCGCAGATTTCTGCCGTGTCGCCGTCGAGCATGCCGGCGGGAACTTCGAGAAGATCGAGCGCGCCGGAGGCCAAAAAGGCGCCGACGCGGAACTGGCGGACGAGCAGCACGACGCGGCGGTCGTCATCGTAGGGAAGCACGGCGGCGGCGCGGCCGTAATGATAGATCTCGTGGTCCATGCGGCGAATCTCGCCGTCGGCTTCCTCGATCTCGACCTCGGTGCGCGAAAGCCGGAACCGCATTTCGGCCAGCACCTGCTGCGCCTTCACTTCCGCGCGTCTTGCCAAGTCCAGGCGCTCCTATTGGCCGACGTTGGCGGGGGGAAGCGGCGTCACGTCGATCTGATTGTCGTGGCGCGGCCCCGATCGTCCTCCGCCGCTGAAGGCAGGCGAGGTGAGGTCAAGCGGCTGCTGAGCGGGGGCGCTGGCCTCGAGCTTCGGTTTCTTGGGTTTTTTGGCTTGGACCGGCGTCGGCGAGGCGGCCGGCGTCGCCGCGTCGCTTGACGGAGTCCCCGACGTCTTCAGGCCGTTTTGATCGGTGTCCGTGTCGTCGGCGGCGGGCGCTTCCGCGACTTCCGGCTCCTCGTGGATCAGCGGCCCATCGCCTTTGCAGTTGACGAGCCAGACGTCATAGACCGGATGCTCGATGCCGTGCAGGCCGGGGCTGTCGGCGAACATCCAGCCGCCAAAAATGCGCTTCATCGACTTGTCCGGCTGGACCTCGTCGACTTCAGCGAACACGTCGGTCCGCGGCGCCTCGGTCGGCGGACGCGAGAAGCAGACCCGCGGGGTGATTTGCAGCGTGCCGAACTGGGCGGTCTCGTCGATCGCCACCTCGAATTGCACGATGCGGCCGGTGATCTTGTCGAGGCCGGAAAAAACTGCGGTCGGGTGCTTGATCTTGTCGGCATGCGCGCCGCCCGCGAGCGATGCCGCAAGGAGAGCGCCGAGCGACAAGGCGCGCAGGCCCAAAAAATTTGTCATGTCGTCCTGAGGCGCCGCCGTTTGTCCGGCCGCGCGTTTGCCCCGGAAGCCGGGCGGAATCAAGGCGCTCAGCCGCCGGGCGTCCAGGCCTCATAATCGCCCCCTGTCGCTTGCCGGCGGCTGTGGGCGAGCGTCGAGCCCTTGGGCCTTATGGCGAAGGGCGTGCCGGTCGGATTGCCGATATGTGGCATCTGCCACTCACGTGGCTTGTAGTCCTCCTCGGTCGGCGGAATGTCGACGGTATGATGCAGCCAGCCGTTCCAGCCCGGCGGAGTCATCGAGGCCTCGGAGACGCCGTTGTAGATCACCCAGCGCCGCTCGAAGCCGAGGGCAGGGTCGATCGCGCCGCCCTTGCTGCGAAAATAGGTGTTGCCGAACTCGTCGTGGCCGACGAGTTCGCCATGCCAGCGCGTGTGCAGCCAGGTGTTGAGATTCGCCCCGTTCCACCAGGTGAAGATGCGGAGCAGCGTTTCTTTCATTACATCCAGCCGTTGTTCAAGGAAATCGGGCAAAACGCGCGCGCGACTATGGCGAGACGACCTGGCGGTGGCAAGCGCGAAAGAAAGCCAGGATTTCATCGCGCGGCCGCGGCCTTTTTCTTACGGGTCGCCGCCTTCTTGCGGGCGGCGGGCTTCGCTTTGCCACGCGAGCGCTTTTTCGGCGCGCCGATCAGCTTTTGGGCTTCCTCGCCGGCGCCGTAGCTCTTGAAGCGCTCGACCGTGCGCATCGCCTCCTCGTCGGAGAGGATCGCGGGTTTCCCGACGGCGATGGCGTAGTAGTACATGCGCGCCAGGTTCTCCAGCTCTCGCGCGCGCCGCATCGCGGCGGAAAGCGTCGCGCCCGTGGTCAGCGCGCCGTGGTTGCCGAGCAGCACCGCATGGCGGTCTTCGAGCCCCTCGACCACGAGGTCGGCGAGCTGCTTGGTTCCGAACGGGGCGTATTTGGCGCATTTGACGATCGAGCCGCCGAACATCGCGATCATGTAATGGGCAGCGAGGATCGGCTTGTTGAGCATGGCGAGCGCCGTGCAGAAGGTCGGATGGAAATGGACGATCGCGCCGACGTCGGCCCGCGCGCGCATCACGTCGAGATGGAAGCGCCATTCGGTCGAGGGCTTCATCGGCCCCTTCCAGGCGCCGTATTCGCCTTTGATCGGCATGGCGGCGATCATCTCAGGGCGCATCAGCTCCGTCGGGACGCCACTCGGCGTGATGAGCATCGAGGCGTCGGCCCGGACAGAGATATTGCCGGCCGTGCCGACATTGAGCCCGGCCGTCTCCATGGCCGCCGCTGCCGCGACGATCGCCAGACGAACATCCTTGTCCTTGGTCGTCATGAGCCGCCAAACCTCCGGAGAGACGCCCTTTTAGCGGCAATTCGTGCTCGCGCAAGGCGAGGGTGGCGGCGGCGTCCAAGCTTGTATATTTGGGGAAAAGCGGCCGCTCACGCGCGCCCCTGGAGCAAGGGAGGGCCTTCGATGTCGTCCGACAACATCTTCGACGTGCTGAGTGAGCGCGTGCCGCGCCTCGACAGGATCGCGATGCAGACGCCGGAGGGGCGCGAGATTTCCTACGGCGAGCTGTTTGGCGCCGCGGGCCGAATGGCGCAGGGCCTCGTCGATCTCGGCGTCGAGCCCGGTGATCGCGTGGCGGCGCAGATCGACAAGTCGCCGGAAGGCATCATGCTGGCGCTCGCTTGCTTCCGGGCGGGCGCGGCGCTGCTTCCGCTGAACACCGCCTATACGCTGCCCGAGGTCGAATATTTCTTGTCCGACGCCGCTCCTGCGCTCGCCCTTTGCCGGCCCGGCGATCTCGAAGCCATGAGGGCGCTCGGCGAACGCCTCACCCTCAGGCGCGTCGAGAGTTTTGGGGCAAAAGGCGAGGGATCGTTCCTCGACATAGTCAAAGGCATCAGCGACGAATTGCCGCCGGTCGCGCGCAGCAAGAACGATCTCGCCGCGATCCTTTACACCTCGGGCACAACAGGGCGCTCGAAGGGCGCGATGCTGACGCACGAAAACCTCGTCTCCAACGCCGAGGCGCTCGTCGACCTCTGGCGCTTCGGGCCTGAGGACGTGCTGATCCACGCGCTGCCGGTCTTCCACACCCACGGATTGTTCGTGGCGACCAATGTCGCGCTGTTTGCCGGCGCGAAAATGCTGTTCCAGCCGAAATTCGACCCTGAACTTGTGATGGCGTCGATGCCGCGCGCGACCGCGCTGATGGGCGTTCCAACCTTCTACGTCCGACTGCTCGAACACGACGGTCTGACCCACGAGGCGGCGCACAGCATGCGAGTGTTCATCTCGGGCTCGGCGCCCTTGCTCGCCGAGACGCACGAGCGCTGGCGCGAGCGCACCGGCCACGCCATCCTCGAACGCTATGGCATGACCGAGACCAACATGATCACCTCGAACCCATATGAAGGCGACCGCGTCGCGGGGACGGTCGGTTTTCCGCTGCCGGGCGTGTCGCTGCGCATCGCTGAGCCCGAAGGCGGCGCCTTACTGGCGCAGGGCGAGGTCGGCGTCATCGAGGTCAAGGGCCCGAACGTGTTCAAGGGTTACTGGCGGATGCCGGAAAAGACCGCTTCCGAATTCCGCGCCGACGGCTTCTTCATCACCGGCGACCTCGGCCGGATCGACGAGCGTGGTTACGTCCACATCGTCGGGCGCGCAAAAGACCTCGTCATCTCCGGCGGCTACAATGTCTATCCCAAGGAGGTCGAGGGCGAGATCGACCTCATCCCCGGCGTCGTCGAGAGCGCGATCATCGGCCTGCCGCACAAGGACTTTGGCGAGGGCGTGACGGCGGTGGTGGTGTGCGAGAAGGGGGCCACGCTCGATGAGGCGCAGGTCCTCGCTGCGCTCGAGGCCCGGCTCGCCCGCTACAAGACGCCGAAGCGGGTGCTGTTCGTGGAAGAGCTGCCGCGCAACGCGATGGGAAAAGTGCAGAAAGCGGCGCTGCGGCAGGCGTACAAGGGGCTTTATGAGTGAGAGGATGGCTTTGGCCGAGGTTGTGACTGAGCTGAGGGTTGGGCCCTCATCCCCTCCTCCCCTTGCGGGAGAAGGTCCCCGAAGGGGGGATGAGGGGTCCTCTCCGGACTCTGCTCGGTATCGAGGGCGGCAACCGCGGACAGTCCAGGCCTCAAACACGCCTTTCCCGCGGCGCGGACCCCTCATCCGGCCTTCGGCCACCTTGTCCCGCAAGGGGAGAAGGGGATCTCGCCGCGGCCTTTCGCCCAATCAAAAGGCGTGACAACCTTTGGTCGGCGAGTTCAGCCCAAAAATTCCAAACCCTCCCCTCTACGCCCGCCTCTGGGTTCAGGTGCTCGTCGCCGTTGTGTTGGGCGCGGCGCTGGGCGCGATCTATCCGAAGGCGGGGGCGGCGATGCAGCCGCTTGGCGACGCCTTCATCAAGGCGATCCGGATGCTGATCGCGCCGATCGTGTTCTGCACGATCGTGCATGGCGTCGCGCAGATGGCGGACGCCGCGCGGGTCGGGCGCGTCGCGGTGAAGGCGCTGGTCTATTTCGAGCTCATGACGACGGTCGCGCTGGCGATCGGGCTCCTCGCCGTCAATTTTACAGGGCCCGGGGCGCGGCCTGCACATCGACCCCTCGAAGATCGACACCCATCTCGTCGATCCCTATCTCGGGCGGGGCGCTGTCGTCGGCGTCGTGCCGTTCCTCGTCAACATCCTCCCTAACACGCTGGTCGGCGCCTTCGCGGAGGGTAACGTGCTGCAAGTGGTGCTGGTCGCGCTGCTCGCCGGATTCGCGCTCGTCGGCTTGGGCGAAACCGGCAAGCCGATCGCCGACGGCGTCGAGCGAATCGCCAAGCTGATCTTCCGCATGGTCGCCATCGTCATGTATTTCGCGCCGCTCGGCGTGTTCGGCGCGATGGCGTTCACGGTCGGGCAGTTCGGGCTTGCCTCCCTCGCCTCGCTAGCCAAGCTGATCGTCGAGTTTTACGTCGTCTGTATTGTGTTCATCATCGTCGCGCTGGGCTCGGTGGCGCGGCTCTGCGGCGTGCCGATCACAAAACTCATCCGCTACATCGGCGACGAGATTCTGGTCTGCATCGCGACGACGTCGTCCGAAACCGTGTTGCCGAACCTGATGTTGAAGCTCGAGCGCGCCGGCTGCGACGAAGGGGTGGTCGGCCTGGTCGTGCCGCTCGGCTATTCCTTCAATCTCGACGGCACCTGCCTTTATCTCGCGAGCGCTGTCGTCTTTCTGGCCCAGGCGACCGACACGGCGCTGCCGCTCGGCGATCAGATCGGCCTCTTGCTGATTCTGCTCGTCACTTCGAAGGGCGCGGCCGGCGTCGCCGGCGCGGCCTTCGTGGTGCTCGCCGCCACGCTCGCCGCGCATGGAACGATACCGGTCGCCAGCGTCGCGCTCGTACTCGGCATCCATCGCCTGATGTCGCAGGCGCTGACCCCCACCAATTTCATCGGCAACGCGGTCGCCGCCTTCGCGATCGCGAGATGGGAAGGGGCGCTCGACCGTGAGTTGTTGAACGCAGCGCTCGCCGGGGAAGACGCGCCGAAGCGTACGATTTTGCCCTAGCTTTTTGACCCGCTTCCGGCTTAAGCCTCGCCTAACGAGGAACGAAGCGGCATCGCGAGGAGGGGTCGGCATGCGGTACGGCGCGGCGGGAATGATCGCATTGATAGCGCTGACGGTGGCGGGCTGCGCCAGTTTCGAGCCGCCTCCGCCTCCACCCCCGCCGAAAGCGGCGATCACCACCAGCCAGCTCGTCGGCAAATGGGGACTTGCCGCCTACCACACCGACAAGGATCGCGACCGCACTCTTAAGGAGGCCAAGGCCCAGTGCGGGCGGCCCTATGTCATCAGCCCCGGCCCGAACGGCGGCGTGATGATCAATCTCGCCGACCAGAAGGAGCTCAGCGAGGCCGTCATCAAAGTGGCGCCGGACGGGCGCACCTACCTGGGCCCCGCCGGCGACCCCGGCGTGCCCGACGACCGGCTCATCACGGACGTGTCGCCCGACGGTTCGTCGTTCACGGCCGCGTGGGTCGACGACGACGCGGCGCATCGCTATGGGACGATGGTCTACGTCCGTTGCGCAGAGAAAAAACCCAAGGCGTGAGGTGATTAGATGGCGTTGTTGAATTGGAAAATGAGTAAAGGGCGCGGTCTGTTCGCGCTCCTCGCGTTCGCGGCCAGCGGCGTGTTCGGCTCTCTGGCGTACGCCCAGCAAACCGATCCCGGCGAAACGCCCGGCCGCGAACCTTCGGCCGCCGAGGAGCAGCTCAGCGGCGTCTACGAGAAGCAGGAAGTGTTCTTCCGCACCAACGAGCAGCCGGGCACGATCGTCATCGATACGCAAAACCGCTTCCTCTATCTCGTTCAGGGCAACAACCGCGCCCTCCGCTACGGGATCGGGGTCGGGCGCGACGGCTTCCAGTGGTCGGGTCTCGTGAAGATCGCGAAGAAGCAGGAATGGCCGGACTGGCGCCCGCCGCCGGAAATGATCGACCGCCAGCCCTATCTGCCGCGCTTCATGGCCGGCGGTCCCGGCAATCCGCTCGGCGCCCGCGCGATGTATCTCGGCGCCACGGTCTATCGCATCCACGGCACCAATATGCCCGAGACGATCGGCACCGCCGTTTCGTCCGGCTGCTTCCGCCTCGTCAATCCCGACGTCATCGATCTCTACGACCGCGTGCCGGTCGGGACGAAAGTCATCATAAAACAGGCTGTTGCGCTCTAGTTTTCAGGGGAAAGATCATGAGCCGGATTGCGAGATGGGCCGCTGCGGCCTTTGCGGGCGTGTGCGTGCTGAGCGGCTTTGCGCACGCCGATACGCTGAAAGCGGTCAAGGATCGCGGCGTCCTCAATTGCGGGGTCAATGAGGGCCTGATCGGTTTCGCGATCAAGGACGACAAGGGGACGTGGACCGGGTTCGATGCCGATTTTTGTCGGGCGGTCGCGGCGGCGGTGCTGGGCGATCCCTCCAAGGTCGCGTTCATGCCGTATAACGCGGCCGATCGCTTCAAGGCTTTGAGCGACAAGAAGATCGACCTGCTGTCGCGCAATTCGAGTTGGACGCTCGGTCGCGAGAACGAGTTGGGCGTGTTGTTCACCGGCGTCGACTATTACGACGGCCAGGGTTTTATGGTCCCGAAGGCGCGCAAGGCGCAGGGGGCGCTCGAACTCGACGGCTCAAAAGTCTGCGTGGGCGCGGGCACGACCAGCAAGGCCAATGTCGCCGATTATTTCCAGGCTAACCACATGAATCTCGAGATCGTCGAGGTCAATTCGCCTGACGAGGAGATCGGCGACTATACGAGCGGCAAGTGCGACGTCATCACCAGCGACGCCTCGCAGCTCTGGGCGCTGCGGCTGAAACTCCAGAAGCCCGAAGACAATATGATCCTGCCCGACATCATCTCGAAGGAGCCGCTGTCGCCGGTCGTGCGCCAGGACGACATGCAATGGGCGCAGATCGTGCGCTGGGTGAATTTCGCGATGATCGACGCGGAGGAGCTCGGCGTCAGTTCGGCGACGCTCGACGGCGCGCTGAAATCGGACAAGCCCGAAGTGCGCCGCCTGCTCGGCCTCGATGCCGACTACGGCGCGCCGCTTGGGCTCGACAAGGATTGGGCCGTGAAGGTGATCCGCAGCGTCGGCAATTACGCGGAGAGCTATGAGCGCAACATCGGCATCAAGTCGAAGCTGGGCATACCGCGCGGCCTGAACGAGCTCTGGAGCAATGGCGGCATCCTGTATTCGCCGCCGATCCGGTAAGGGTCAGCGCTCTGTCTCGGTCGCGGCGTAGCCGTAACCGTCATGGTCTGCGGCGGCTGGCAGGGTGAAGGCGAGCACGGCGCTGCCCAGCGAGATGAAGACGAGAGCCGTCAGGATGAGCGTCTTGAAC
Source organism: uncultured Pseudomonadota bacterium (assembly GCA_963710855.1). Taxonomy (GTDB): domain Bacteria; phylum Pseudomonadota; class Alphaproteobacteria; order Rhizobiales; family Beijerinckiaceae; genus Roseiarcus. Next base: position 174,782 of record CAVQBX010000034.1, on the reverse strand, counting down.
ATGGCCTTGCCCCTGGATTGAGCCGGCGCCGCCGGCTCGCTCCTCATGGTTACGGGATGCTTAAAGGCGGGTTTCGCGCCGCCGCTGTCATCGGGATGTCCAACAGACGAATCAGCCGATCGGTTCCCGCTGATGTAGCCGAGGTCGTCGACCTCGACAGGCCGTGCTCAGCGAGCGCGGCTACAGGCGCGCCTCACCGGCGCTGCAGCCAGAGCGCGCCGCCGGTGTTTTTGAAAAAATCCGGAAAATCGCGCGCGATTTCGACGCTCGCCATCTTGGCCATGTAATCATTGAAAAAAACCACGCGCCAGTCCGAATTGTTCTGAAGGAACGCGCGCAGCAAATAGAGTTCGTTCCAGGAGCGGTTGTCGTCCACCGCCCAGGCGCGCGGATATTCGAACGGCCAGAAGACGTCGTGGAAATGCAACAGCACGCCCGACTTGAGGCGAGGCAGGATATCGAAGACTTCATGGCAGACGTCGCTGCCGGTCTTCACGACATGGGTCGAGTCGATGAACAAAACGTCGCCGGCTTCCAGGCTTTCGAAACGGTCGAGCGGAACGTTCTGGATCGGCTGGTCGATGATGAGGGTCTGCACGCTGGTTGACGCGACGAGTTCCTTAAGGAGCGCGGGGTAGGGCTCGATGAAGGTCACCTCGCACGCGCCGCCGAGAAAATTCTCGATGGTGTCGATCGCGCAGGCCGAGGACCAGCCGCTGCCAACCTCGATCAGGCGGCGGGGTTTGAAACGTCTCAGCACCGCATGAAGCAGGCTACCGTCCGCCCAGGAATAGGCCGGGTTCTCGAAGCCGTAGCGCCACTGTCCGGATTTTTGGGCGCCGAAAGGAATGTCCCGCAAGTAAGGCAGGAAAGCCTTCCATTCGGAAAGCATCGCCTCTCGCGAAATGTCGATCCCCGGCAATTCGGCGACGGGTTGCGGTGCGAGCCGGGCGAAATAGTCGATCGCCTCGCGCTGATCGACGACCGGAGAGTAAAAATGGCCCGGCGGAACGAACAGCTTGGTCGAAGTCTGGAATTCTTCGCAGTTCACGAATTCTTCCAGGATGGAATTCACCGACCGGCCCCGACGCAATTCGCCGCCGAAATACCTCACGCCGCTCTCGTCCGCCTCGCGCCGCAGGACGGAACGGTAGATCAGCCGAACAAGCTCATCCGAACTTTCGTCCTGAGGCGCAACGCCAACCGATGCGCTTCGCCCTGAGTCATCCTGCAAGCTCATCATGTCCCCGGAAGCCACGAAGTTTCGGGCGCGCTTCGCCAAAAGCGGCTCCTTATCGCCCAGCTTCGCAAGCGTCCAGTGCGCGCGAGGCGGAGCGAGGGCGACCCGTGTGTTACAGACGCGTGGGTTCGCTTCAATGTGGCCGAGGTCGCTGACCTCGGCGGGCCGCGCTCAGCGAGCGCGGCTACAGGCCTCACCCCATATGTCCGCCGGTGAACGGCACGAAGGGGACGATCGCGCCGCCGTAGATGTCGGTGCGCACGGCGGTGATCGTGCCGTCCGCATTCTGCTTCTTGACGACTTTCAGCACATGCTGCGCGCCGGGCGGGCCGACGGGGATCACCATGATCCCGTCCATCTTCATCTGTTGCAGCAGCGGCGGTGGGACATGGTCGATGCCGCACGTGACGATGACCTTGTCGAACGGCGCGTTCTCGGCCCAGCCATAGTAGCCGTCGGCGTTCTTGGTGTGGATCGCCGCGTATTCGCTGTAACCTTTCGCGATCAGGCCATCATAGAGGGCTCGCGTCCGCTGGTAGAGCGGCGGGATGATCTCGATCGAGAACACGTAGGGCGTGAGATTGGAGAGATAGGCGCTCTGGTAGCCGGAGCCGGTGCCGATCTCCAAAACCTTGTCGGAGCGCTGCACGTTTAGGGTTTCCGTCATGCGCGCCACCGTGTGCGGCCCGGTGATGGTGACCCCGAAGCCGATGTTGAGGTGATGCCACTCATACGCCTGGCCGAGATTGGCGCTCGTCACGAATTCCTCGCGCGGCGTCATAAGATAGGCGCGTATGTCCTTTTGATCCCACACGTCCTTGTGGGAGACGAGCTGCAGATAGCGGTCGTAGCGCTCAGCGAGATAGCCAGGGTTCTCGCCGCGGTTCTTCACCATCCACTCGACGAACGCCTCCTTGCTGGAGGTCGGCGGGCCCTCCTCGAAACTGTAGGGAACAGGCACGTTGGCCAGGGCCGGCGTGGCGGTTAGAGCGGCGGCGCTGAGGACAAACTGGCGGCGGTCCATCCGGCGATTCCCTTCGAGTGCGCTACAGATTTCGGCTGGCTGGCGCCGCGCCGTCAAGCTCGCGTCTTTGCTTGAGCCGGCACGATGCCCTACAGGGGCGCCATGACTCCCGCCGCCCGCATCGCCGCCGCCATCGAAGTGCTCGACGACATTTTCGGCCGCCGCCGCCCGGCCGGCGACGCCATGAAGGATTGGGGGCTCGCGCATCGCTTCGCGGGCTCGGGCGACCGGTCGGCCATCGCGAGCCTCGCCTTCGACGCGCTGCGGCGGCGCGCCTCTTCAGGCTGGATCATGGGCGGCGAAACCTCCCGCGCGATAATTCTCGGCGCGCTGAAACAGACGCGGCGCATGGGGGTCGAGGAGATCGCCGCGCTGTTCTCGGGCGAGCGCCACGCGCCGCCGCCGCTCGACGCTGATGAGCGCGAGCGGCTCGCCTCGGGCTCGCTCGAAGGCGCGCCGCCGCATGTCGCCGGCGATTTTCCTGAATGGCTCAGCTCCGCCTTCGCCGAAAGCTTTGGCGCCGACGCGGTCGCCGAGGGAGCGGCGCTCGCCGAGCGCGCGCCAGTCGATCTGCGCGTCAACACGCTGAAGATGAGCCGCGAGTCCGCGCTGTCGGCGCTCGCCCATCTCGGGCCTGAAGCGACGCCGCTCTCGCCGGTCGGCCTCCGTATCCAACCCAAGGCGGACGGACGCGGGCCGGCGCTGACCGCTGAGCCGGCCTATGTAAAAGGGCAAGTCGAGGTGCAGGACGAGGGCTCGCAGCTCGCCGCGCTGCTGTCGGGCGCCGCGCCAGGCATGCAGGTGCTTGACCTCTGCGCAGGGGCCGGCGGCAAGGCGCTCGAATTCGCCGCCATGCTCGACAATCAGGGCCAGATCTACGCGACCGACACTGACGGACGGCGCCTGACGCCGATCTTCGAGCGGCTCGAAAGGTCGGGAGCGCGCAACGTGCAGGTACGAGCGCCGCGAGGGCCGCAGGACATTCTCGGCGACCTGCGTGGCCGCATGGATCTGGTGTTCGTCGATGCGCCCTGCACGGGCTCCGGCGCCTGGCGGCGCAATCCCGACGCCAAATGGCGCGTCCGACCGGGCGCGCTGGAGCAGCGCCAGAAGGACCAGGCCGCCGCGCTCGACGCCGCCGCGCTGTACGTGAAACCCGGCGGCCGACTCGTCTATGTCACCTGCTCTGTGCTGAAATCGGAGAACGAGGCGCAGGTCGCGGGCTTTCTGGAGCGGCGGCAGGAGTTCCTGCCGCTCGACGCGAAGCAGATGGCGGCGGCGGCGGGGCTGCCGCAGGTCGCGGATTGCGCCTCAAAACTTGGGGCCGGCCTGCGCTTCAGTCCGCGCGCGACCGGCACGGACGGTTTTTATGTCGCGGGGCTGGTATGCGCCGGATGATTTTCGGCTCCCGCGCCCACATGTTATGAGGGCCCCGGGAAGAGCCCGCATGACCAATCTCATCGATACGCTGAAGTCCGACGCGCGCCGCCTGCGCCACCCCGAAAAGGCGCATCGCCCCGATCAGCCCGTCGCCCGCAAGCCCGCCTGGATCCGCGCCAAGGCGCCGGGATCGCCGGGCTACAATTCCACGCGCGCCATCGTGAAGGAGCATGGGCTCGTCACGGTCTGCGAGGAGGCGCGCTGCCCCAACATCGGCGAGTGCTGGGAGAAGAAGCACGCGACCTTCATGATCATGGGCGAGACTTGTACGCGCGCTTGTTCCTTCTGCAACGTGGCGACCGGTCTACCGAACGCGCTCGAACTCGCTTGAGCCCGAACACGTCGCCGACGCCGTCGCCAAGCTGGGCCTGAGCCATGTCGTCGTCACCTCGGTCGATCGCGACGATCTCTTAGACGGCGGCGCCGAGCATTTCGCAAGGACCATTCGCTCGATCCGCGCGCGCGCCCCTTCGACGACGATCGAGGTGCTGACTCCGGACTTTTTGCGGAAAGAGGGCGCGCTCGAAGTGGTCGTCGCGGCCAAGCCCGACGTGTTCAACCACAATCTCGAGACCGTTCCCTCCAAATATCTGACGGTCAGGCCCGGCGCGCGTTACTTCCATTCGCTGCGCCTGCTACAACGCGTAAAAGAGCTCGACGGCGACATTTTCACCAAGTCGGGAATCATGGTCGGGCTCGGCGAGACGCGCAACGAAGTGTTGCAACTGATGGATGACCTGCGCTCGGCCGACGTCGATTTCCTGACCATCGGGCAATATCTGCAGCCGACGCCGAAGCACCACGAAGTCACGCATTTCGTCACGCCCGAGGAGTTCCAGAGCTACGCGATGATCGGCGGGGTCAAAGGTTTTTTGCTCGTCTCCGCGACGCCGCTGACCCGCTCCTCGCATCACGCGGGCGAGGATTTTGCGAAGCTGAAGGCGGCGCGGATGGCGAAGCGCCTCAGCTCCAATCCTTGAACTGGCGAATATAGTCCGCGCTCGTCATCCCCGAAGTCCATCGTGGTTTCCAGGGAACGCCGCCGCCAAACAGTGAGCCTGTCGGCGTTGGGTCGTCGGGCGGAGCGGCGTTCAGCGCGGGGTCGGCAGGCAAGGAAGCAGGGTCGGGCCACGGCGCGAGCGCGACGGAGGGCAGGTAGTCGCCGTGGTCGAACTTCCAGTTCTCATTTTGCTGGCCGGCCGGCACCAAAGTGATTTGGCCGAGCTCAATCGCGGTAAGCGATGGAGAGGGACCGTTGTAGCCCAGCGCCTTCTTGAGCTCCGGCCAGTCGAGCATGATGAGTTCGCCAAAGGGGTTGCCCGCGGGGTAGGCGAGGCCCAGCACGTGGTCGAATTCCGAGGCGATCACGTTGACGCGTTTCACCCGTTTGACGGCTTTGGCGTAGGCGTTGGTAAGACAATCGGCGTCCACCGCGCCGGCCATCAGGGTGATTGAGCCGATCCTGCCATCCCAACGATCCGGAAGACTGCTGAGCGCTTCGAGTACGAGCAGCGCCCCGAGGCTGTGCGAGACGAACGAGACGCTTCTGGCTTCCGCGCAATTGGCGTCGAGGTATTGGGCCAGCACGTCGCCCGCGTCGCGGGCGGTCGTCAGTTCTATCGGGTAGTCGATCACCGGGATGAATTGCGAGTTGCCCGGCCACAGGGCGCCGACGAAAATGCAACCGTTCGGCAGACACAGGGAATCGCCCCATAGGTGCAGGCCGTTCAGGCCGTCCTTTTCCTGCACGTTGAAGCCGTGCGTGCCTATGATCACGTGCTGGCCGCTGACCGCACTGGCGAGTTTGCTCTTGTCAAACGATTGCCCAGTTTCATCGATCAGCCTGACCTGGTCGAGAGCAGCAACTTCGCCGCCGACAGGCAGAAGCCTCGTGTCGATGAACAGGGTCATTGCGCCGTGCCCTTGCCGTAGAGGGGCTTGAGCGCCGCGGCGGCGTTGGCGATTGCGCTGCTTGCATTCTTGGCGACCGGCGCCAGCGGCGTCGCCAGAAGCCCGATGACGAGCGCCTTCAGGAACAGGCCGGTATCGCCGGATTGGGCATAGACTTGAGCCCCCAGTTCCGAGAGAAGCACCGCGGCGAGCATCGCCCAGGCTTTGGCGTAATTGCGGTAGCGCTGGTCCGCGCGCTGATACGCGTTGTCTGCGAGGGCCGTCAGCGCGAAATCGAAACGGGCGAACACAATCGTTTGCTCCGCGCTCAGCGCCGGCGCCTGGCCAGCCGCGGCTCCCTGGGCTTGCCCCTGCAGCACGTCGGCTATGTCGGCAAGCAGACTTTCCTTGTCGGCCATCATCGCGGCGCTGGCGTAAGCCCCGGCTCGGGCGCGCGTCAGCGCGGCCTTGATCTGCGCTTTCGCCATGCCCTTCTGCGAGTTGAGCGCGACGCCGTTTATCCAGGCGGAATGCAGCGAGTCCTCAACGATCGATCTTGTCGCGCTATCCGCATCCGATTTCTTGCTTAGGAAGTGATCGAGCAACTTGCCGATGTCGGAGAAGCCGTGATTGGAGGGACCGCCGTTCGGGAGCGACTTGAAACTGTCGACGAGCGCGGCGGCCGCCGTCCCCAGGGCGCCGATGGCGACAATGTCGCTGCCGAGTTGATCAGGCGACAGATTGAGGATGCTGTCCATTGCGTTCCCCCCCTTAAAAACAGCGGCGGCGCCTATTGCAGGAAATTCGCCCTAGCGCGACGGCATTCGGCAAATCGGCGGCTGAAACACCTCGAGCGCCTCGGGCAATCCATTCCGGCCAACGCTTGACAGGTTCGTCCGCGGCCGCTCCTCTGCTTCCGACGGAAGCGGGCCGACAAATAAATGGCCGTGTTTCATTGGAGCATTTTCATTGCCTGCGGGCAAGGGAGGACACATGTCGGCTAGCCTCGCCATCGACACCGGCGCTCTCGCCCTTCCCGAGCCCGACGCGGCCGGAGTGCGCGTCTACAAGGGTGTCCCCTTCGCGGCGCCGCCGAGGGGGGAGAAGCGTTGGCGCGCGCCTGAACCCGTCGCGCCGTGGAGCGGCGTGCGCGAGAGCGACGCCTTCGGGCCAAGCGCCATGCAGGGCAAGATCTGGGACGACATTCATCTGCCGGCTGCTGGCGTCTCTGAGGATTGCCTGAACCTCAACGTATGGACGCCAGCATCGCCCGGCGACCAGGCGAAGCTGCCGGTGTTCTACTGGGTGCACGGCGGCGGCTTCGCGGCCGGCGCGGGCTCCGAGCCGCGCTACGGCGGCGCCAAGCTGGCGGCGCGAGGTATCGTCGTCGTGACCGTCAACATGCGGCTCGGCGCTTTCGGCTTCCTCGCCCATCCCGAATTGACCGCGGAAGCCGGCTACAGCGGCAATTACGGCCTGCTCGATCTGGTCGCCGGGCTCGAATGGGTCAAGCGCAACATCGGAGCGTTCGGCGGCGATCCCTCGAAGGTGACGATCGGCGGCGAATCCGCGGGCTCGATGGCGGTATCAGGACTGATGGCCTCGCCGCTGGCGCGCGGCCTGTTCCGCGGCTGCATCGGCGAGAGCGGCGCGCTGTTCCCGGCGCTCGTCGAGCCGATGAAGACGCGCGAGGCGGCCGAGCGGCAGGGCGTGGAATTCTTCCAGAAACTCGGCGTGCGCACGCTCGCCGAGGCGCGCGCGCTGCCGTCAGAGGCGATCCTGAAGGCCGCGCCCGGGCTCGGCTACCGGCCGATCGTCGACGGCCGTTTTTTGCCGAAAACCGCGCCCGAAATTTTTGCGGCCCGCGAGCAGAGCGACGTGCCGCTGATGGCGGGCTGGAACAAGGACGAAGGCTTCAATTTTACGCTCGCGCCCGACACCAAATCCGAAGTCCCGCTCGAGAGGATCCTCGGCGAGGTGTTTGGCGAGCGAGCCGCCGCGGCGCGCTCCCTCTATCCTGGCGGCGCCGCGGCGCGCGCCTCGGCGGCTCAGCTCGGCGCCGACATCCGCATTGTCCACAAGACCTGGGGCTGGCTGGAGGCGCAGCGGCGCTCAGGCAAGGCGCCCGTCTGGCGCTTTCAGTTCGAGCGCTGCCCGCTGACGCCCGAAGGCTGGTTCGGCGAGCGCGACAGCAAGACCGCCGGCGCCTTCCATGCCGGCGAGATCAACTATGTGTTCGACACGCTCGACGTCTACCCCTGGTTGATCGATGACGCGGACCGCGCGATCGTGACGACCACGACCGGCTACTGGCTGAACTTCATCAAGACCCTCGATCCCAACGGCCCCGGCCTGCCGCCCTGGCCCTCGTATCGCGAGACCCCGGAACAGGTGATGCACATCGACGGCGTTTCCGCCGCGCAGCCCGCGACGGACAGGGCGAGGCAGGAGTTTCTGGCGGCGGCGGCGCGGGGCTGAACCCCCCTCTCCCGTCCGGGCCCAACGCTCTCTGATCACTTCCATCAACTTGCGCGGCGTTTGTCGTTTCGATAGCGCGGCATAGTACAAATTGGTTCCCACTTTGCCTTGGGCCTTGCGCCGCACGCTCTCAATCCTGCCGAGCATCGCCAATCCAGGCAGGTTCGGCGCGTCTTTGGTCGCCTCGATGAGGCTGACGCGCCGTCGCTCGAAACGGTCATGCCCGGTTTCGCTGGTTTCTCAAAACGGCGCGCCGCCCTTGGCGTCGGCTTCAGCGAACGCCTTCTCTGCGCAAGCGTAGAGCGCGCCGTTGTTCTTCTTGAGCTTGAGCGCATAGTGGCCGCCTCGCGCGCGGATGCCCTCGGCCATTTTCTGATGGCAATGCAATGCGTCGGCCGTGACCGTGCAGCCCTTCAAATCCAGGCTTTTCAGCACTTCGAGCGTCGCCTTGATTTCGTTGCCGTCATCGCTCGCTCGCGCCGCAAGCTACAATCGCGTCTCGGCGTCCCACACGCTATCATCAGAGGGGCCGGGGGTGAGGGGGGTGTGATTGGTGGTCAGGGGTGTCCTCACCCCTGCCCCTCTCCCGGTGGGAGAGGGGTTCTGCCGGCTGGCCGTCGTGGTTATCCCAGCCTCCCATGCCGCCTCAGCACCAGCGCCACCGCGCCCATCAGCACGTTGTTGGCGACGAAGCGGCCGACTTCTATGCGGGTTCGCTGCGCTTCCGGCACGTCGGCGCGCTTGATGAGCGTGTGGCGCTCGTAGGCGCGCCGCAAGGGAGCGAGCAGCGTTTCGCCGGCCAGCGCGGCGCGGCCGCCGACGATGATGAGGCCGGGGTTGAGCACCGCGCCGATCATGCCGAGCCCGCGCCCGCGCTTTCGGCCGGTGTCGTCGATCAGCCGCGCGAAGCCGACGTGTCCGCCGCGCGCAAGCGCGACGAATTCGTCGACGCCGATCGGCCGTCCGAGCGCGCGCGACGCGACCGCGACCGCGGGATTGAAGCTCGCCGTCAGCTCCAGACAGCCGCGATTGCCGCAACGGCAGAGATCGCCTTGCGGGATCGAGCGTCATATGGCCGAACTCGCCGCCGCCGCCCGCGACGCCCGGTCAGCACGCGGCCATTGGCGACGATCGCGCCGCCGACGCCGATGTCGATCTTGAACAACACGAAATCCTCGACGCCGACCGCCGCGCCCCAGGTCATTTCGGCGATCGCCGAGCAATTGCTTTCGTTGTCGGCGAAGATCGGCCGCTCGAACGCCGGCTCGAACACTTCGCGGAGGTTGACGCCGGCCCAGGTCGGGATGATGCTCGCCCGCTGTATCGCGCCCGTCGGGCGCGACGGGCCCGGAAAAGGCGACGCCGACGCCGATCACCGAGCGCCAGGCGACAGGCCGCCTCCCGGCAGATTTCGCGCAAGGCGCGGCGCGCGGCCTCGACGGCGGCGGCGGGCGTGTAGTCGCGCCCGAGCGGCACAGTTTTTTCAAAAATGACAGAATGCGAGACGTCCGCCGCCACCACCTTGATCTCCTCGAGCGACAGGTGCAGCCCGAAGCAGGTCCCGGCCTGCGGATTGAGCGCGAAGGAAGCGGCCGGCCGGCCGACGCCGCGCGCGGTCTCGCCCGGCGCCGGTCTCGATCATGACGCGCGCGCCGCGCAATTCCGCGAGCGCAGTGGAAATCGTGGAGCGGGCGAGGCCGGTCAGCGCGCGAGATCTCGTTGGCGGATACCGCGCCGCGCTCGCTCAAGCACGCGCACGACGCGCGCCTCCGGCGCTGTCGTCGCCGACATCGTCCGAGCAGGGACTGCAATTCGTCCTCGACGCATCCTCCCCGCGCTCGCTTCGGTTGACAAGCCAATTCTTTCGAAATAGAAATAATCCGGAGCCTGGCAAAAGCGCAAATCGTGCGCGACCAGGGTCTCGAGAACTCGCCGGCGCGACTTAAGGGAGGAAACGATGCTGACGAAGACGACGGCTCTGGCCGGAGCGGCGTCTGCTGGCGATGGCCGGCGCGCGCCCTGGCCGAGCCGAAGACCAACATGCTGCACCAATGGTCGGAAGGCTCCGACGCCGCGGCGATCGCCAAGCTCGGCGAGATGTTCACCGCCGCCGGCGGCAAGTGGGAGCAGACCTCGATCGCCGGCCACACCGCCAACACGCTGGCGAAGCTGCGCGCCGACGTCGTCGCCGGCAACGCGCCGCCCGCCGTGCAGCTCAAGGGCCCGGAAATCGCCGAGTGGAACGCAGACCGGCATGACCGCCAATCTCGACGACCTCGCCAAGTCCGAGGAGGTTGGGACAAGGTGGTGGCGCCGGAGCTGCTGCCCGTGATGAAGCCGACCGGCCACTGGGTCGCGGCGCCGATGAACATCCATCGCATCAACTGGCTCTGGGCCTCGACCGCAGGCGCTGGAGAAGGCCGGGCATCAAGGACATGCCGAAGACCTGGGCCGAGTTCAACGCCGATTGCGACAAGGTCGTCGCGGCGGGCCTCATCTGCATCGCGCATTTCAGCCAGCGACTGGACCGAATTCGACCACCTTCGAAGTCGTCGTCTACGGGCAGAACATCGACCTGTTCCGCAAGGCGTTCGTCGAAGGCGACACCGCGGCGATGCGCTCGCCCGACATGGTCAAGGCGTTCGAGCAGATGCGCCTGATGGTCTCCAAATACATGGATCCCGGCATCGCCGGCCGCGACTACGACACGGCGACCGGCATGATCGCCAAGGGCAAGGCCGCCTTCATGATCATGGGCGACTGGCAGATCGGCATCTTCACCGCCGCCGGCTTGAAGACGCCCGCCGACTATCAGTGCGCGCAGGCGCCGACCGACTGGGGCAAGCCGGGCTTCATCCTCAATTCCGACTCGGTCGTGTTCTTCAAGCAGACCGACCCCGACTATATCGCCGGCCAGAAGCTGCTCGCGCACCTGATCATGTCGCCGAAGTTCCAGACCGTCTTCAACCAGACCAAAGGCTCGATCCCCGCGCGTCTCGACGTCGATCTGTCGAACGGCTTCAACCCCTGCCAGCAGCTCTCGCAGAAGGACCTGCAGGCCTCGATCGCCGACGGCACGCTGGTGCGCTCGTTCGCGCACAACATGACGATCCTGCAGAAATATCGCGGCGCGGCGATGGACGTCATCACCTCCTTCGTCAACAACCCGAAGATGACGCCGAAGGAAGCCGCCAACGCGATGGCCGACGCGGTCGACGCGCAGAAGTAAGGCGTGTTGTCGAGGCAGTCGGCTCACATCGGCTCAGCGGCCTGGAGCTGGCCACCGCAACGTGGACCCGTTGTCGCAGCCTAGCGGCGTCAGATGTCTCGTCGCTTCGGCCGGGCTAGTCCACGGCTGATCCCCGCTGTCGCGGGCATGACCGAGCGGCTAGCTTGATGCTGTCGCGCCAAGCCGACATCGGCTGCGCAGACTGTAGCCGAGCGTCGTCCGACGTCGGATGGCCGGGACAAGCCCGGCCATGACAGGAACAGGTCGAGGCAGTGAGCCGCATGACGTTCGTTCGCCAGCCGCGCCACAGGCCTGCCGCCCGCCGCCTCGCTGGCGCGCAACGTCTTGAGCGACTGGACGCCGATCCTCGTCATCGCGCCCTCGCTGCTGGCGAGCTTCGTCTATGTGTTCGTCTTCACCGGCTGGACGCTCTACATCTCGCTCTCCAACTCGACGCTGCTGCCGACCTACAGCTTCGTCGGCCTGAAACCTTATTTCGAGCTCTGGTCCAACCAGCGCTGGCAGCTCGCCTACGCCAATCTGCTCTATCTTCAGCGCCTTCTATGTCGTCATCTCGGCGCTGGTGCTCGGTCTGGCGCTCGCCATCGCGATCGACCAGCGCGTCAAGGGCGAGAGCGTCTTCCGCACGATCTTCCTCTATCCGCTCGCCGTCTCCTTCGCCGTGACGGGCGCGGTCTGGCGCTGGCTCTATAGCCCGACGCCGGCATCGAATATCTGGTGCGCGGCCTCGGGCTGGACGGATTTCACCTTCCGCCTGACGACCGACCGCAATCTCGCCATCTACGCGATCATCGCCACCGGCGTCTGGCAGTCCTCGGGCTTTGCGATGGCGCTGTTCCTGGCGGGTCTGCGCTCGGTCGATCCAGGACCTCGTCAAGGCGGCGCAGATCGACGGCGCGAGCCGCTTCCGCATCTACGCGAAAGGTCGATCCTGCCGAGCATCGCGCCGATCTTCATCGCGGTCGCGGTCGTGCTGCTGCAATTCGCGATCAAGACCTTCGATCTCGTCATGGCGCTGACCACAGGCGGCCCCGGCATCTCGACGACCTTCCCGGCCACCTATGTCTACGATCTGATGTTCCAGCGCGGGCAGATCGCCATCGGCGCCGCGGCCTCGATCATGATGCTGGCGGCGCTCGCCGATCGTGCTCGTGCCCTATGCGCTGTGGAGCGTCTGGCGCATCGAACCGGGGAGCGCGCGATCGATGGTTGACATCGCCTTCGACGCCGAGTTCGCGGCCTCGGTCCGCGCCGAGCGGCGGCGCTATGTGCTCGGCCGCATCGGCGTCTACGCGTTCCTGAGCGTTTTCGCGGTCATCTATCTGCTGCCGCTGTTCGTGGTCGTCGCCAACTCGTTTCCGCGAGCTGCCGGAGATCACGCAGAACGGCCTGATCGCCTTCCCGCGCAGCTTCTCGCTGAAGGCGTGGCCGATCGCCTGGGCGCATTTCTGCGTCGCCGGCACCTGCGAGGGCGTGCAGCGCAATTTCTACAATTCGCTGATCATGACGATCCCGGCGACGATCATCTCGACGCTGCTCGGCGCGATCAACGGCTACGTGCTGTCGAAATGGCGGTTTCGCGGCTCGAATTCCTGTTCGGCTGCATGACGCTCGGCGTGTTCATGCCCGGCCAGATCGCGCTGATGCCCTGGGCCTACATCCTCGGCAAGCTGCATCTGTCGAATTCGATCTACGGCCTGATCCTCGTCCATTGCATGCAAGGGCTGTCGTTCACGACGCTGTTCTGCCGCAACTACTACGTCAACATCCCCGACGATCTCATCAAGGCCGCGCGCATCGACGGCGCCGGCTTCTGGCGCATCTTCTACAAGATCGTGCTGCCGCTGTCGCCGCCGATCCTCATCGTCACCGTGATCTGGCAGTTCACCGGCATCTGGAACGAATATCTGTTCGGCGTCGTGTTCACCGGCGGCCGGCAGCAGCCGATCACCGCCGCGGTCGTCGCGCTGCAGCGACGAGCCAGATGAACGCCAAAGCCTATGACGTGACCAGCGCGGCCGTGCTGATCGCCGCGATCCCGCCGCTGCTGATCTATTTCTTCGGCGGCAAATATTTCGTGCGCGGCCTGACGCAGGGCGCGATCAAATGACGGGACATCAATGGCGACGCTGACGGCATCGGCGGCTGCGCAAGCGCTTCGGCGCCGTCGAGGTGCTGAAAGGCATCGATCTCGAGGCCGCGACCGGCGAGTTCGTCGCGCTGGTCGGCCCCTCCGGCTGCGGCAAGTCGACACTGCTCGCGATGATCGCCGGGCTCGAAACCGTGACGCGAGGGCGAAATCCGCATCGACGGCCGGCTCGTCAACGCGGTGCCGCCGAAGGACCGCGACATCGCGATGGTGTTCCAGTCCTACGCGCTCTATCCGACCATGACGGCGCGGCAGAACATCACCTTCGGCATGGAGAGCCGCGGCGTGCCGAAAGCGGAGCAGGACGAGGCGGTCAAGCGCGTCGCCGCGCTGCTGCAGATCGAGCCGCTGCTGCAGCCGCAAGCCCGGCCAGCTTTCCGGCGGCCAGCGCCAGCGCGTCGCGATGGGCCGCGCGCTGGTGCGCGATCCCGAAGCTGTTCCTGTTCGACGAGCCGCTCTCCAATCTCGACGCCAAGCTGCGCGTCGACATGCGCACCGAGATCAAGAAGCTGCATCAGCGCGTCGGCAAGACGACGGTCTATGTCACGCACGACCAGATCGAGGCGATGACGCTGGCGACGCGCATCGCCGTCATGCATCAGGGCTCGCTGCAGCAGTTCGACGAGCCGCACGTCGTCTACAGCCGCCCGGCGAACATGTTCGTCGCCGGCTTCATGGGCACCCCGTCGATGAATTTCATCCCGGCGCGGCTTGTCGACGGACGCAGCGGCCAGCCCGCTGTCGCGATCGCGCTCGATGGCGGCGGCGCGGCGACGCTTGCCGCTGCCCTACAGCGCCGACGCGACGCCCTGCCGACGGGCGCGTCGTGCTCGGCGTGCGGCCCGAGCATCTGTTCCGCTTCGCCGACGGATCTCAAGGCGCGCAAGCCCGCGCTCGCCGCGTTCGACGCGCCGGTCGAGGTCGTCGAGCCGACAGGCGCGGAGACGATCGCGCATGCTGAAACTCGGCGAGCGCGACGATCACCGGCCGGTTCGATCCCGACGGCGCGCCGCGCCTCGGCGAGCAGCATGAAGGTCGGCGTCGACATGGCCCACGCCTGTCTGTTCGATCCCGCCGACGAAACCCTGATCCCCAGAGAGGCCGCGTTGACCTTCGCCAATTATCCAAGCCTTGCCGGACGCGTCGTGTTCGTCACCGGCGGCGCGACCGGCATCGGCGCCGACATCGTCGCGCGCCTTCGCGCGCAGACGGCGCGAGGTCGCGTTCTGTCGATCTGCAGCGCGAGGCGGGCGAGGCGCTCGCCGCGAGACTCGGCCGCGCGCGGCGATCCCGAGCCGCTGTGTTCGTGCAGCGCGACGTCACCGACATTCCCGCGTTGCAAGCGGCGATCGAGGCGCTGCGCGCACGAAGCTCGGCCCGATCGGCGTGCTCGTCAACAACGCGGCCAACGATCAGCGGCACAAGAGTCGACGAGGTCGACGTGGAGTTCTGGGATCACATTCGCAGAACGTCAATCTGCGCCATCATTTCTTCGCGGCGCAGGCGGTGCGGCCGCAGATGCGGGAGCTCGGCGGCGGCTCGATCATCAACATGTCGTCGATCGCCTGGCGCTTCGGCGCGGCGGAGATGCCGGCCTATGCCGCCGCGAAGGCGGCGGTGCTCGGGCTGACGCGCGCGCTCGCGCGCGCGTTCGGGCCGGATAATATCCGCGTCAACGCGATCGAGCCCGGCGCGGTGATGACGGAGCGGCAGCGCGCAGCTCTGGTACAAGACGCGAGGCATGCGTCGAGGCGATGGTGCAGCGGCAGCTGCATCCGCCGCGTGCTGCTCGGCGAGGAGATCGCGCGCATGATCCTGTTCCTCGCCGCCGACGACAGCCGGATGATCACCAAACAGAGCTTCAGCGTGGATGCGGGGTTGCGATGAGCGCGACGCGCAAGGACGCATGACAGTTCGGGCTCAACCCTTACGGCCTGACCTATCATCTGGGCCTGCAGGGCGCGGGCGGCCCGCGCGCCAACCCGCGGGGCGCGGCCTCGAAGGCTTCGTCGCGCTCGGGCAGCGAGCTCGGCGCCAAGGCGATCGAAATCTTCGATCCCTGGCTGCGCGGCGATGAGCGATGACGACTCGCCGCGCTGAAGCGAGCGGCTTGGCGCTCGGCATGACGCCGATCGTCAGCTGGGGCCTGATGATGGGGCCGTTCGAGAGCGCCATGCGCTCGGCGCGGGCGCTGGGCGCGACGACGATCCGCTGCGGCCTGACGACGGTGCTGTGCGGCGACCGCGCGCGCTCGAGGGCGAATGGCCGGAACGCTCGTCGACGAGCGTGCGCGCAGGCGCTTGAAGACCATACGGCCCGTCGGTCGCCGACGACGGGCGCATGCTCGCGATCGAGAACCATCAGGATTTCGGCAGCGACGAACTCGTCGCCTTCTGCGAGGAGACGCGCGGCGTCGGCATCTGCGTCGACGCCGGCAACACGTTTCCGGTCGCCGAGGCGCCGCTCGATTTCTATCGCGCGCGTCGCGCCGCATGTGCGGCACGTGCATCTGAAGGACTATCGCGTGCAGTTCACCGACGAGGGCTATCGGCTGGTGCGCTGCGCGATCGGCGACGGCGCGGTTCCCGATCGCTGAGATGCTCGACCTGTTCGCCGCGCATCACCCGAAGCTCACCGCTGTGCTGGAGCCGGGCGCGCTGGAGGCGCGGCATGTGCGGTTCCTGAAGCCGGAATGGTGGACCTTTTATCCGCCGAAGAGCGCCGAGGCGCTGGCCCGCTGCCTCGCGGCGGCGCGCGTCAACCGGCTGCCCGACGACGCCGATTACCGCACGCCCTGGGAAAAGGGCGAGGACGGCGCGCTCGTCGACTACGAACTCGCCATGATCCGCCGCAGCGCCGCCAACATGCGCGCGCTGGGATTGTGAGGAGCGTCGCGCCTCCAGGCCGACGTAGCAGAGATCGTCGGCCTGGAGGCCGACGCTCCAGATAGTAACGGAGACGATCAAATGACCAAGGAACTCAGCCGGCAAGACGGCGTTCGTGACCGGCTCGGGGCGCGGGCTCGGGCGCGACGATGGCGGAGAAGCTCGCCGCACTCGGCGCCGACGTCGCCATCCATGATATCGATTGGACGGCGCCCGCCAAATACGGCGAGGCCGCCGGACCTCGACGCGGTCGCCGAAGGAAATCGCGCGCCATGGCGGCAAGGTCTGCGCGGTCACCGGCAACATCGGCGACAAGGCCGCCGTCGCGACGATGAAGCACGACGATCGACGAAAAGCTCGGCTCCGTCCACATCCTCGTCAATTGCGCCGGCGGCGACATCGGCGCGGCGGGCGGCAAGCCGAACCCGAACAACGCGCTCGACATTTCCTTCGAGGACATCAAGGTCGCTCACCGAGAACAATCTGATCGGCACGATGCTCGTCTGCCAGGCCTTCGTGCCGCCGATGAAGGCGGCGGGCGGCGGCTCGGTCGTCAACATCGCCTCGGTCGCCGCGCATATCGGCGTTGCTCGCCGGAAGTGGTCTATTCGACGCTGAAGGCCGGCGTCGTGCATTACACGCGCTGCCTCGCCAAGGAGCTGCTCGAGGACGGCGTGCGCGTCAATGCGTGAGCCCCGGCGCCGACCAAGACCGGCGCGCTTCCAGGCGACGCGCGTCGTCGATCCGAAGCGGATGGACGCCAGCCAAGAAATCGCTCAACCGCTACGCCGAGCCCGACGAAATCGCCGAGGCGGTCGCGTTCCTCGCGGGCCCGCGCGCGAAATTCATCAACGGGCAGGTCCTGCGCGTCGACGGCGGCTTCTCATTGTTCGCCTGAGGAAACATCACATGAACCAGATCGACCTCAACGGCCAGCATGCGGTCGTGACAGGGGGCGCGCAGGGCCTCGGCCTTGCATTCGCGAAGCGCATCGTCGCGTCCGGCGCCCGCGTCACGCTCTGGGACCTCGACGAGCAGCGCCTCGCGACCGCGCTCGGCGAGCTCGGCGACAGCGCGCGCGGGCTCGCCGTCGACATCGTCGACTACGAGGCGATCGAGGCCGCGCGCGCCTGGAGCGAGGCGGAGAGCGGGCCAATCTCGATCCTCGTCAATTCCGCCGGCATCGCCGGCCCGAACGCGACGGTCGACGAATACGATATCGGCTGGTGGAAAAAAGTCATCGACATCAACCTGAACGGCACGTTCTACGTCAATCGCGCGCTCGTGCCCGGCATGAAGGCGCGCAACTACGGCCGCATCGTCAACATCGCCTCGATCGCCGGCAAGGAGGGCAACCCCAACGCCTCCGCCTATTCGGCCTCGAAGGCGGCGGTGATCGGCCTCACCAAGTCACTCGGCAAGGAGCTCGCGGGCTACGACATCGCCGTCAACTGCGTGACGCCGGCGACCGCCGACACGCGCATTCTCGAGCAACTGAAGCCGGAGTTCATCGAATACATGCGCTCGCGCATCCCGCGCGGACGTTTCCTGAAGGTGGACGAGGCCGCCAATCTCGTTGCCTGGCTCGTCTCCTCAGAGAACAGTTTTACAACCGCCTCCGTATTCGATTTGTCGGGGGGACGGGCGACGTATTAACTGCGCACTGTAGCCGAGGTCGCTGACCCATCGGCGCTCGGTCAGGAACTTGTCATCCCCGCGAAAGCGGGGATCCACCGTGTGATGCTTCGGTTGCTGAAGAAGGCCGGAAAACACAAGCCGCAGAGCCCTGCGCCACTGGGCCCCGTTTTCACGGGGACGACAGCTTCTTGATCCCGGCGGCCGTGGTTGGTCGACCTCGGCGGCCGCGCTCGGCGAGCGCGGCTACAGGATCAGCTCACGCTTTCCGCGCTGTAGCGCGCCAGCAGGCCGTTGTTGATCACATGCGCGTAGACGCGCGAGAAGAACCAGCCGGCGAGCGCGAGATAGACGAGGCTCAGCGCCAGGCCGATCGCGAGACTTGACGCGGCGGGCGTCTCGCCGCGCACGACCGCGCGCATGCCCTCGAATACGTAGGAGGGCGGCAGGATGCTGGCGATTGGCCGCATCGCGAGGGGCAGGGACGACACGGGATAGAACACGCCGGCGAACGGCGCGAGCACCATCGGGATAGGCCAGATCAGCCATTCCGCCGCCGGACCGAGCCTCAGCACGAGCGCCGCCGCCGCGACGCCGAGCGCGATGCCGGTCAGGAACAGCGCGGCGACGAAGGGCACGAGCGGCAGGCCGAAGTCGATCAGCGACAGACCGAAGGCCACGCGGGCAAAAACAAGCATCGCGGTCATGCTGATGAGGCTCGTGACGATCGCGGACAGGATGAGGCCGGCGAGATATTCGGCGACCGACAGCGGCGTCGCGAACAGGTTGAGAAAATTGCGCGACCAGACATCCTCGAAGAACGCCATCGTCACGCCCTGCATCACGCGGGTGAGAAAATCCCACAGCAGCACGGCGCCGAGCAGGGTCGGCGTGAAGTTGAAGCTCGCCCTGGCGACGCTGTCGAGATAGCGCGTCGAGCAGGCCCCACATCAGGATATCGACCACGACCCAGATCAGCAGCGGCATGAGCCGCGCGGGGCTGCCGCGATAGAGGTAGTACATCCTGAGCGCGATCGCCGAAATGCGATTGAAACTCACGCGGCGGCTCCGTGATGCAGCCGCTCCTTGGCGACGGAGACGAACAGGTCCTCGAGCGTCTCGACGCCGTTGTCGGCGGGCAGGGTCTTGGGATCGCCTTCGAGCACGATGCGGCCGTGCGAGAGAAACAGCACGCGGTCGCACACGGCTTCGACCTCGTACATGTTGTGGCTCGTCCACAGCACGCCGCAGTGACGGCTGTCCACGAAGCTCGCGATGCGGGCGCGGATGTCGCGCGCGGCGGACGGATCGACCGAGGCGGTCGGCTCGTCGAGCAGCAGCAGGCGAGGGCGGTTCAGCATCGCCTTGGCGAGCGACAGCCGCGTCGATTCACCGGATGAGAGAACGCCGGCCTTGGCGCCGCGCAAACCTTTACAGGTCGAAATCCGCGATGATCGCGTCGATGCGCGCCTCGAGATCGGCGACTTCATATATCTTGCCGAACACGCGCAGGTTCTGCTCGACGGTGAGATTGCCCGGCAGCGGGCAGTTGACGGCGGCGAAATTGGCGCGCTGCAGCGCGCGGGAGCGGTGGGTCAGGAGGTCGACGCCCTCGATCTCGATGCGCCCGGAACTCGGCTTCAGCACGCCGAGCACCATATTGATGGTTGTCGTCTTGCCGGCGCCGTTAGGCCCGAGCAGACCGACGACCTCGCCCGGCGCGAGCGAAAAGCTCACGCCGTCGACCGCCTTCAAGGCCCCGAACGACTTGCTGACGTTTTCGACGAGGAGAATCGGCGCCATCGTGAGCCTTTAGCGCGAAAGGCTTTTTCGCGCACGCCGCCCTTATATCGCGCTTATGCGGCGCGGCCGACTTACCGCTCGAAGTTTTACGGCGAAGGGGAGCATCCTGCGGCCCGGATCAACAGGTCAGGGTTTTCGATGTCGCTCCGCCAATATGCTCACGAACGCAACGAGCGGTTCTCGGCCGTCACGCGCGGCATGCTGGCCCGCATCGCGCTGGCGTGGACTATGACCGCCTGCGTGATCGCCGCGGCGAGCCTCTACGCGAGTCTGTACGGGCATTGACGCGATCCGTCACGCGCTGAGCTCAGGGGGAAAGCCCGGCGCACGCAGGTCTGTCTTCAAGGCGTCCTCCAGTAGCTTGACCACTTGCGTGGACCACGCGTCGCCGCCATAGGCCTCGCGGGCCCGGATGAAGGTCTGGGTCGTCAGCGCGGCGAGATCGAGCGGCACGCCGAATTCGCGTCCAAAACCCATCGCAAAGCCGAGGTCCTTGCAGGCGAGGTCCATCGTGAAATTGATGTTGTAGCTGCCGTTGAGGATGAGCTGCAATTCCGTCTCGTGCACGAAGCTCGCGCCCGAACTCGCCGCGATGACGTGGAAGGCCTGCGCGAGATCGAGCCCGCCGCGCTTCGCCAGCATCAGCGCTTCGCCCGCCGCGACCAGATGGATGAAGGCCAGCATGTTGGTGATCACTTTGATCACGGAGGCCGAGCCGATCGGCCCGACATGAAAGATGCGCTTGCCCATCGCTTCGAAGGCGGCCCTGTGGGCCTCGAACAGGGCGGCGTCGCCGCCGACGATGACGGTGATCTCCCCGGTCGCCGCCAGATGCACGCCGCCGGTGACCGGCGTCTCCAGCGTCGCGACGCCCTTCTCCCTGGCCTTCTGAGAAAGCGCGACGATGCTGTCGCGGTCGTTGGTGCTCATCTCGATCCAGACGAGGCCGGGTCGCGGGGAGGCGAGTATCTGGTCGAGCACCCGCGCGGATACGGCCGGGGAGGGCAGGCAGGTGATGACGGCGTCGACCTGAGCCGCAAGCTCGTCAGGGCTCGCCGCCCAATTCGCGCCTCTGGCGATGAGCGGCTCCGCCTGGGCTTTGTCGAGATCGTTGAGGGTCAGGTCGAAGCCGTTGCGCAGCAGGCTGTCGGCGAGCTTGGCGCCGAGATTGCCGAGACCGATGAAACCGTAACGCAATTTTGCGCCCCCTGTGCAAATGTCATCCCCGCGCAAGCGGGACTCGTATGCAGACATTTCATTTGAAGCCGAAGTGCTGGACTTTACCCCCTTCTCCCCTTGCGGGAGAAGGACCCAGAAGGGGGGATGAAGGGTCGTTTCCGGCCTTTGCCCGACTTCCAGAATTGCAATTGCGGCCGGGGCAATCCTCGAACATGCTTTTCTCGCGGCGCGGACCCCTCATCCGGCCTTCGGCGCACCTTCTCCCGCAAGGGGAAAGGGGAGCTCAGCACGCATCTTCGCGGACCAAACAACGATGACCGCATACCGTAGCGCGCAAGCGGGGACCCAGCGTCCGATGGCTGAACGCCTGCAGGCCGAACATCACACGCTGGATTGCCGCTTTCGCGGGAATGACATCAATCCTTCAGCCCCGCCGGCCCCTCTGTCGGCATCAGATGCAGCGCATTCCCCTTGTAAGGATGGGCGAGCGCGACGGCCTCGTTGAGTTCCACGCCGAGGCCAGGTTCGCTCGGCGGGATCACGTAGCCGTCCTCCCAGCGGATCGGCTTCTTCAGCAGCTTGCGCCTGAAACCCGTCCCAGCGCTCGATGCTCTCGAGGATCAAAAAATTGGGGCTGCAGGTCGAGATCTGGATGTTGGCGGCCCCGACGACCGGGCCGCAATAGAGGTGCGGCGCGATCTGAGCGTAGTGCGCCTCCGCCATCCCCGCGATCTTCTTGGCTTCGAGCAGGCCGCCGACCCGGCCGAGGTTCATTTGCAGGATGGAGGCCGCGCCGAGGCTGAGCACGCGCGCGAATTCGTATTTGGTCGTCAGGCGCTCGCCTGTCGCGATGGGGATGGAGGTATAGCGGGCCACCTCCGCCATCTGCTCCGGCATTTCCGGCGGCGTCGGCTCCTCGAACCACAGCGGCGCGTAAGGCTCGAGTTTTTGGGCGAGCCGCTTGGCGCCGGAAACGGTGAACTGGCCGTGCGTGCCGAACAGCAGGTCGCAACTCAGGCCCACCGCCTCGCGAATGCGCTTGCAAAAGGCTTCGCTGAGCGCGAGACGCTCGAGGCTCGGCTGGCGCGGATCGAAAGTCGAATAAGGCCCGGCGGGATCGAACTTTAGCGCCGTAAAACCCATCGCCGCATATTCGAGGGCGCGGTTCGCCGCCGCGTCGGCGTTGTCGTAGACCGGGCTCGCCGCATAGGCGTCGGCGCCCGCGTCAGGATAGAGGTAAGTATAGCTCCTCAAGCGCTCGTGCGCCTTGCCGCCGAGCAGTTGGTAGATCGGCTTTCCGACCGCCTTGCCGACGATGTCCCACATAGCCATTTCGATGGCGCTGAGCGCGCCCATCAGCGAGATGTCGGGCCGCATCGAATAGCCGCGGCCATAGACGTTGCGCCACAGTTTTTCTATGGCGAAGGGATCGGCGCCCTCGACATGGCGCTGAAACACATCCTCGATCGCCTTCACCATCACGTCAGGCGCGAGGCTTGCCGCATAGGCCTCGCCGACGCCCTCGACGCCGTTGTCCGTCTTCAGCTTCACGAACAGGAAATAGCGGCCGCCATAGGTCGGGGGCGGATTGCCGACGACGAAGGTTTTCAACTCGCGAATGCGCATGGCGGGCTCTGAGGCGAAAGGACCTTGGGAGTGAAGCCGTGGCTCAGCGGCGCGTCAAGCTGCCCAACAGGGGGTTCACAAGCCGATCCACATGGCGATGCGCGCACGGATGGCCTTGAGGAACAGCCGTGAGGCGAAGCCGCGATAGCGGGGCGCGTCGTCAGGAAACGGTTGATCCGATCGCCTGTCCTGGATCTGCATGCGCATTTCGAGCGGCGGCAATTGGTCCGCCGGGAAGCGGGCGCGATAGGCGGAAACCCAGAAGCCCGGCTCGTATTTGAGGAACATCGCGGAATTGCAGCAGGAGGCGACCATGCGGCGTGTCGGCGAGCTTTCTTTCAACCGGAAAGCGGTCAGCAAGTCCTCGCCTTCGACGCACGCGAACCGGTCGTCGCGACAGACCAGCAACGGCGTTCCGCCGTCGGCGTCGACAAACGGCGCCGCGCCGGGCAGCGCTTCGATGCGCCGACCAGCTTCCTGACAATCGTTGCAATAGCAGACGACGTTGGTGATCGGCGCGCCGGACGCCCGGCATTTTACGCGGCCGCATCGGCAGGCGGCTATTCTCGTGAGCTCGGCCATTGCCCTGCTTTCCTCTGCGCGAGACGCTGTCGTTGATATTGGCGCCTTTCGCGCCGGCGTGGAAATTGGGGCCGCTTGCGCGGACCCCAAAATCGCCTAAAGCTGCCGGCATGACCGACCCGAAAATCCTGCTCGCGACCGCCTTCGCCGCCTATCTCTATGTCGTTTCGCCGGGGCCGGCGTTTCTGGCGCTGTTCACGCTTTCGGCCGCCAAGGGGCGGGCAAGCGGGGCGCGCTTCATCTGCGGGCATCTGGTCGGCGACGTGACCTGGGGCGCGCTGGCGGTCGCGGCGATCATCGGCGCCAACCGGCTGGGCGCGACCTTGTTCGAGGCGCTCGGTTTCTGCTGCGGCTGCTATCTCTGCTACCTCGGGGCGCGCGCCGTGATGACGCGCAAGGATGCGCCGCCGCGCACGATCGGCGCGACGCGCCCGCTGATGACCGGCCTTGCCTTTGGACTGACCAACCCAAAAGCCTATCCGGTCGCGCTGGCGATGTTTTCGGCGATCGTCGCGCCCTATGTCGACAGGCTCTCGACATCAGACGCGCCGGCTCTGCTCGCCTCGGCCTTCGCGGGCTTTCTCGCAGCGGACGCGACGCTGATCTTCGCGGCCGGCCTGCCGGCGGTCAGGCGCTTCTTTCTCACTCACGGCGTCGTCGTCACGCGCGTCGTCGGTCTCATCTTCATCGGCTTTGGCGCGAAGTCGATCTTCGACGCGGCAAACGGGGCGCTGCGCAGAGCGTGAAGCTCCGGCGCCGTTTACAGGCGTCCGGCGCCGACGTAGGTTGGCCCTATTGAGTTAGCTTCATCGCCAGGAGGGCCGCGATGAACAACAAAACCTATTGGGGCCTCGACATTCGGACTTGGATTTTCGTTTATGACCTGGCGATCATCGCCCTGCTCGCGGCCATCGGCTACGCCGCGATCATGGACGGGCTGCCCGGGTTCGTCTCGGAGCATCGGCTTACGTTTCAGGCGATGTGGTTCGGTGCGCTCGGCGGCGTGACGATCAGCCTGAAGGGGGTTTACGAGCACGGGCGGGACGCCGATCCCTGGAAGAACGATTTCAATCTTTGGCATCTCGGCCGCCCGTTCAGCGGCGCGCTCGCCGGCCTGATGACGCTGTTGATCCTGCATGTGCTCAACCAGAAGAACCTGCCCTCAGAAGCGGGCGCGGCGGCGCTGGCGCAACTGAAGATCGATGCGGACACGCCCAACCGCTATCTCGTCTATGTCGCGTGTTTCGTGTTTGGCACGCAGGAGAAGCGGTTCTTCAACCTGCTCTATGAGGTCGCCAAACTGATCGTCGCGGTGCCCGACGACGACGGCGCCGGCGGCCCGCGCATCGATGCGATCGCGCCCGACAGCGCGGAAGCCGGCGCCATCGTCGTGGTGCGCGGGCATGGCTTCGCCAAGCAGGCGGTCGCGACCCTAGGCGGCTTTCCCTTGAAGAAAATCCAGATCGCCGACGACGGCTCGGCGATCGCCGGCGAGACGCCGGCGGAGCTCAAATCGGCCGATCCCGTCGACATTCAGGTCGCCAATCCCGACGGCGTGAGTTTCGTCCTGAAAGGCAAGTTCAAGTTGAAGAACCCGCCGGCCTAGCCCGCTTGCGGCGCCATCGCCTCTCGAACTACATTGCAGCCCTGTTCTGCTAAGAGGATGTCCATGTCCGGCGCGCGTCAACCAACCCTTTTCGTGCCGCACGGCGGCGGCCCCTGCTTCTGGATCGATGGGCCTCCGCCGTTCGGCAAGGAGACCTGGGCGAGGCTGCGTGGCTATCTCGAAGGCATCGTAGAGAGCCTGCCCGAGCGGCCGAAAGCCTTCGTGGTCTGCACCGCGCATTGGGAGGCGGACGCTCCAACCGTGAGCGTCAATCCGGCGCCCGGCATGCTGTTTGATTACTACAACTTTCCGCCCCACACCTATCAGCTCAAATATCCGGCCCCCGGCGCGCCGGAACTTGCGCTCCGGGTCGAAAAGCTGATCGCCGAAGCGGATCTCGCGCCTGGCGAAGACAAGGAACGCGGTTTCGACCACGGCGTGTTCGTGCCCTTCCTGATCGTTGATCCGGAAGCGCGCATTCCCGTCGTCATGCTGTCGCTGCGCAAGGACCTGGACGCCGGGTTTCATCTGCGGGTCGGGCGGGCGCTGGCGCCGCTGCGCGACGAAGGCGTGGCGATCGTCGGCAGCGGCATGAGCTACCACAATTTGCGCTCGTTCCGCTCCGGCGAGGACGACGCTTCAAAGGAGTTTGACGCCTGGCTCGCGGAGGCGGTGACGGCGCCGCCGGCGGAGCGCGAAACAAGGCTCGCGCATTGGGATGAGGCGCCGATGGCGCGGGTCTGTCATCCGCGCGAAGAGCATCTTCTGCCGCTGATGGTGGCCGCCGGCGCCGGCGCCGACAGTCCCGGCAAGCTGGACTTCCGCGACGTGATCGGCGGCAAGACGATCTCGGCCTTCCGGTTCGGGTGAGGGGGCAAGGGCGCTGACCTCGACGACTGACGGCGGACGCCTGCCTCTCCAAGGAAATCCTTTGGTAAGAAGCCCAAAACAACCGAAAGGCGCAAGAAAGGCGCTTAAGTTCTCCAAATTTTAGCGCCAATTCTCCAAATTTTTCCAAACTATGCTTTGGTGGAATCGGGAGATTTCAAGGGGTTGCGCTGACGCGAGGGCTGTTTTGTTTATTCAGTCCGCTTATTTCGGCTGAAGATCACATTATTGAATTGTATTTTAAGGCTCTTTGTCATATGCGAGACCATAGAAATATCCATGAGTATTTGTATCTGAAAAATAGAAAACTGTCTAGTCCTTTTCTCGCTCGCCTCGGCTGGCCTCAGCGGATTGCGGCCGCGGGCGTTGAATATGGATGAAGCCCTTCTCCCGTTGCGGGCCCCCCGGGGCACGCGGACGCGTTTCCCTCCGTCCCGTAAGGGAGAAGGCGAACATCACGCGGCTTTCTATAGGCGCCAGATAAGTGAAGCCGTCGACCCATCCCGCCGCGTCTCTGTCTGTTCCCTCGGGAACAGCCCAGGCGCCGACACGCAGCCAAGCTCGCTCGGCGCATTCCTCTTCTCAACGTACGGAGGTTTCGATGAGAACCGTTTACACGCCCCATTACGCCAATGCCTCGGAAAGTTCGGCCGAGGCGGGCCGGCTCCGCGTCTGGCTTCGCGCGCTCTTCGCTCAGAGGAAAGGCTACGAAGGCGTCGCTGATGAACCGGCGCGCACCTCAGCGCGCCAAGCCGCCGTGGAAGCGATGGCGCGCGTCGCCGAACAATACTCGCCGCCCGGCGGCTGAGGCGCGCCTTGCTTGAACTGAAGCTGGGGGGTTATCGCCTTCTCCCTCAAGGGAGAACGCGATAATCGTCTAGCTCAACGTCCTCAACGCCTCCAACACGACCGACACGTCTTTGACGACCCAGTCCGGGCGCTCCTCGGGCGACGCGTCGGCCAGATCGTCGAGCGACGTCGTGCCTGTGATCGGCAGAATTGTGCGGGCTCCGATGCGCTTGCCGAGCGCGATGTCGGCGTCGAGATTGTCGCCGATGACGAGGGTCGCAGCGCCGGAAGTTCCAAGCCGCGCGAGAGCGGCTTCGGCCATCGCGCGGCTCGGCTTGCCGAGCGCTTCCGCGTTTTTGCCGGTCACGTGCTCCACCGCCTTGGCGAGCGCGCCGGCGCCGGCGATCAGCCCGTCGGGCATCCGGAACGAGCGATCGTAGGCGACGACATAGAGATCGGCGCCGCGCCAGGCCGCCGCGCAGGCGCGCTCGAGGTCCTGGCCCGAAAAGCCGTTGTAGAGGCCGAACAACGTCGCCGGCGCCGCCTCGCCGGGCGCGGCGGCCTTCAGCCCGCGCCCTGTGAGATGCGCGATCTGCCGTTCCGTGCACATCAGTTCGATCGGCGCCCCGCCGTAGCGCTTAAGCAGTTCCGACACGATGACCGATCCGCCGGTGACGACCTCTTCCGGCCGCGCCTCGAAGCCGCTCTCCCGCAAGCGGGCCGCGACGATGTTCTCGCCATATTCGGGGTCCTGCGTGCAGAACACGAAGGGCAGACCCTTACGCCTTAACCACGCGACCAGTTCGAGCGCGCCGGGCGATGGGATGCCGCTGTTGTGCAGCGTGCCATCGAGATCGAGAACAAAACCCTCGACGCCGTGGAGGTCGAGGTTTTGCGGCCGAGGCCAGCATCGCTTAACCCTCGAGCCAGTCGGGCAGGGCGGCCACCGAGGCAAGCACGGCGTCGGGTTTGCTCAGGCCTTCCGCCTGCGCCGCCTGCTCGGGGGTCGTCCCGCCGGTCAGCACGAGCACGCCGCTTGCGCCGACGCCGCGACCGAGGGGAATGTCCGAAATCAGCAGAATCGCCGACCACGATCGCTTCTTCCGGGCGAGCGCCGAGCGCTTTCAGCGCGGCGAACGCCAGCGGCCGCGACGGCTTGCCGAGCACTTTGGCCTTCTGGCGCGTCGTATATTCGATCGCGACGACGATCGCGCCCGCGCCCGGCGCATTGCGCCCCGCGACCGGCAGCAGCGGATCATGTCCGAAGGCATAAAATGTTGCGCCGTTCCAGATCGCCGTGCAGGCCCCGGCGAACATTTCGGCGCTCATGGCGGGATCGCGCGCGACAAAGGCGATTTTGGCGCGCTTGGCTTCCTGCGGCGCGACGAGATCGACGCCCGCTTCGATGAGGGTCCGCCTCAGGTCCGGGCTGCAGATCGCGTAGATCGGCGTATCCGGATAGGTCTCGGCGAGATGATTGCCGGCGAACCAGCCGGCGCAAAGGACTTCCTCCGGCGTCGCGCGGAACCCGAGCTTTTCGAGCTTTGCGGCGACATGCGAGGGTGGGTTGACGGAATCCTGCGTGCAGAACGCAATGCTCAAGCCGCGCGCGCGCAGTTCCGCAACGGCCTCGACCGCGCCGGGCAGGGCGTTCGGCCCCCTGACCAGCGTGCCGTCGAGATCGAACACGATGCCTTTGACGCCGCGGCGCCGATCCATCTGCGTCAACATGAAAGCTGTCGTCCCCGCGAACGCAGGGACCCAATGTCGTAGGGCTTGCGATTGTCATCCCCGCGAAAGCGGGGATCCAGCGTCGTAAGGCTGAATACCCTTATGAATGCCCGGCCGTGTCCCCTACGCTGGGCATCACACACTGGATCCCCGCTTTCGCGGGGATGACACTGGGCAACCGCTACAGAAAACGCCTCAGGCCCTAGCATGCGCAGGCCTCGGCGCCGCCGCTTTCCCTCATGAGCACGAGGTCCAGCCCGTGCTTCATGTGTTTCTCGCTCTCCCGCGCCGCGCGCTCCGGATCGCGCTCGCGGATCGCTTTCAGGATGCGTTCGTGATCGTCGAGCAGCGCGTGATAGTTCTCAGGCTTTCGGCGAGTGTTGCGGGCGGATTCGAGGTAGAGGCTGCGCAAAAGCCTCGTCGCGAGCAGCAGCGTCTGGTTGCCCGCCGCGGCCGCGACCGCGGTGTGAAAATCAAGCGCGGTCTGGATGCTTTCGGCCTGTTTGCCGATGGCGCGATGGCCCGCGTCGATTGTGTCCTGGATCGCCTGGATGGCGGCGGCGTCGGCGCGCCGGGCCGCCATGGCGGCGAGCATCGGCTCGAGCACCAGCCGCGCCTCGACAATATCTTCAATCAATTCGGCGCGCGTAAACTGCGACCAGTCGGTCAGCGCGAACAGCGGCGCCGTATTGATGAGGATGGTGCCGCGTCCGGGCTTCGCCTCGGTGACGCCGAGCATCTGGAAAACCCGGAACGCCTCCCTGACCGAGGAGCGGGCGACGCCCCAGGTCTCCGCAAGGTCTCCCTCCGGCGGAAGCTTTTGACCCAGCGCAATCTTGCCCTCGATGGCGAGGCGCGCGACCTCCTTGACGATCGTCTCGGCGACGGAGACGCCGCGCGGCAGAGAGATTTCGCTTAACTTGGAGGCGATCATCTGATAAACGGACAAACTTAGGGCGAGTTTTGGACCGGGCTACGACTAAAGTCAATCTTCGTTCAATTGCGCTGCTCATTTTGAGAGCAACGAGAGCGGGGCCCGGGTCCGAACGCTAAAAACGGATGAACAACGACCGGTGGCTTCAACCGCCGGCGGGATCGACAAACACTTAAGGGAGAGGCGCAAGGCATGACTGTAGCCGCAGCTGCAGAAACGGCCCCCGCCGCGGGGCGCTCATACATTATTCCTTTCGAACTCGCGGGCGACGAGCCGGTGACGCGCATAGGCGGCAAGTGCATCGGCCTCGCCGCGCTGGTGCGGGCCAAGGCCCCGGTGTCGCCGGGGTTCGTCGTGACGACCGACGCCTATAAAGCGATGATGCGGGTCGACGGGCTTGGCCAGGAGATCGCCTGGCTGATCGGCGAGCTCGACGTCAACGATTTCGCCAACGAGGCGCGTGTGTCGCGCGCCATTCACGACGCGATCCTGAAGCGTCAGATGCCGTCGGACATGGAAGCCGCGATCCGCGCCGCTTACACAAAACTTGGCGTCGAGGCGCAGCCTCGAGGCCGCCGTCGCCGTCGCTCCTCTGGCACTGGCGAGGACCTTCCGGACGCGAGTTTCGCGGGGCAGGGCGACACCTATCTCGGCGTGGTCGGCGCGGACGATGTCGTCGCCAAGGTGAAAAGCTGCTGGGCGAGCCTCTATTCGGCGCGCGCCATGTCCTATCGCGCGCAATGCGGCGTCGGCCACCTTGACGTCGAAATGGCGGTCGCTGTGCAGGTGATGGTCAACGCGCGCTCGGCCGGCGTCGCGATGACGCTCGACCCCGCCAACGGCGACCGCTCGAAGATCGTGATCGAATCCACCTGGGGCCTCGGCGAAACCCTGGTGTCGGGCGAGGTGACGCCCGACCATTTTTTGGTCGACAAGGTGATGCTGATCCCGGTCGTCAGGCGGGTCGCGCAGAAGGAACTCGAGCTAGTCCTAGATTCCGCGACCCGCCATGCGGTTCACGCGCAGGTGCCGGAATCGCGCCAGCATGAGCCGAGCATCAGCGACGACGAACTGAAGCGGATCGCTCAGGCGGCCAAGACGATCGAGCGCCATTTCGGCTGTCCGCAGGATATCGAATGGGCGATCGACGAGCAGCGCGTCGAGAGCGGCGGCGTCGTGATCCTGCAAAGCCGGCCGGAAACGGTCTGGTCGAAGAAACAGGCGGCGCCGAAGCCATCCGCTGCGTCCGCCTTGGGAACCTCGGGCGTGCTCGGCGCTTTGATCGCGCCCCTCATCGCCAAGACCAGCAAATAAGCAACCTCGGGAGGATGATTTGACCGAAGCCGCTACGAAATTCCCCAGTCCCTTCGAAATCCCGGCCCCGCCCGGCGCCGAAGGCTGGCAGAAGATGTATCCCTATTATCTGGTGTTCAACGAGAAGCTTAAAGAGAAACAGGAAAGCCAGTTCTGGTTCTGCAACTCGCAGCACTGGCCGTTCCCCGTAAAGCCGTTCGACACGATCAGCATCGATTTCGCGGTCAAGGGCGTCAGCCAGTACAATTCCCGCCATCTGCTGGTGCCGCCGGCCAACGGCCTCGACGCCAAGATCCTCAATGGCTACCTCTACATGAGCCCGGTGGCGGTCGCGCCCGAGGATATTGCGGCGCGCGTCCCGGAGTTTTTGGCCCGCGCCGGGCACTATTATCAGAATTGGGACAGCCTGCTCGAGAACTGGAAGAGCAAGATCCTGAAGGCGATCGAGGAGATGGAACGCCATCAAGTTCGAGGCGCTGCCCGACATGCTGCCCATGGGGGACATCCTCGCTGGCAAGGGCAAGGACCCTTCAGGCAACCTGCTCGACGGCTACGATCGCGCCATCCAGCTCGTGCACGAGGTCTGGCAGTATCACTTCGAGTTCCTGAACCTCGGCTACGCCGCCTATCTCGACTTCTTCACCTTCTGCAAGCAGGTGTTCCCCAACATTCCCGACCTCGCCATCACCAAGATGGTGCAGGGCGTCGATGTCGTGCTGTTCCGTCCCGACGACGAACTGAAGAAACTGACCCGCATGGCGATCGAACTCGGCGTCGATGAGGCGCTGATGCACGGAACGATCGACGAGGCGCTCGCGGCGGTCGCCAAGCTGCCGAAAGGCGACAAGTGGATCGCCTACTGGGAGAGCATCAAGCAGCCGTGGTTCAACTTCACGACCGGCAACGGTTTTTATTCGCGCGACAAATACTGGATCGAGCACCTCGATATTCCGCTCTCGTTCATCCGCAACTACATCGTGCGCGCGCGCCGCGGCGAGCGGATCGAGCGGCCGACCGAGGAACTGCGCGCCGAGCGCGATCGCATTTCCGCCGAATATGCGGACTTGCTGTCGGCCGAGGACCGCGCGACTTTCGAGGGCAAGCTCGCCCTTTCGCGCACCGTGTTCCCTTACGTGGAAGACCACAACTTCTACGTCGAGCACTGGTTCCTCGGCACGTTCTGGCGCAAGATGCGCGAGCTTGCGCGCCTTTTCACCCATCTCGGCTTCTTCAAGGAGCCGGACGACATGTTCTTCTTCACGCGCGGCGAATTGCGCGACGTGCTGTTCGACTATGTGCTTGGTTGGGCGACCGGCGCCGGCCCCACCGGCCAGCCGGCGATCTACGAGATCGTCGATCCTCGCAAGAAGATCCATGAAGCCCTGCAAGGCGCGACGCCGCAGCCGGCGCTCAACACGCCGCCCGAAGTCATCACCGAGCCCTTCACGATCATGCTGTGGGGCATCACGTCGGAGACGGTGGCGAGCTGGCTCGCCAAGCCCGAGAAGACCGACGTGCTGACGGGGATGGCGGCTTCTCCGGGCATCGTCGAGGGACCGGCGCGCATCGTCAGGACGGAAGACGACCTGCACACCGTCAACGAGGGCGACATTCTGATCGCGACGATCACCGCGCCGTCCTGGGCCGCGATCTTCGGCAAGATCAAGGGCGCCGTCACCGACATCGGCGGGATGATGTCTCATGCCGCCATCGTCTGCCGCGAATACGGGCTGCCCGCCGTCACCGCGACCGGCTCCGGCACGAAGATCATCAGGCCCGGTCAGCGGGTGCGCGTCGACGGCTCGAAGGGCACGGTGACGCTGCTGGATTGAGGCGCGCGCTCATTGTCATCCCCGCGAAAGCGGGGATCCAGTGTGTGACGCCCGGCCTGCAGATGAGGGCAGGAACTTGAAGCCCGGGAGCCCTACGACGCTGGATCCCCGCCTTGGCGGGGATGACATGATTGTTTGGTGCGGAGAGAAGCATGCTTGACCTCGGTCTCGCCGGCAAGGTCGCCATCGTCACCGGCGGCTCGGGCGGGCTCGGCCTCGCGTTCGCTGAAAGCCTGGTCGACGCGGGCGCAAAAGTGGCGATCGCCGATATCAAGGCCGGCGCCGCGGAGGAGGCCGCCGCAAAGTTGCGCGAGCGTGGCGAGGCAATTGGCTTTGCGGCTGACGTCTCGGACGAGGTTTCGGCCGAGGCCATGGTCGCCAGAACCCGCGACGCTTTCGGCGCGCTCGACATTCTCGTCAACAACGCTGGAATTTATGCGACGCTGAGGCGCGCGCCCTTCTACGAAATCTCGGTCGAGGAATGGGACCGCGTGATGGCGGTCAACCTGCGCGGCGTATTCCTTTGCGCCAAGGCGGCGGCGAAACACATGATCGCGGCGGGCAGAGGCGGGCGCATCATCAATATCGCGTCCGCGACCGTGTTTTCGGGCTCGCCGCTCTGGATGCACTATGTTGCCTCCAAGGGCGGTGTTATCGGCATGACGCGCGTGATGGCGCGCGAGCTCGGCGACTTCCGCATCACCGCCAACGCGATCGCGCCGGGCTTCACGCTGACGGAAGCGAGCCGCGCCGCGATCGAAGACGCGGAAACCTACGGGGTCGCGCGCGGCGCCATCAAGCGCGCCTCCGAGCCCCAGGACATTGTCGGCGCCTGTCTGTGGCTCGCCTCGCCATTGAGCGATTTCGTCACTGGACAGACGATCGTCGTCGACGGCGGCAGGCAGTTCATATGAGCACGCCATCAAATATCTGGAGGGTCGGTCTCCAGGCCGACCTCATCGCCGCAGAAGGTCGGTCTGGAGACCGACTCTCCATTCCCATGAAAGGAGCTTCGTCATGAATGTCGCCGTTTCAGGCTGCCCGTTCCACGACGCCTCGAAGGATTTTCAGCCCTTCGATCTCTCCGACCCCTATCCGTTCTATACCTATGTGCGCGATCAGGAGCCGGTGTTCTATTCCGAGGAGCTCGGCTATTGGGTCGTCAGCCGCCACGCCGACGTGCGCGCCGTGTTCGAGGACTGGCGCACCTATTCGTCGGAGAACACGCAGAAGCCGCTGCATCCGCTTGGAGCCGATGCGCTGCGCATCATGAAGGAGGGCGACTTCACGGCCTATTCCGGGCTCTCTGGCCGCAATCCGCCGGAACACACGCGCATCCGCCAGCTCGTGCAGAACTGCTTTGGCCCGCGCCGCTTCAAGGCGATCGAGCCTCAGATCCGCGACATCGTCAACGGCATGATCGATGCGTTCATCGATCGCGGCGAGGCCGACCTGTACCGCGAATTCGCTTATGACACGCCGGCCTACGTGCTGTTCCGCCTCGTCGGCATTCCCGACAGCGACGTTCCCAGTGTGAAAGCCTGGTCGGTCAGCCGACAGATGCTGACCTGGGGCCATCTGACGCCCGACGAGCAGATCCCGCATGCTAAAAATATGGTCGAATACTGGAACTATTGCCGCGACCTGGTGAAGCGCCGTCACGCCAATCCGACCGACGACCTCTGCGGCGATCTCGTCAAATTGCAGAACGAGGGCGCCGAGATCAGCGACGACGAGATCGCCGGCGTCAACTATTCCTCGCTGTTCGCGGGTCACGAGACGACGACCACCCTGATGGCGAACGGCCTGATCTCGCTGCTCTCGCACCGCGACGCCTGGGAGGCGATCTCAGCCGACAAGACAAAGATCCCTTTAGCCGTCGAAGAATGCCTGCGCTACTCGCCCTCGATCGTTGCGTGGCGCCGCACAGCGACGAAAGATGTGGAGATCGCGGGCAAGAAGATCCCCGCCGGCGCGACGATCCTCGTGCTGATCGGCTCCGCCAATCGCGACGAAAAAGCGTTCGAGCACGCCGATACTTTCGACCTCGACCGCAAGGATTTGCGCGGGCACATGGCGTTCGGCTACGGCATCCATTCCTGTGTCGGCCAGCAGCTCGCCAAGCTCGAGTTCAATATCGCGCTGGAGGAATTTACGCGTCGCATCCCGAGCCTGCGTCTGAAGCCCGGCGGCGTGCGCAAGTTCACCCCCAACATCTCGTTCCGCACGCCGCTGTCGCTCGATGTGGAATGGGACGCGGCCTGATTGTAGCCGAGGTCGCTGACCTCGGCCGCCGGAATGAAACTGTCATCCCCGCGAACGCGGGGATCCAGTGTCGTAAGGCGCAGCGCCTCCAGGATTCTTCAGCCAGAATAAGGAAGCCAAGCTTCACGCGCTGGATCCCCGCGTTCGCGAGGATGACACTGGAGTAGAGGACCAATGACTGACGATGAGCGCCTGCGCCGCTACGAGCCGGTGTGGAAATACGCCACGCCGTGGCTCAGGGCGCGCAAGAACGACGTGCACGTTCCCGTCTCCTTCGCGCTCTGTCAGGAGCTGCTGACCCACTATCCGGAAGCCGACGCCGACGTCTGCTCGCTCGCGATCCTGCTGCACGACGTCGGCTGGCACCAGATCGACATGGTCGATATCCTCGAGAAGGGGTTTGGGCCCAACATGATGCAGTCGGATGTCCGCATCCGGCACGAGATCGAGGGAGTAAGGATGTCGCGCGAGGCGCTGGCCGCGACGGGCTGGCCGGAAGAGACAATCGTGCAAGTCGGCGAGATCATCGACGGCCATGACACGCGGCCCTATCCGCGCTCGCTCAACGATCGCATCGTGCGCGACGCCGACAAGCTCTGGCGCTGGACAGTGGTCGGCGCCGCCATCGCCGCTGACTGGTTCAAGTGCACGCCGCAGCAATATGTGGAGCGGCAGGATGAACAACTGAAACTTCTGGAGACCGAGGCGGCTCATGGGATCGCCGCCCGTGAGCACGCGATCGCGCGAAAAACTCTGATGACGGATCTGCTCTGAGGAGCGTCGGCCTCCGGGCCGACGGCGCCGGCTGACGCCGACGCTCTTGCAGGTTCGACTTGACATGGCGGAGCGGCTGGAGGCCGGTTCGGTCTGGGTCAACGACATCCAGCGCTCCTCGCATCGCGCGCCCTTCGGCGGCATGAAGGAGAGCGGCATCGGACGCGAGAAGGGACGCTACGGCGTCGAGGATTACCTGGAATACAAGACGATTTATCTGAGCTACGAGGCGGGGCTGTAGCCGCGGTCGCTGCGCCACACGCGCTTGGATAGAAAATTGTCATCCCCGCGAACGCGGGGATCCAGTGTCGTAGGGCTCAGCGACTTCAAGATATTATCTGCGCTATTCCGCAAGCGAAGCATCACACGCTGGATCCCCGCTTTCGCGGGGATGACACTGGGCGCGTTTAATCCGAGCGCATATGAAGTCGCTGACCTCGGCGGCCGCGCTCATCGACCTCGGCTACAGTTTGGCGCTGACCTCAAGCGTGAAGCCCGGCTTCGTCAGGCGAAACTGCGGCGTGTCGGCGCGCTTCACCAGCTCCTGCAGCAATTTTATCACGGGCCGCGCATCGGGATTGTAGGTGCGCCGCGCCGGGCCCGCGGCGATCATCGCGTCCACCTGATCGGCCGGCATGGTCGCGCGCAGCAAAAATTCCTCGTCCGATAGATTTATTGGAAACTTCGCGCGCATCTCCTTCAGCGAGGGCGGCGGCGGCTCGTTGCGGATTTCTGTCGCGCGGGGGCGCGCCAAAATCTTGTCCATCACGTTGGCGTCGACGGGACGGGCGGGTCGCCCGAAGCGGCCGAGCACGTAGCGGATCACCTGATCCGGCACCTGATCGTAGCGCTCCTTGCCGATCACGTTGAACATCGCCTGCGTGCAGACGATCTGCGGGAAGGGGGTCACCATGATCGGATAGCCGAGTTCGGCGCGCACCCGATCGACCTCCAGCATCACCTGCGGCATCAGATGGCCGAGCTTGACCTCCTCGAGCTGGCGCTTCGTCGTGGTCATCACGCCGCCCGCGA
Source organism: uncultured Pseudomonadota bacterium (assembly GCA_963710855.1). Taxonomy (GTDB): domain Bacteria; phylum Pseudomonadota; class Alphaproteobacteria; order Rhizobiales; family Beijerinckiaceae; genus Roseiarcus. The sequence goes on along the minus strand of CAVQBX010000034.1, from coordinate 138,436 downwards.
CCTGATGATGGAAGAAGCGCGCGTCGAAATCGCGCACCTCCGCGAACGGCAGGCCCTCGGCCTTGGCGAGCCGCGTCAGATAGTCGTCGATGCGGCGAACCGCGTCGTCGTCGACTTCGACCTGATGGCCGAGTTCGCGAAGATTGGCGATCGTCGACAGCGCCGATGGCAGCGAGGTGCCGCCGCCGACGGGTCCATGCGCGACATGCAGGATGTCGACGCCGAGCCCGGCGGCGATCATGTAGGTGTAGGGCGCGAGGCCGATGTTGCAATGGGAATGCAATTCGAAGCGCAGGCGCCCCTTGGCCGCCTGAATGGCCGGGATGAGGGTTTTTGCGCGATCGCCGGCGAGCAGGCCGGAAGGGTCCTTGATATAGACGGCGTCGAAATTTTCCGAGGCGGCCATCGCGCGGGTGAGGTCCGCGTAAAAAGCGTCGTCATGCGCTTCCGACAACGTGAAAGTCAGCGCGCCGACGATATCCGTTCCGCCTTCCTCGCGGATCATCTTCGCGGTCGCGAGCATCGCGTCGAGATCATGCATCGGCTCCAGCACCATGTGGCGCGTTACACCGTTGCGGATCAGGCAGCGGTAGACGATGCGCATCACCTCTTGATGCAAAGTCTCCCACGAGATGAAGCGGAAGCCGACGCCGATGAATTGCAGGGGCGTGTCAGGACAAAGCGCCTTCATGCGCCGGATGCGCTCCCAGGGGTCCTCGCGGTAATATTTGACCGCCACGCCCATGTGAGTCGAGGCGATGAAATCAATCGCGTGGAAGCCGGCGCGGTTCATCACGGGCGCGATCTGCAGGCATTGCGGCGTGTTGAGGCCGGTCGCCCCCCAGATGCTCTGGTTGCCGTCGCGCAGCGAGACGTCGACGAGGCGGATTTTTGTCATGGCGCGCTCGCGTCCAGATATTTGCTTAAATAGGCGGTGTCGACGGCGCCATAGGCGAATTCGCTGTTCGTCAGCAGGGCGATATGCAGGTCCCGATTGGTCGCGACGCCCTCGATCTCGAGGCGTTCGAGCGCGCTTGCGAGTTTTACGATCGCGGCCTCCCGCGTAGCCCCCCTTGCGATAATCTTCGCCATCAGCGAATCGTAGAACGGCGGGATCTGCGTTCCGGTCTCGATATGCGTGTCGACGCGCAGGCCGGGACCGACGGGAAAACGGGCGCGAGTTACCTTGCCGGGCGAGGGGCGGAAGTCATGGCGCCAGTCTTCCGCGTTGAGACGGCATTCGATAGCGTGGCCGTCGAAACGGATATCGGATTGTTGCAGCCGCAACCTTCCGGTTTCCGCGATGGCGATCTGTTCCTCGATGAGATCGAGCCCGGTGATCGCCTCGGTCACGGGATGCTCGACCTGGATGCGGGCGTTCATCTCGAGGAAATAAAAATTTGTCGTGGCGCGATCGTAGAGAAACTCCACCGTGCCCGCGCCGACGTAGTTCAGATGTTTTCCGAACGCGACGGCGGCTTCAAGGATGCGCTCGGCGACCGCAGGTGGAATGTCGGGCGCGGGCGCTTCCTCGATGAGTTTTTGATAGCGGCGCTGCACTGAACAGTCGCGAAGACCAACGTGCACGACGCGCTCGCCGTCGCCGAGAATCTGCGCTTCGACATGGCGGCCTGAGGCGACGAAACGTTCGAGATATACGCGCGGGTCGCCGAAGGCGGCATTGGCCTCGGCCATCGCGAGCTCGATCGTTTCGTCGAGTTTGGCGAGATCGTCGATGCGCTTCAGGCCTCGCCCGCCGCCGCCGCCGACCGCCTTGACGAGCAGCGGAACGCCGATGCTTTGGGCCAGCGCCCGCGCCTCCTCGGGCGTCGCAATCGAGCCTCCTGGCGCCAGCGGGAGGCCGGCGTCCGTAGCGTGGGCTCTGGCCCTCAGTTTGTCGCCGACGGCGTCGAGGTTCGCCTCCGTCGGACCGACGAAGATGAGGCCGTGCGCGCGAATCGCGGCGGCGAGCTTGGTGTTCTCGGACAGAAAGCCGTAGCCGGGGTGGACCGCGTCGGCGCGCGCCTTGACCGCCGCGTCAACGATCGCTTCGACGTTGAGATAGCTGTCGGCGGAACGCGAGGGGCCGATGCGAACGACTTCGTCGGCGAGCCGGGCGGGGGTCGAGCCGAGATCGGCGTCGGAGGCGCCGAGGATCGAGCTGAGCCCAAGCTTCTGGCACGTTCCTATGATGCGGACGGCGATCTCGCCGCGGTTGGCGATGAACAGGCGGCGGATATTCATTTGTGTCACAACTTTTCGAGCCGCATCAGCACCTGGCCGGCCTCGACGATCTCGCCATCGGGAACGAGGATTTCGACCACCCTGCCGCTCGCGCCCGAGGGGATCGAGTTCATCAGCTTCATCGTCTCGATGATGCCGACGACGGTGTGCTCGTTGACCTCGGCGCCGATGTCGACGAACGGCGGCGCGCCGGGTTTTGGCGCGCGATAGAAAGTCCCGACCATCGGCGCGCGTACGGCGGTGAGGCCGGGGACTTCGTCGCTGACCGGCGCCGCGTGGGGCTTGAGAGCTTCGCTCTGCACGGCTTCACCTTCGGTGATTGTTTCCTGCGTCCAACCGGAGCCCGAGCGACGCAGGCGAAGAGCGAACTTCGCGGTCTTCAGATGCAGCTCGTCATAGAAGCTGGAGTTCGAGCAGCTTTACGATCTCCTCGACGTCTTCGTTGGTGAGGTTCATGGGGCGAGAGTCCGGGGCGTAGTGTCCTTCCCCGCTCGGCAGGGAAGGTGGCCGAAGGCCGGATGGGGTGTGCGGTTAGGAAGAATTGTCGGGCCGGTCGAGCGCTGCGGCGCTTGATGATTCCGCGCTGGGTATGGCGTTTCCACACCCCATCCGGCCTTCGGCCACCTTCCCCACCAAGTGGGGAAGGCAATGAAGGCTGCTGGTGGGCATCGCGTCAGCATCGTTCCTCCCTTACCGCAGCGGCTTGACCACGCGAGTTAGTCGGATAATCTGATCAAGAAAACGTGACGTCAAGGGGCGAGGAAGCGGCATGGCCGGGCAGGGCGATCCTTTTCAGCTTTTCCGCTTCGAGGGCGAAATCGCCGTCGTCACCGGGGCCGGCAGCGGCATCGGACGGGGCGCGGCGCTGACGCTGGCCCTGGCCGGCGCGACCGTTTTTTGCCTCGACCTCAAGGGCGCGCGCGCGACGGCGCTCGAGATCGAAAGGCAGGGCGGCCGCGCCTTCAGCGCGGAACTCGACGTCACGGACGAGGCCGCTGTCGAGCGCGTATTTGAGGAAGCGGCGGGGCAGGGCGCGCTGGCGGCGCTCGTCAACAGCGCCGGCATATCGCGCCGCAAGCCTGCGCTGGAAATCTCCCGCGCCGACTTCGACGCCGTGCAGGCCGTCAACGTGACCGGCTCGTTTCTGTGCGCCAGGGCGGCGGCGCGTCGCATGAAGTCGGGTGGGGCGATCGTCAACATCGCCTCCGTCCTCGGCTTTTCCGGCGGCCTCTACCCCAATATCGCCTACCAGACTTCTAAGGGCGCGATCGTTAATCTGACACGGGCGCTCGCCGCGGAATGGGCGCCGCTCGGCGTCAGGGTCAACGGCGTCGCGCCCGGCTGGATCGAGACCCCCTTCATCACCAATGCCTCTGCCGATCCGGAAGTGCGCGGCGCGATCGAGAACGCCACCGCGCTCGGGCGGCTCGGTCAGGTGGAGGAGGTGACCTCGGCGATTCTCTACCTCGCCAGCAGGGCCTCCTCCTACGTCACGGGGCACACTCTGGTCGTCGACGGCGGGTTTTTGGCAAAATAGCTCTGATTTTCACGCAGAATTGCGCCTGACCTAGCGTCTTTTTGGGGCGCTAACCTCTGTTTGCGAAAAATTGTCGCCATTACATTCACTAAACGATGGTTCACTTGACATCGCCGGCCCTTGCGCATGTTATCCCGCGCGCAACGCAGGGTTGGCCGCCACGGCCGAGTTACGCCAAGAAGAAAATGCCCGGTCTCGACGAAGTGCGGGTCCTGGTCCGGGTAGGGAAGGAAGACGCTTGCACGCGACGGATATTTCGAACCCCGACTATTTTCACAAGGTCGTGGATTGCCAGTACGCCTGTCCGGCCCATACGCCGGTGCCCGAATACATAAGGCGGATCACGCTCGGCGACTACAACGGCTCCTACCTGATCAACTGGAAGTCGAACGTCTTTCCGGGCATCCTCGGCCGCACCTGCGATCGCCCCTGCGAGCCGGCCTGCCGGCGCGTGCGCGTCGAGGAGCAGCCTGTCGCCATCTGCCGACTGAAGCGCGTCGCCGCCGACAACAAGGACGATATCGCGGCTTTGCTGCCGACAGCGCCTGCAAAGCGCAACGGCAAGCGCATCGCCTGCGTCGGCGCCGGGCCCGCCTCGCTGACGGTCGCGCGAGATCTCGCCGCCATCGGCTATGAGGTGACGGTGTTTGATGAAGAGCGTCAGGCCGGCGGTTTTATGCGCAGCCAGATTCCAAAATTCCGCCTGCCGGACGAGGTGATCGACGAAGAAGTCGGCTACGCGCTCTCGCTCGGCGGCGAATTCGTCGCCAACCGCCGCATCGACAGCCTGAAGGCGCTGATCGCGCGAAGGCTGGGACGCGATCTTCGTCGGCTGCGGCGCGCCGCGCGGGCGCGACCTCGACATTCCCGGCCGGCACGAAGCCGAGGCCCACATCCATATCGGCATCGACTGGCTCGCCAGCGTCGCCTTCGGCCACGTCAAGCACATCGGCCGTCGCGTCATCGTGCTCGGCGGCGGCAATACCGCGATGGACTGCTGCCGCACCTCGCGCCGGCTCGGCGGCGACGTCGTCAAGGTGGTGGTGCGCTCGGGCTTCGCCGAGATGAAGGCGTGCCCGTGGGAAAAGGAGGATGCGATGCACGAAGGCGTCGAGATCCTCAATTTCCTCACCCCCAAGAGCTTTTGTGCACGCTGACGGCCGCCTGCACGGCATGGTGTTCGAGAAGGTGGAAGCGAAATACGACGCCAAGGGGCGTCGCGTCGCTTGTGCCGACCGGCGAGCCCGACGTGATGATCGAATGCGACGACGTGTTGGTGGCGGTCGGCCAGGAGAACGCCTTTCCCTGGATCGAACGCGAAAGCGGCGTCGAGTTCGGCCGCGACGCGCTGCCCGTGCTCGATAAAGTGACATTCCAGTCGACCGTGCCGAACGTATTTTTCGGCGGCGACTCGGCGCTCGGGCCGAAGAACATCATCACCGCGGTCGCGCATGGCCACGAGGCGGCGATCTCGATCGATCTCTATTGCCGCGGCGAGAGCCTCGCCAGCCGACGCCCGCCGCCGATGACCAATCTCGTCAGCCAGAAGATGGGCATCCACGAGTGGTCGTTACGACAACGAGATCACGCTCGACAAGCGCTTCATCGGTTCCGCAGGTCGAAACGCGCAAGGCGCTAAAATATATCGCGACCGAAGTCGAGCTCGGCTTCGACCTCGAGCAGGCGCTCGGCGAAGCGGCGCGCTGCCTCAACTGCGATGTCCAGACCGTGTTCTCCGCGCCGGCCTGCATCGAATGCGACGCCTGCGTCGACATCTGTCCGATGGATTGCATTACTTTCATTGCCAACGCCGACGAGACCGACCTGCGCGCTTCGCTCACCGCGCCGGCGCACGAATCTCGAGCAGGCGATTTACGTCTCCGTCCCCGTCAAGACCGGCCGCATCATGGCCAAGGACGAGGACGTCTGCCTGCATTGCGGGCTCTGCGCCGAGCGCTGTCCGACGGGCGCCTGGGACATGCAGAAATTCGTTCTCGATCTTGCGCAGGCTGGTTCATGAAGCCGATTTCCGCCGTCAACGATTTCGTCATCCGTTTCGCCAACGTCAACGGCTCGGGATCGGCGAGCGCCAATCTGATGTTCGCGCGCGCCGATCCTGCGCATGGGCGTGCCGATCGCGCCGCGCAACATCTTCCCTTCCAACATCCAGGGCCTGCCGACCTGGTATGAGGTGAGGGTCAGCGAGGAGGGCCGGCTCGGCGCGCGCGGCGGCGCGGACATGGTGGTGGCGATGAACCCGCAGACCTTCGCCCAGGACATCGCCGCGATCGAGCCCGGCGGCTATCTGTTCTACGATTCGACGCGAGCCCCTGCCGCGGCATCTTGTTGCGCGACGACATTGTCGCGCTCGGCATGCCGCTGACCGAGATCTGCAACGCGGAATATACCGAGGCGCGCGAGCGGCAACTCTTCAAGAACATCATCTATGTCGGCGCGCTCGGCGGCGCTGCTCGATATCGACCGGAGCGTCATCGAGACGCTGCTCGCCGAGCGCTTCAAGGGCAAGGAGAAGCTGTTCAGCGCCAACATCAAGGCGCTCGACTTCGGCTATGCCGAGGCGCGCCGGCGCTTCGACTGCCCGCTCGGCATACGCGTGCGCAAGGCCGACAAGGTCGGCGACCGCATTCTCGTCGAAGGCAATTTCGCCGCCGGACTCGGCGCGATCTATGGCGGCGCGACGGTTTGCGCCTGGTATCCGATCACGCCCTCGACCTCGGTCGCCGAAGCTTTCGAGAGCAACGCGCGGCGCTTTCGCACCGACAAGGCGACCGGCAAGAAGAACTACGCTTTCGTGCAGGCCGAGGACGAGATCGCGGCGATCGGCATGGCGGTCGGCGCCGGCTGGAACGGCGCGCGCGCTTTCACCGCGACGTCGGGCCCGGGCATCTCGCTGATGCAGGAATTTTTCGGCCTCGCCTATTTCGCCGAAATCCCCGTCGTCGTCATCGACGTGCAGCGCGGCGGCCCCTCGACCGGCATGCCGACCCGCACGCAGCAATCGGACCTGCTGCTCGCCGCCTTCGCGAGCCACGGCGACACCAAGCATGTGCTGCTCATCCCCGACGCGCCGCACGAAACTTTCGAGTTCGCGGCCTCGGCCTTCGATCTCGCCGAGCGGCTGCAGACGCCGGTGTTTGTCATGATCGATCTCGACATCGGCATGAATTCGCATCTCTCGCCGCCGTTCACCTGGGACGATGCGCGCCGCTCGACCGCGGCAAGGTGCTTGATGCGGCGGGCCTCGAAGCCGCGCCGCAATTTCGGCCGCTACAACGACATCGACGGCGACGGCGTCCCCTATCGCACTCTGCCGGGAACGCACCCCAATCGCGGCGCCTATTTTACGCGAGGGACGAGCCGCGACCGCTTCGCTCGCTACACCGAGGACTCGACGCCCTATATCGACAACATGGAGCGGCTTCTGAGGAAGTTCGAGACGGCGCGCAGCCTCCTGCCGAAGCCGGTCGTGACGCGGGCCCGAAAATCGACGAAGGCCGGCGTCATCTATTACGGCTCGACGGCGCCTGCGATGGACGAGGCGATCGACACGCTCAGAGCCAATGGCGTGCACGTCGACACGCTCAGAATTCGCGCCTTTCCGCTTCACCCCGATATCGCCGATTTCGTGGCCGAGCACGAAACCGTGTTCGTCGTCGAGCAGAACAGCGATGCGCAAATGCGCTCGCTGATGACGATCGATCTCGAACTCGACCCGAAACGCCTGACCCCCATCCTGCATTTCGGCGGCCAGCCGATCACCGCGCGCTTCATCGTCGGCGAGATCGGCGAACGATTAAAGGCGCCGGCCGTCGCGCCTGTCCTGGAGCCTGCGTCGTGACCTATCTCGGCAAGCCAAAATTTCATCATCCCGCGCTCGCAGACCAATGCGCAGGGCTATACCCATCGCGACTACGAAGGCTCGATGTCGACGCTGTGCGCCGGCTGCGGCCATGACGCGATCACCGCCGCGGTCATCCATGCCTGTTACGAACTGAGCCTGCCGCCGCACCGCATCGCAAAACTCGTCAGGCATCGGTTGCTCGTCGAAGACTCCAACCTACATGCTCGGCCAGAGTCACGGCTTCAACTCCGTGCACGGCCGCATGCCTTCGGTGCTGACGGGCGCCAATCTCGCCAACCGCGACCTCATCTATCTCGGCATTTCCGGCGACGGCGACACCGCCTCGATCGGCCTCGGCCAGTTCGCCCACTCGATGCGGCGCGGCGTCAACATGGTCTATATCGTCGAGAACAACGGCGTCTACGGACTGACCAAAGGCCAGTTCTCGGCGACCGCGGATAGGGGCTCGAAGAGCAAGAAGGGGGTGGGGGCCGTCGACGAGCCGATCGATCTCTGCGGGCTCGCGATCGAACTCGGCGCGACTTTTGTCGCGCGCTGCTTCTCAGGAGACAAGGCGCAGCTCGTCCCGCTCATCAAGGCGGCTTTCAAACACAAGGGCGCGGCCTTCATCGACGTCATCTCGCCCTGTGTGACCTTCAACAATCACGTTGGCTCGACCAAGAGTTTCGACTATGTGCGCGAGCACAACATCGCGCTCAACCAACTCGATTTCATCGAGGGGCGCGAGCCGATCCTGATCGACTATGAAGCGGGGTCGAGCGCGACGGTCGAGATGCACGACGGCACGACGCTCGTGCTGCGCAAGCTCGGCGACGACTTCGCGAACAACGATCGCGCCGCCGCCATCACCACGATCGAGCGCCACAAGGCCGCCGGAGAAATCGCGACCGGCCTGCTCTACATCGACGAGAGCGCCGAGGACATGCATCATCTCATCGGCACCTCCGAGACGCCGCTGAACGCGCTGAGCGAAGCCGAGCTCTGCCCCGGCTCGAAAGCGCTGGCGGGCGTCAACGCCTCGCTGAGGTGAGGCGGCGGCTGCTTCCCCGTCAATCAATGATCTCGTCGGCGCTCGCGAGCAAGGAGTTCGGCGCGTTCAGGCCCAGCGCGCCTGCGGTTTTCAGGTTGACGGCAAGCTCATATTTGCTCGGCGATTGCACAGGAAGGTCGCCCGGCGCTTCGCCGCGAAGAATGCGATCGATATAGCCAATGGGCAACTGAAGTATCTCCTCGGTCGAGTAGGTGTAGGAGATAAGAGCGCCGCGGCGCGCCGCGCCGGCCAGTGGCATCATCAACGGCAGGCGCAGCCGCGCGGCGATTTCGATGATCTGGGCCTGCCGCGCCGTGACAAAGGGTTCCGGCGTCGCAATGAGGCCGCACGGTTGACCTCCTGCAAGCGAGATCAGACTTCGTTCGATTTCATCGAGGTCATGAACAGCGCATTCCGCGACATCGACTTCGCTCCCGGCCGCCAGCTTCGCCGCGGCGAACAGACCGGGCCCGTAGCGCGCCGTATCAGGGTTGTAGAGGATAATGATCCGTTGGGTCGCAGGCGCGATTTCTCTCAAAAGTTCGAGCCATTTGCCGCCGATCGACAGGTCCCAGGACGTGAAGCCGGTGGCGTTGCCTGAAGGCTTGGCGAGCGTGCTGACAAGCCCGAAGCCGACGGGATCGGCTACCTGGGTGAATACAATGGGTATCGTCTGCGTCAAAGCGTGCGCCGAAAGCGCCCCGGGGAGGCCGATCGCGTAAATCAGGTCGGGCTTTTGCGCCACCAGCTCAGCGGCGGCTGCTTTGGTCTGATTGATGTCGCCAGCCCCGAAACCGAACGAGATTTCAAGGTCCTTCTGTTCGGTCCAGCCGCGCTGGCGAAGACCGCTGCGCAGCGGCTCGATGACCTGGCGCGCATTCGGCTCGTCAGCGTTCTTTGCATAACCGATCAAAGCGCCCACACGGCGAATATTTGACGGACGATTGCGCCTGGGCTGCTACGGGCCAGACGAACGCGGTAGACAGGGCGCCAATCAGAACACGGCGTCGCGACGGAATGTTCGCCATGGGCGCCTCACTCGCTTCGCTACGCTTAACATTCGCCGCCGGCGCCGCCAAGCGGGCCGAACAGCGCCAGGCCCAAAGGCCTCTGACCATGCTCGCCAACGGATTTCTGAGGAGCGGCGGCGTCCACGCCGCCCTTGTCGATCACACCCTCTTCGGCCTAGGCCGACGCTCCGCAGGGTTAATGCATGAAATGGGGAAGCGCCAGGAGAACGGCAAAGGCCAGAGCCGCGAGCTCGATCATCGTGGCCTTGGTCAATCCGGCGGTCGCGCCGTCCATGGCTTCGAGATCATGCCTAAGCGACCAGCGGCGATATTCTTCCTGCCGCTCGCGCAGAATTTCGCGATTTTCGCGTTCGACTTCGATCGATTGCCGCCAAAGATCGTGCATGACTTGCCCCCTGCTTGCCCGGGCCTGCGCTCCGGAGCCGTCTGGAAATTCCTTGCGGTTTCGGCTTACGGGACGCTCATTGCATCGCTCCGCAAATCGGCCCTATCGTTCAGGCGAAAGCGCCCGGAGGTCTGAAGATGAAAGTCGCCGCGCTGGCAGTTTTGACGGTCGCCGTTCTATGCGCGCCCGCCCGCGCCGACGGCGTTCAGGCCGCTTTTGGAGCGGTCGGCGGCCAGCTTCAATCGCACGGCGGCGGCCTCGCGGATTTTCTGGGCTCCTGCCCGAAGACCGACAACGACGCCTGGCAGTGGGTGGGATCGGCGATCTACGTCCCGATCTCGCCGACCGACAGCGCGGTCGTCGTCAACACCGGCATGTGTAACGGCGGCAACGGTCAGGGCCAGTATCTCGTCATGAACCGAGGGGCCTCGTCGCGCATCGTCACCAACGCTGGCATCGGCGACATGAATTTCATCGCGACCACTGCCTATTTCTTCGACGACACGCTGACCCTGTATGGCAACCGCTGGCTGCCCAAGGACCCGCATTGCTGCCCGTCCAAAAAAGCCAACCTCGAATTCAACCTCAAGACCGGAGCTCACAAGCTGACGATCGTCGAGGGGAATTGAGGAACCGAGGGACCTAGTCTCCCCAGGTCGCGAACATGCCGACTGCCGCCACGGCCATGGCGGCTGTGGCGAGCCAGCCGAGCGCCTTCAGCCAGCCTCCCAGGACGAAACGCCCCATGACGTCGCGCCGGCACGCCATCAGCATGATGATCGCCATGATCGGCACGGCGGCGACGCCGTTGATGACGGCGCTCCAGAATAAAGCCTTGATGGGGTCGAGCGGTGTGAAATTGAGCGCCGCGCCGACCAAAGTGGCGGCTGCGATGGCGCCATAGAAAGCTTTCGCGCGGCCCGGCTGTCGCGCCAGCCCGACCCGCCAACGAAAAGCTTCGCCGAGGCCATAAGCCGCGCTGCCGGCGAGCACGGGCACCGCGAGCAAGCCGGTGCCGACGATCCCCAGCGCGAAGATCGCGAAAGCAAAATTTCCGGCGATCGGCCGCAAGGCTTCAGCGGCCTGCGCCGAAGTCTCGATGTCCGTGACGTTGTGGGCGTGAAGGGTCGCGGCCGTGGTCAGCATGATGAAGAGGGCGATGAGGTTCGAGAACCCCATGCCGACGATTGTGTCCAGTTTTATGCGGGCGAGTTCGCGCGGCGCCTGCTCCGGCGCTTTGACGAGCGGCGCGGCGTCGGGATCTTCGATCTGGTCCTCGACCTCTTCGGCCGCCTGCCAGAAGAACAGGTAGGGGCTGATCGTCGTGCCGAACACGGCGACGATCACCGTCAGATAGGCGCCGGAAAATTCGATATGAGGCACGACGAGGCTGCCGGCGACCGTCCCCCAGGGCACGCCGACAAAAAACACCGTGGCGACATAGGCGAACAGGGAAAGCGTCAGCCATCGCAGGAAGGAAGCATAGCGCGCGTAGCGCACGAAAACTTCGAGCAGGATCGTGACGACGGCGAAGGCGGCGACATAGAGGAGTTGCGGCCCGGAGATCAGCAAACCGAGCGCCGCCGCCATCGCGCCGAGATCGGCTCCGATATTGATCGTGTTGGCGACAACCAACAGCCCGATCAGCGTATAGAGCACGGAAACAGGATAATGCCGCCGCATGTTTCCCGCGAGGCCCCGCCCGGTCACCCTGCCGATGTTGGCGCTGATCATCTGGATCGCGCACATCAGCGGATAGGTGAGGAGCAGCGTCCAATCGAGAGCGAAGCCGAATTGCGCGCCCGCCTGCGAGTAGGTGGCGATGCCGCTGGGGTCGTCGTCGGAAGCGCCTGTGATAAGGCCGGGGCCGAGCACGTCCCTCAGCTTCGGCCGGTCCGGCTGCTTCAGCGCCTCAGCCGATTCCCAGAATTCCTCGCTGCCGCCGGCGCCTGCCGCGCGCGTTGCCGGATCGCTCATCGGGTCCTTCGCGCCAGCCAATGGTTCGCACGGCTTGCGAGCGAGTAAGCGGTCGAACGCCGACTTGGTTCCATAAATCCTCAAATATTCAGGGGATTAAATGGCCGTACGATTCTTAAACCCACGGCGACGCGTCTCTCAATGGTGCGTGTCGGAAACATTCAGGAGCGTTGAAATCGCGATAATCAGTTGCGCCGGCGCAAAGGGCTTGGCCAACAGAGTGCTGTGCGGAACGCCCTTCGACGGCCACTCGTGAACAGCGGCGCCGCTCATGTACACCACCGGGAGGCTGGGCATCAGTTCCCGACCGCGTTTTGCGACCTCCCACCCGTCAGGCCCATCGCCGATGTTGATATCGGTGATCAAGCCGCGCAGCGTGTCCTTGCGACGCTCCAGCAGCGCGACCGCTTCGCTTCCATTCGCGGCTGTCTCGAGATCAAACCCGCCCTCGCGAAGCGCCTCTTCGAGGGTCGCGCGCACATCGACGTCGTCTTCGACAAGAAGAAGCAGCGTTGCTGATTCCATGGCAGTCGCGTCCCGGCGCCCAACGCGACGCAATGCGCAAAACCCCAAACTTGCAGGAAAGTTCCCGCGTTTCGCAAAACTTCGCGCCGCCTTCAAAGCTAGGATGACGCTCGTCGTCAGGCGCCGACAAGCTCGGTATGGGGCGCATCGCCAGCCCGCCGCTCCTCTACGGCGTCTCGCAGCCGTCGAACCTCCCGCGTCAGCCTCTTCAACATCTGCGGCGTCACGCCCGGCGCCGAGGCGAGCAGGGCGCCGAGGCAGCCGGCTTCGGCGTCGAGCTTGCGGCCGGCGTCAGTCAGCGTCACCAGCACCTGGCGCTCGTTAGCGGCGTTGCGGCGGCGGTCGACGAAGCCGTGGGCTTCGAGGCGCTTCAAGAGCGGGGTCAGCGTGCTCGGCTCCAGCGACAGGCGATCGGCGATGGCGCTGACGGTCTGCCCGTCCTTTTCGCCGAGCGCGCGCACCACCAGATATTGCGGATAGGTGACGCCGAGTTCGTCGAGCAGCGGCTTGTAGAGCCGCCCGACCGCGATCGAAGCGCTGTAGAGCGCGAAGCAGAGGTGGTCGTCGAGGGCGACGGGCGCGGCGAGCGAGGGCAGAGCGGTCATGGCCGGATCATTATCACGATAATTTTTATTTTGACTGAACGTGAAAAGTCTGGCAAGAAAAATTATCGCAAAAACTGTTATTGCGATAGCCATTAACGGAGGATGAGACCATGCCCGTGAACGCGCTCTATCACACCAAGGCGACGGCGACCGGCGGCGGACGCGACGGCAAGACGTCGCTGGAAGACGGCACGCTTGCCCTGCAACTCGTCGTGCCGAAGGAGCTCGGCGGCCCGGGCGGCGACGGCGCCAATCCGGAAAAACTGTTCGCGCTCGGCTATTCCGCCTGCTACCTCGGCGCGTTGCGCGTCGGCTCGCAGCAGAGCAAGATAAAACTTCCCGAAGGGTCGACTGTCACGGCCACCATCGGCATCGGTCCGCGCTCGGAGGGCGGTTTCGGCATCACCGCGGAACTCGACGTCTACCTGCCCGGCCTGCCGAAGGAAGAGGCCGAGAAGCTGACCGAGATCACCCACGGCATCTGCCCGTATTCCAACGCCATCAAGGCGAGCGTGCCGATCAAGACGACTACGCGCGGCTGAAGGAGCGTCGGCCTCCAGGCCGACGTGGTGTGATCGATACGGCGGCGGGGGCGCCGCCGCACCGAGGAGCGTCGGCCTTGCATGGCCGACGGGAGTAGGCCGGTCGGCGTGGACGCCGACCCTCCTCAGTGGAGTCACCCGATCTTGAAATTGCTCGCCGAAAGGTCGGCGACCGGGTCGCCCTTGAAGTCGATCGTGCCGTCGACGCCGAGCGACAGCATGCTGCCGCCCGCGTGATCGGTGGTGACCGCGGCATAGGCGGCTCCCGGCGTCGCATAACCGCCGACCCCGCTCAGAAGGTCGATAATCCCTGTCGGGTCGTGCTTGAAGGTCAGGATCGTCAGCGTCCCGACATTGCCGCCGATCTGGAATTCGGTCGTCTTGCCGCTGTCGGTCAGCGAGTTGCCGATGGCTGTGTGCACAGTATTGCCGGTTCCCTGGATCCTGACGGCGAGGCCGCCCGTGATCGTGATGCTCGCGTTGGTGCCTTTGACCGCGTCGCCCGTTCCCGACGCCACGGTCACGGAATCGGCATTGGCGGCGGTCACGGCGTCGGAATTGCCTTCCACCGTCAGGTTGGAGGTCTTGCCGCCCAGCATGGTGATCGTATCGTTCGAGCCTTCGACCGTCACCTCCGAATTGTTGTGGATGGAAATGCTCGCGCCCGAACCGCTGACGATATCCGCGGGCCCCGTCGGTGTGTTGGCCCCGATGGTCAGGCCTGTTCCGGCCAAAACGTCGACCGTCACGCCCTTGCCCGTCACCGTCAGCCCCGTGCCGCTCTTGTAGCTGATGACGTCGCCGGACTTCCGCCGTGATGGCGCCATTGGAGCCGCTGACCGTCACGCTCGCGTTGGTTTCCAGGATCTCCAGCGTTCCCCCGCCGGTAAACTCGATAGGAACCTTCACCGGGACCCGCCGAGCATCTCGAATGTGCCGCCGTCGATGACGACCTGACCTGAGGCGGAAGGAGCGGCGACGCCGTTCGATATGATGCCCGAGAGTTCGACGATGCCGTCGTCGTAGGCTTCGACCGTGCCTCCGGGAGAGCTCGCGCCTGATTGCCCGGTGTGGACATTGGAATCGATGATCAGGATCGCGTCGTCCGCCCCTTCCAGCAAGCCGCCGCCATCGTTGATGACTTTCGTGCCCGTGTTCAAGGTCAGGGTGACGCCAGAGCCCGATGCGCCGATCTGGCCGGCGTTGACCAGGGTGAGATCGTTCGAACTTTCTACGCCCTGATCGCCGATCTGACCCGAACCGAACGGCTGTAATGAAGCTGTCATTGGTGAGGGTCGTCGCTGCCGCGTCGTCGCTGGTGATCTCGGCGCCCGCGCCCTTGAAATAGATCCCGCCGTCGCCGCTGACCGTGTAATTGCCGCTGATCGCGAGATCGCTGCTGGCGTAGATGCCGATCGATGCCGGTGTTCGTCATCGACCCCGAGGCGCCGTCGCTGCCGAGATCGACCGTTCCCGTCGTGGCGCCGACCGAGCTCGAAGAGGACGTGCCGACGTCGACGACGCCCGCGTTGGTCAGATTGGACACGATCTTGAGCATCGCGCCGTTTTCCGCGGCGAGCGTCCCGTTCGCGCCGTTGGTGACCACATTGGCGCCGGTGTTGATCGTCAGCGTGTACCGCCCGATCCGCTTGCGTAGGTCGTGCCATTGTTGACGTACGTGAGATCATTGACGGCTAAGCAGCCCTGGTCGCCGAGCTGGCCGGAGAAGGCGCCGCTGGAGTCGAGCGAAGGGTCGAGCCCGATCGTGCTGTCGTTGGTGAAGGTCGCGGCCGCGCCATCGCTGGTGAGTTCGGCGCCCGCGCCCTTGAACGAGACGGCGCCGGTGCCGGCGATGGTGAAGTTGCCGCTGATCGCCAGACGCGCATCGCTGTCGATATTGACCGCGCCGCTCGTCGTGCCGTTTCCTGTGTTGGTGAGTGTCTCCGTGTCGCCGTCGGCGCCGAGATCGAGCGTCGAGCCGGTCTCGGCGGTGATGAAAGCCTTCGTTGCTGAAGGTCGCGGCGCTGACCTGCAGCCAGAAGCCGCCGGTCTGGCTCGCCTCGACCCTGCCGTCTCGCCTGGTTGTCGAAGCTGCCGAGGCTGATCAGCCCGCCGCCGGTGATCGTGTCGTCGACGTTGATGAGGCCGTTGCCCGACGTGCCCGGCGCGTTGACAATGTCGCCCTGCAACTGACTTTGGCCGCTGGCCGCGGGTTGGCCGAGATCGACCGTGCCGCCGCCATCCAGCGTCATCGCGCCGAAAGTGTCGTAGATGATAGAGATAGCCGCTATTGCCGCTTCCGCCCGCGCCCTTGCCGATCGCGAGCGTGCCGGCGTTGTCGAAAGTGTTGCCGATTTGCAGCGCCGAGCCGGCGTCGACGCCGAATTCTTGCCGAGATTGCCGCTGGCGACGCTCGAGGAATCCTCCGCGTTGAGGACCGTGCCGTCGATGGCGATCAACTGTCGCGGGCGTGTTATTGCCGATGGCGAACTCGGCGTCCGCGCTGGTCGCGATGCTGTTGATCTGGACGTTGGCATTGAGGGTGACGACCATGTCCCCGCTGACGCCGCCGATATAGGCGTCCTGCGGAGTGATCGGCATCGAACCGCTGCTCCAGTTGGTCGGCGGTTTCCCAGTCGCCGAGCGCGTCATCGTAGACATCCTGCTTCAGGTTGAGCTTCCAGCCGAGCGCCTCCATCACGTTCGAGTTCGGTCTGCGTCAGCGTCAGGGTCTCGCCCGTGCCGGTCGAGCCGAAAAACGCTTTCTTGCACCCAGTCGGCGGTGTCTCCGCCGTTCACCTTCGTGCCGGAAGAATTGTATTGGTTGTTGTAGGAAAGCGTTGGCGCGCCTTTGTCGGGATTCGTCGTGTCGGAAAGCGTCTAGCCGCCATTGTGAGGAGAAATAGGTCGTGTCGCCGTCGCGTCCGTTGCTGTAGTCAGCAGCGCCCGACGAGTTGTAGCGGAACAGGTCCATCGCGCTCCAGTCGCCGGTGCCCGCTGGCCGCCGAGGTCGCCGATGCGGCCGAGACCGCCTTCGGAGATTTCGTGCGTGATCCCGTTGATGACGTCCTGGCCGAAGTCCCAGAATGTAGTAGGTGTTGAGCGTGACGCTGAGGTCGGGCGGCCCGTCGTGCTCGTCAGTCCGAGCATTCGCGCGTAGGAATAGGGAACGTACCAGTTCGCGCCGCCCGAGGGGTCCGTTCTGGGCAGAACGTCGCCCGGCGCGTCCGCCAATATCGCCGCGCGCAGTTTCGAATAGCTGACAAGGATGCCGTGAGAAGAATTGGTCGCGACGTCGCCAGAATTGCCGTCGTCGGTCATGCTGAACGTGACGTTGATCGTCACCTTATTGGTGAACAGACTTTCGAACTGCTCCTCCGCCGCCACGATGCAGGCGATGAACGCGGCGGAACAATCGTCGTCGTAGGTGTTGTCGAAGACGAGATTGCTGCCGGCCGAGCTGACAACCTGCGTCGTGTCCGCAGATGTGTTTGAAGCACCGCCGCTGTTTGTCGCCGACGAGGCGTCGGAGGCTTGAGAAGAAGTGTTCGACAGCCGCTTGGAAGCGAGGTCAAGATAATCTGACTGGTCAAATCTCGCCAACCAGCCCCAGTCCGGCCCGGTCGACCCGAAATTGGCGCCGAAGGACGATCCGGTCTGGCCCGTCGTCGTTGCTTGATCCGCATTGCCGGCGTCGGAGCCTTGCGTGTCCAGGCTCTGGTCAAATCGCTCGAGAGATGAACCTTGACCGCTTCCGAACCCTGTGAATTTAACGTTGGGGGACGAATACGTCATCGGCTGTTCCTCCGATTTTTTACAAAAAAACTTAGAGTATCTAGCGAGTTAAGCGTTTCACGTTTTGAACGAACTTGCAAGGTTAAGATGTGGGTTGCTTGACCACTCAACCATAAGACGAATCCCCGCGGTCAGGTCAACTAAAACGTTCGTCGGTTTTTTGCGGCGCGACGCGGCGTTGGCGCGGGAGCAAAATTCAGGGTCGCTATCTCGGCTTCGCCAACAACACTGCGGAGAAAATCATTAAAGCGCCGATGGCCTGCAGCGCCGTCATCGGTTCGTTGAGGATCAGATAGGCGAGGCCCGCAGTGACGGCAGGCTGCACGAGGATGACGATCGCGACGAGCCCGATCGGCACGCGCCCGATCGCCACGGAAGTGAGGCCCTGTCCCGCCGCGTGGCTGCCGAAGCCGAGCAGGCCGACCGACATCCAGCCTGCGAGGCTCGAGGGCACGAGCTTTTCGCCATGCGCGACCGCCGCGCCGGCGAGCAGTACGGCCGAGACCACCGCCGACAACATGGTCGCGGTCGGGCCGTCGAGCCCGGCGCGCGCCTGTTTGATGAACATCAGATAGCTCGCATAGCCGACCGCCGCGAGCAGGGCGACGGAATCGCCGTAACTGATCTCGGCCGGCGCCAGCATTCCCGCCATCACCCAGGACCCGACGAGCGCAATGGCGAGCGCGGGCCAGACGCGCGCCGGCGGCCGCTCGTGAAAGAACAGCGCGCCGCCGACGACGGCGAGGATCGGCGCGACATTGCCGATGAACGAGGTGTTGGCGACCTTGGTGCCGGTCAGCGAAATGTGGAAGCTGCCGACGTCGATCGCGAAGGCGACGCCGGCGCCGATCAGCGGCCACAGATAGGGGCGAAGATTTGGACGCGCGGCGTTTCCTCTCGCCAAGCGGGCCCAGACCGCGAGCGCAGGCGCCGCGAGCCCCATGCGCCAGGCGGCGCCCGCCAGCGGCCCCACATCGAGGAAGCGCACCAATATGCCCGACCAGGCGATGATGCCGGTGCCAACGAGGAGCGCGATCCAGCCGACCGTGTCGACCTTCGCGCCCGAAGCCGCGGACGCGGCGGCGCTCGTCATGGGCGAAGCCGGCAGTCGGGACAAAGGTCGGACAAGAGGCATACTTTCGAGGCATGCGCCTGCAGCGCGCGCCCCCTATACAGGGAGTCTCCCGAAGGAGGCTACCCGCGCGCCGCCGTCCTTCGCGCGGCGAGCGTCGGATGTGCGCCTGGCCACAGGCGGCCATCCTCGCCAAGCGGGGTGTGGAGATCGTAGTCGGCGAGCGCGTCGCGCCAGGTTTTGAGCCACGCCTCGCGCGGCAGGAGGTTTATCGCCTCCATGTCGAGCTTCGAGCCTATCTCGTGATAGACGTCGAGATTGGTGAGTTGCGGGCGCGGCGTGCGGCCCTGCGCCTCGCGCCGGACCATCTCCAGATAAAGTCCCTCGAGCGCGCGAACGAGGCGGTCGACATCGAACAGCTGGCCGCGTCGGTCCATCAGGCGGCCGCGATAGGGCCTCAGCGTCTCGGGCTGGAAGGCGAAGGCCAGCGCTTTGGCCGCATATTCGCTCTCGTCGGCTGAAGCAAATTCCGGCAGCCCCGCCGCCTTGACGAGGCTCGAGCAGACGCGCGCCGCAAAACTCCTGCCGGTTTGGGTCAGCACGGGCACGCCCATCCACAGAGCGTCGGAAGCGGTCGTGTGCGCGCCCCAGGGAAAACTGTCGAGGAACAGGTCGGCGAGCGGATAGCGCGCCAGATGTTCGGCATTGGCAAGCTTCGGCGCGATGACGATGCGGGCGGGATCGACGCCCGCCGCGCGCGCATAGGCGAGAAGTCCGTTGCTCGTCTCTTCGAGATCCTGCAACAGCCACAGCACCGTGTGCGGCGCGGCCTTGAGCAGCGCGAGCCACAGGTCGAAGGTGCGTTGTCTGAGCTTTTGCGTGGCATTGAAGCTGCAGAACACGAAGGCGTCGTCGGGCAGGCCGTAATCGGCGCGGCGCGGCGGTTCGCCCGCAATCCGCCGCTTGCGGTCGTTCGGCTGATAGCAGGGCAGACGCAGCACTTCCTCGGAATAGAAAATCTCCTGGCCCCTCGGGATGATTGTCTCGTCGGCGATCAGATAATGATGATAGGGCGTGCCCATCGTCGAGGGATAGCCGAACCAGTTGACCTGAGCGGGCGCGGGCCGGAAGGCGAACACGCGGGTGCGGGCGAATTTGGTGTAGCCGTTGAGATCGACGAGGATGTCGACGCCGTCCTCGGCGATCCGCGTAGCCGCTTCCAGATCGCCGAGTTTTGAGATGTCGAGCCAATGGTCTGAGGCGGCGCGAATGCGCGCCTTGATCGGGTCTTCGCGATCGATCCCGCAATAATAGGCGAAGATCTCGAAACGCTGCTTGTCATGCGCCTCGAACACTTCCGCGATGCCGTGGCCGACCGCATGCTCGCGAAGGTCTGAGGACAGATAGCCGATTTTTACGCGGCCGCGCGAATTGCGCGGCGGCCGCGCGCCGGCGACCGCCCGCAATTCCGCGCGGGTCGGCGCCGCGAATTCGCTGCGGGCGTGCACATAGGCGCGCACGAGCTGGAACATCGGATCGTCGGAGATCGCCGCAAGCGTCAGCGGCCAGACAGAGCTTCGCTGGGTTTCGGCGCTGACGCGCGGCGTCGCCGAAATCGCCGGCCAGCGGCAGAGCCGGGTGCGCAATCCCAGCCATTCGCGCACCGCGGCCTCATGGTCGGGCTCGAGGTTGATCGCCTCTGTCAGGAGCGCTTCGGCGGTCGTATGCCGCATATGCTCCTGCAACAGCCGCGCGCTTTGCGTCAGCAGGATCGTCTTGTTGGCGACCGCATCGCCCGTGACGCCCGCTACGTGTTCAAGTCCGCGCCGCCATTGTTCTATCGCCGCGCCGGGTTGCCCCAGCATTTCGAGCGAACGGCCGAGATTGATCGAGAGCGGGGGAAAGTCAGAGGAGACACGCAGGCCATCGCGAAACGCTCGCGCCGCTCGCGCCTGCTCGCCCGCCTCGTTGCAAGCGACGCCGAGGTTGAAATAGGCGACATGAGCAAGCGGCGCCTCGCCGTTCACGCCAAGCCAGGCCTCATAGAGATCGATGACCGCCTTCAGGCCCGATTGCGTCTTCAGACGTTCGGCGAGCGTGAGCAGATCGCCGACCGCCATCCCCGCGAGCCCAGAAGGCTCGAGCGCCGCTTCGCTCATGCTGTCGCCGTTTCCCCGATATCTCCGGCTTCCGGCCGCCTTGCGGCGGCCCTGAAGGTTTTCGCGAGCGCGAGCGCAGAACGCCTCGTCAGTTGAGCACTATAGCGGCGACCTGCGTCGTGTTCATCACTCCGACCTGGGTGGGGGTAAATGAGTTGGCTTGCGTGGAGGTTAAGGCGGCGATGTCGCTCGCGCTGATGCCGGGAACGGCGTTGGTGCCGATCGAGGTGAGATTTGTCGCGAGCGCCTGGAACTGCGTCGAGGTCAGAGCCCCGACGTCAGCGCTGGTCAGCGCGCCGACCTGCGTCGTGTTGAGCGCAGCGAGATAGCTATTGTTGAAGCTCGACGCGGCGGTCGAGGTCAGCGCGCCGACCTCGGTTGCGTTGAGGTAGCCGATCTGCGTGGTGGAAAGCGCGTCGACGGTCGTGCTCGTCAGCGTGGCGGCCTGCGCCGCCGTGAGGTTGCCGATCACGGTCGCGCCGAGCGCGTTGAAGTTGGTCGAGGTCAATCCGGCGAACTGAGCCTCGTTCAGTCCATGGACCTGGGTTGCGGTGAAGGCGTTGAGGTCGGTCGAGGTGAGCGAGTTCAGCTCCGTCGCGCTGAGCGCGCTGATCACGGTGGCGGTCAGCCCGGAGCCTTGAGTCGTCGAAAGAGCTCCCAAAGTCTCGACCGAGGTCGCCGTCAGTCCACTGACCTGCGTCGCGGTGATGTCGCCGATCTGGCCCGCAGACAGCGCGCCGAGCGTGGTCGTGGTCAGCGAATTGAGCTGCGTCGCGGTGAGGCTCGCGATGAAAGTCGAGTTGAGCAGGCCGAAGTTGGTGGACGTGAGCCCGTCGATCTGCGCCGCGGTCAAGGCGCGGGTCTGCGTCGCGGAGAGCGCGTTGAGCTCGGTCGAGGTGAACGCGCCAACTTCGGTCGTCGACAGCGCCGCGATCTGCGAGGCCGTCAAGGCGCCGGTCTGCGTAGAGGTCAGCGCGCCGAGCGTATCGATCGCGGTGGCGGTGAGGCCCGGGATCTGAGTGGCGGTAATGTCGGCGATCTGCCCGGCCGACAATCCGCCGAGCGCGGTCGTGCTCAGCGCATTGATCTGCGAGGTCGTGAGGTTCGCGATGAAGGTTGAGTTCAGCGCGTTGAAACTGGTCGAGGTCAAGCCTTCGAGCTGGCCGGCGGTGACGCCGTGAATCTGCGTCGCATTGAAGTGCGTTCAGATCGGTCGAGTTGAGGGTCTGGACCTCTGTATTCGACAGCCCCGCAATCTGCGCGGCGGTCAATCCGCCGACCTGGGTGGTCGAGAGCGCGCCGAGCGTGTCGATCGTTGTGGTCGTCAGCCCGGCGACCTGCGTCGCGGTGATGTCGCCGATCTGGCCGGCCGACAAGACGCCGAGCGTGGTGGAATTCAGCGAATTGATCTGCGTCGCAGTGAGGTTCGCGATGAAGGTCGCGTTGAGCGCGTTGAAGTTGGTTGACGTCAAGCCTTCGATTTGACCGGCGTCAAGTCCATGGACCTGCGTCGCGGAGAGCGCGTTGAGTTCGGTGGAGGTAAACGTTCCGACTTCGGTCGTCGAGAGCGCGCTGATCTGTGTGGCGCTCAGCGCCCCGGTTTGCGTCGAATTGAGCGCGCCGAGCGTGTCGATCGTCAGGGCCGTCAATCCGGCGATCTGGGTCGCCGTTACGTCGCCGACCTGGCCGGCCGAAAGCGCGGTGAGCGTGGTCGAGCTCAGCGAGTTGATCTGCGTCGGCGTCAGACTGCCGATGAAGGTCGCGTTGAGCGCATTGAAGTTGGTCGAGGTCAGTCCTTCGATCTGACCGGCGGTCAGGCCATGGACCTGCGTCGCGGAGAGCGCGTTCAGCTCTGTTGTCGTGAACGTGTCGATCTCTGATGTCGAGAGCCCGCCGATTTGGGTCGCGGTCAGCGCGGCCGCCTGAGTCGCATTGAGCGCGCCGATCGTATCGATCGTGGCGGCCAGCAGTCCGCCGACCTGCGTCGCCGTTATGTCGCCGAGCTGTCCCGCCGACAATTCGCCGATCGCGGTGGAGCTTAGCGAGTTGATCTGCGTCGTGGTCAGATTCGAAATGAAGGTCGCGTTGAGGGCGTTGAAGCTCGTCGTCGTGAGACCTTCGAGCTGCGGCGCCGTCACGCCGTGCACCTGCGTTGCGCCGAACGCGTTGAGGTCGGTCGAGTTGAGCGTCTGGATTTCGGTTGTCGACAGGCCTGAGATCTGAGTCGCGGTCAGGCCGCCGGCCTGCGTGGTCGAAAGGGCGCCCAAAGTGTCGATGGTCGCCGCGAGCAGGCCGCCGACCTGGGTCGCGGTGATGTCGCCGATCTGACCGGGCGACAATTCGCCGAGCGTGGTCGAGGTCAAGCCATTGTACTGGGTCGCGGTCAGGTTCGCGATGAAGGTCGCGTTGAGCGCATTGAAGTTGGTGGAGGTGAGGCCCTCGAGCTGCGCCGGCGTCAGCGCGCGCGTTTGGGTAACGCTCAGCGCGTTGAGCTCCGTTGTTGTAAAGGTCCCGACTTCGGTCGTCGACAGCGCGCCGACCTGGGTCGCGGTCAAAGCCGCGGTCTGCGTTGCGGTCAGCGCGCCGAGCGTGTCGATGGTAACGGCCGTCAGCCCCGGGATCTGCGTCGCGGTGATGTCGCCTATCTGCCCCGCCGACAATTGGCCGAGCGCCGTCGAAGTCAGCGCGTTGATCTGCGTCGTGGTGAGATTGCCGATGAAGGTCGCGTTCAGCGCGTTGAAGCTGGTCGAGGTCAGGCCTTCGAGCTGAGGCGCCGTGACGCCGTGGACTTGCGTGGCGTTGAAGGCGTTGAGGTCGGTCGAGTTGAGGGTTTGCACTTCCGTCGTCGACAGCGCGCCGATCTGGCTCGCGGTCAGGCCGCCGGCCTGGGTCGTGGTGAGCGCGCCGAGAGTCTGGATGGTCGTCGTCGTCAGGCCCGCGACCTGCGTCGCGGTGATGTCGGCGATTTGCCCGGCGGAAAACGCGCCGAGCGCCGTAGAAGTCAGCGAGTTGATCTGGCTGGTCGTCAGATTGGCGATGAAAGTCGCGTTCAGCGCATTGAAGTTAGTTGAGGTAAGCGCTTCGAGCTGGGCGTCGGTGACGCCGCGCACCTGTGTTGCGTTCAGCGCATTGAGCTCGGTCGTGGTGAAGGTTCCAACCTCTGTTGTCGACAGCGCGCTGATCTGCGAGGCCGTCAGCCCTGCGGTCTGCGTCGCCGTGAGCGCGCCGAGCGTGTCGATCGTCGTCGCGGTCAGGCCGGCGATCTGGGTCGCGGTGATGTCGGCGATTTGTCCGGCCGACAGCGTCCCGAGCGCGGTCGAGGTCAGCGCGTTGATCTGGCTGGTCGTCAGATTGGCAATGAAGGTCGCATTCAACGCATTGAAGTTGGTCGAGGTGAGGCCCTCAAGCTGACCGGCGGTGAGGCCGCGCGTCTGCGTCGCGTTCAGCGCGTTGAGCTCTGTGGTCGTGAAGGTCCCGACTTCGGTGGTCGAAAGCGAGCCGATCTGCGAGGCGCTCAGGGCGCCGGTCTGGGTCGCGTTGAGGGCGCCCAGCGTATTGATCGAGGTCGCCGTCAGGCCGGCGACCTGCGTCGCCGTTATATCGCCGATCTGCCCGGCGGAGAGCGAGCCGAGCGTGGTCGTGGTCAGCGAATTGAGCTGCGTGGCGGTGAGGTTGCCGACGAAGGTGGCGTTCAGCGCATTGAAGCTCGTCGAGGTCAGCCCTTCGAGCTGCGTCGCGGTCACGCCATGCGTCTGTGTGGCGTTGAAGACGTTGAGATCGGTTGAGTTGAGGGTCTGAACCTCCGTCGTCGAAAGGGCGCCGATCTGGCTCGCCGTCAGGCCGCCGGCCTGGGTCGTCGAAAGGGCGCCTAGCGTCTGGATGGTGGTGGCGGTCAGGCCGGCGACCTGGGTCGCGGTAATGTCGCCGATCTGTCCGGCCGTAAGCGTCCCGAGGGCCGTCGAGGTGAGCGAGTTGATCTGGCTCGTCGTCAGATTGGCGATGAAGGTCGCGTTCAGCGCATTGAAATTGGTCGAAGTGAGACCTTCAAGCTGAGCGGCGGTGAGGCCGCGCGTCTGCGTCGCGTTCAGCGCGTTGAGTTCGGTAGTCGTGAAGGTTCCGACCTCGGTGGTCGAGAGCGCGCCGATCTGCGAGGAGCTCAAGGCGCCGGTCTGAGTCGCGTTGAGGGCGCCCAGCGTATTGATCGAGGTCGCCGTCAGGCCCGTGACCTGGGTCGCGGTGATGTCGCCGATCTGGCCGGCGGAGAGCGAGCCGAGCGTGGTCGTGGTCAGCGAATTTAGCTGGGTCGCGGTGAGATTGCCGACGAAAGTGGCGTTCAGCGCATTGAAGCTCGTCGAGGTCAGCCCCTCGAGCTGAGGCGCCGTGACGCCATGGACTTGCGTCGCGTTGAAGGCGTTCAGATCGGTAGAATTGAGAGTCTGAGCCTCTGTCGTCGAGAGCGCGCCGATCTGCGCGGCCGTCAGCCCCCCGGCCTGGGTCGTAGAGAGCGCGCCAAGCGTGTTGATCGAGGTCGCCGTCAGCCCTGAGACCTGGGTCGCGGTGATGTCGCCGATCTGTCCGACGGAGAGCGAGCCAAGCGTGGTCGTGGTCAGCGAATTGAGCTGGGTCGCGGTGAGATTGGCCACGAAGGTTGCGTTCAGCGCATTGAAGCTTGTCGAGGTCAGTGCTTCGAGCTCAGTCGCCGTCACGCCATGGACCTGCGTCGCGTTGAAGGTGTCGAGATCGGTCGAGTTGAGAGTCTGGATTTCGGTCGTGGAAAGCGCGCCGATCTGGCTCGCCGTCAGGCCGGCGCTCTGTGTCGTCGAGAGCGCGCCGAGCGTGTCGATCGTGGTGGCGGTCAGGCCGCTGATCTGGGTCGCCGTGATGTCGCCGATCTGTCCGGCGGTGAGCGAGCCGAGCGCGGTGGAGGTCAGCGAGTTGATCTGGCTGGTCGTCAGATTGGCGATGAAGGTCGCGTTCAGCGCATTGAAGTTGGTCGAGGTCAGCCCTTCAAGCTGAGCGGCGGTGATGCCGCGCGTTTGTGTGACGTTGAGCGCGTTGAGTTCGGTCGTGGTGAAGGTTCCGACCTCCGTGGTCGAAAGCGCTGATATCTGCGAGGCGCTCAAGGCGCCGGTCTGGGTCGCGTTGAGGGCGCCGAGCGTATTGATCGAGGTCGCCGTCAGGCCGGCGATCTGGGTCGCCGTGATGTCGCCGATCTGTCCGGCGGAGAGCGAGCCGAGTGTGGTCGTGGTCAGCGAATTGAGCTGGGTCCCGGTGAGATTTGCGACGAAAGTGGCGTTCAGCGCATTGAAGCTCGTCGAGGTCAGCCCCTCGAGCTGGGTGGCCGTCACGCCATGCGCCTGCGTGGCGTTGAGGACGTTGAGATCGGTCGAATTGAGGGTCTGGATTTCTGTCGTCGACAATGAGCCGATCTGATTGGCCGTCAAGCCCGTGGCCTGGGTCGTCGAGAGCGAGCCGAGCGTGTCGATGGTCGTCGCCGTCAGTCCGCCGACCTGGGTCGCCGTGATGTCGCCGATCTGTCCGGCCGACAGCGTCCCAAGCGCCGTCGAGGTCAGCGAATTGATCTGGCTCGTCGTCAGATTGGCGATGAAGGTCGCGTTCAGCGCATTGAAGCTCGTCGAGGTGAGCCCTTCGAGCTGGGCGGCCGTCACGCCGCGCGCCTGCGTGGCGTTGAAGGCGTTGAGGTCGGTCGAATTGAGGGTTTGGATTTCTGTTGTCGAGAGCGAGCCGATCTGGCTCGCCGTCAAGCCCGCGGCCTGGGTCGTCGTGAGCGCGCCCAGCGTGTCGATCGCTGTCGCCGTCAGCCCGCTGACCTGGGTCGCGGTGATGTCGCCGACCTGTCCGGCGGAAAATGTGCTTAGCGCCGTCGTAGTCAGCGCGTTGAGCTGGGCGATGGTGAGGTTTGCGACGAAGGTGGAGTTTAGCGCATTGAAGTTGGTCGAGGTCAGGCCTTCGAGCTGGGCCGCCGTCAGGCTGCGCGTCTGCGTCGACGTAAAAGCGTTGAGTTCGGTTGCAGTGAGGTCGCCGACTTCCGTCGTCGAGAGGGCGGAGATCTGCGAAGCGGTGAGCGCGCCGGCCTGCGTCGAGGTCAGTGCGCCGATGGCGTCGACCGAAGTCGCGCTCAGGCCCGAGACTTGCGTCGCGGTCAGCTCGGCGAGGCTGGGCGCGCCGAAATTGCCGATCGTCGTTGAACTCAGCGCGTTGATCTGCGTCGCCGTGAGGCTCGTCACGAAGGTCGAGTTCAGCGCGGCGAGGGTGGTCGAAGTCTGGGCCGCAATATCCGCGGCCGACAGCGCGCGCACCTGAGTGCCAGTGAGCTCGTTCAGCAGCGCGGTCGAGAAGCCGCCGATGCCGGTCGTATCGAGCGCCGAGATCGCCGACGTGCTCAACGATTGCACTGCGCTCGAAGAGAGCGCCTGCAAATCCGTGCCCGCGCTGCCGACGCTCTCGAGCTGGGCGCCCGTCAGCGCCGCGGCCTGAGACGAATTGACGTCCTGCCATTGCCCGAAAGTCAGCGCGGAGAGCGCTGACAGCGACAGGCCCTTGAAGGCGGAAGCGGTGATGCCGGTGATCTGCGTCGAGTTCAGAACCTGGATGTCTGTCGAGTTCAGCGCGCTGATCTGCGTGCCGACGAGCGCGGCGATCTGGGTCGCCGCCAGGGCGTTGACGTCGGTCGTGTTGAGGCTCTGGAAGAACGTGACGGTCTGCGCGGCGAGCTGCGCGGGAGACAGATAGGAAATGATTGACGTCATCGGATGCGCCCCAGCATGGTTCGCCTCATGGACGGATCGCAAGGCAGCGGGGGCGAGCCTGCAGGGTCAGGCGCGCGGTCGCGGCGTCGCTTCCAGTCGGGCGAACTCTAAGAAATACGGAGAGGGAACATGGCCCGAGCGCGCCAGCGCGTCAGAACGGCTTCATGCCCGTGGCATCTTTCTTCGAAGGAAGCGAGGCCACTCCTGACGCCAACGAGAAGACCGGCAGCGTCGGCCGACGATCACGAACACAACCGGGCACGCCAAGCCTTCTCGCGCAGGTTGAAACTAACGGGGCCGGGTTAATCAAAGCTGAACAAAGAAACCTGCATTCCGACTTTCGAAAGAAATCGCGGCGTCATGCCGCGCCTGCGCGCCTCGTTGCGCGAGATTGGCGCGCCGGCCGGTGAAGTAATTGTCGGCGCACAGCACATCCGGGCCTTCGTCGATCAACCGCTCGCAAAGATGGGAGCCCAGAAATCCGCCCCGTTTCCATGGGTGGACGCTATACAGCGGGGCTTGCGCGGGAGTGACGGCGGCCGGGGATGTCGCGCCTTCTCCGCGAAGCGGAGAAGGAGACAACCTCTACCGCCCCGCTGTTTCCATCAGCCGCGCCGCATAGCGCGCCATCTGGTCGACTTCGATGTTGACGCGGTCGCCGGTTTTACGTGCGCCCCAGGCGGTGACGGCGAGGGTGTGGGGGATGAGCAAGACTTCGAATTCGTCGCCCTCGACCGCGTTGACGGTCAGCGACGCGCCATCGAGCGCCACAGAACCTTTGACGGCGATGAAGCGGGACAAGGCGCTTGGGGCCCGGAAGCGGAAATGCGCCATGCCGTCGAAATCGCGCCGGTCCAAAATTTCGGCGACGCCGTCGACGTGGCCGCTGACCAGATGGCCGCCGAGTTCGTCGCCGATCTTCAGCGAGCGCTCCAGATTGACCGCATCGCCGACGGCGAGCGTTTTCAGCCCGGTCACGGCGAGCGTTTCCGCGCCAACGTCGAAGCCGATCTCGCTGCCATTGCCTCGCGCCTTGATCTCGGTCGCCGTCAGACAGACGCCATTGTTGCAGATCGACGCGCCGATCTCGATCGAGGCCGGCGCATAGGCCGAGCCGACCATCAGACGGCTCAATTCGCCCTGCGGCTTGATCGCGAGGACGCGGCCGACGTCGGTGATGATGCCTGTGAACATGCGCGGCTCTCTGGTTCGGCCGGCGACTTAACCCCGCCGCTCCCAGCGGCGCAACTCATCGGGCTCGAAGCGCGAGACTTCGGCGAGTTGGTAATGTTCGGGATCGTCGAGGCGCGCCAGCGCCTCGGCGCTCAGCGCCGGCAGGCCGGGGCGCCCGAGCGGCTTCGGCGCGGTGATCAGCACGACGTCATCCGCGAGGCCGAGCCCCACGAGCTCGGCGCCGACGCGTGGGCCCCCCTCGGAAAAGACACGAGTCAGCCCGCGCGCGCCGAGCGCCTTGAGCGCCGCGCCGAGGTCGACATGGCCCGCCGTATCCGCCTCGACGGCGGCCACTTCCAGCCCGCGGCCTTCGAGCGCGCTCCGGCGGTCAGCCGACGCAGCCGAAGTTGTCAGCACCAGCGTCGGATAAGTTTCCGCTGTCGCCGCGAGACGCGATTCGAGGGGCAGCCGGAGATGCGAATCGATCACCACGCGCAGCGGCCTCGCCTCAAAACCGGGCAGACGCACGGTCATGAGAGGGTCGTCGGCGAGGGCGGTGCCGACGCCAACCATGATGGCCTCATGCATCGAGCGCAGAATTTGTACGCGCGCATTGGCGGCTTCGCCGGTGATCAGCAGGCGCTGGTCGTGCGCGTCGCCGGCCGCAAAACCGTCGCCGGTGCGGGCAATCTTGAGGGTCACCATCGGCCGCCCGAGGCGGACCCGGCAGAAATGGCCGCGATGGTCATGCGCCGCGGTCGCCTCGCCGACGCCGACGACCGTCTCGATCCCGGCCGCGCGCAGCATCGCGTGGCCCTTTCCGGCGACCTTGGGGTTGGCGTCCTCAATGGCAGAGACGACGCGGGCAAGGCCGGCCTCAATGACGGCGTCCGCGCAAGGGGGCGTGACGCCGTGATGCGAGCAGGGTTCGAGCGTCACATAGAGGGTGGCGCCACGCGCCGCCTCGCCGGCTTCAGCGATAGCCAGCCGCTCGGCATGCGGCCGCCCGCCAGGCTTCGTCACGCCGCGCCCGACGACGACGCCATCGCGGACGATCAGCGCGCCTACGGAAGGATTTGGGGCCGTGAAGCCGAGACCGCGCCGCCCGAGCGCCAGCGCGGCGTTCATCCAGCGCGCGTCTTCCTCGCGCGCCGGACCCGTCATGACTGCGCCCGGAGCCGCGGCGCCGGCTCGCCCTGCGGGCCCTGTTCGAGCTCCCCGACGATCGAGCGGAAATCGCGCGCCTCGTGGAAATTGCGATAAACCGACGCGAACCGGACGTAAGCCACCTCGTCGAGCCCTTTCAGGCCCTCCATCACGAGTTCGCCGATCCGGTCAGTCGGAATGTCGGCGTCGCCCTGGCTTTCGAGCTGGCGCACGATGCCGTTGATCATGCGCTCGATGCGGTCAGGCGCGACCGGCCGCTTGCGCAGCGCCACTTCGACCGAGCGCGTCAGCTTGTCGCGGTCGAACGGCGTGCGGCGGCCGTTCTTTTTCACGACCATCAGCTCACGCAGTTGCACGCGCTCAAAGGTCGTGAAGCGGCCCCCGCAATCGGGGCAGACGCGGCGGCGGCGGATCGAGGAGGCGTCTTCGGTCGGGCGCGAATCCTTCACCTGGGTGTCGAGGGCGCCGCAATAGGGACAGCGCATCCGGTTCCTTCCGACCGCATGCGCGGTCTCTTCAATAGATCGGGAAGCGCCGTGTGAGCTCGGCGACGCCGTCGCGCACCTTCGCTTCCACCGCAGCGTTGCCCGATTCGCCCGACGCCGCCAAGCCGTCCAGCGTCTCGACGATGAGTTCGCCGACGCGGCCGAATTCGGCTTCGCCGAAACCACGCGAGGTCGCGGCGGGCGAGCCGACGCGGATGCCCGACGTCACCATCGGCTTCTGCGGGTCGAACGGGATGCCGTTCTTGTTGACGGTGATGTGGGCGCGGCCGAGCGTCGCCTCCGCCGCCTTGCCGGTAAGGCCTTTTGGCGTGAGGTCGACGAGCATCAGATGGTTGTCGGTGCCGCCTGTGACAAGCTTGTAGCCGCCGGCCAGAATCGGCTTCGCCAGGGCTTTAGCGTTGGCGACGACCGCGTGGGCGTAGTTGCGGAATTCCGGCGTCAGGGCCTCGTGGAAGGAAACGGCTTTCGCGGCGATCACATGCATCAGCGGGCCGCCCTGCAGGCCCGGAAACACCGCCGAATTGATTTTTTTGGCGAGCTCTTCGTCGTTGGTCAGCACCATGCCGCCGCGCGGCCCACGCAAAGTCTTGTGGGTCGTCGTCGTCGCTATATGTGCGTAAGGGAAGGGCGAGGGATGCGCGCCGCCGGCGACCAGCCCGGCGAAATGGGCGATGTCGACCACGAAATAGGCCCCGACCTCGTCGCAGATGGCGCGGAAGCGCTCAAAGTCCCAGTGGCGAGCGTAGGCCGACCCGCCGGCGATGATGAGTTTCGGCTTGTGCTGCTTCGCCAGCGCCTCGACTTCGTCCATGTCGATGCGCTGCGTCTCACGGTCGACCCCGTAGGAAACGCATTTGAACCAGCGGCCGGAGACGTTGACCGGCGAACCGTGGGTCAAGTGGCCGCCCGCCGCGAGATCGAGCCCCATGAACACGTCGCCCGGCTGGATCAGCGCGAGAAACACCGCCTGATTGGCCTGGCTGCCGGAATTCGGCTGCACGTTGGCGAACTTGCAGCCGAACAGCTTGCAGGCGCGCTGGATCGCCAGCGTCTCGGCGATGTCGACATACTGACAGCCGCCGTAATAGCGCCGGCCCGGATAGCCCTCGGCGTATTTGTTGGTCATGACAGAGCCCTGCGCCTCGAGCACCGCGCGCGAGACGATGTTCTCGGAGGCGATGAGCTCGATCTCGTCGCGCTGGCGGCCGAGCTCCAGCTTGACCGCATTGGCGATTTCCGGGTCCGCGTCGGCGAGGGTCGCGGAAAAGAAAGAATTGGAGCGAATGGGGGACGCCTGGTTCATCAGCATGAGCCTTTGGGCTTGGAAGGGTTTTCCGCGCGCATAGCATGAAGGGGTTTAGGCGGGAAGACGGGGCAGGCGGCTAGGGAGGCAGCGTGCGCGCCACCCGGAAACCAAAATTGTAGGCCTGGACGTCCGTGCTGGTCATGTAGCGATTGCCGGAGCGCAGGTCGTCGGGATCGCTGTCCCAGGAGCCGCCTCGCACGGCGCGGATGCTGCAATCGCCTTGCCTGCGAGCCGAACCGTCGGCAGGCGCGCCCTGATAGTCCGGGCTCCAGCAATCCTCCGTCCATTCCCAGACGTTGCCCTCCATGTCGTAGAGACCAAAGGCGTTGGCAGGGAACGAACATCCCGACGGCTTTTGCGCATCCCCCGCCTGCCAGCCGCAGACCGGCGCCGTCTGCCTGCCGTCCCACGGACTGCCGCAGAGCTCGCAATTGGCCATGGCGCGGCCGTCGAGCTTGATGTCGTCGCCCCAGGGAAAGAGTTTCTGGTCGCCCGCCCGCGCCGCATATTCGTATTCGGCCTCGGAGAGCAGCCGGTACTCATGGCCGGTGATCTTCGAAAGCCATTTCAAATAGGCCTGCGCGTCGTCAAAATTCACGTTGATAACCGGGCGACGGCCGCGCCCCCAGCCGCTGTCGCTGACGTCGGCAGCGCAGGCGCCGCTTTTCGCGCAGGCGTCC
This sequence comes from uncultured Pseudomonadota bacterium, assembly GCA_963710855.1. Taxonomy (GTDB): domain Bacteria; phylum Pseudomonadota; class Alphaproteobacteria; order Rhizobiales; family Beijerinckiaceae; genus Roseiarcus. The sequence continues at coordinate 106,049 of CAVQBX010000034.1, read as the reverse complement.
CATTCGTCGAAAGTCACCTCGAACTTGCCGACCGCGAAGGGTTTTGGGATCGTCACCTCATGCTGCGGACGCGCATTGTCATCGCCGTCGCTCGCCAATCCCATCAGGAATCGCCCCGCCGGCACGACGACCATTTCGGGGCAATCGCCGCAATCTTTCGGGAGGGTTTCACCAGGCTTCGCCCCCTCCTGCGCGACGGCGATCGTTGATCCAGCAGCCGAAATTAGCAGGACGAGGCTCATCCGGACCGCGGCGTTCAAGGCACGGCGCACGTTCTCCTCCCTCATTGCTCCGGCATCCCAGCCTTGCGCAGGCCCACGCCCGCCCGCTCGATCCAGTCGACGGCGCCTTGATCCTCGCGATGTTCAGGCAGCTCCGAGCCGAGGCGCGCCTTCCACGCCGCGACGGTCTTGAGGTTTTCCGCGGCGGGCAGCGCCAGGTAGCGCTGCAACGCATCGCGCGCTTCCGCGTCATGGTTGGATAGAGCGAGCGCCGCCACCAGGACCGCGTGAGCAAACGGGTTATTCGGATTGATGGCGATGGCTCGCCGGGCGAACTCGATCGCCCGGTCGTATCGCGTCAGCGCAAAATTGGCCCAGCCTTTGCTGTCATACCAATAGTTGAGCGCCGGATCGGACGGGCTCGCCAGAATGGCCCTGTCGAGATATTCGAGGCTTTTCTCGAATTGACCGATAAATCGATAATCGATGCCCAATTGGGCGGCTGCGTCCACGTTGGCCGGATCAAGGCTAAGCGCGCGTTCGTGTTCGGCGATCGCTTCCACGGTGCGGCCCTGGAGCCGAAGCACGAGTCCCTTTATGTCGTGAGGCCAGCTCCAATTGGGATCGATGGCGAGCGCCTTCGACTCCAGTTCATCGGCGCGATTGAGGTCGCGTTTCGGGTCGCTCGAAATGTGCAGCAGCGCCGGCATGAGGAACTTGATTCCCAGCGCCATCAGGGCGCGGACATTGTTGGGATCGATGGCGAGCGCCTGTTCGCAGAGCGCGTAAGCCGCGTCCGCCTCCTTCCCGACGAAGCCCGCCTTCCATTGGCCGTGAGAGCATTGGAGAGCCAGATCCTCGGCGTCGCGATTGATAGCCGGCGGCTTGTTGACGCTGGCGCCATAGGCCTCCTGCAATTGCAGGTCGAGCCTGTTAGCCAGGTGCGCGACGATCTCGTCCTGCGTCTGCAACAGATCGGCGCGCGGCGTATCGAACTGCTCGGCCCAAAGGTTGGCGCCGCTGCCGGCGTCGATGAGTTGGGCATGGACTCGCATGCGATCGCCGTTCGGCTGCACCGAGCCTTCGAGCACATAGCGCACGCCGAGTTCTTTGCCGATCGCCTTGGGGTCGACCGGCTTGCCATTGAATGTCATTGCGGTGTTGCGCGCGATGACGAATGTGTCGCGCATTCGCGCGAGACTGGTGGTCAGTTCGTCAGTCAGAGCGTCGACCAGCGGCTCCTGCGCCGGATCGCCGCCGAGATTGGCGAACGGCAGCACGACGATCGAAAGCTTCGCGGTCCCGGCGGCAGTTGATACTCCGACGTTCGCCGGCCGGTTTGCATCGAAGACCCACCACGCGCCGGCCGCAATCACGAACAACAGTGCCACGAGCGCAGCGGCGAGCGCGAATCCCCGTGGGCGCCGCGCAGGCGGGGCAGGGGTCTCCGGCGTGGAGATTTTCGTGGCAGCGACATCGGCGGCCGCAAGCGCATAGGCCCGCACGGGCTCGGCAATGTTCTTCAACGCTTTCTCGCCCAGGTCGGCGAACTCGGCCGCTACGCGGCCGCGCACATGAGCGTAAGCGGAACCGGAAATACATACCCCGCCCGGCTCGCAAATGCCTTCGAGCCGGGCGGCGATATTCACCCCGTCGCCCAAAATGTCCTCGCCGTCTATCAGCACGTCGCCGAGATTGACGCCGATGCGATAGAGGATGCGCTTATCTTCGGGAACGTCGGCGTTTCGTTCGACCATCTGCTGCTGCATGCGGATCGCGCATTCGACCGCCGCGACCACGGAGGGAAACTCCAGCAGGACGCCGTCGCCCATCGTCTTGACGAGGCGCCCGCCAAAGGCGCGAACGATCGGCGCCGCGGCTTCACGATGCTCGCGCACTGCGCGCGCCGTGCCCGCTTCGTCCGCGCCCATGAGCTTCGAGTAGCCGACGACGTCGGCGGCGAGGATGGCGGCGAGGCGGCGGGTCTCGCTCATTGCTCCGGCATCCCCGCCTTGCGCAGGCCTTCGAAGGTCCGTTCGTTGAGCTCGAGGAAGCGTGGATCGCGGTCGGAGACGGGGGACAAGTACGCCTTCCATGCCGCAATCGTCCTGAGCGGCCCGGCGGAGGGCAGCGCGAGGTAGCGCTGCAGCGCCTCGCGCGCTTCCGCATCATGATCGGTCAAGGCGAGCGCGGCCACAAGGATCACGTGCGCAAGCGGGATGTAATTCGGAATGATCGCGATCGCCCGGCGAGCCAGTTCAATCGCCTGGTCATAATGCTTCAGCCCGAAATCGGCCCTCGCCTTGCCTACGTACCACCCGAAGAGCGCCCGATCGTTCGGGCTCGCCAGAATCGCCTTGTCGAAATATTCGACGCCTTTGTCGAATTGCCCGAGGTCTACGTAGTCGAAGCCCAGGTTGGCGGCGGCGTCTACGTTCGATGGGTCAAGTGCGAGGGCGCGCTCGTGTGCGGCGACGGCGTCATCGGCACGCCCCTGGAGCCGAAGGACACTGCCCTTGAAGTCGCGAGCCCATGCGTAATCTGGATCGAGGGCGAGCGCCTTCGTCTCCAATTCATCGGCCCGCTCGAGGTCGCCTTTAGGGTCGCCGGAGACGCCGATCAGCGCCGGCATAAAGAACTTGAGGCCCAACACCATCAGGGCGCGGACATTGTTGGGATCGATGGCGAGCGCCTGTTCGCAGAGAGCGAATGCTCCATCCGCTTCCTTGCCGATAGATCCGGCCTTCCATTGGCCGGCGTCGCATTGGAGAGCCAGGTCCTCGGCGTCGCGATTGGCCGCGGGAGTCCGTTTGACGCGTGCGCCCTCGGCCTGGACGAGCTGAAAGTCCATTGTGTTCGCCAGATGCGCGACAATGGCGTCCTGGGTCTGCAGCACATCGGCGCGGGGCGTGTCGAATTGTTCGGCCCAGAGATGAGCGCCGCTGCCGGCGTCGATGAGTTGGACGTTTACCCTCATCCGATCGCCGCTCGGCTGCACCGAGCCTTCGAGCACATAGCGCACGCCCAAATCCCTACCGATCGCCTTGGCGTCGACCTGCTTGCCCTTGAAGGTCATGGCCGTGTTGCGTGCGATGACGAAGGTGCCGCGCATGCGCGCGAGACTGGTCGTAAGTTCGTCAGTGAGCGCGTCGACCAGATAGTCCTGCCCCGGATCACCCGACAGATTGGCGAAGGGCAGCACCACGATCGATAGCCGCGTGGCCTCGCCGGGGACCTTCGCAGCGATGCTTGCAGGCCGGTTCGCGTTGACGAACCACCACGCGCCGCCCGCAATCACAATCAGCAGCGCTGTGAGCGCCACGGCGAGCGGCGCGAGCCCGAAACGCCGCTTCTGCGGCGTGGGCGCCGCAGGCTTCACGGGTTCCGCCGTCTTCGCCTGGGCGGGGACGCCCACCTGCAGCGAATAGGCGCGGATGGGCCTTGCTATGTTCTTGAGCTGCGTCGTGCCGAGATCGGTAATCTCCATATCGAGCCGGCCGCTCACCTGCCGGTAGGCGTCCTCGGACAGGCAGATCGCGCCGGGCGCGGCGATGCCCTCCAATCGCGCGGCGATGTTGACGCCGTCGCCCATCAGATCGCCGTCGCTCTCCTCGACGACGTCGCCGAGGTGAATGCCGATGCGGAACTCGATGCGGCGCTCGGACGCCACGCCGGCGTTGCGCTCGATCATCGCGGTCTGCACCTCGACTGCGCAGCGCACGGCGTCGACCACGCTACGGAACTCGACCAGCAACCCGTCGCCGGTGCGCTTGACGATCCGTCCGTGATGAACGGCGATGGTCGGATCGATCAGATCGCTGCGCAGCGTCCGGAGCCGCGCCAGGATGCGATCCTCGTCCGCGCCTGCGAGCCGGCTGTAGCCGACGACGTCGGCGCAGAGAATCGCCGCGATTTTCCGGGTCTCGCTCATGGCTCCCTCCGGGCGCGGCTATCTTACCGCAATCACAGCCTGGGCGCGCCAAAATTAGAGAGCGCGCCCTTCTCTCGGGAACGCCGCTTTGCGAATCCGCCGCAGACTTGCCGCCAATCACCTTTCCCTTCGGAGGGAACTTTTGGCTCGCTCATGCGTCGATTAGGCATGCAGGGCTGACGCCCTTCCGAATTCTACTCGAGAAAGGACTTCGCTATGTCCAACGTCGTGCTTCGCGCCTCCGCCATTGCTCTCGGCGCCGCCGCCTTCATGTCGCTCACCGCCTGGTCGGCGCACGCCGATACCGCGCCCGCGCCGCAGGCGCAGCCCGCGCTCACCGAGCCTGCGCCGACGCCGGCCTCGGCCGAGGTCCCCGCCGCCAACCCCAACCACGCGGCGGCGGACCAGCAGATGACGAACCATCCGACGACCGCCCATCATCCGGTCTACCATCGCCACTACGCGCACTACTATCACCACTACTACGGCAATCCGGTCTATGGCGCGGCGCGCGGCGCGGTCGGCGTGGCGGCCGACGCGGGCGCGGCGGTCACCTATCCGCTCTACTGCTTCCCGAACTATTTCCGCTGCCCGATGTACGTGCCGTATCGGTTCTAACGTCTGACCGCGAGGCAGGTGAGGTCGTCGAACGGGGCGAGCCCACGCGAAAATTCTCTGACCTCCGCAATGGCGCGGGCGACCCAGTCGCCCGCGCTTTCGTTTGCGCCGGCGATGATGGCCGAGAGGCGGCCTTCGCCGAATTCCTCGCCATTGCCATCGTTCGCCTCGGTCAGGCCGTCCGTGTAGAGGAACAGCACGTCGCCCGGCGCGAGCGCCGCCCGCCGGACCTTCAGCCTGAGATCGGCGAAAACGCCGATCGGCAATCCGCCGCCAGGCAGCGCTTTCGACCGTGCCGCCCTCGCGCCGGATGAACGCGGCATTGTGGCCGCAACTGCAATATTCAACCTCGCCGGTCGCGGGGTCGAGCGCCGCGTAGAGCGCGGTCGCGAACTGGTCTGAGGCGTTGTTGTTGATGAGGAAGGCGTTCGCCCTTGCGATGGCGCCGGGCAGATCGGGCTTTTCGCGTAAATTGATGCGGATCAGCGATTTGGTGATGCCCATGAACAAGGCGGCGGGCACGCCCTTGCCGCAGACGTCGCCGATGCCGAGCGCGATGCGGCCGTCCTCGAGCTTCATCAGATCGAAGAAATCGCCGCCGATGTCGCGCGCCGGCGTCATCGCCGCGGCGATGTCGACCCCGGTTTCAGAGGCGAAATCTTCGGCGTTGGGCAGCAGCGCGCGCTGTACGATCGCCGCCGCCGCCATTTCGTCGCTGCGCTGGCGGCGCAGCAGGATCTGCTCGGCGATCCGGCTGAAGGTTTCCGCGAAATCGGCGAGGTCGGGGATTGGGTTGCGAAGCTCTTCCAGCAGTACGTTCGCTTCGGCGTCCTGGCGCTCCAGCGCGGCCAGCGCATGCGTATAGAGCGCGATCGCGTTGCCCATCCGGCCGATGCGGTCGCCGAGCCGGCTGATCACCCCGACGAGCATCGAGGGCGTCGCCTCGGCGACGCGCATGAGATCTTCGCGGGCGATGCGCAGCGCCAGCACTTCGGAGCGGGCGCGCACCGTCGCCGTGCGCGGCAGTCTGGCGATCGCGCCGATCTCGCCGACGAGGGCGGGCCCTCGAACCGTCGAAACCGGAATCTCGCCATGCGCGCTGTCAGAGGTGACGATCGCCTCGCCCGCGACGATCAGCACCGCATCCTCGTCGAGCGCGCCCTGCCGGACGATGACGTCCTGAGGGGCGAAAATCTCTCTTGTCGCGGAGGAAACGAGGAAGGCGACGCTTTCGTCGGAGAGATCGGCGAAGACGCTGGCCGCCCGAACTGCCGCTGCGAGCTCCGTATCATCCATCGGATCTGGCTCGCCTCAGGCGTGCTGGAGATCGAATTCCAACTCGATTTTGTTGCGCGCGTCAATTCGGGCATAGGAGATGCGGCGCGCGAACTTTTTCAACAATCCCAATCCATAGCCGCCGATTTCGAAATCGGCGCTTCGGCCCTGGATGCGTTTTTCGGGACCCTCGGTCGGATCGAACGGGGCGCCGTCGTCGGCAAAGGCGACGCGAACGCCGTCGTCCGCCGCCGACAGCGATATCTCCGCCGAGGTCGCGCCGCCGTGCGTGACGGCGTTGACGAAAATTTCCTCGACGCAGAGGTTGATCGCGAATTCGGTCTTGGGCGGCAGCGCGAGCTCGCTCGACAGGCCGCTGACCCAGGCCTCGGATTCCGCGACGGAATTGAGCGAGCAGGGGAATTCCCGGCTATGGATTTCGTTCGCCTCGCTCAAGCCTTGGGCCCCTGCAGCGCGGCGACGGCCTCGGCGAAATTCACGTAAATGTTCACGATTTCGTCAAAACCTGTTGATCTCAGCACCTTTTCCACGCTTTCGTCGGCGCCGCAAACCGCCATCGTCGCGCCACGCCGCATCATCGTCCGGGCGCTCAGCATCAGCGTTCTGACCCCCATCGAGGCGAGGAACGTCACGCTGGTGAGATCGACCACGATGGTTTCGCGGCTGCCGCGCGAGAACGCTGAACTTCAGGTCGACCTCCTGTGCGCCGGCGATATCGAAGCGGCCGTCGAGCAGGATATGGGCGATGCCCGGCGCCGGCCTCAAGCACATCCATCTTCATAAGATCATCAATCCCGCCCAGGCGCCCACGTTCCAGGAATGGCGTTCTTTGATGAAGGTTTTGCGACAGCCTTTGGAGCGGCGGCGCCCCGCCGCCGTCTTTCGTTCGCTTCAACGACGTCGACGAGGGCGTCGACGCTCCAAAGTCAGACCAAGGAAGCCGTAAAGCGCTGGATGCGCGTGCAGGCCTCCTCGAGCGCGGAGAGCGAGGTGGCGTAAGACACCCGAAAATTCGGCCCCAGTCCGAAGGCCGAGCCATGCACGGTCGCGACGCCCTCGGCCTCCAAAAGCTCGCCGACGAAATCCTCGTCGGTCTTGATAGCTTTGCCAGACGTCGTCTTGCGGCCGATCGCCTCCTCGCAGGAGGGATAGACGTAGAACGCGCCCTCCGGCTTCGGGCATTTCAGATATTTCGCCTGGGCGAGCATCGAGACGACGAGATCGCGCCGCTCCTCGAACGCCTTGCGCGACTTCGGGATGAAATCTTGCGGACCGGTCAGCGCCTCGACCGCCGCCCATTGCGCGATCGTGCAGGCGCCCGACGTCTGCTGGCCCTGCACCATATCCATGGCCTTGATGAGCTCTGCCGGGCCGGCGGCATAGCCGATCCGCCAGCCGGTCATCGCATAGGCTTTCGAGACGCCGTTCATGGTCAGCGTGCGGGGCTTCAGCTCCGGCTCGACCTGCACGGGCGTCGTGAACTCGAAATCGCCGTAGACCAGGTGCTCGTACATGTCGTCGGTCAGCACCCAGACTTGCGGATGCCTGAGCAGCACATCGGTCAGCGCCTTCAATTCGGCGCGCGAATAGGCGGCGCCGGACGGGTTCGACGGCGAGTTCAGCACGATCCACTTGGTGCGCGGCGTGATGGCGCGCTCCAGCGCCTCGGGCGCAGCTTGTACGCGTCCTCGAGCCGGGTTGGGACCCGGACCGGCGTGCCGCCGTTGATCGCGACCATCTCGGGATAGCTGACCCAGAACGGGGCAGGGATGATGACCTCGTCGCCGGGGTTCATCGTCACGAGGAAGGCGTTATACAGGATCTGCTTGCCGCCGGTCGCTACGATCGTGTCGGACGCCTTGTAGTCGAGCCCGTTCTCGCGCCTGAATTTCTGGGCGATCGCCTCGCGCAGCGGGGGAATGCCGAGCACGGGCGGATACTTGGTGTAGCCCTTCTGGATCGCGGCGATGCCCGCTTCCTTGATGTTGTCGGGCGTGTCGAAATCGGGTTCGCCGACCGTCAGCGAGATCACGTCGCGGCCCGCGGCTTTGAGGTCGCGCGCTTTCTGCGTGAGCACCATGGTCGCCGACGGCTTCACCCGATTGAGCACATCCGCAAGGAAGGCCATGCCTTGAACCTTTTTCGTCTGGGGGTTGCTGGAAGCGCGCGACCATAGTGGCGCCCGCGTGAGCGCGCAACAGCCCTCTCCCGTCCGGGAGAAGGTCCCCGAAGGGGGGATGAGGGTTTCGCCCCCGCAAGAAAATCGCGCCACGCGCTGGGATCGGCGGCCGGTGCAACCTTCGAACCCGGATGATGCCGCCGGGAGACCCTCATCCGGCGCTTCGCGCCACCTTCTCCCGAACGGGAGAAGGGCGTTCCCCCAGACCGTAATCCGCCCTAAAGTTCGGACACTGAGAAAGGGCCAGCCATGAGCGTCCTTCGCCTCATCGTTCTCCTCGCCGCCCTCTTTGGCGGCCTCGCGTCGGCTCATGCCGAGCGCCGGGTGGCGCTCGTCATCGGCAATGGCGCCTATCAGCATGTGCTGAAGCTCGACAATCCGGCGAACGACGCCGCGGCGATCGCCGATCTCCTGAGCTCCGCCGGTTTTCAGGTCATCCGCGGCGTCGACCTGTCGCGCGAGCAGATGGTCGCCAAAGTCTCCGAATTCTCGGATGCGCTGAGCAACGGCGCCGACGCGGCGCTGGTGTTCTATGCCGGGCACGGTGTGCAAATCGCCGGCAAGAACTATCTGATCCCCATCGACGTCAATTTGCACACCGCCTATGACGTAAAGGCTGACACGATCGACGCCGACGACGTCGTGGAAAGCGCCTCCAACGCCAAGGTGAAGGTCGTGCTGCTCGACGCCTGCCGCGACAATCCGTTTGCCGCCGAGCTCGCCAAGGGCGACGCCAGGAGCCGCAGCGCCGCCGCCAGCGCCGGCCTCGCGGCGATGCAGTCGGCCGAAGGCACGCTGATCTCGTTCGCGACCAGCCCCGGCGCCACCGCGCTCGACGGCGAGGGCGGCCATAGCCCGTTTACCCGCGCTCTTCTCGACAATCTCGCCAAGCCCGGCGTCGAAATCAACGACGCGATGACCAGCGTGCGCGCCGAAGTTCAGGCGACGACCGCCAAGGAGCAGCAGCCGTGGGAAAACACCAACCTGACCGGCAAGTTTTACATGGTCGCGATGCCACCCGCCGACACGGAACCGAGCCAGGTTTCGCCCGCGGGCGTCGAAGCCAGCCAGTCCGCGTTCATCGAGACCACGATCTGGCAGTCGGCCGAAAAATCCGGCCGGCGCGAGGAATACGCGCTCTATTTGAGCAAATATCCCAAGGGCAAGGGGCTCTACAGCGACCTCGCCGAAATGCGCATCGCCGAACTCGACAAGACGACCCCGCCTCAGGTCGCGAGTCTCGAAGCGCCCAAAGTCGAGGCCGTTGACCCTGAGAAGGCGGCCGAGGATGCTCTGGGCCTGGACCAGAACCACTGGCGCGAGGTGCAGAGAAAACTCGCCACGCTCGGCTATGGCGGCGCAGGAATCGACGGCGATGCGGGTCCGGGCACGCGCCGCGCCATCGACCTTTGGCAGGCGGCGCATGGCTACAAGGCGTCCGGCTATCTCAACAAGGCCGAGCTCAGCGCGCTGACGCTGGAGCAGCCGAAGCGCAGCGCGGTCGCCAATCCGGCGCCGACCCGCCGCCCCGCAGCGCGCCCTGCGGCTGCCCGCGCGGCGTCGAACACAACGCCCTCCGATCCCAACGGAGCCCCGCCGCCCCCGCCGACTGACGGCTATCCGCAGCCCGACGCGCCGGTGGGATTTGGTTTCGGCCATTTGTTCCATTGCAGGCACTGCTGAGAGGATTTTTGGATGTCGACTTACACGGCGAAGGTGAGCTGGACGCGCAAGCCGGAAGAAACCTTCACCGACCGGCGCTACAGCCGCGCGCATTCCTGGGCTTTCGATGGCGGCGCGGTCGTGCCGGCCTCCTCGTCGCCGCAGGTCGTCAGAATTCCGCTCTCCGACCCCGCCGGCGTCGACCCGGAGGAAGCGCTGGTCGCATCGCTGTCGAGCTGCCATATGCTGTTCTTCCTCGATTTTGCGGGCCAGCGCGGGTTCCGCGTCGAACTCCTATGAGGATGACGCGCTCGGCGTGGTCGGCAAGGGCGCCGACGGGCGCATCCAGATGACCAAAGTGACGCTGAAGCCGCATATCGTGTTTGGCGGCGACAAAAGGCCGACCAAAGCCGACCTGGAAACGCTGCACCACAAGGCGCACGAAGCCTGCTACATCGCCAACAGCGTGAAGTCGGAGCTTTTGGTCGAGGGATCGAGCGAGGGGCTGGCGGCGTGAATTCGCCCCGCCGCCGTTCCAAAATGATGCCTTTAGATGTCTGAAAAAAACGCTTTTAATTGTCTGCAATATAGGACAGCATGACGGCTCCTGCCGGAGGCGTGTAGCCCGGCCGTAGGCTAGAGGGAGCGGATGGGCCGCGCCGCCATGGACAGCGTTTTTGTTCGGGATGCGCCTGCGTGACGATCGAGATCCAGGATCTCGCGATCGTCTACAACACGCTGTCGAGTGGGCAGGTTGTTGCGCTCGACGATCTGCAATTCGAAGTTGACGACGGCGAATTCGTCGCGATCGTCGGCCCGAGCGGCTGCGGCAAGAGCACGATCCTCAAAACCCTCTGCGGCCTCATCGCGCCGACCCGCGGCGCCGTCGCGATCGGCGGCGCGCCGGTGCGCGGCTCCCGCGCAGATGTCGGCGTCGTGTTCCAGGAAGCGCGCCTGCTGCCCTGGCTTAATGTGATCGACAATGTGCTGATCCCCGTGCGCGTGCAGGGTCGCAAGGACCGTGACTATGTCGAGCGGGCGCGGCGTTTGCTCTCGACCTCGGGCCTCAAGGATTTTTCGGAAAACTATCCGGGCGAACTCTCGGGCGGCATGCAGCAGCGCGTCGCGATCTGCCGCGCGCTGGCGCACGATCCTTCCACGCTGCTGATGGACGAGCCGTTCGGCGCGCTCGACGCGCTGACCCGCGAGGTCATGTGTTTCGAGTTGCTTCGCCTCTGGGAGGAAAGCCAGAAGACGGTGTTGTTCGTCACGCACAGCATTCCCGAGGCAGTGCTGCTCGCCGACCGGGTCGTCGTAATGACGGCGCGCCCGGGCCGCATTCACGCGATCGTCGACATCGATCTGGAGCGCCCGCGACGGCTCGAAACCATGGCGACGCCGGCCTTCAGCGCGCTCACCGGGAGAATTCGCGAGATGCTGAACGCCAGCGGCGACTTCCACTGAACGGGATTTTGGGATTGCCGAGCGCCGCGCAAGGAATGTTCGATGGATCGATGCTCAAGGGCCGACTGACGACGCTCATTGTCTTCGTGGCCTTCCTGCTGCTCTGGCAGGCGGGCGTGATGGCGACCGGGGTTCGCGCGGTCGTGGTGCCCCCGCCGCTCGACGTCGCCCGCGCCCTCGTCGATGGGCTGATCGTCAGGGGCATCTACTGGCCCCATATCGGCGTGACGGTGACGGAAACGCTCGCCGGCTTCGTGATCGGCGCGCTTGCCGGATTTGCGCTCGGCGTCGGCATCGCCGAGAGCCGCGTGCTGGAGCGCATTCTTTATCCTTACGTGATCGCCTTCCAGACGATCCCGAAAGTGGCGATCGCGCCGCTGTTCGTCATCTGGTTCGGCTTCGGCCTGACGTCGAAAATCGTCATCGCCGCGACGATCTCGTTTTTTCCCGTCGTCATCAATGTCGTGACCGGTTTCGCCTCCGCCGACCCGCACATAATCGAAATGCTGCGCGTGTTCGGAGCCTCGCGCTGGTCGCAGTTCAAGCTGGCGCGGCTTCCCTCCGCGCTGCCCTATCTGTTCGCCGGCCTCGACATAGCCGTGGTGCTGAGCGTGATCGGCGCCATCGTCGCCGAATTCGTCGGCGCGCAGAGCGGCATCGGCTACCTCATCATGCAGTACAATTTCAATCTCGACACCGCGGGCGTGTTCGCGCTTCTGCTGGTGCTTTCCGCCATCGGCGTCGTGCTGCACATGATCGTGGTGGAAGCGCAGCGGCGGATCGTGTTCTGGGCGAGGACGCCCGCATCGACAACTGTGGGAGACTTGAGATGAGACGCCTGCTCTTTGAAATGCTTAGCCGTATTGCTCGCGGCCTGTCTGCTCGCGCTGACTGGCGCGGCGGGCGCGGACGAATTGAAGAAAGTGAAAGTGGCCATGTCGTCGGCGACGATGTCGCCGTCCTATCCCTATCTCTATCTCGCCGCCAAGCTCGGCTTCTGGAAGCAGGAGGGCCTCGACGTCGATATCCTGCTGACGCAGGGGTCGGCGCAGACCATTCAGCTTCTGGCCGCCGATCAGGTCACGATCGGGCTGCTCAATCCGGAACCAGTAGTGGTGGCGCGCGCCGTAAAAAACCTTCCGATCAAGTCGATCGCCGCGGTCGGCTCGATCTTCAGCTGGAGCACCGCCGGTCCCCCCGACAGTCCGATCAAGTCGATCGCCGATCTCAAGGGCAAGAAAATCGGCGTCTTCAATCTCGCCTCGGGCGGCGTCTATTACATCAAGGCGAGGGCCGTCGAAGCAGGGCTCGATCCCGACAAGGATCTGACCTTCATCCCCGTCGGCTTTGGCGCGCCCGCCGCCGAAGCCTTGCGCAGCGGCGCGGTCGACGCTCTTCTGCTGTGGCGCGCCGCTTTCGCCGCGCTGGAGAACGCCGGCGTGCCGCTTCGCTTTCTGCCCGCGGCGCCCTGGGAGGCGAACCTCTATTCCTACATCGTCGCCGCCAACGACAGCGAAATCGCCAAGGATCCCGATCTGATGGTCAAGCTGCTGCGCGGCATCGCCGAGGCCTCGGAATTCGCGGCGGTGTCGCCGAAGGCGGCGGCGCAGGTCTATCGCGATGCCTACCCCGACAGCATCAATCCGCAACTGGAGCGCCAGAAGGGTTTTGAGAACGACGTGCGCTCCGTCAAGGCGCAATTGTTCGACATGGGCATGGAGCTCGACTCCGTTCCGAAGCCGCCGAACCGAATCTGGGGCGGCCAATCGGAGAGCAACTGGGATTTTCTGCAGAATTATCTGAAGCGCACCGGTCAGATCGACCGGACGCAATCCGCCGCCGATTATTTCACGGACGCGTTCACGGCCAAGGCCAATGAATTCGATCACAAGCCGATCGACGACATGGCCCGACAGTACAAGACCGACTTCTGATCGACGCGATGTTCAATCAAACAAGTCGGAGGCGTGATGGTTGACCAATGTTCCGTCACAGTGGTTCGCGATGGCCTCGTCTGGACCGGCGGCGCCGATCCAAAACTGCTGCCGCGCCACGACGTTGTCATCGTCGGCGGCGCGGTCGCGACACTGGAGCCGAACTATCGCGGCCGCGTCGATTGTGAGATCGACGCCGGCGGCGCTATCGTCGTCCCCGGCTTCATCAACGCCCATGTGCATCCCGGGACGTCGCCGCGTTCGCGTGGCCTCGCGGAGGACGCCGAGATCGCCGAGGACGGCGCCTATTATCATGTGACGCTTGCCGACCCAGATGATCGCCGGCGACGTCCTCAACGCCGACGATGTCGCCGCCGTCACCGAATGGGACGCCGTCGCCATGCTGCTCGGCGGCGCGACCACCATCGTCGGCGAATATTTTGGGCCGGTCGATCACTGGCTGCCGCTCGTAAAACGGCTCGGCTTCCGCTGCGATCTTGGCGCCACCTATCCGAGCCGGCTCGGAGCGATCGGTTTTATGCGCGATGGCAAGATCGTCACCGCCGATCCCGGCGGCGACGTCGCCAGCGATTATGAGGCGGCGCTGAACTCTGCGACAGTCTTGCCGGGACGATCGACGGGCAACTCACGACGCATCTGTCGCCACACGGCCCCGACACCGTGCCAGAGGAGATTTTGCGCGCCACGAAGCGCGATTGCGCGGCGCGCGGAACGCGCGCCCATCTCCATCTCGCCCAGCATCTCGCCGAGCATCGCACCATCGAGGCGCGCCACGGCGTCAGCCCGGTGCGTTACTTGAAAGATATCGGCTTCCTCGGCCCCGATGTGCTGGCGACCCATGTCACCTATGTCGACGATGCCGATCTCGACGCGCTCGCCGCGAGCCGAACCCATGTTGCACATTGTCCTTACCGGAAGGCCAAGGAGGGGGTGACCAGCCCGTTCGCGGAATTTCTCACACGCGGCGTCAATGTCGCTCTCGCCACCGACAGTTTTTCGCACGACCTCATGCTCGATCTGAAACTCGCCTGCCTGATCGGAAAAATCCGCGAAGGCATGGTGCAGCGGCCGAGCGCGCGACAGGCGCTGACCGCGCTGACCCACGGCGGGGCGACGGCGCTTGGGCGCAAGGACCTTGGCCATCTCGAGCCCGGCGCGCGCGGCGATCTCGTGGTGATCTCGCTGAACTCGCCCTTCGCGGCGCCGGTGTTCGATCCCGTGCGCGCGCTCGTCTATTATTCCGGCGTGTCGGACATTCGCCACACGCTGGTTGACGGCGTTCCGGTCGTCCGCGACGGCGCCGTCGTCGGCGTCGACATGGATCTGTTGCGGCGCCGCGCCGGGGACGCTTGCGACCGGCTGTGGAGCGCCGCAGCGGCGCGGGGCGTGCTGCCCGCCGGCGTCAGATACGAAGGCTGCCTCTGCGGGCAATGTTGACGAGCGGCGGGAGATGACATGAAGTTTCTTCTTGAGACCGAACTCCATCCGCATGCGCCGCTCGAACGTCTGCAGGAGTTGATATCAGAGCAACTTGCGCGGCGCGGCGCTGATACAAGCGAGGCGTTGCGCGCCGTAAAAGTCGAGGCCGCCTATGGCGTGCTCGGCCGCCGCGGCGCCATCGTGATCCTCGACGCGCCGGACGCGGACACGCTGCAAAGCGTGCTGATCCAGGCCCCGCTCTTCCATTTCGAGAAGATGACAGTCACGCCGCTCGTCGACCTGAAAAACTCGCTGAGCCTGATCGCGGCCACCGCGGGAAAGCGGGCAGGGGGGTGACGGCCAACGCCGCTACGACCCACCCCAAAACGGATCGCGCTCCGGGCCCGCCACAACGCCCCGGTCGTGCAGATCGGCGATCTGGCGGCCGCTGAAACCGAGCATCTGGCCGAGGATTTCATCGGTGTGCTGCCCGAGCCTGGGGGCCGGCGCGCCGGCCTCGCGCATTTCGCCGGCAATGCGCGCCGTCGCGCCGGCGGCGCGATGGAGGCCGACGCCCGGCGTGTCGAGCGTCTCGAAAATCGGGTTGGCGAGCGACACGCGTGGATCGCCGTCGACGAGTTCGAGCGGACGCAGATATTCCCCCCAGCACACGCCTTCGCGATCGAAATTATCTCGTAGCTCGGCGAACGCGTGGACGGCGCACCAGGAATCGATCAGCGCGAACAGTTCGGCTCTCGCCCCGAAACGCTGGCTCTCGTCGCGAAAATCGAGCCCGAGCCGCTGCTCGAGGTCGCGCGCGGCGTCGCCGATGCCGCAGGCGCGCTGCAGCGCCTCCCATTGCTTGAGCGAGATCGCGGCGATCATCACGCGCCGGCCGTCGGCGGTTGAAAAATCGCGCCCGAGCGCGCCAAAAAGGTCGTTGCCGATCGCAGGGCGCTCGCTGCGCTCCAGCTCCGCCTCGGCCAGCACGCCGAGATGCGAGAGGGTGGAGAAGGCGACATCGGAAAGGGCGATGCGGATTTCCGCTCCCGCGCCGCCGGCGCGCCGCTTGAAGAACGCCGCTGTCAGCGCGAAGGCGGCGTGCTGAGCGCAGATCACGTCCCAGGCCGGCAACACGTGGTTCACGGGCGGTTCGCCAGCCCCTGTCACATACGGATAACCTGTGGCGCAATTGACGGTGTAGTCGACCGCGGTGCGTCCATCAGAGCTGCCCTCGATCGTGCAGGTGATCGCGTCCGGCCTTACCGCAGCGATGCGCTGATGCGAGAGCCAGGGCGAAGCGACATTGGTCAGCAGGGCGCTCTCGCCCGGAGCTGTGATCAGCGCGAGCAGGATGTCGCGGCCTTCCGCACTTCGAAAGTCGAGCGCCAGCGAGCGCTTCTGCTTGTTGAGCCCGGTCCAGTACAGGCTGCGGCCGGCCGTCCGCAGCGGCTGACGGCGATAATCGATGCCGCCGCCGATCGGGTCGACGCGGATCACGTCCGCGCCGTACTGGGCGAGCGTCATGCCGCACAGCGGCGCGGCGATGAAGGCGGAGCTTTCGATCACGCGGCATCCGGCGAGCCACGGATAGGTCATCCTTGAGCGCCCTCCCTTCGCGCAACCGCGCTTTCCTCAAAGTCGCCGCGACGGCCGACAGGACAATACGCGATTGCGGCGCCTGCGGATCAAGAGGAACTGTTTTTTCGGGCAAATAGTCGGCCGAACGGCGGTTCTCTCTTGCGCCAGAGGCGTCTGAACCGTGAAAAACCTGCGGATAGGCTCGTGATGCGAAATCTTGACCTCGCCAATGGCTCGCTTCGCGAAACTCACGCGGTCGGGCCACGTACCTCATCAGACACTGTCGCTCCGACGGTGTCGTCGAGGAATTGGCTATGATGACACTTAATCAACGACTGCGCACTCTGGCGCTCGCAACCGCTTTGGCGGGATGCCTTGCTCCGGCGGCCTATGCCGTCGACCCCATGGTGGGCGGCGCTCCCATGATGGCGAGCAAGACGATCGTCCAGAATGCCTCGCAGGCGAAAAACCTCACGACGCTCGTGGCGGCGGTGAAGGAAGCCGGCCTCGTGGACACGCTGTCGGGGCCCGGGCCCTTCACCGTGTTCGCGCCCACCAACGAGGCCTTCGACAAATTGCCCAAGGCCGCGGTCGAGAAGCTCATGCAGCCCGATATGAAGCCGGATCTGGCGAAGGTGCTGACCTATCACGTCGTCGCCGGCAAGATGGACGCCGCCGAGATCGAAAAAGGCATCAAGGCCAACGGCGGCAGCCTCAACCTCAAGACCGTCGAGGGCGGACCGCTCACCGCGCGCATGGATGGAGACAAGATCGAACTGATCGACGCCAAGGGCGGCGGCGCCATTATCGAAATCCCCGACGTCTATCAGTCCAACGGCGTCGTCCACGTCATCAGTTCGGTGCTGATGCCTTAAGGATCGCCTTGATCGTATGATCTGATAGACTGGCGCAGCCGTCCGGACCCCGGCGGCTGCGCTGGAAGCTTGAGAGGGGCGTTTCGAAGATGCTTGACGGCAACATCTCCGACAGGAGCCCGCCGGCGCTCCACGGGCCGGGGCGTTCGCATCTCATCAAGCGGCACAGCGTCGTCGTTCGCGTGACGCACTGGATCAACGTGCTGTGTCTCACCATGCTCCTGATGAGCGGGCTGCAAATTTTTAACGCGCGGCCGCAGCTCGATTTTGGCAGCAAGACCGACTTCGACAATCCGCCCGTCGCGATCTACGCTGCCGAGGTCGACGGCCAGCAACGCGGTTTCGTGCGCATCGGCGAGCATCGTTTCGACACGACCGGAGTGCTCGGCCTTTCCAACGTGAACGGAGAGCCGACGGAGCGCGCCTTCCCTTCCTGGGCGACGTTGCCCGCCGAGCAGGATCTCGGGACGGGGCGGTCGATCCATTTTCTGTTCGCATGGATTTTCGTCGCGAACGGCCTCGTCTATCTGCTGTCAGGCTTCCTCGCGCGCCATTTCGCCCGCGATCTCGCGCCGACCGCCTATCAATGGCGCCATATCGGGCGCACCATCGTCGAGCACGCGCGCTTGCATTTTCCCAAGGGCGAGGAGGCGCGGCATTACAACGTGCTGCAAAAGCTCACCTATATCGCTGTGATATTTGTCCTGCTGCCGGCGCTCGTCCTCGCCGGCTGGACCATGTCGCCCGGCCTCGACGCGAAATTTCCGTTCCTGCTTTCTCTGTTCGAAGGCCGGCAGACGGCGCGCTCGATCCATTTCATCGCGGCCTTCGGGGTCGTCCTGTTTGTCGTCATCCACGTCGTGCTCGTGCTGGTCTCCGGGGTCTTCAACAACATGCGCTCGATGATCACGGGCTGGTACGACATAGGCGAGGAGAAGGTCCATGAGTGAGGGATCTACGACGCGCCGCGCCGCGCTGCTCGGAGGGGTCGCCGCGCTCGGCGCGCTAGGTCTTTCCGGCTGCGACAGCATCATAGAGAGCGACGCCGCTCAGCAGGCGTTCGCCAAGGTCGACGAGCTCAATCGCGCCACGCAGGAAGCGCTGCTCGACCGCAACGCGCTCGCCCGCGAATACACGCGCGCCGACCTCTCGCCGAGTTTTTACGCCAATGGATCGACCGACCCCGATGACGCCGAGTACAAGAAAATGGCCGCCGACGGCTTCGCCTCCTTCAAGCTCGCCGTCGATGGTCTCGTCGAGCGTCCCTCGCAGTTTTCGCTGGCGGACCTGCGCGCCATGCCCGCCCGCACCCAGATCACCCGCCACGATTGCGTCGAGGGCTGGAGCTGCATCGGCGAATGGACGGGAACGCCGCTTGGGCTGATTCTGGACAAGGTGGGCGTCGGCGCGAAGGCGCAATATCTGGTGTTTCATTGCTTCGACACGATGGACGACGGCGATCTCTCAGGCCCGACGCCGTTCTACGGCAGCATCGATCTGCAGGCTGCGCGCCACGCGCAGACCATTCTCGCCTACGAGATGAACGGCGAGCCGCTGACAGATCAAATACGGCGCGCCGGTGCGCCTGCGCGTCGAGCGACAGCTAGGCTACAAGATGACCAAATACATCAAGCGAATCGAGCTCGTCGAAAGTTTTTCCGATAGGGGCAAGGGCAAAGGCGGCTACTGGGAGGACAACGGCTACCAGTGGTACGCGGGGATTTGAACTGCCGCGAGCCGTTCTTGCGCCGCCGGCGGAAAGCCGACGAGCCCGGACAATCCTTTGTAGAAAAACACTACCACGCGGTATGAATTGCCTGAAGCCGCCCGCTCGCGCGACGAACGGCGGCGGCGTCCAGTTGGTTGCTCGACGCCAGCCTGCCAGGAGGTGACCGTTACGATTTCAGACGACCGTGAAATTGCTGGCGGTCAATTTGAGCCCCGCAGTCAGCTCGGCGATGAGGTCGAGTCCCGCCCGAGGCGTTGCCGTTGGTGTCATAATAAAGATCGCCGTTCGTCGAATTGTAGTAGAGAAAATCCGTCGGACTGGTGGCCGCGGACGCAATGCTGAATGTGGGAGTCGCCCCGGCCTTCAGCTTGGTGAAGACTGAATGCTCCAGTTCGATCGTATCGTCGGCGACACCGAAATTATAGATGTGCTCCCAATCGGCCCCGAGGTCGGAAGAAAGCACGAACGTATCGGCCCCCGTGCCGCCGTAGATTTTGTCATGAGCGCCGCCGCCATCCACGGTCTCGCCGTCGTTGCCGAGATAAATCGTGTCGACGCCTGCGCCGCCGGTAATCGTTCCGGTCACCGTCCCGCCATGACGGTTGTCGAAGGTGTTTGTTCCGCCGCCGAGCTGGACAGTTCCGACGATCTCACCGGTATTCGTGAAGGTGTCGCCGCCGGAGTTCTCAAGATCGACGGCGCCGTCGAGAGCGCCGGTGTTGGTCAATGTCAAAGCCCCGGTTCCAAGACTGCTAATGGCGTCCCCTCCTTCAATCGCGCCCGTGTTGATTATTGTCGTGAGCGTGGTCGCCGTATCGGTGGAAATGCCGACGCCGGTGGTGGCCGAAATGATTCCGTAGTTCGTTATATAGTCTCCGCCAGCGACGCTCAGGCCGTCGTCGGGCCCCTCTATCGTTCCATAATTCGAGATGACGTTACCCCCCTGGGAAGTCTCCAATTCCTACAATATCGCCCGATATATTGCCGTAGTTGACGACTGTTTCATCGATTGAATCTCCCATAAAAACTCCATAGAAACCGAAAATTGACCCGCTACTTTCATTGTAAAGGTGATCGTTAGCAGCTTCTAGTACAACACCATCACCATTGGCGATAACGCCGCCGTAATTATAAACAAGGAACGCTTGCGTACCATCAGCAACGACTTCATCTGCGGTCTGCGATTCCAGTAATACTCCGTTGGCAATAGTGTAGAAAAACTCCTCGCCGGCGGTAAGATCAACAGCGTCGCCGCTCGTTTTATCGATGTTCGTCGTCTGAATGGTCATGGCTCGCTCCTCGACATGGACGCCGCACTGCGCTCGACGTTTGGGGGCACACCTTAGGTCACCACCTCTCCAGTCGCATCCAATTTCGTGAAAAAATGGAATCCCTTTTTGAGTTTGTGACCTAAGGCAGGCGCGGCTTCGCGACTCGGATTAGCTCAACGCATTGCGCCACGCTCATCTTCGCAGTGTCGACAACCAAATGGTCGCGATCCCAAGGCTCGCAGTCGCGCGCCAGCACCGCGGCCCAGTCGGGCTGGCGGAGGCCAACGACATCGCTGGACCGGGTTTCGACGCGTCGGCGATGCTCGTCGAGATCGGAACAAATCGTCTCCACTTCGAGGATTTTGGCGCCCGAGCGCGCCGCGGCGTCCCGCCAGGCGTCGCGGGTGATCAACCAGCCGTTGACGCTGTCAGCGATGACGTCGCGCCCGAGCCGCAGATTGTCCTCGGCGACCGCATAGGCGACGCGATAGCCGCGCGTCGTCGACCTCGCCGCGCAACACGCCGGAGTTGAGGATCGCCTGTTCGATGGAATTGATCCTCAGCCACAAGGCGCCGGTCTCGCGCGCCAGCTGGCGCGCGATTGTCGACTTTCCTGTGCCGGGGAGGCCGCCTAAGGCGATCAGGACTTGCATTGATTTCAGGGACGCAGCCGATCCTGTGCCGCGATGATGGCGTCGATCAGGCGGTCTTCGGAGGAATGATCAGGCGCCGGCGCCTCCAGCCTCTGCTTCGCATGCATGACCGAGTCCGCCAGGATTTCATCGATGTCCTGAGACGCCTCGAACGGCCCGACGACGCCTTTCACCTTGGAATTGTCGAACAAGGCCGACCAGGTCTTGTCGCCAAGCAGCGAACCCGCCCATTCCGGGTTGAAGCGCACAATCGTATCGGTCGGAACATGCGCGTGGATCGCCTTGACGCCGAATCCGCGCGCGATCGCGTCATGGATCTGGTTCCAAGTGAAGCCGCGATCCGTGGTGATGTGAAAGTCCTCGCCGAGCGCTTGGCGGTTTCCAAACAGTCGCACGAGAGGCCCCGCGATGTCGACCGAGCGCGAAAGCGTCCACAGCGAGGAGCCGTCGCCGGCGACGATCACCGGCTTGCCTGCGATCATTCGGCGGATCGCCAGATCGGGATCGCCGACCTGGATCGGCATGTGCGTGCGCACCGTATGGCTCGGCCGCACGATCGTATAAGGCAGCTTCGACTGTTCGCGCAGCAGCTCTTCGCAGGCGATCTTGTCGCGGCTGTATTGCCAGTAGACTGTTCTCGAGTTTGGTGCGCTCGGTCATCAGATAATGGCGGACCGGCTTCTCATAGACGGAGGCCGAGGAGATGAACACATATTGCCCGGTCTTGCCCGAAAAGGTCGCGATGTCGCGCTCCATCTGATCGGGCCGGTAAGCGCGGAATTGCGCGACGACGTCGAAATGCCGGTCGCCGAGCGAACCATAGGCGACGTCGTTCATGTCGCCGACCAGCGTCTTCACCGCCTTCGGCAGCGGCGCGGACGTCTTGTTGCGATTGAGCACGGTGACATCATGGCCGGCGGCCAACGAGGCTTCCACGCAGGGCAGGGATATCTGGCCGGTGCCGCCGATATAGAGGACGCTCAAGCCCATCTCGTATGTTCCTTCTCAAGTTCGCCAGCGATGTTATAGAATAGAAGGCAAATTGTATATAATGGGGCGCGGGAAGCGCGAGGCGGGCGCAGACCTTGTCAGTTCGCTTCCGTCTCAGCCTTGCGCGGCGCCCGCAGGGCGGGCTCGGAGGCTCTTCCCTCACGCGCATTGGTGCGCGCGTGACGCATCAGGTTCAAGAGATCCTCGCCCGCGCTGCGGATGTGCTCCACCGCGATGCGGGCCGCCGCCTCGACGTCTCCCGCCGCGATCGCATCAATCAATTCCCGATGCTGGTTGATGCGCTGGCGCAGACGCGACAGCGTGATCGGCAGTTTGGCGCGGGTCGCGTTGATGAGGCCCGCATAGCGCTCCATCACCTCGATGGCGGGAGTGTTGAATTCGCCATCGTGTATGACACCGTGGAATTCCCGATTGGCCGCCTCCAGCGCCTCGAAGTCCGGCGGCTGCTGGGCGGCGGTTTCGGCGAAAGCCTCGGCCGCCTCGCGCAGTCTGGCCAGCGATTGCGCGGTGGCGCGCTGGCAGAAGCGGCGCACGAAGATCGGCTCAATCGCCTCGCGGATCTCGAAAACATTGCGGATGAAATCGTCGTCGATCGTGCGAACGCGCGCGCCCTGGTTGGGATTGGCGACGACAAAACCTTCGCCCTGCAGCCGCCATAGCGCCTCGCGCACCGGGTTGGCGCTGACCGCGTAACGCGCGGCGAGCTCCTCGGTCTTCAGCCACGCGCCGGGCTCGACGGCGCCGGAAATGATGTCCCTCCGGAGGTCGTTGGTCAGGCGGTGCGAGAGGCTCGAGGTTTTCGACATGGATCAGCGCCAGAGAATTATCCCCACAGGCTGCGCGCGCAACTTTATGTCAAGTGCAAAAAAATCTATAGATTCTTTTCAATTTTCTATTTATAATCGTTGCCGAAAGCTCGGGAGGCCGCGGCGAAACCCACTATGAAGATAGATCGCGTCGAAGTTTTCCTGGTGGGCCGCGAGTGGAACAACCTCGTCATCGCGCGCGTCCACACGGACAACGGACTCTCCGGCCTCGGCGAGGGGACTGTGCAATGGCAGGCGCGCACGGTCGCGTCGGCGATCGAGCATATGGCGAACCGCTATGTGCTCGGGGCTTCGCCCTTCGAGATCGAGCGCCTGGTCCAGGCGATGTATCGCAACGAATACGCGCGCGGCGGCCCCGTGCTCAACAGTGCGATCGCGGCGATCGAATTCGCGCTTTGGGACATCTGCGGCAAGTTTTTGGACCAGCCCGTCCATAACCTGCTCGGCGGAAGGGTCCACGACTCCATTCCCGCTTACGCGAATGGCTGGTGCGAGCCGGGGGAGGCGAGGGCGCGGTCGCGGCGGCTCGCGAGGTCGCGAAGGCCGGCTATTGCGGCCTGAAGTTCGATCCGTTCTGGGGCCTCGGCCGAGACCCAGATCTCGGCGACCTCCGGCGCGGCATCGAGGTCGTGGCGGCGGTGCGCGCGGCGGTCGGCCCCGACATGAAAATCCTAATCGACGGACACGGCCGTTTCAGCGTCGGCACGGCGAGCAGCGTCGCTCATGCGCTGGCCGAAATCGGCGTCTACTGGTTCGAGGAGCCGGTGGACCCGGAAAACTATCTGGCGCTTGGCGAAGTGGCGCGGCCCGCAGGCCTGCGCATCGCCGCCGGCGAACGCTGCTACTCCCGATACCAGACGCCGCTCCTGATGCGCCTCGGTCGCCCGCATGTTCTTCAGCCCGATCCGATCCAGGTCGGCGGCTTGCTCGAAGCCAAGAAGATCGCCGCGCTCGCCGACTCGAGCTACCTCACCGTTTCCTTCCACTGCGCATTCGGCCCGGTCGCCTCGGCGGCCATTCTCCAACTGAATGCGGCAACGACCAACATCGTCTGTCAGGAATCGTTCTCGGCGTTCGACGTCGAATGGCGCAACGCGCTGATCCGCAATTGTCCGATGCCCGTCAATGGCCGCTACGAGGTCACTTCGTTGCCGGGCCTCGGCGGCATCGAGCTGAACGAGTCCGTGGCGCGCGAGCATCCCTATCGCGACGACGCCGTCCAATCGATGTGGGCGGTGAACGGCGCGATGTCCGCCATGCGCGCCGCGGCGCAGGACGGGGCCGCGGCGCGGCGCCCGATCGAGGAACCCAACGAGGTGTAACG
Organism: uncultured Pseudomonadota bacterium; assembly: GCA_963710855.1. Lineage (GTDB taxonomy): Bacteria > Pseudomonadota > Alphaproteobacteria > Rhizobiales > Beijerinckiaceae > Roseiarcus. The sequence continues at coordinate 82,033 of CAVQBX010000034.1, read as the reverse complement.
GGAGAGGAACATGCCTATGGACTTTTATCGAAAGCTCGGGTCGGCGACGGCGGGAATGGCGATGCTCGGGTTCTGTTGCGCGACAGGCGCGGAGCCGGCGCTGGCGGACACCACGCTTCACATCATGAGTTGGCAGCCGGCCTACGTCGCCGGCACCCCTTATTGGGACAAGACCGTCGCCGGATTCGAAGCCGAAAATCCCGGCGTCAAGGTCGAGAGCAATTTCATCGCCTTCAGTCAGTATCTTCCGAGCCTGACCGCCATGATCGCCGGCGGATTCGCTGCCCGATGTGTTCAACGGCGGCACCAAGACGGGCGAACTGGGCCGCGCCGGCCTGCTCGTCAACTTCAAGGACGTGTTCGACGACGCGTTCTTCGACCAGTTCTTCAAGGGTCCGCTTCGCCAGTACACTTTCGACGGCAAGCCTTACGGCCTTGCCGACATGGCGCAGGATTTCGGCATCTTCGCCAATGATCGCATCATGAAGGAGGTCGGCCTTTCTCCGCCCAACACCTGGGACGAACTGATCGCCGACGCGCCGAAATTCAAGGCCAAGGGCTATATCCCGCTGGCCTGGGGCAATCTGACGCGCAACACCTGCCCCGACTTCTTTCTGCCGCTCGTCGCTCAATATGGCGGCGACGTCTATGCGCTCGACGATCACACCGAGGCCGGACTGAGCTGGAACTCGAAACCCGTGATCGACGCGCTCGAACTGCTGGAGCGGCTCGCCAAGGCGCGGCGTCTTCCCGCCCGGGATCAACGGCATAGACGATCCGCAAAGCTACCAGCTCGCCTATCAGGGGCGCGCGGCGATGTTCTACGGCGGGTCGTGGACGCCGAGCATTTTCGCGCACGACGGCAGCAAGGACTGGCTCGCCAACTTTTCCGTTCACAAGGTGCCGGCGGTGACGGCGGATGGCGTGCACTTTACCGGCGACGGCGCCGGCGAGGCGTGGTCGGTCAACGCCAACAGCCCCAACAAGGCGCTGGCGATCAAGTTCGTCGCCTACATCTTCCGCGCCGACGTCTACAATTGGCGCGCCAAGGGCCTGCAGTCGTTCCCGTCGCTGAAGAGCGCCGTCGATCAGATCGACAATCCCAAGGTCAAGACCATGATCCCGTGGATCACGACCGATGCGGCCGATCACATCCTGTTTGGTCCCGGAAGCTGGGATTCGGTCTCCAACGTCTGCCAGAGCGCCCTCGACGGGTCGATCTCGCCGGCCGACGGCGCCAAGAAAATCGAAGCTGACGTGATGGCCGCGCGGGGCAAGTGAGCGCCCGAACAAAAATCGAACCGCGCCGCCGCCCCAGCGGCGCGGCGAGCCCGATGCGATGACCATGTCGAGCGATGTCAACCAAACAGACGCTTCGCCGCGGCGCCGGCGCCTGATCGCGCCGCTCCTGTTCATCGCGCCCGCCGGTCTCGCCGTGATCCTGACGATGGCCGCGCCGATGGTGGACGCCGTCCTGCTCAGCCTGCAACGCTGGAACGGCATGACGCCGCCGACCTGGGTGGGTTTAAACAACTACCTCGAACTGCTGCGCGACGAGACGTTCTACAGGTCGCTCTGGCATACCGCCTACTTCACCGGCTGCACCGTGGTCCTGCAGACCGTTCTGCCGCTGCTAATCGCCTGCCTGCTGAATTCCGGCATCCGCGGCGGCACATTGTTCCGCACGCTCTATTTCCTGCCTGTGATCATTTCGCTGGCGATCAGCGGCCTGCTCTGGTCCATGCTGTTCGAGCCGAATTTCGGCGCGATCAACTCTTTTCTGCGTGCGATCGGACTGGACGCGCTCACTCAGCTCTGGCTCGCTGACTCCAACACCGTAATGCCGAGCGTGATCATCGTCTCGGTGTGGCAGTCGCTCGGCTTCTATCTCGTGATATTTTTCGCGGCGCTGCAGAGCGTGCCGAAGGAGCTCTATGAGGCGGCGGAACTCGACGGCGCCAATGCCTGGCGGCGCTTCCTGAATGTCACCGTTCCGACGATCTGGCCGGTCATCCTCATCGTCATCGTCCTGAACACGATCAACGGCGTAAAAGTGTTCGACCAGATCTGGGTCATGACGGCCGGAGGGCCGAATTACGCGAGCGCGACGCTCGGCACCTATCTCTACACGATCGCGTTCGGGGCGATGGGCGCTTCCAACTCTCGGCTGGGTTATGCGACGGCGATCGCGATCGTCATTCTTCTGCTCAGCGTCGGGCTTTCGATCGATTCAAATCCGGCTCGGTCGCCGCACGGAAGCTGAGATCGAACTCTAAGGCTCAATTGTGATGACCAACAGAGCGACGTCGCTTTCGATGCGGAACCTGACTGCGCCGGAAACGCGCGCGAGCCGGTCGATCCCGCTCGCTCGCCTGCTCACCTACGTCGTCCTCATTGCCATCGCCATCGTCGAAGCCTTCCCGCTGGCGTGGATGATCGTCACCTCGGTCAAGGACTCACACGAGGTCTTCAACACCGTGCTGCCGAGCGAAATCAACTGGCAAAATTTTCCGCGCGTCTGGTTCGCGATGAACTTTCCCGTTCATCTCGCCAACTCGCTTTACGTCACGGGCCTCACCGTCGCGCTGGTGGTCGCGCTCGCGACGCCCGCCGCCTATGGTTTCGCGCGCTACCGGTTTCCGGGGCGCGAGCTGGTGTTCTACATCTTCATCGGCATGATGATGGTCCCCCCGCAGGCGATCCTCATTCCGATGTTTCAATTCCTGAGGTCGCTGCATCTGCTCAATTCGCTGACCGGACTGGCGCTTTCCTATGTCGGCGGCGGCACGGCCTTCGCGGTCTTCCTGATGCGGACATTCTTCCTCAGCCTGCCGGGTGAACTCGGCGACGCCGCGCGACTCGATGGCTGCAACGACTTTCAGGTGTTCTGGCATGTCTATCTGCCGCTCGCGCGTCCCGGCATGGCGAGCGTGGTGATCATTCAGTCGCTCTACACCTGGAACGAGTTCATGTTCTCCAACACGCTGATCACCTCTCCTGGCCTCAAAACCGTGCAGTCGGCGGTGTTCCAGGCGGTCGGCCAGTACGGGACCGACTACACCGCATTGTGCTCCGGGCTCATCATAGCGCTCGTGCCGGTCGTGCTCGTCTACCTCGCGTTGCAGCGGCAGTTCATAAGCGGGTTGACCGCCGGCGCCCTGAAAGGCTGAACCCCGATATCCAGTCCCGCCAACTCAGGCTAAGGTCGGGCCTCGACAAAAACCGAGGGCCCTCATGTCGCGCCTGTCCTGTTTCGCTGCCGCCGCTCTGCTCGCTCTTTTGGCGCCCGGCGCGGTCTTCGCCGAAGAATCGTTCAACATCGGCATCATGAACGACCAGTCCGGCCCCTATGCCGACGTGTCGGGCCCGACATCCGTGACCTCCGTTCGCATGGCGATCGAGGATTTCGGCGGGGAAGTTCTCGGCAAGAAGATCGATCTGCTGGTCGCCGATCATCAGAACAAGGTGGATGTCGGGCTCAACATCGCGCGCGAATGGTTCGATGCGAAGGGGGTGCAGGCGATCTTCGACATCACGAATTCGGGCGTCGCCCTCGCGCTCGTCGATCTCGCAAAATCGCGTCACAGAATCGTGATCTTCGACAGCGCGTCCTCGTCGGACCTCACCGGCAAGGCCTGCTCGCCGGACACGTTCCAGTGGAACGCCGACAATTGGTCGAACGCCGCCGCGCTGATGCGCTCGCTCGTCCAGCAGAAACTCGACAGCTTTTATTTCATCACCGCCGACTACGCGTTCGGAGTGAGCCTCGAGAATGACGCGCGCGCCGCGATCGAGAAGGCCGGCGGCAAGGTTTTGGGAAGCGTCCGCGCGCCGCTCAACACCGCCGATTTTTCCTCCTACTTGCTCTCGGCCCAGAGTTCTGGCGCGAAAGTCGTTGTTCTCGCCAACTCCGGCGCGGATCTCTCCAATTCGCTCAAACAGGCCAGCGAATTCGGCATCGGCGAGCATCAGTACATCGCGACGCCGATCACCTATCTCAGCGACGTCAACGCCGCCGGCCTGAAAATCGCGCACGGCCTCACCTTCATGCAGTCCTGGTATTGGGATCTGAACGATGAAACCCGCGCGTTCGCCAAGCGATTCTTCGAGCAAACCCAGCGAATGCCCAACGACAATCAGGTCGCGCTCTATTCCTCGGTGCGCCATTATCTCGAAGCCGTGAAAGCCGCTGGCTCCGAGGATGACGTTAAAATCACCGAAGCGATACGCGCCGCCCCGATCCACGACATATTTACGAACGACGGCCACGTCAGAGTGGACGGCCGCGTAACCTATCCGCGCTATCTGGTTCGGGTGAAACAGCCGGCCGAGTCCAAAGCCCCTTACGACTATCTGCAGGTGCTGGCGACCATCCCCGCCGAAGACGCGTTTCGGCCGCTCGGCGCCACGGGCTGTCCGCTGACGCAGAAGTGAGGGGCCAGGGCGCCCTCGCGCTTAAGCGGGTGGGGTGTAGGAAAGGCTTTGGCCGTCGCTGCTGGCTTTCAGCCCAAATCCGCTGAACGTGTAGTTGCCGGCGAACTTCAGTTGATAGTTCGTACCGTCATCCGAGAGGGTCAGCACGCCCGACGACGAATTGCCGTTATAGCTTGATGAGGCTCGCGTTCGAATCGAGGCCGACGAGATCAATCTCTTCGTAGGTCGTAAAACCGCTCAGTACGCCCGAGAAGCCCGAGAGGTCGCCGAGCGACAGGCCGTTGCCGTTCGCGTCGTTGCTGAACAGGAACGTCTGGCCGGAGCCGACCGCGCCGTCGATATCGACGAGACCGGCCTGCTGCAAGTTGACCATCCCGGTCCCGACAAGCGACCCCGTCACGATGAGATTGCTGCCTTGCACATCCAGGTCGCCTTTGTTGGTCGTCACGCCTTCGATCTCGCCGCCATTCTCGATCGTCAGGCTGGCGCCCGAAGCCAGCGTCACGCCGTTCAGTGTCCGCGCCATCAGAGTCGCTGAATGCGCCGCCGTTCATCGCGGTCAGCGTTCCCCCGCCGATGCCTGTGCCTTCGAGGGACAGGGTTGCGCCATTGGCGATCAGCGACGAACCGGCGGCGTCGACGGTATCATTGAACAATGTCAGGTCGGCGTTTGCCTGCAGCGCGCCAACAAGATTTATCTGTTCAGACGAAATCTCGCTCGACCCGCCGGTCGCGAGCGCGCTCGCGCCTGACATGATGTTCAACGTGCCGCCTTGCAGGGAGCCAACGATGTCGAGAAGCGCGTTCTTGCCGCCGATATCCAATACGCCGCCGCTGCCGCCGACAACGCCGAGAACGACATCCGCACTGAGGTCGAGCGCCGAACCCGCACTCGTTTGTATCGTGCCGGAAATGGAAGCGTAGCCGTCGAGCGTAAACGTGTCGTTCGCGCCGATATGCAGCGTCGCGCCCGAAATCCTCCATATAGAGGTTTGTCACCAGCGTCGCGCTTTGAGTGTCCGTCACCGTATAGGTTCCCGCGACGTTGATCACGACGTCGGCCCCGGAAGCTGGAGCGGATCCGGAGGTCCACCTCGCGGCGCTGGTCCAGGCGCCGCTGACCGCGGTTTTCCATCCGACCGTGTCGTCTCTGACGCAATCTATGATGGTGTCGTTCGCTTGATCAGAACCGACGGCGAAATCGTCCTGGATGTAGAGCCCCTCCACGTTGAGGGCGTAGGACGTTTGCAAACTGCCATTGAAATAATTGACGTCCAGCACGCCGCCGGTCTGTTCAGCGTTTTCGGTCCAGGTGAAGCCGGCATATTGGCCGGTTGGAAATTTTACGTTAGTCTCATCGACGGTGTCGCCGACCCCCATATGGGAGACCGCGCCAGAGTAATAATTGCCGTCGATCTGCAACGTCCCTGCGCCGTCGAACACGGTATTTTCGTTGAAATAGCCGCGGAAATTGGCCGTGCCGCCACCGCCGATCTCCGCAACTCCGCTGCCCGAAATGTTGTCGTCCGAGAGCAGATAGCCTCCCATCGCGCCGATCACGCCGTTATTTTCGACCGTTTCCCTGGTCGCGAAGATCAGGTCGTCGGTGAGATAGGTCGCAAGGATCGAACCGCCGGCGTCGTTGACTACGGTGAGCCCGGTGCCCTCGACGCTGTCGAAGTTGCCCGCGCCCATGATCTTGTCGTCGACGTTGGTCAGCGTCGGATTGTTGGTCGCCTGGATGTAGTTGTTCGCGCTGTCGCTCAGCGAGACGACGCCGCCGCCCTGCAGCGTCGCGCCCGAACCGCCGACATACAGGATGGCGGCGCCATGCGGGGCGACCAGCGAGATCGTTCCCTTTAGGTCGATCGTCCCCTCGATGGTCAGCGCCAACTCGTTCAGGTCGACGCTCCCTTGGACTTCGACCGCATTGGCGGTTCCGTCGAATACGTCGTTGCTCTGGCCGACGAGGACGTCGAACGCGCCGCCGTTTTGGGCCGTAAGAAGGCCCCCCTGAATGTCGGTCTCAAACAGATCGACGGTCGAGCCGGCGCCGGTCGCCTTGATCGTCCCATCGGCATTGGCGACGCTTTGGCCGCTGAAATAGAGCACGCCTCCCTGGGTCGCCTCCATGAGCCCGTCGTTGGTCGCGAGCGCCGCAGTCGAAATCACGAGATCGTCGTTGGAATAGATGGCGTCGATCACGCCGCCGCTTTCATTGACCAGCGAGAGGCCTAAGCCTTCGATGCTTTCGATCATCCCGGCCCCGACGATCGTGTCGTCGACGTTGGTCAGATCAGCGTCGTTGGCGCCAACAATCTGATTGTTGCTGTGATCGTCGAGTTTGATGTGTCCGCCACCGGTCAGCGTCGCGCCGGAAGCTCCGACCGCAAGAACGGCGGAGCCGTTCCCGGCCTTCAATGATATCGTGCCCGTGTTGTCGATGGCGCCTTCGATTGTGAGTCCGGATTTGATGATATTGACAGCGCCGCTGATCGTCAGCGCCGAAACCGTTCCGTTGAACACATCGTTGCCTTGTCCGGCGAGGATATCGACGGCGCCTCCGCTCGAGCCTTTGACGGCGCCGCCCTCGATAGTGGTTTCGTAGAGATCGACGACGGACCCCGCGCCAAGCGCGCGGATGGTCCCGGAAGCGTTATTGACGGTCTCGCCCGACAAATAGAGAACGCCGCCGGCGGTCGCCTCGAACATGCCCTGGTTGGTGGTCGGTTCCCCGGTTTCGATATAAAGCGGGTTATCGGAATAAATTGCGTCGATGACGCCTTTCTTGTCGTTGACGAGCGTGAGGCTTTGGATCGAGCCCGCGCCGACGATGGTGTTGTTGACGTTGGTGAGATCAGCGTCGTTGATCCCCTCAATGATATTGCCGGCGCTATCCGACATGTCTATCTGGCCGCCGCCTTCGAGCGTGGCGCCGCCTGCCGCGACGGTCAGAGTATCGTCACTGGGGTCGACATTGATGACGCCGGTGTTGTCGACGATCCCCGAAATCGTGGTCATCTTTTGCCTCCGTCCCCGCACGCAAAAGTTGTGAATTTCCGCCAGCCGGCAGGACGATAGAACAACGCTGGTGTGCGCAAATCCCTCTATTTGGAGGGGTCCGAAGGCGCAGAGAGCCGTTTTCGGGTTCAGGGCGCGATGATGCCGAGGCTTATCGCGACGGCGGCGGCTTCGGCCCGCGTCCTTGCGGCGAGGCGGCGCTTGGCGTCTTCGATGTGGCCGTGCGCGGTCGTCTCGGAGATTTCCAGCTTTCGCGCGATCGCTTTGTCGGAAAACCCGCGCCCGACGAGTTGAAGGGCCGCCTTCATCCGGGCGGAAATGCCGCTGGGTTCGGCGGCGAATGCGCGCGCCGAGAAGCATTTGACCCGCTCGTGAAACAGAACCGACAGCAGGATCAGCATCGATTTCTCGACGGCGTTCATCGGCGATCCTGCGCGAATGAGACTGACGATGCCGAAGCGCGCGCCGCCACGCGGAATTTGGGTGACGAGCCCGTCATTCCAGCCTCGGGCGGCGGCAAAATTCAGCAATTGCAAATCTTGCGCGGGCAGGTTCGGGTCCTCCCGCAATTCCCGCCAGGTGAACGGTTCTGTGCGCACCATTAACGCGTTCAGCAACGGATCCCTAGCCACAAAGCCTTCGCGATAGAACTTCGTCCAATCGTCGGGCCATTCGATCACGTGCATCACGGAACGACGGCGGTTTTCGACGTCGACTTCACCGCAAACGAACATCGTGACGCCGAATGGTTTGACGCTGGATTTGAAAGCGTCGACGCATTGTTCCAACGAAGTCGCACGGCAAATTGCGGTGACCCATATCGGCAACCCCTTTTCGAGCGGGTCCTCCATGTCGCACCTTCGGCGCCGATGAACTCGCGATCAGGTTGCAGAAATTGGAGCCTTGCGGTTATGCGGACGCAACGCAACTGTACATGCAATTTATGCGCTTTGCGAGCGTGCAAGCCCTCAGCTACGCCTTGTCCGGACCGCGGCCAGACGCAGGACTCAAAGATTAAGGCATTTTCCGCTCGAATTCCTCGCAGGCGTCCAGCATTGCCTTGTCGCACGCGCAAAAGTCGATGGGCTGGATCTCGAGATGGTCGACCATATCCAGTTCGGCGCCGACGGCAAGATCAGGGATTTTGCGGTGTTCATGCGGCCCCTGCCGGCCGCGACAGCCGCCTTGCGCCTGATCGGCGCCGGGCTCGGACGCCGCAAGAGTTTTGCCCGCGCCGCGCTCATCTCGACCCTCGTCCGCCCGCTGGCGTTCCTCACCGGCGCCGGCGACGGGATTGGGGTCAGGCTCATTCGGCCGGTGTTGCGGTAGCTGGTCTCGCAAGCCGCTCTCCGTCATGGCCGGGCATGTCCCGGGCCATCCACGCCGTTGAGCGATGCGCGGCTCAACGTCTTGCGCTTACCGTCGAATTCGCGGTCCGACTGCATTGGCTGCACAGCGGCGTGGATGCACGGAACAAGTCCGGGCATGACGCGGCGAGGGTGTTTGTAAAATTCAGAAATATATGTTAGACGAACAATGACGGTAACCGAAAAGCGATGCTGTCGGTAGCCCGCGAATTTGGAAACGAGCAAAAATCGGCCATGGCGCCTCGCAACGCTCTGAAAACATTGAATCAGGCCTGATTGAATTTGGATTTGTTTGGATTTGTTCTGCTCTTGTTTGGATTTGTTTGGCGCTTGTTTGGATTTGTTTGGCGCCGTTAGGCGGCGCCGGGGGCGATAAGCCGCCGGCAAGAACCTCTTGCCAGCGGCGCCGCGCCGTAATAGTAAAGCGTATGCTTAACCATTCGCCGCTCGACCTCTCCTTCCAGGCGCTTTCGGACCCGACGCGGCGCGCGATCCTCGCCCGGCTTTCCACCGCGCCGGCGAGCGTAAAGGAGCTGGCGGCGCCTTTGCCGATGTCGCTCCCGGCCGTCATGCAACATCTCGCCGTGCTCGAAAGCTCTGGCCTGGTGGTCAGCGAGAAGCGGGGCAGGGTGCGCACCTGCAGGATCGACGCCTCGGCTCTTTCGGCTTGCGAGCGCTGGCTCTCCGAGCGGCGCGCCGAATGGGAGAGCCGGCTCGATCGGCTCGAAGCGTACCTTCAGGAAGTTCAACAACAGGAGCCCGAAAAGCCATGAACAAACCCGCCGTGCTATTTCGCCCCGACCCCCTAAAACTCAGCCAAACGCTTCAGGCGCCCCGCGCGCTGGTGTTCAAGGCCTGGAGCCATGCCGACCATGTGCGGCGCTGGTTCGCGCCCTCGCCCTGCACGGCCGAGGAGGTCGAGATCGACTTCCGCCCGGGCGGCGTCTTCAACCTCACCATGCGCATTCCCGACGGAAGCGAGCATCAGATGCGCATGCATTTCACCGTCCTCGAGCCGCCGGCCCGGATCGGCTTCGCGGGGATCGTCCAGACAGGCGGAAAGGTCGGCTTTCGCTGCGACACGCTGGTCGTGCTGAGCGAGGCGGGCGCGGGGACAAAGGTCGACGTGACCCAATCTTATGAGATCTACGACGAGGCGTTCCGCTCCGCGGTTCGTGGCGCGCTCGAAGGCTGGAACGCGACGCTCAACCAGCTCGAACGCGAAGCGCGCGGACTTGCCGAGGCGCCGCCGCGCTCGGCCGTGCAAGGCGCTTTCACCTTGCGCCGCGCCTTCGCGGCGTCGCCGGCCCGGCTCTACAAGGCTTTCGCCGACCCGGAGGCCAAGAAGCGCTGGTTCGCGGGGCCGACCGGCTTCGTCGAGTTGGAGCGCGTGATGGATATCAGGGTTGGAGGGCGCGAGCGGGTCGTCGGGCGTCACGCGAGCGGCATGGTCAGCGCCTTCGACGCCATCTATTTCGACGTGATCCCCGACGAGCGGCTTATCTACAGCTATGAGATGCGGCTCGACGGCCGAAAAATCTCGGTGTCGCTAGCGGCGCTTGCATTGCGGCCGATCCCAAGGGCTCTCTGCTCACGCTGAGCGAGCAGGGCGTGTTCCTCGACGGCCACGACGACGCCGGCAGCCGGGAGCATGGCACCGCGTGGCTGCTCGATCAGGTCGAGAAGTCGCTCAGCGAGGACTGAGCTCTCAGGGACTGGCTCGCTTGTCGCCCGTAAAAATGACGACCTCGTCCTTGTAGACGCGGTCGAGGCGCGAGTGGGCCTCTTCCTCGAGGAGGTCTCGGTCGACCGACTCGGAGCGCATCGAGTTGACGCGATGCTCCCAGCGCTGGCGTTCCTGCTGAAGGCCGGCGAGCTCCTGTTGCAGCTCTTCGTTCTGGGCCTCATAGGCGGCTTTCGCGGCGAGGCCGCGCTCGCCGTTCGACGCGCCCCAGACGAGGAACGTGCTCGCGGCTCCCGCCGCAAGGTAGAAGAACAGCGGGATCAGAACTGAGCGGAAACGCGTGCGGACCACCATGGCGCGACATTGGCGCCGCAGGGTTAACGAACGATTGCGCGCGGCGTGTTGAGAAGGAAGGCCGCCCCTCTTGCTTAACGCTTCAGCCCGGCCGCCGGGCCCGGGCAGGACGTGCCGCGAACCACGAGGCGAGGCCTCACTTTCATGATTTCTCGTCGGCCGCCGCGGGTCCGCGCAGCGGGCCTGGAGCAGCTCTCTCGCGACCCGCCCGCCTTCGTTACGCGAGTAGCTGACGGAAGTGAGGGAGATGAAGCCGTAGGCCGCCATCTCGATGTCGTCGTAGCCGCAGAGCGCGAAATCGGCGCCCGCGATCTTTCCCATTTCGCGCGCCGCCTCCAGCGCGCCGAGCGCCATCAGATCATTCGCCGCGAAGACCGCGGTAGCGCCGCTGTCAGAAGCGAACAGGGTCTTCGCCGCCTCGAAGCCGGAGGCCTGCGTGTATTGGCCGGGCAGGGTGATCGCCGTCGCGCCCTTCACGGAGCGAAAGCGGCGCAGGAATGCCTGCTTGCGCTCTTCCGCGCCTGCGCCGCCGCCGCCGTCGAGATGGGCGGCCGAGCGATGCCCGAGTTTCAAAAAATGGTCGGCGACCAGCCGTCCGCCAAGGTGCGAATCGCTGAGCACGCAGTCGACCCCGGGCACGTTGCGCCCGACCGCGACGGTCGGCACAGCCTCGGCGATCTCCCGGATCTGCGGGGCCTCGAGCTTGGAGCCGACCAGCACGATGCCGGCGACGCGATGGGCGAGGAACGACTGCACCGAGGCGCGCTCGCGCGCCGCGTCGTTGAAGCCGGAGGCAAGATAGATGTCCGGCTCCTCGTCCGCGCCGGCCGGCGCGAACCCATCGAGGATTTCAGCCATGATCGGATTGTGCAGGTCGGCGAGCAGCACGCCGAAACTCGTCTGGCCTCCACGCGCCAGACGGCTCGCGTTGACGTTCGGAAAATAGCCGAGTTCGCGCGCGACCCGCAGGATTTCCTCGGCGCGCGCCGCTGAAATCTTCGGCGAACGGCGCAAGGCGAGGCTGACCGCGGCGCGGGACACGCCGACCCTGGCGGCGATGTCGTCCATCGTGACCGTCGTGGCCATGGCGACTCTCGGTGACCTTCCCTTAGGCTTCTTGACAACGAATAAGTGAAGCGCTTAACTTCGGCAAGGTGAAGCGCTTCACCTGCTTAACCGCAGGACCAAAAGAAGGCGCGCGGGCTTAACGGCGAACAAGCGGAGGAAAGCGATGTTGCGTTCATTTTTGGCGGCTGGCCTTTGCCTAATGGGCTTGAGCCTCGGCGGCGCGGCGGCCGATCCACTGCGCTTCACGCTGGTCACGCACTCGCCGGAATCCGACACCTACTGGGTCAGCGTGTCGCGCGGCCTGCAGCAGGCGGGCAAGGACCTCGGGGTGAGCGTGCAATATCGCGGCACGGACAAAAACCTCAACGATCCAAATCAGCAGCGCCGCAACCTGGAAGCGGCGATCGCCTCCAAGCCCGACGGCCTGATCATCAGCGATCCGACCCCGGCCTCCCTGAACGAGACGATCAAGAAGGCGAGCGACGCCGGCATTCCCGTCATCCTCGTCAATCAGGGCGGCGACCAGGTCGACAAGGTTGGAGCGCTCGCCTTCGTCGGCGACGATCCCGGACATCAGGGCGAACTCGGCGCCCAGCAGTTCAACGCCATGGGCGCGAAGCACGCGCTCGTCATCACCACGCCGAAAGGCGCCATTCCCTTCGTCGACGCCCGCACCAACGGCTTCACGACCACCTTCAAGGGCTCGTCCTCGCTGGCCGAAATCCCGCTGCCCGACGCCGGCGACGCCAATCGCGTCAAGACCATCGCCGAGACGCTCCTGCAAAAAGATCCCTCGATCGACTCGGTGTTCTCGGTCGGATCCGCCTTCATCGCCGCGATGGAGCAGGTCAGGACCGATCTCGGCGATCGCGGCGTGGCGATGCATTGGGGCACGATCGACGTGACGCAGGGCGCCATCCTCGCGCTCAAAGGTCACAAGCTCGATTTCGCGCTAGACGCCCAGCAATATGCGCAAGGCTACTACCCCGTGGTGATGCTGGCGCTTTATGTGCGCCAGGCCATTCAGCCGGCGACCCCCGTTTTCGTAACCGGGCCGGCCGTCGTCACCCCCGACAACGTCGCCCGGGTCGAAGCCGCCGCGCGTTAAAGGCCTGCCGACGCCGTGGCTTCGAGCTCGACGAAGAGGGCGCCGCCGGCTCCGGCCTCAGCGCCCGCATGATTCTGATGCGGCCGGAATTCACGGCGGTCGTCGGGACCCTCATCGTCTTCGCGCTGTTCGCGATTTTCACGGGAAGCGCGGGATTCCTGTCGATTCCGATGACGCGCAACTATCTCGAAGTCGGCGCCGAAATCGGCATCATCGCCGCGCCCGCCACGCTGCTGATCGTCGCAGGCGAGTTCGACCTGTCGGTCGGCTCGATGGTGGCCGCAGGCGAGGCGATCATGAGCTATCTCACTGTCGAGGCCGCGTTGGCCGTTCGCCGCCGCTTTCGCGGCCGCGGTCGCCTTCGCCTTCCTCGTTGGCGCGCTCAATGGCTGGCTGGTGGTGCGCACCAAGCTGCCGTCCTTCATCATCACGCTGGCGATGCTGTTCATCGTGCGCGGCGCGGCGCAGGGCGTTCTGCGGATGCTGACCGGGACCAGCACGATCGACGGCGTGCGCGAGGCGGTCGGGGCAGGGGGTTTGTCGACCCTGTTCTCTACCTCGGTCGGGCCGTTCTCGGTCTCGCTCGTCTGGTGGGTCGCGCTGACCTTGATCGCCGCCTGGATCCTCGACCGGACCCCCTATGGCAACTGGATATTTGCGACCGGCGGCAATCAGGCCGCGGCGGTGCGCACCGGCATTCCCGTCGACCGCGTAAAAATCTCGCTCTATGTCGCGGTCGCGGTCTCGACGACGCTCGTCGCCGCGCTCGATCTGTTCGCGATCAACGAGGGCAACGCCAATGCGGCGGTCGGGCGCGAGTTCGAGGTCGTCACCGCCGCGGTCATCGGCGGCGCGCTGCTGACCGGCGGTTACGGCTCGCCGATCGGCACTTTGTTCGGCGCGCTGCTGTTCGGCATGGTCGACCAGGGTTTCTTTTTCACGCCATTGCCCGACGTCTGGTTCATGACCTTCCTCGGCCTCATGCTGCTGCTGGCGGTGTTCATCAATAACGCCGTTCGCATCCAGTCGCTGAAACCGAAGGCGCGCGGCTGATGGAAGCAAACCCTATCTCGAGGCGATCGGCGTTTCGAAATCCTATCAGAACGTCGCGGCGCTGCAGGACGTCACGCTCAGCGTGCGCCCGGGCGAAGTCGTCTGCCTGCTCGGCGACAATGGCGCGGGCAAATCGACGCTGATCCAGATCCTGAGCGGCGTCGATCCAGCCGGATTCCGGGCGGCTGCGGATCGCCGGCGAGGACGTGCGCTTGCGCTCGCCGACCGAGGCGCTCGATCGCGGCATCGCGACCGTCTTCCAGGACCTCGCCGTCGTGCCGATCATGCCGGTCTATCGCAATTTCTTCCTCGGCCGCGAACCGACGCGCGGCTGGGGGCCGTTCAGGCGCCTCGATTTCTCGCGCGCCATCTCCGTCGCCGCCGAGGCTTTGCAGGAGCTCGGCGTCGCCGCGGACGCGGTGCGCCGGCCGATCGGCACGCTTGTCCGGTGGCCAGCGCCAGAGCGTCGCCGTCGCGCGCGCCGTGCATTTCGGCGCGCGAAATCCTGATCCTCGACGAGCCGACTTCCGCGCTCGGCGTGAGGCAGGCCGAAATCGTGCTCGACTATGTGCGGCGCGCCAAGGCGCGCGGGATCGGCGTGGTGCTGATCACCCACAATGTCCAGCACGCCTATCCGATCGGCGACACATTCGTCGTGCTGTTCCTCGGCCGCCAACTCGGCGTGTTCCAAAAATCCGAGCTGTCGGAGACGCAATTGATGCGCCTGATGGCCGGACAGATCGAGGCCTCGCCGGGCCTCACGGGAGTTCTGATCGATGCCTTACGCGCAATCGCCGACTGCCCGCATCTATTACGAAACCAGGGGCGACGAGCACGGGATTCCGGCCCTGTTCGTTGAGGGTTTCAGCGTGCAGATGATCGGCTGGCGGGAAGGTTTTTTGGACGCCTTCGTGAAGAACGGGGTCCGGGTCATCATCTTCGACAATCGCGACGTCGGCCTCTCGCAGCATTTTGGCGGCCGCGACGATTTTGATGGCGGCTATGGGTTGGAAGACATGGCCGACGACGGCTTTGCGGTGCTGGACGCGCTGGGCCTGCCAAGCGCTCATGTCGTCGGGCAGTCGATGGGCGGCATCATCGCGCAGCTGATGGCGACGCGCGCCCCGGAGCGCGTGCGCTCGCTCGTGCTGTTCTACACCGCGCCGGGGCGGGGCTTTCTGAAGGCAAGGCAGGGAGGTCCGAAGGCGGACGGCTCCGATCTCTATGTGCATCGGCCGCGCGACGAGGCGATCGCGACGTTGATCGCGCGGAAAAACTGTCGCAATCGACCGCCTATCCTTTCGACGAGGAATGGGTCCGCGAATGGGCGACGCTGAGCTATGACCGGCCTACGCGCCCGCGGGCGTCGCCCGGCAGGCCGCGGCGATCGGGCGCATGGGGCAGGACATCGGCGGGCTCGAAGGTTTTGACAAGCCCGCGGTCGTCATTCACGGCCGCGACGATGCGCTCATTGATTGGCAGGCCTCGCTGGAGCTGGCGCGGCGGCTGCCGAAATCCGAGCTCCACCTCTATGCGGGGCTAGGCCACGAACTCGCCAAGCCGCTCTGGCCCGAATGGGCCGAGATCGTCCGGCGGTCGTTCCGGTTGGCGGGCGAGGATTAGAGAAAGGTGAAAGCGCCCTCACCCCAACCCTGTCCCGCAAGCGGGAGAGGGGGCTCAAAGGGCGCCGCGAATCCCTTCTCCCGCTCGCGGGAGAAGGTGGCGCGCAGCGCCGGATGAGGGGAAGTCGTGATTTGTTTGTTTGGTGTCAGAGCGCCTTCAGGGCGCTCCGCCCAGCGTAACGCGCCGCGTCGCCGAGCTCCTCCTCGATGCGGATGAGCTGGTTGTATTTGGCGAGCCGGTCGGATCGGGCGAGCGAGCCGGTCTTGATCTGCCCGCAATTGGTGGCGACCGCGAGGTCGGCGATGGTCGAATCCTCGGTTTCGCCGGAGCGGTGCGACATGACGGCGGTGTAGCCGGCGCGGTGGGCCATATCGACGGCGGCAAGCGTCTCCGTCAGCGAGCCGATCTGGTTGACCTTGATGAGGATAGAATTGGCGGTGCCCGACTTGATGCCCTGCCAGAGCCGCTCGACATTGGTGACGAACAGGTCGTCGCCGACGAGCTGGATCTTCTTGCCGAGTTTTTCGGTCGCGAGCTTCCAGCCCTTCCAGTCGTCCTCGGCGAGCCCGTCCTCGATCGAGACGATCGGATAGGCGGCAGCCAGCTTCGCCAGATAGTCGACCTGCTCCTCGATCGTCCGCGTCTTGCCCTCGCCCTCGTAGACATAGGCGCCGTCGTGGAAGAACTCGGTCGAGGCGGGGTCGAGCGCGATGGCGATCTCCTCGCCCGGCTTGAAGCCGGCGGCCTCGATCGCCTTCACGCAATAGTCGAGCGCAGCCTCGGCGGAGGGCAGGTTCGGCGCGAAGCCGCCTTCGTCGCCGACCGCCGTGTTGAGGCCGGCTTTCTTCAGCAGCGACTTGAGAACCTGAAATGTCTCGGAACCCCAGCGCACGGCCTCCTTCAGCGAGGGCGCGCCGATCGGCATGATCATGAATTCCTGGAAGTCGATGGGGTTGTCGGCATGCACGCCGCCGTTGAGGATGTTCATCATCGGGGTAGGAAGCACGCGGGCCGTCGTGCCGCCGACATAGCGGTAGAGCGGAAGGCCGGACGCCTCGGCGGCGGCCTTGGCGACCGCCAGGGAAACGCCGAGGATCGCGTTGGCGCCGAGCTTCGCCTTGTTGGGCGTGCCGTCGAGCGCGATCATCGTCTCGTCGATCTTGACCTGATCCTCGGCCTCGAAGCCGGAGATCGCGTCGAAAATGTCCCTGTTGACGGCCTCCACGGCCTTCAGGACGCCCTTGCCGCCGAACCGGCTCTTGTCTCCGTCGCGAAGCTCGACCGCCTCGTGCGCGCCCGTGGAAGCCCCTGAGGGCACGGCGGCGCGGCCCATCGAGCCATCCTCGAGGGTCACATCCACCTCGACTGTCGGGTTTCCGCGGCTGTCGAGGATCTCGCGGGCGACGATGTCGATGATGGCGGTCATGACGACTCCCTTGGCGTCTGCACAATATTCGGGCCGTCGATAGCGAGCGGCCCCCGACGCTCGCGGCGGTTCATAACTTATGCCGCACCGCGAAGAAAGCGGGGCTTTGCCTCATTTTAGTTCAGTCGGTAACTGTTTGCCCTAAGACAGAAAAAAATTGCATGGCAGCCCTGCTTCGGATGGTGACATGACCTTGCCGATGCACTAATAACGACCCGCTTGTAAAAGGAGGCCGCAGCCCCTGATGAAGAAGGGGCGCCGCCCGAGCCGAGTTTGTGGGAGGACGGGGAGCGAGTTCGATCTTAAGCGCGAGACGCGCTAGGGTCGGGCAGCAAGCAAGGAACTGGGTGCGGCAAGGCCGGGATCACTCCCGGCCTTGTCTTTTTTGGAATGCAGCCGAACCGGCTGGCCCGCGGACAGCAAAAGTTAAACGCTTCAGAAGATGGCCTCGACCGAAAGTCCGAGCGCCATGGCGCCGGCATATTCGGCCTGCGGCCCCGACCTGAGGGGATGGTAGCGGGCGGCCTGGATGTCGCGGAATCTTCGTTCCAGGCCTGCCGAGCGGTAGAAGCCGGCGCCGCCCGCCAGTTCCATCGCATAGTCCACCGCCGTGATGGCGTGCCGCGCCGTCAGTTCGCGTCCCATCATCACCTGATTGACCGTGCTCGCCGACGGCGCGTTGAGGCGGACGGCTGCGAGCATCGACTCGTGCGCGAGTCTCGCCCCGGCGAGTTCGGTCTCCATGCGTCCCGCCAGCTCGATCGCATGGCGATCCGGCGTTTTGCGTTTGGCAAGGCCGATCGCGATGTCGCGCGCGCTTTCAGCCACGCCAAGATAAGCGGCATAGACGAGGGGGAAGGCGATGGTCGCGATGATCTGGAACAGCGGATGCCATTCGCCAGCCTTGCGGCGCATCGCCACCGCGGCTTCCGGCAAGAAATGCCCGTCGATCTCGACGTCGTGGGAGCCTGTGCCGCGCATGCCGAGCGCGCGCCAGGTATCGAGCACTTTGACGTTGGGCGAGTTCATGGGGACGCCGAAATGCAGCACCATCGGCGGCTCGCCTTCCGCCTCCAGCACCGCGCCGGTCATCAGAAGGTCGCCGGTCGGCGCGCCCGAGGTGAAGATTTTTCGCGCATGAATTTTGTAGCCGCCTTCCACTTTCTCGGCCTTGCCTGAGCCTCCGATCCAGTCCGATCCGCCGCTCGAAAGCAGCAGGATTCGCTCGTTGGCGACCCGTTTCAAAAGCGGCTCGACGGCGGCGACTTTTTGGTGCGTCCAGCGCCAGGCAGGGATGGCGACCTGATGCGTATGCATCGAAAACGCGAGGCCCGTGGAGCCGCAATGATAGGCCAGCGTGCGCAGCATCGCCGCCAGTTCGTCAACGTCCGCCCCACCCCCTCCGAGCTCGCGGGGCGCGCCGGCTTCCACCAGGCCAGAGCGTCTTCAGCAGCGCGAAATTGTCGGCGACGAATTTGTCGTCGTCCGCGGCAGCGGCGCGCTCGGCGAAAATAGAGCCGAGTTCCTGGGCGGTCTTGACCAGGTCGCGGGTTTCGAAATCGCTGATCTTGATTGTAGATGAAGCGGCCATGAGGATTTCCCCTCTTTTGAAAACGGATGAAACAAGAGCAACCGTCGCGGTGATCTTGACCGCTGGTCGCGCTACGCTTCCAGTCCCAAAAGTGTACCGCCGCCGCAGGCGCCGGCGATCCGAAGCAACTGGCGTCGGGCGATACGTTACAATATTTGTAGGATCGAAGGCGGGCTCGGAGACGCGAAGACCTCTGCTCGCCGGCCAGAAAGGGAATGAGATGCCTCAACGTCCCGATTTCGGCAGTTACGGCCAGTTCTGCCCCGTTTCGATGGGCGCCGAGATCTTTTGCTCGCGCTGGACAGCGCTGGTCGTGCGCGAACTGCTCTGCGGCTCCACGAGGTTCAACGACCTCAGGCGCGGCGTGCCGCGCATGTCGCCGACCCTCCTATCCAGGCGGCTGAAGGAGTTGGAAGACGCGGGCGTCATCATTGCCGTGCCCACCGGCCAGTCGGGCGTCTCCGACTACCGACTGACCCAGGCGGGCGAGGACCTGCGCCCTGTGGTGATGTCGCTCGGCTTCTGGGGCCAGCGCTGGGTGGAATCGTCGGTGTCGCTCAAGAATCTCGATCCTTCGCTGCTGATGTGGGACATGCGGCGCCATCTCGATCCGACCCCGTTGCCGCCGCGCCGGTGCACGATCCATTTTCTGTACCCGGAGCTGATTTCCGAAAAGCGCTCCTACTGGCTCGTCATCGACGGCGGCGTGGTCGATCTCTGTTCGACCAATCCCGGCTTCGATATCGATCTCTACGTGCGCAGTTCGCTCAGAAGCATGACCGCCGTGTGGATGGGACTGACGACCATGCAAAAAGAGATTGAGACGCAGGAGATCGAGCTGATCGGCGATCCCGCAATCGCCCAGTCCATGCAGCAATGGTTGGGACTGAGCCCCTTCGCCAAGGAAAAGAAGCGGGCTTTCGCCTGAGGGATCGCCGCGCCTGTAGCCGAGGTCGGCGACCTCGGCTGGCCGCTGTCAGCGACCGCGGCTACAAGATCCGGGCGTGCGTCGCAAGGTCGCCGCGCCACAGATAGAGCGCGGCGAGCGGAGCGTCGCCTGTGCGGGTGGCGTG
Source organism: uncultured Pseudomonadota bacterium (assembly GCA_963710855.1). Classification (GTDB taxonomy): domain Bacteria; phylum Pseudomonadota; class Alphaproteobacteria; order Rhizobiales; family Beijerinckiaceae; genus Roseiarcus. Next base: position 62,231 of record CAVQBX010000034.1, on the reverse strand, counting down.
CAGGACATTTGGCGCGTGGAAAATGACGGCGCCGGGCGGCTCGGTTCGCCAATTGGCCTCGCCAAGCCGCCACTCGGCGGGGCCGAGCGGCACGTAGACTTCGCTCGCCGGATGACGATGCGGCGGGTACTCTGTGGCGGCCCGAGCAGGAGCACGCCGAAGGCGAGGGCGGGCGAGACGGCGAGCGCCGGAGGGCCGTCGGCGGGGCCCGCGAATACTGCATAGCCATAGTTCAGCAGAAATGCGGGGGAGGGCGGGCCGGCGACGTAGTTCGGGTTTTGCGCAAAGGCGAGGGTGGGCCTGAGCGCCTCGACAGCTTCGGCGAGCGGCCCGGCGTCGCCTTTTGCCTCTGCGAGCGCCTCCGAAAAACGCGCGGCGATCGGCAGCGAAGCGCCCTCACCGGCGCGGGGCCGGGCGTTCGCTTCCGCCAGCGGCGCCAGAAGCTCGAGAAAAGCTGCGAGTTCGGGCGTCTCGACGAGGCGCTTGAGCAGCGCGCTTTCGACCAAGGCCGTCAGCCGCGACAGGCTTACGTCAAGTTCGCTCAAGTCGCGATCGCGCCCAACAGAAGCTTTTGCGCCGGCTCCAGCCGCGCGGCGAGCGCGTCCTCCACGCCTGCCCCGCTCAGCAGCGCGCGGATCGGGTGAAAGGCGATCGTCGTCACGCCGTCTTTGCGCTGGCGGATGAGCACGCGTAGCGGCAGGTCGAGCGCCGCCAGCGGCGCCGCGACCATGATCGGCGTGCCGCCTTTCGCATGACCGTAGGTCAGCACCGTCGCGGGCGGCATTTCGAGGCCCGCCTCGCGCGCGCCGGCCTGATGGTCGATGCGGCTGAACAGGTTCAGCCCCGCCTTGGCGATGGCCGCGACGAGTTGCTCGACCGTCTCGTCGAAACCATGCGCCGAGACATGCTCGGCGATGTCCTGCGCTTCGCTCATCATCCTTCTCCGATGTCGACGGCGATCTTGCCGCGCGCCGAGCCGTCGGCAAGCGCGCGATGCGCCGCCTCGATATCTTCGAGCGCGAAGCGGCGCGGATCGAGCGAGGGCGTGAGCTTGCCTGCCTCGGCAAGGCGGGCCGCCTCCCGCAGGATCTCGCCATGATGCGCGCCGCCCTCGCCGGTCAGCAATGGCAGCAAAGTAAAGACGCCGGAATAGGTCCCGGCCTTGAACGACAGCGGCGCAAGCGCGTGCGTCCCCCAGCCGAGCGCGCTGGCGACATGGCCGAAGCGGGCGATGGCGCGAAAACCCTCGTCGAGAACAGCGCCTCCCACCGTGTCGAACACGCAGTCGAATCCGCGCCCGCCGGTCACGCGCGGTACATAGGAAGCCGCCGACTCCGCGCGGTCGATGAAGTGGGCGCCAAGACCTTCGACGGCGTCGCGATCTTTCGCGGATGCGGTCGCGAACACTTGCGCCCCCCTCTCGCGCGCGATCTGGATCGCCATGCGGCCGACTCCGCCGGCCCCGCCGAGCACCAGCAGGCTCTGCCCGGCGCGGATCGCCATGCGGTCAATCAAGCCTTCATAGGCGGTGATGAACGCGAGCGGCAGCACGCTCGCCTCGCGAAAGCTCAAGCGCGCCGGCTTCGCCGCCAGCAGCGCCGCGTCCGCGGCCACATATTGCGCCAGCGACCCCTGATGGCCGCCGACGCCGCCGATCATGCCGAACACTTTTTCGCCCGGCCGGAAGTCCAAAACCCCTTCGCCGAGCGCCTCGACGACTTCAGCCATGTCGAGGCCGAGAACGGCCGGAGGCGGCTGCTTCGCATGATCGGCCGCGCCGGCGCAGATCTTCAGATCGAGCGGATTGACGCCGCTCGCCGCCACGCGGACCAGAACCTGCCCAGGCCCGGGCGACGGACGCGCAACCTCAGCGATGCTGAGCGGCGCTCCATAAGCTTCGAGCACGGCGGCCCGCATGGCGGCAGGTTCGGTCACGGCATGGCCTCGTCAGGGCAGGGGGAGAGTGTCGTTCCGTTACGCGGCCGCAGGCAAGCGAATTGATTGTGATGGGCGCTATGGCGGCGGCGTGCGATTTACGGATGCCTCGCTCAGCGGCCGCGATCCCCCGCGCAGGCGAGGACGCAAGCCGGGAAGGTGGACAGACGATGCTCGAGAATCGGAAAAAAGCGTACGTGTCACCGTATTCGCACGTATTCGACAGCGATCAACTGCTCACAACGACCCGCTTTTCGGGCTTTTCAACCAACGGAGACAACAGGACCAAGATGTAGAAAAGCGACCCCGCGGATCGCGATCAGATTGTCAGAAGACACGGGAAACCATTCGTAGCGCAGACCGTAACAAGGGGGCAGGGAATCACGTCTTGCGATTGAACGTCGCGCGGGTGGACCTCAAACCTCGAAAGACGCTTAAACAAATGTTGAAAGCTGAGCAAATATCATTTGGAATAAACGAAGTCCTCGCGGCGCACGAGGCGGAAATTTCGACCATTTCCATTGAACGATCTTCGACGATTGGTGAGTCGTCTTTGATCAAGATATTGAGTTATAGTGCTATTATATTTGGGGCTCTTATCTCGCTTGCGTTGGTCGCGGCGTTTTGCTGGTGGTTCATAACGGGTCTGATGTTCCTGATCTGGTGGCTTTTTGCTTGATGTTCGTGTAGCTCTGGGTTCACTGAAACTACAGTAAACGTGCGAAATCAGCGATAATAGCGCGAATACCGTGGAAGAATACGGTGACACAAGCTTATTTACCATTCATTTTGCGCTTCAATCACAAATGCGGAAATAAATTAAGTGTCACCGTTTTCCCCGTTTTCGTTTTCCGTTTCCTGCGCGGCCGGAGGCAAGCGAATTGATCGTGATGGGCGCGATGGCGGCGGCGTGCGATTTGCGGATGCCTCGCTCAGCGGCCGCGATCCCCCGCGCAGGCGAGGACGCAAGCCGGGAAGGTGGACAGATGATGCTCGAGAATTGGAAAAAAGAGTACGTGTCACCGTATTCCCGGGGTTGGGTAAAGTGCCATCGCAATTCGAGAAATTTCTGGACACCCTTCTGATTTTCAATTAATGTATCCGCAGATATTTTTCAAGGAACCGCATATGACGACGATGCTTAATATTGCATAAATTTGTGGTATAAATAGCCAGAAGAGAGCCTCATTAAGAAAAAACGCCCCGTCCTCACCCGCAACCCGTTGAAATCGCCCAATTCGGCCAAAGGATGTTTTGGAAAAATTTGGCGTTTGGATTATGAAATTTGGCATTGTCTTGGCGAATTCCGGCGTTTTTTCTTGCATTTCGGCTTTCTCGCCAAGGAAATCCAAATTTCGCTTTGAGCCTTCGCTGCTTGCGTGGATTTCTTTCGACGAGCAAGGCGAGCACGCAGTTGGCTTCTCAGCGCCGAAGCCCCGCCGCCACCCTTGCCCTCCGCCGCAAGCGGGGTAGGGGACGGCTCAGCGGCGGGTGTTTATAGCGGGCGAACTCCGAGCCCAGAGGATCCACGTATGAAGCCCATCGCCGTCGGCGTCGACTTCGGCACCACCAACACCGTCGTCGCGCTCGCGGACGGCGAGGGCGGGGTGGTGACGCGGCGGTTTCCGACCCTCAACGGTCCCGTCGAGGCCTACCGGTCCGCGCTGCTGTTCTATCGCGAGCCCGGCGCGCCGCGCAGCCGGATCTCGCATGTGTCGGGGCCGGATGCGTTGAGCCGGGCGCTCGAAGCCGACAGCGAGCACCGGTTCCTGCAATCGCTGAAGACCTATCTGTCGAGCCGGGCGTTCGAGGACACGCGGCTGCTCGGCCGGCGCTTCGCGCTCGACGAACTGATCTCCATCTTTTTGGCCGACGTGCTGACGCCGGAGCAGCGCAGTTTGCCGACCGTCGGCGGACGGCCCGTGGAGTTCGCAGGGGAGGGCGACGACACGCTGGCGGTCGAACGGCTGACCACGGCTTACGCCCGCGCGGGAGTCGAGCGCGTAAAACTCGCCTACGAGCCGCTGGGCGCCGCCTATTGGTACGCGCGAGGGCTGAAGCGGCCGGAGACGGTGCTGGTCGCCGACTTCGGCGGCGGCACCAGCGATTTCTCGCTGATGCGCTTCGACCCCTCGGGCGGTCGGCTGAAGGCCGAGGCCTTGTCGCATGCCGGCGTCGGCGTCGCCGGCGACACCTTTGACTACCGCATTCTCGACCATGTCGTGTCGCCGCGGCTCGGCAAAGGCTCGCTCTATCGCTCGTTCGGCAAGCGCCTGCCGCTGCCGGCGCATTATTACGCAGCCTTCGCGCAATGGCACAAACTGTCGCTCCTCAAGAGCGCGGAGACGATGAGGGAATTGCGCAACCTGATCCGCGAATCGGAAGCGCCCCAGAAACTCGAGGACCTCGTGACGGTCATCGAATACGACCTTGGCTACGAGCTCTATCTCGCCGTCTCGAAGCTGAAGGTCGCGCTGTCGGAGGCGCCGAAAGCGCCGTTCCGTTTCCGCGCGGAGGGGGTCGAAATCGAGGCGGAAGTCGCGCGCATAGATTTTGAGCGATGGATTAGCAAAGATCTGAAATCCATTGAAAACGCTGTGGAGCGCGCCCTGACTGGCGCTTCGCTGAAAACGTCTGACGTGGACGCGGTGTTCATGACGGGCGGCACGTCCTTCGTGCCGGCGGTGCGCGGCCTGTTTGCGGCCCGATTCGGCGAGGACAGGCTCAGCTACGGCGACGCGTTCAGCTCCGTTGCCGGAGGGCTCGCGCTCATCGCCGCCGACCGGGCGCGCACAGGCTGAAATCACGTCGTCACGACGCGCTCGTGTTCTTCCTCGCTCGCTCCCCGCCCCGCCAGCGCGGCAAGCACATAGGAGATGAGAATCATTAATGCGACGCCTGCGAAAATGCCTGCAAGACGTTCGAAAATAGGCCCAAGCAGGTGCGGCGGACCGCTGCCCGTCACCAGCGTCGTGATGTACGCCAGGCCGCCTTGCGTGCCGATGTAGCTGCGCGGCCCGCCGCCGAAATGAAGGCGCGAGAAATAGAAGATGCCGCAAAACAGCACGACCGAGTAGACGGCCAGGCTGTTCATGTCGATCAGCAGGACCGTGAGTCCGAGCGCCGCGCCGAACACGCAGCCCAGGAACCGCTGCCGCGCCTTGACGCGCAAAGTGCCGATGTCGCGATCGAGCACCACCAGCGTGGTCATCAGCGCCTGCGCCAGCGCGGGAATATCCGCTGAGGCCCAGATTGCGGCGAGTCCGACGCCGGAGAAGGCTGCGACCATCGATAGCCGCATCAGCTCCGGGTTCGGACCTTTCGGCGCCGCCGGGGGCGGATTGGTCGGAGCCGCGCTCGCGGCGCGGCCGATCGCATGGACGATCGAGCTCGAGAACACGCCGAGCGTGATCTCCAGCATCCGGAACTCCGCGAACGAGAACAGCGCGTCCGGCGTCTGCATGCTGACGGCGATGATCAGCGTGATCGTGACGGAGCCGTAGAGCCACGCGTAGCTATAAGGGCTCGAAAAGCGCTTGTAGGTGCCGATCGCGAAGGCAGAGAACAGGGTCAAAAGCTGAAAGAGGATCAGCCCCTCGATCGCCACGGCGATTTCGTAGCCGATGACGAGGCCGATCGCCGTTCCCGCCATGCGCCGCCAGAGCTTTTGCCACAGCGCGTGGAAATCCGGGTTGGAGACAACCCAGGCCGAGATCGCCGCCCACCAGAGGTCCGGAAGGCCGAGCCAGGCGCCGGCGACGACACTGAGCACGACGCTGCCGCCGGTCAGCAGCCCCTGGCGCGCGCTCCAGCCCTGCATCGGCCAAAATCCTCAAAACCAGATCAGCACGCGCGCGTCGGCGCCGCGATAGAGCGGCTGCGTCTTCGGCAGATCGCCCATGTCGATGATGACGGGAAAGCGGCGCGCGAGGCGGACCCAGTCGATATCGAGCGGGATGTAGGGTAGGGCCTTCTCTTCCGCTTCCCGCCGCGCGACGCCGGGCGCGATCGCCCTGACCTTCCCGACGTGCACGCGCCACGGATCGGAGCCGATGGTGAACCACACGGTCTGCCCGACTCTCAGTCGGTAGAGATGGCGCTCGCTGACTTCCGCCGTGATGCGCCAGTCCTCGGTCGAGACGACCGCCGCCACGGGCTCGCCTGCCCTAGCGTAGTCGCCGGCGCGGACTCTGAGCGGCGCCACGCGGCCGGCGACCGGCGACAGGATGCGGGTGCGCTCGACGTCGTATTTCGCCTGATCGAGTTTCCTTATCGCCGTATCGCGTTCGGCGCGCCGGACGGTCGCGAGGTCTTCGGCGACGGTTATCACGCTCTGCGCCTTCTTCAGGTCCGCCGATGCGACCTCGGCCTTCTGCCGTGCGTTGTCGAGCGCCTCCGCGGAGACGTCTTGCGTGCGGAACAGGGCTTCGATGCGCAATCGGTCGCTTGAAGCGTCAGAAAACGTAGCGGCGGCGGCGGCGACGCTGTCGCGGTCCTCAGCGAGCGTATCCTCCGCCATTTTTACGCGCTGTTCCGCGAGTGCGACTTCGGCCTGCGCCGTGGCGAGCGTCAGCGCAAACGGCGTTTTGTCCAGTTCAGCAATGAGCCCACCGGCTTCGACACTAGAATCGTCGCGAGGCTTTACCGCGGAGAGCGGGCCGGAAAGCTGCGGCGCGATCAGGATGACGTCGGCGTCGACATAGGAATCGCCGCTGTAGGCGAACGCCAGGGCGGTCGCTTCGTAAAGCAGAAAGACGGCGAGCACGGCGCCGAGCAGACAGGCGACGACGTGCCGTTCGACAAAGGCGAGCACCCAAAACTCTCCGGAACCGGACGGAGCGATCTTTCCACCGGCGGGCGACGGGCTGCAAGTCTGGCGTTAGCCCGCTGCGGCGCGGCGGTCTTCGGTCTGGGTCTCGAAGTCGGCGGCGGCGTGGCGCTCGTGCAACTGCCCGGCGGGATCGCCGAACGCGCGGTTGACCATGCGGCCGCGCTTCACCGCGGGCCGCTCGGCAATTTCGGCCGTCCAGCGCTGAACGTGCTTGTAATCCTGCACCGACAGGAATTCGCCGGCTTTGTAGGCTTCGCCAAGCGCGAGCAGCCCGTACCAAGGCCAGATCGCCATGTCGGCGATCGTATAGTCGTCGCCGGCGACGTAGCGGCTTTCGGCGAGACGCCGGTCGAGCACGTCGAGCTGGCGCTTCACCTCCATCGCGTAACGGTCGATGGCGTATTCGATTTTGGTCGGCGCATAGGCGTAGAAATGGCCGAAGCCGCCGCCGAGGAACGGTGCGCTGCCCATCTGCCAGAACAGCCACGACAGGCATTCCGCGCGCTCAGCTGGCTCGGTTGGCAGAAAGGCGCGGAATTTTTCGGCCAGGTGCATGAGGATCGCGCCGGATTCGAACACTCGGATCGGCTTCGGGCCGCTGCGGTCGACGAGCGCCGGGATCTTGGAATTGGGATTGACGGCGACGAAGCCCGAGCCCGAACTGGTCGCCTTCGTTGATCCGGATGAGCCACGCGTCATATTCGGCGCCTTTGTGGCCGGCGGCCAACAGCTCCTCGAACATGATCGTGACTTTCACGCCATTGGGCGTCGCCAGCGAGTAGAGCTGGAATGGATGCTTGCCGACCGGGAGCTCCTTGTCGTGCGTCGGGCCGGCGATCGGACGGTTGATGTTGGCGAACTGACCGCCATTCGGCTTGTTCCAGGTCCAGACGCTCGGGGGCGTGTACTCGGTCGCATCGGCCATGCTTCGGGGCTCCTAATCTTGGGCTGAGACGAAACATGGCGATTGGCAAGCGAACTGCCAAGCCGCCTGGGACGACGGATTTCAGTTCCATAATATAGATTATGCGAATCGCGGATGCGGGTCGCAGTGCGTGCGTATCGTTCCGCCCTCAAGCGACACGAGCATATCCGCCTCATTTGTCGCGGCCGCCGGCGTTTGCTAGCCTAGACCCCGGCTAACGGATTTTTTCAATGGCAACGGCAGCGGCGACGCAAGAACAACCCCGCAACGCCCCGCCCAGCTTCCATCTTCTGGCGAAGCCGAGCGGGTCTACCTGCAACATCGACTGCGCCTACTGCTTTTTTCTCTCCAAGGAAGCGCTCTATCCCAACGACAAGCATCGCATGGGCGAGGCGACGCTGGAGAGCTATATCCGGCAATTGCTCGAGTTCGCACCGAACTCCCGAAGTGACAGTCGCCTGGCAAGGCGGCGAGCCGACGCTGATGAAGCTCGAATTTTTCGAGCGCGCGGTGGCGCTGGTCGAAAAATATCGCAGGCCCGAACAAAAAGTTCAGCAGACCTTTCAGACCAACGGGCTCCTGCTCGACGACGCATGGTGCGCCTTCTTCAAGAAGCACAGCTTCCTCGTCGGGCTCAGCGTCGACGGACCGCGCGAGTTGCACGACGCCTATCGGCGCGACCGCAAGGGCCAGGGAACGTTCGATCTCGTCATGCGCGGCTGGCGGCATTTGCGGGACCACGGCGTCGAGTTCAATATCCTGTGCACTGTCAACGCCGCCAATCAGGCTCACGGCCGAAAAGTCTATCGCTTCTTCCGCGACGAACTCGGCGCGAAGTGGGTTCAGTTCATCCCCATCGTCGAGCGCGCGACCGCCGAGACGCTGGCAATCGCCAACGAGGGCTGGAGCGTTGACCGCGCCGGCAAACGCTTGCTCTATACGCAAACCGGAGATCTCGTCACGGACCGATCGGTCGGCGGCGAGGCCTACGGACGATTCCTGGTCGATGTTTTCGAGGAGTGGGTGCGGCGCGACGTCGGCCGCGTGTTCGTTCAGCTCATCGACGTCACGCTCGAAGCCTATTTCGGACGCCATCTGTTGTGCATTCACGCGCCGACCTGCGGCTACGGGCCCGCGCTCGAGCACAATGGCGACCTCTACACCTGCGACCATTTCGTCGAGCCGGGCCAAAAACTCGGCAACATCACGACTACGCCGCTGATCGATCTCGTCGCCTCGCCGCAGATGCGCAAATTCGGCAATGACAAGCGCGACCGACTCACCCAGCAGTGCCGGGACTGCAAGGTGCGCTTCCTCTGCAACGGCGGGTGCCCGAAGGACCGTTTCGCGTTGTCGCGCGACGGCGAGCCGGGTCACAATTATCTTTGCGCCGGACTAGAACTGTTCTTCACCCATACCGGTCCGCTGATGGGGGTGATGGGGCAACTGCTGAAGCGCGGGCGCGCGCCCGCAGATGTGATGGCCTGGCTGAAAGCCGAGGACGCCAAGCGCGACCCTTATGGGCCCTGCCCCTGCGGCGGCGGCCGCAAGTTCAAGTTCTGCCACGGCGACAAGGCGCCTTCGCGGGCAAGGGCCTGAACGGCGCCCTGCCCGCGCGCAGTCTTCCTTCGACGAAGGCCTGCGCACGCCTCTCAAGCGGAGGCGCGCGCGCTCTCATCCGCTCCGCAGATCAGTGGCCGGCGCTGCTGTGCGCCTCCTCGAGCTGCCGCATGACCGCGTCGAGGTTGAACGAGCCAGGTTTCTGGCGCGGCGGGAACGCCTGGAATGCGGCGATCTGATGCGCCACGATCGACTGCATCGCATAGACGATATAGACGTGCGCTATAACCCAATCCCAGTAGGTGTTCGAGTTTTCGTCCGCCCGCTCGAACGGATCGCGCCTCAGGTTGAATATCTTCGGCGCTCTGAGCTTCACGAATGGCTCGAACCAGCACATCAACTGATGGGCGCGCTGCTCCATCAGCACGACCTTCCAGTCCTTCATGCGGATCGCCAGAATGTCGCCGTCGTCGCTGATATAGAAGAAGAAGTTTCGCGGGCTCTCTTTCGCTTCGCCGGTCAGATACGGCAGCATGTCGAGCCCATCGATGTGAACCTTGTAGGTTCTGTCGCCCGCCTTGTAACCCTCGCGCAGTTTCGCCGCGATATCGGCCTCGCCCGCGGCCGCGAGCAGCGTCGGCAGCCAGTCCTGATGGCTGACGATGCCGTTGAGGACCGTTCCCGCCTTGATCTTGGCGGGCCAGCGCACGAAGGCCGGCACGCGCCAGCCGCCCTCCCAGTTGGTGTTCTTCTCAGAGCGGAACGGGGTAATGCCCGCGTCCGGCCATGAGTTGTAATGCGGGCCGTTGTCGGTCGAGTACATGACGATCGTGTCCTCGGCGATGCCGAGTTCGTCGAGCTTCGCCAGCATCTGGCCGATGTGCTCGTCATGCGCGACCATGACGTCGTTGTAGTCGCCCTGCCCGTTGCTCTTGCCCTTGTGCTTGGCGGCCGCGTGGGTGCGGAAATGCATGCCCGTGGTGTTGTACCAGAGGAAAAACGGCTTGCCGGCCGTGTGCTGCTCGTCGATGAATTTTAGCGCGCGTTCGGTCACTTCGTCGTCGATCGTCTCCATGCGCTTCTTGGTAAGCGGTCCGGTGTCCTCGATCGTCTGTCCGCCCTTGCCATCGGCCTTGCAATGCAGCACGCCGCGCGGCCCAAAATTCTTCTTGAACTCGGGGTCCTTCGGATAGTCGGGATCCTCGGGCTCCTCCTCGGCATTGAGGTGGTAGAGATTGCCGAAGAACTCATCGAAGCCATGCATGGTCGGCAGGAACTTGTCCTTGTCGCCGAGATGGTTCTTGCCGAACTGGCCGGTCGCATAGCCGAGCGGCTTCAGCAGGGCGGCAATGGTCGGATCTTCGGCCTGGAGACCGACATCGGCGCCCGGCATGCCGACCTTGGTCAGCCCGGTGCGGATCGGATTCTGTCCTGTGATGAACGCCGCCCGGCCCGCCGTGCAGCTCTGCTGGCCGTAATAGTCCGTGAAGGCGACGCCCTCGTTGGCGATGCGATCGATATTGGGGGTTCGGTACCCCATCTGGCCGCGGCTGTTGTAGCTGATGTTCCACCAGCCGACGTCGTCGCCCCAGAGAATGAGGATATTCGGTTTCTTTGCCTCAGGCATTTCCCTCTCCTTCCAAAACTGGCGCCCTCGCATAACGGCGGCGGTAAGCGCCAGCCCGATATTAAGCTTCGATCGTGTCTCAAATTGACGCTTATCAACTCACTCGAACGGTCCGACGTGAAATTCCATGCTCAAAATCGCCGCGACGCCGAGCAGTAGCAGCAGAAACGCCGTAAGCATGGTCAGTGACACGGGGAAGACGGTCTCGCCGTGGATCAGACCCTCCTCGCGCATGGATTGCCTCAAGCGCCGAAGGCCAACCATGAATTGGTAGTGGTATATCAGACCGGCGAACAGCATAAGGATGCCGAGCGCGACGAGCGCCGTGCCGAAGTTTCGCGGAGCTTCCGCCTTGGCGATGATCTGCTGGTCGCGCAGCCGCTGAAAAAACTGATAGATCGTAAAGCCGAAACCGATCAGCGAGAGCGAAGTGCGGATGATCGCCATCAGCGTGCGATCCTCGGCGAGGCGCGTGCGCTGAAACGCCATCCCTGTCCGCCGGGCCGCGAGCTCGGTGTTGACATCGAGTTTCGGCGCCGGCTCGCCCAAGACTGCATAAACTCCGAACATCAGCCAAAAGGCGAACGCATTGCGGGAGCAGGCCACTCCCAAATCCTACGAACAACAAAGCATAATGACCCGATGCGATCAAGCCGCCGGCGCGCCCGCGTCGTCCAGACGCGCCCTGAACTCGCGTAAGTCCCGCTCGAGAAAATAGTTGAGCCCAGTGCGAATGGCCGCGATCGCAGCCAGCCGCCCGACCTCTTCCCAACCGGTCGTGATCGCGGTCTCGAGGATGTCGGCGGCGAGAAGGAAAGTCAGGCCGGCGACCAGCCACCGGCCGAAACGTAGCCACGCTTCCTGTCTCGAATGATCGTCGCGCGATCCAAACACGATCCCGACGGCGCGGACGAAGGCTTCCAGCGCGCCAAAGACGATCGTGATCAATGCGATCCATTGTATGACGATGACGCAGAAGTTGGTCGCGACGATCAATCCGTCGTGCATGACTTCCATTCGGTTGCCCAACGAACCGCGTCAGCGAGCGGAGGCCGCCCCCGCGACCCACCGGCGGGCAATTCGGTCGATCGGCCCCCGCAGCAGCACATAAGGCGCAAAGGCGAGCAGAATCGCAACGACCGCCGCCTCGGAGGGATAAAATTCGTCGAGCGCCATGGCCTGATAGACGACGTCCATCACTACGCCGAGAATCAGGATCTTGGCCGTCGCCAGGATGCCTTCCCACAAGCGCCCCGTGCGTGCGCCGTCGCCCCGAATGATTGCGGAGAGATAGGGCTCGCGCCCGTGTCGCGCGTCGGCCACGCCGTCTCGCCATGCGGCGAGCGCGGCCATTGTCGGCTGCAGGATGAAACGAAACGTCATCGGGCCGCCCGGACGTTCGATGAGATTCGACCAGAAGCGACCGAGCACCTCTGGCGAAAGACCGTGCAGGATGATGCCGGCGACGCCGAACCCGACGACCAGCACGATCGCGACCACCGCCAGGCGAACCTGCATCTTCGTGGGACTGCCTGTCATCGCCTGTTCGCTCTCCGCCGCGAGCTCGCTATTCGAGCGCCATCGCCGGCGCCCCTTTCGATCGAGCAAAAACGAGCGTTTGTCACCTGCCGGTTTCTGAACAGGCTTTGCCGCTCCGCCGCGGGCGCTGCTCGGTCAATCAGCAAGGCTTCGGGCGGCAGCCTCGCCGGCGCGCCATCGCGCAGGCGGGCCGCGAGAATGGTGGCGAGCGAAAGCTGGGTCAAGCGCTCGCCCGCACGAAGGCGTCCTCGCGCCATCCCGTAATTCCCTTGGCGTGGCTATAACGCCGAGACCTGGGGAATGCTGCGATGTTCAAGATCTCGCTCCCTGACCTTTTCTCTTACATTCTGGGATCATTCGCCGCGGCCGCGCCTGCCTACGCATGGGACGGCGGAGAAGGCGACGCAGCGGACGCTTGAACACCGCCTCTCAGTGGACCGGCGCCGGTTCAACGCGGCGCCAGATGGTCGGCCAGAAATTTCCCGACCCGCTGTAATGCGTCCTGGCGCGCCGGCTCGTTCGCGCCTTCGATTGGAACGAAGGTTCCGTGGCGATAGCGCTCAACCGCGTGGATCGGCGAGTCGCTCAGGTCAAAGCTGTGATAGGCGCCGGGATAGAGCTGCAAGGTGACGGGAGCTCCACGCGCCGCCGCGCCCTCGAGCAGGGTTTCGCAGGGTTTTGCCGGCGTCCAGTTGTCGGCTTCGCCTTGCAAGACCAGCAGGGCGACTGAAGTCGTCCACTCGCCGCGCGCAATGTCGGTGAACGGGATCGCCTCCAGCCGCTCGCTGCACGCGCCGGGATAGAAGGCGATGGCCGCCGCGAAAGCGTGCGCCGGCGGCATCGCCCCCTTGGCGATCGACCGCAGCACGACGCCCCCGCCCTGCGACCAGCCCATCAGTGCGATTTTTGTGGGCTCGACGTCCGGTCGGCGGACCAAAAAATCCAGCGCCGCGTAGGCGTCGGCGACGCGCTCTCTGAACATCCGCCGGCCCTCGTCGCGGTCCGTGCAGGTCTGACCGAGCCCGCGCGAGCCGGCGCTGTCGACCATCAACACCAGATAGCCTTTGGCGATGAGGAAATCGCGCCAGTCGCGATAGAGCCGCGACGGCCCGTTCGACCCGCCGAGCCCGCTGCACCCGTGCAGCATCACGATCGCAGGCGACGGCCCTGTCCTCTCCGGCCGCGCGAGCCAGGCCTTCAGCGTCAAGCCGCCGGCGTTGCTCTGAATTTGGAGGAGATCGTCGGCGCGCGCGGGCGCGAGGCCGAGCGCGGCGATGATGACCGCGGCGGCCCAAGGAAACATGCGCGCCGCTGTCCTCGCCATCGCCGGCTTCTATAGAGCGCGGTGAGTCCGCGCTGAAGCTCTAGACTTTCAAATGTCCGCGAGGCGGCATGCGGGCAAGACGCGCCCTCTGCGGCCGCCCCTGCCCCGCCAGCCTCGATGGTTTCATCCGCCCCCGGTTCTTCAGGCCGCCCGCTCACCTCACCTTGCGCTGGCCGAAGGTCGGCTGCACTTCCGGGATCGGCGGCATTTGCCAGGTGCCGGTGATCGGAATGCCGGTGTCGCGGTTGATGACGACGTCGAGCACGGTCGGCTGGTTGGAGCGGATCGCCTCCGCGTAGGCGTCGCCGAACTGATCGGGGTGTTCTATGCGAATGCCGCGTCCGCCCATCGTTTCCGCCATCTTGGCGAAATCCGGATTCCAGAGCTTGCCGGTGCGCTCGTTGACGAAGCTGGTGCCGATTTCCCGGCCGTCGTGATAGGCGCGCTGCAGGTCGCGGATCGTGCCGATCGCATAATTGTTCTGCAGCACCCAGACCGCCGGCAGATTGTATTCGACCGCGGTCGCCACGACATGCGGCATCATCGAGAAACCGCCGTCGCCGCAGATGCGTCACGCAGGGCGAATGGGGCCGCGCGAGCCGCGCGCCGAGCACGCCGGCGACCCCAAAACCCATCGCGGCGAATCCGCCGGCCGTCATGTGGCCGCCGGGGATGCGCGTCTTCCAGTATTGCTCCGACCACACCTGGCAATTGCCGACGTCGTCGACCATCACCGTTTCCGGCGGCGAGAGCCGGTTCATGTCCGCCATCATTCGTCGCGGCTCGATCGGCACGTCGCCGGAGCGTTCGAACGGCTCGCAGAAATTTCGCCAGTCAGTGCGCCAGCCGTCGATCTCGCGCCGCCAGCCGTCGGCGTGACGAATGGCGCACGCTCTTGGCCCGCGCGATGCGAACAGCGGCGTTAAGAAACGCCTTGATGTCGCCGATGATGCCGATTTCGACGGCATAGTTGCGGCCGATCTCTTCGGGGTCGATGTCGATCTGGATGAGCTGGGTCGGCGGAATATTGTAGACGTAGCCCTTGATCCACGAGCCGGTGTGCAGATCGTTGAAACGCGCGCCGAGCGCGAGGATCACATCTGCGTTGCGCGCCGCCTCCGTCGCCGGGAATTCGCCCCACACGCCCGCGACGCCGAGATGCAGGCGATGATCGTAGGGCAGCGCGCCCTTGCCCATGAACGAAGTATAGACGGGAATGTCGAGCTGCTCGGCGAAGCGCGCGCAGTTCCTCGAACGCGCGGCTGACGCGGACGCCGCCGCCGGCGAGAATCAGCGGCCGCTGCGCGCCCGTCAGCAGTCGAGATCGCCCGCTCGATCGTCTCGTCGGCGACCGTCGTGCGCCAGTTGAGCGGCGCGCCATGCACGTTCGGATCGGGCGTCGTCACCGGCGCGGTGCGCATGTAGAGATCGTAGGGCATGTCGAAATGCACGGGGCCCGGCCGGCCCGTGCGCATCATCGAGAACGCGTCCGGCAGCGCCTTGACGAGATCCTCGACCTTGCGGATGCGCCAGGATTTCTTGACGATCGGCGTGAACATCGAGGACATGTCGCCGTGATAGCGATAGTCGTCCTGCAGCGCGCCGGTGTCGAGCTGGTTGGTCGGCACGTTGCCGGTGATGACGAAGAACGCGGAATTGTCGTAGTAAGCGTTGGCGACCGAGATCATCAGGTTCATCGGCCCGGGGCCGGTCGACGCATAGACCGCGAGCGGCTGGCCGGTCAGGCGATAATAGACGTCGGCCATGAAGCCCGCGGTCTGCTCGATGCGCGGAGAGATATGTTTGATGCGGTCGGTGACCTTGTAGATGCCGTCGAGCAGGCCGATCGCGCCGTGACCGGCGTAGCCGAGAACATAAGGCACTTTCTCCTTGACCAGATATTCGGCGAGAATGTCGGTTCCGCGCATTTCGTTGGAGCCGCCGAGCGGCGGAGGACGGATAGCTCGTCGAGGAGCCCTGATAGCTCGAATAGGAGCTCGGGCGCGAGGAATAGGAACTGTAGCTGCGCGTCTCCGCCATGGCCTTGTCTCCCCCGTCTCTGTTTGGCGTCTAGAATCTGAAGGCGATCTCCCGCAAGCGGCGCAGCGCGGCCTCGCGTGCGGCCTGGACGTCCTCGCGCGGGCCCGCGGTCGGCCCCATGCGCACGAATTCGACTTGCGTTATGCCCATGAAGCGCAACGCCTCGCGCAAATAAGGCGTCGCCATGTCGATGCGGCCGCGGTTCATGCCGGTGACGAAATCGCCGCTGCTCGCGACGATCGCGACCGTCGGCCGGTCCTTCAACAGCGGGATGTAGCCGCGCGCGGGATCGAAGCGGAAGGTCAGGCGCGGCTGGTTGATGAGGTCGATGTAGTGCTTGAGCTTGTAGGGCAGCCCGAAGTTCCACATCGGCGTCGAGATCAGCACGCCGATCGGCGAGCGACAAGCGAATCGCCATGCGCTCGATGATCGCCCAGGCCTCGCGCTGCGGATCGGTGAACGCCGGCCCGCGCATGCACCGCGTCCTTGGCGTCGAGCATGCCTGGTTGATCTCGGGCAGCCCCTCGCGCCAGAGATCGAGCGTGTCGATCTCGAAGCTCGGCCGCGCCTCGCGAAAACGCATCGACGAACGCCCGGCCGCCGGCGCCCGACACCGAGTCGCCGCGCGGCGAACCGGCGATGTGCATCAGCTTCGGCATCCGCGCCGCCTCTAGCCGAGCGCGCGGATGACGGCGTCCGCGTTGGTCACCACCGCGACGTTCTGCATCGCGTAGTTGATCGACGCGCTGTGCCACTCCGCGTTCATCGTCGAGCAGCAATCCTCCGGCGTGATGATGAAATAGCCCTTGTCGGCGCCGGTGCGCGCGGTGTGCTCGATCGACATGTTGGTCCAGGCGCCGGTGTTGATGAGCAAGTCGCGGCCGGTCGCCTTGAGGATCGTCTCGAGCCGCGTGCCCTCCCACGCGCTCATCCGCATCTTCTCCACGACGAAATCGCCGGCGCGCGGCTCGAGCCCCGCGACCGGCGCCGCGCCCCAGCCGCCGCGCACCATCGCCTTGGTGTCGACCAGCCCTTCGAACAAGCGGCGCGTTGAGCGTGACGCCCGGCGCGCCGGGTTCGACGACGAACCAGACATGGATGACGATCACGCCGCGCGCCCGCGCCGCGTCGGCGAGCCGGCGCACGTTCTCGACGACGCGCTGCTCGCTTGCGCGTGCGCGGGCGCGCCGGAGCTCGCGAAGGCGCCGCCCTCCATGATGACGTCGTTCTGCATGTCCTGGATCAGCATCGCGCATCGGCTCGGATCGAGCCGCAGGTCCGTCGACGTCAGATTGCGGCGCTGCGGCGCGGACGCGCGCTGCGCGCCCGGACGCCGGCCGGTCGCGGCGCCGCCGCCGCTGGCGCTCATATAGGGCTCGTTGCGCGGCCCGACCTTGGTCGGCACGCTGTAGACCGAATGCGTCGCCGTGAGGAACAGCGTGCGAAAATCCGGGCCGCCCCAGGCGAGATTGGCGACGAGCTCGGGCAGCCGCAGCTTGCCGATCAGCTCGCCGGTCGGCGAATAGACCCAGACCCCGCCGGGGCCGGTGCACCAGACATTGCCGCGGCTGTCGCATTTCATGCCGTCGGGCACGCCCGGCTCGAGCTCGGACCGAATGCCGGTGGCGAACAATGCGGCCGTTGGAGAGTGAGCCGTCGCCCTCGACATCGAACACGCGGATCAGCGCCTGCACGGTGTCGTTGACGTAGAGCCGCTTCGTTCCTCCGGACGAGAAGCAGAGGCCGTTCGGCTGATCGAACATATAGCGGTCGACGAGCAGCTTCGGCGCGCCGCCGCCCGGCGGCACGCGATAGACGCCCTGGAAGCCGAGCTGGCGCGGCCGCTCGACGCCAAAGACCGGCATCCGTCCGTACCAGGGATCGGAGAAATAGATCGCGCCGCTGGAATGCACGCAGACGTCGTTCGGGCTGTTGAGCTCCTGGCCGCTCGAAATGCGAGGCCAGCACCTCGCGCCGCCCGTCCGGCCGCTCGCGGATCAGCGAAGACGTCGCATGCTCGCAGACGATCAGATTGAGGTCGGCGTCATAGGTCATGCCGTTGCATTTGTTCGACGGCCGCTTGACCTCGACGACGCCGCTGCGCGCATCCCAGCGCCGTCGCACGTCGGCGGGCATGTCGGAGAACAGCAGATGATGTTCGACCGGGTGCCAGATCGGCCCCTCGGTGAAGGTGAAGCCCGTGCCGACCTGACCGACCGGCGCATAAGATCGATCGAGAGCTTCGAATTCCGACTCGCAGAGCCAGTATGGGTCATGGCGCAACCTCCGCTCAGGCGGGAAACCAGTTGCGTTTCGGCAGCGATTGCGTGACCGGCCCGGGCACCGGATCGTGCAGGCGGCCGACGACTGCGCCGCCCTCGATTTTCGCCGGCCGGTCGTGCACGGGCAGCAGATAGCGCGACTGGCTCAGGAGCTTCTTGATCGCCGCCTTCTCCGCGCGCTTGCTCGTGCCATGATTGCCGGTCGTGCGCGGCTCGCCGTCGTGGATTTCGTTGAACGGCGTGACGATCTGATCGTTGAAATCGTAGATCACGTCGCCGCAGATCGTCGCGATGCCGTCCGCGGTATGAACATGGATGTTCATCGAGCCCTCGGTGTGGGCGTTGGCCGCGTCGCAATAGACGCCGGGGAAGAGTTCGACCGGGCCGGTCAGCTCGAGGTCGAAGAAACCGCAGCGCGCCCTTGGTGTGCAGGCGGTCGATGAGATGTTTGATGTCGGGCGCGGGATATTGCGGATGCATCAGGCCCGAGACCGAATATTCGAGTTCGCGCCGGTTGACGGCGACGGTCGTGTTCATCGGGAACAGATCGTCCTTGCCGGCGTGGTCGATATGCAGATGGGTGTGCAGCACATAGCGCACGTCGCCCATGCGCACGCCGTGGCGCATGAGCTGGTTCTCGATCATGTTCTCGTGATATTGCAGGCCGCGCATGCCCAAAGTTTCCATGATCTGATTGGAGCGGTAGCCGGTGTCGATGACGATCGGACAGGGGCCGCCGCTGGATGAGAAAGCCGAGCGTCAGCACGCGCCGGGTGCGCCCGCAATCGCGCCCCAGCACCAGAAAGCTCGATTCCAGCTCGATGTCGCCGTAGTCGAGGATCTTGATTTCCAGCGCCATGGATTTCCTCCGAATAGAAGGATTTCAGGATTTCGAGTTTGTAGACGCGCCTCGCCGTGCCGGCGAAAATGGCGTCGCGGGCCTCGGCCGGGAACGCGGCCGTCGCGTCCTCATAGGCGGCGACCAGGTCGCCATAGCTCGTCCAGAGTTTCTCAATCGGAAAGTTGGAGCCGAACAGGCAGCGCTCGGCGCCGAACATCTCGACCGTCTCGGCGACGACATCGGCGATATGCGCCGGGTCGTTGCGATGCAGGAATGTGCCGAGCCCCGAGAGCTTTGACACGACGTTGGGCTGCGCGGCGAGTTTCGGCATGCCCGCGCGCCAGGCGGCGCGGCCCTCGTTCGACAGGTCCTCGAGCATGCCGGCGTGCTGGAGAACGAAGGTCACTTTCGGGGCACGCCGCGGCGAGCCTCGCCGCGCCTTCCATCTGGGGAGCGAACACCTGCAGATCGAAAGACCAACCGATAGTCCGCGAGCGCGGCGATGTTGCGTCTGAGATCCTCGGATCGTCGCAGAGATCGGCGCGAGCGGCGAAGCGGTACATCGGGTTCTCGTGCCAATGCAGTTGCATGCGCACGCCGCGCACCAACGGGTAGCGCGCCAACCGGTCAAGCTGCGGGCGCGCGTCCTTCGACGGCGAGGTCGGCGTAAGCGACGAGCGCGTGCGGCCAGCCGGTCTCCTCGTGCGTCCGTCTGCACCCAGGCCGCCTCGTCGCTCGAACTCGGTCCTTCGCCCAGTTCGTCTGCACATAGACCGATTGCGTGACCCCGAGCCTGCGATGTCGCCGAGATATTCGCGGATCGGATAGTCGCGTCGGATCGGCTCGTAAGGCCCGAAGATGCGCGGCTGCATGGGGCCGACGAGCCAAGGCAGGTCCGTCCTGGCGCCAGATATGATGATGCGCGTCGACGATCTCGGTCACGCGGCCCTCCGTGCGTTGAGCGAAAGGATATGCGCGACGATCGCCGCGCTCGACCCGCCGTCGACCATTTCGTCGACGAATCGGCCTGATGGCGACCAGCGCCGCGGTCTGCGGCGTGAAAGCGCGGCCGGTAGCGAGCGGCGTCAACCAACTCAGCCGCCAGGCGCGGCGCGAAAGCTTTGCGACCGCGTCGCGCATCGCGGCGACATCGCCTCGCTCGAGCCCGTCGGAGACCACGAGGACCGCGGCGCCGCGCGCGTAACCCGCGAAGCGCGGCACGGCGAGAAACGCCTGCAGCGCGTCGCCGATGCGCGTGCCGCCGTCCCAGTCGCTGACGAGGTGGGCGGCCGCGCGCAGCGCCTGCTCGCGGCGCTTGATCCGCAACGGCCGCGTCACGCGCGTCAGGCGCGTGCCGAAGGTGAACACTCTCTACCTGCGGCGCCGCCTGCGTCGAGCGCGTGCGCGAGCTTCAGGTTCTCCTCCGTGCGCTCCTTCATCGAGCCGGAGACGTCGATCAGCAACAGCATTTTGCGCGGCCGCTGGCGGCGACGCAGGCGGCTGAGTTTCATGACCTCGCCGTCGTTGCGCGCGCTGTCGCGCAGCGTGCGCCGCAGATCGGCGAACGGCCCGCGACGCGCGCGCATCGCGGCGATGGCCGCGCCGGCGCGGCAGGCGGCGCTGACGCTTCGCGCGCCAGCCGGCGCAAGGGTTCGCTGGTCAGCGAGCGCGCGAACCGGCGCTCGACGGCTAGCTTCAGCGCGCGCCGCCGCATGGCCCGACTCGTTGACCTCGTCGGCGAGCGGCGGCTCGTCCTCGCCGCGCGCCTCCTCCTGCAGGCGCAGCGTCTCTTCGTCTTCGCCCTCGATTTCCGCAGGCGCTTCGCCGCCGAGGAAATGGAGGCGGAACAGCGTGTCGAACGCAGCGCGCCGCTCCGGCGGCGGGGCGAGCGTCGCGAGCCCCGCCTGCCTGCACGTCCTCGATTCGGCGCGGGCCCAGCAGTTCGATCGCCGAGAGAAACGAGATCGTCTGTTCCGGCGCGATCGCAAAGCCGTTGGCGCGCAACAGCGCGACGAAGGTCACGAACGCGCGCGCTGGCGCGCGGCAGGGCGGCCGCGTCGCTCATGCCGCGGCCTCCGCGATGATCGCCGTCGAGACCGGCCGCGGACGAAGGCGAGGTCCTCCTCGTCCTTCAGCGCGACGCCGATCGAGCGCCGGAACGCCTCCGGCCAGCGCGCGCCGCCCTTGTCGAGCAGCGTCGCCGCCTCCGCCCAATCGACGGCTTCCGCGATGCCCGGCGCCTTGCTCAGCGGCTCGCGCCGCAGCTTTCCGACCGCGGCGACCACCGCGCTGCGCCGTCGCCTCGGCGACGCTCGAGGCCCGCATCATGACGATGCGCGCTTCGCGCTCCGGCGTCGGATAGTCGATCCAATGATAGACGCAGCGCCGCCGCAGCGCCTCGTGCAGATCGCGCGTGCGGTTCGAGGTCAGCACGACGACCGGCCGCTCCATCGCGCGCAGCGTTCCGCGCTCGGGGATCGAGATCTGGAAGTCGGACAGGAATTCCAGCAGAAACGCCTCGAATTCCTGATCGGAGCGGTCGATCTCGTCGATCAGCAGCACGGTCGAGTCGGGCGCGCGCAGCACCGCGAGCATCGGCCGCTCGATGAGGAACGTTTCGCCGTAGATGTCGATCGACTGATCGCCCGCCTGCCGGATCGCCAGCATCTGGCGCGGGTAGTTCCATTCGTAGAGCGCGGCGGAAGCGTCGATGCCCTCGTAGCATTGCAGACGGATCAGACGCCGCGCGAGCACGGCGGCGATCGCCTTGGCGGCATTCGGTCTTGCCGACGCCCGGCGCGCCTTCGAGCAGCAGCGGCTTGCCGAGCGCCAGCGCGAGATAGGCCGCCGTCGCGACGCCTTCGTCGGCGAGATAATAGGCCGCGCGCAGCGCCTGCTCCAGCGCCTCGGGGCTGTCGATGCCGACGATATTTTGCGCGCGGCGCCATGGCCTAGCGCCGCGCCTGCGGCCGCGCGCCGCCCTGCGCCTTGGATCGCGCGCAGCACCTTCTCCGGCGTGATCGGCAGGTCGTCGACGCGCACGCCGACCGCGTTGAAGATCGCGTTGGCGACCGCCGGCAGCACCGGATTGGCGCACATTTCGCCGGGCCCTTTGCCGCCGAACGGCCCGTCCGGCGCCGGACGCTCCAGCACGGCGATGTCATGCGGACAGATGTCGCCGGGCCCCGGCATCACATATTCGACGAAGTCGCGCGGCCCGAGGCGCGGATCGGGATAGTACGGCTCCGTCGTTTCGAACAGCGCGTGGACTGACGCCCATCCAGGCGCCGCCGACGAGCTGCTGCTCGACCAGGCGCGGATTGAGCGCGCGGCCGAGCTCGTAGGCGCTGTCCATGCGCACCATCGCCACTTCGCCGGTCTCGTCGTCGACCTCGACCTCGGCGACCAGGCAGGCGTGCGCGTAGCAGGTGGCCGGCGACATCTCGCCGGTCTCGGGATCGACGGCGCGACAGCGGCACCAGGAAGATGCCGCGCCCGGCGATCGTCTTGCCCTGTTTGAACTGCGCGGCCATCGCGACCGCCTTGGTCGTGATCGAGCGATGCGGCGCGCCCTTGACGTGAATGTTGCCGCGCCCGTCCGTCTCGAGATCGGCGGCGTTGACTTCGAGTTCCTCGGCCGCCGCCTCCATCATCACGCCGCGCGCCTCGCGCGCCGCCGCCATCACCGCGTTGCCGACGCGATGCGTGCCGCGCGAGGCGAACGAGCCCATGCAATGCGGGCCGGTGTCGGAATCGGCGGTGTCGACGATACACATCCTCGACCGGCACGCCGAGCGTCTCCGCGCAGATCTGCCGCGTCACCGACTTCATGCCCTGGCCGAGATCGATCGACGACAAGCGCGACGGTGAACTTGCCGGTCGGATTGGAATGCACGATCGCCTGGCTCGGATCGCCGCCGAGGTTCATGCCGATCGGATAGTTGATCGACGCCATGCCCGCGTCCGCGATGCCTGGCCATCTCAACGCCTCCTGACGCCGAAAACGGAGGAGAACCGGGTCGCGCCGTGCGCGGGCGGGGCCGGCGCGGTGGCGGCGGCGGCGGCGCGACGGGCCGCGGCGTTCGTAGCCGGCGCGCGGCGGCGCGCTCGTAGCGCGCGCGACGCGCGGCGCTGGTTCGCGCGGCGCCGCGCGGCGCAGCGCGCGCGCGCCGCTCCTGGCGCGACGACATGCGGCGGAATTCGTCGCGCATCGGCCATTTCGCCTTTTCCGCCGCGACCTGCACGCATTCGATCAGCGCCGTGCCCTTCGCCTCGCGGCGATGCGCCTTCATGTCGCCGTCGCGATAGGCGTTGAGGATGCGGAACTCCATCGGGTCCATGCCGACGAGATCCGCGAGCCGGTCCATCTGACATTCGATCGCGAAATCCATCGCGGTGACGCCGAAGCCGCGCATGGCGGTCGCCGGCGTTCGGTTGGTGAAGACGCAATAGATGTCGCCGTACACGTTCGGGATCGTGTAGGGCCCGGGCAGATGCGCGACGCATTTGACGACGCGCGTAGCTCGACAGCCGCGTGTAGGCGCCGCTGTCGAAATAGGCGCGCACCTTGCGCGCGACGATGCGGCCGTCGCGCTTGACGCCGTCCTTCAGATAGATGCGCTCGGCGCCGCGCGGCGGGCCGAATTGCATCTCCTCCTCGCGGCCGAACACGTAGCGCACCGGCTTGCCGGTCAGCATGGCGCCGAGAATGGCGAGCGGCTCGGTCAGCGTGTCGACCTTGCCGCCGAACCCGCCGCCGACCGTGCCGCCGATGAAATGAAAGGTGTTGGAGGGCACGTCGAGGATCTTCGCGCAGGTGTCGAGCGAGAAGAACAGCGCCTGCGTCGAGGTGTAGACGATGTAGCGGCCGTTGGTGTCGGGCGCGGCGATCGAGCCGTTGGTCTCGGTCGGCGCGTGCTCGATCGGCGACATCTGATAGCGATGCTCGATGACGTGATCGGCCTCGGCGAAGCCGCGCTCGACGTCGCCGAAGCGCAGTTTCTGATGATCGTAGCGCTCGTGATAGGTGAAGGTGTTCTTCGGATAGGTCTCGTTGACGACCGGCGCGCCCGGCTTCAACGCCTCCTCGACATCGAACACCGTCGGCAGCGGCTCGTAGTCGACGCGGATCTTCGCCATCGCCTCAAGCGCCTCGCGCGGGCTGTCGGCGACGACGGCGACGATCGGTTCGCCCTTGTAGCGCACCTTGTCGACCGCCAGCGTCGGCTCGTCGTCGATGCCGAAGTTGATGAGCGACAGCAGCGTGTTCAGGTTGCGCGGCACGTCCGCGCCGCGGATGATGCGGCGCACGCCCGGCGAGCGCTCGGCTTCGCTGACGTCGATGCGGCGGATGCGCGCATGCGCGTGCTCGCTGCGCAGCACTTTCAGATGCAGCATGCCCTGCAGTTTGTGGTCGTTGAAATAGGTCGACGCGCCGGTGACATGGCCGAGCATGTCCTGGCGTTGCGTGCCCTTGCCGATCTCCTTGAGATTGTCGTCGCGCTCGTCGGCGAAATATTCCTTGCGCAGCTCCAGCATGGCGGTCGTCCTCAAGCGCTGGCGCGCGGCGCCGCTGACGCGGCGTCGAGCACGGCATCGATGATGGCTTCATAGCCGGTGCAGCGGCAGATGTTGCCGGAAATGCGCCTCGACGACTTCGGCCGCGTCGGGTTCGGGATTGCGGTCGAGCAGCGCCTTGGCCGCCATCAGCATGCCCGGCGTGCAATAGCCGCATTGCGCGGCGAAATGCTCCATGAACGCCTGTTGCAGCGGATGCAATCGCGGGCCGTCCTTCAGGCTGTCCAGCGTCTCGACCGAGCGGCCCTCGACCGAGGCGGCGAGCGTCAGGCAGGAGAGATGCGCGGCGCCGTCGATCAGCACCGTGCAGGCGCCGCAGCCGCCCTGCCCGCAGCCGAATTTCGGCGTCATGTCGCCGAGCTGTTCGCGCAGCGCGACCAGCAGATTGGTCGCCGCCCGTCGACGAACAGCGCGACGTCGCGGCCGTTGTGACGAAATTGCAGGGGAATCTTCATCGCTTCACTCCTCGCCGCTCAGCAAGCGGCGCAAGTGCACGCCCGCGACCTCGCGCCGATACCAGGCGCTGGCCAGCGCGTCGTCGACGGGCGCCAGGCCTTCGAGCGCGGCGCCGGCGGCGGCGGCGATGGTCTGCGGCGTCGAGCGAGCGGCCCTCCAGCGCGCGCTCGGCGCTCTTGGCGCGCAGCGGCGTCGCGCCCATCGACCCGAACGCGATGCGCGCGCCGGTGACGCGGCCGCCGCTGAGTCGGCAGATGCGCGGCGATGGTGAGCACCGAGGCGCCCTTCGGTTTTATGCGCGCGATCTTGCGATAGCGGAACGCCTCGGCGTCGCCGGCCGCGGCAGCGACACGGCCAGCACGAGCGAGCCGAAGCTGACCGCGCTCGCGCGCGGCGAGAAACTCCTCGATCGGCGATCTCGCGCGGGCCGTAGCCGCCCTGCACCAGCACCGTCGCGTCGAGCGCGAGCAGCGCGGTGGCGAAATCGCCGAACGGCGCCGGCGCGAACAGATTGCCGCCGACCGTGCCCATGTTGCGCACCGCCGGGCCGCCGATCGAGCGCGCGACCGGATGCAGGAACGCGAGATCGCGCTCGGCAAGCACGCGCGCATAAGTGACGCCTGCGCCGATGCACGAACTGCGAGCCCGAAGTTTCGATGCGCGTCAGCGCGCGATCGCTGCGAACGCACGATCGTCGAGAACGAAAGATCGCCTTCGTTGACAGTCGCGCATCACCAGCGTGCCGCCGCCGAGATAGCGCGCGCCGCGTTCGTTGGTCGAGCGCCGCCGCGGCCTCGGCGGCGGTCGCGCAGCTTGCTGTCACGCGTCAGCGGGCATCGTGCGGCTCCGGCGATAATCATGCGGCCTCCTGCAAATGGCGTGCGGATCGCGTCGAAGCCGCCCTGATAGATGTCCTCGGCCACCATGCGCGTGATGCGCTCGGCGTCCGTCGGGTCGCGTGGTGAAGCGCGACTCCCAATGCCAGAACGTGCGGTCGCCGTCGGTGACCGGCAGCAGGCGCACATGCGCGACATAGTTGAACATCGGGATCGGCGTATCGAGCAGGCAATAGCTGAACGTCTGTTCGAGATCGGAGAGCGCCAGCAATTGCTCGCGCAGCTCCGAGCCGTCCTTGAGTTTGAAGCGGCGCACGCAGCCGATCTTGTCTGAGGATTGCGCGCGCTCGATCTGGCTCGTCGCGACCGCGGGATGCCATCGGTCGTGGCCGTTGAAATCGCGCAGCACGTCCCACACGCGCTGCGTCGGCGCGTCGAGGATCGTGCTCTTGACGATATGCGGCAAGGCTCAGCCTCCGAACGCGCGCTTCAGCGCGTCGAAGCCGCCCTGAAACACGCCGCCGCCGATGTTGTCGATCAGCTCGGCCTCGCGCTCGGGCGCGCAATCGAACTCCGCCGACCATTCCATGAAGGTCTTGTCGCCGTCGGTCACCGGCGTCAGCCGCAGCGTCGCGACATAGTTCTCCACGCCCATCGGCGATTCCAGGATCGAATAGGTGCAGAACATGTCGTAGTCGGAGAGGCCGAGCAGCTTTTCGCGGATGCGGTCGCCGTTGCGCAGTCGGAAGTCGCGCACGCAGCCGATCTTGTCGGAGGGCTCGCCGCCCTCGATGCGGCTCTCGGCGATCGCCGGATGCCAGTTCGGCAGACCGTTGAAATCGCGCACGCGCGCCCAGACGCGATCGTTGCGCGCGTTGACGACGGTGGAGACATAGACGCTTGCGCCATGATCGCCTCAAGCTCCTTCGACCGAGTGCGCGCGCGGGCTGGCCGCCGCTCGCCGCTCGGAGCCGCTCGCTTTCGGGAGGAGTCGGCACGGCCGGCTTCGCGCTCGATCGCTTGCCGCGGCGTGTCTCCTTGCGGATGCCCTGCCATGTCGCGCGCCTCGCGGATCAGGCCGCCCATCTTGGCGAGGCTGCCGCCCTCGACGCCGATATCGGAGAGGATCGAATCGATCAGCGGCGCCTGCACGCGATAGCGCAGCGCCGAATCGATCACCTCGTCGGTGGCGCTGCGCCCGCCGCCGCCGCCGCCGCCGTTGAGCCCGTCGAGCGAAAGGATGCGGATGCCCTCGATCTTCTCCATCGGCTTGACGCTCTCGCGCACGATGCCCTCGATGCGGTCGAGCAGCTTGCGACGGAACAGCGAATAGCGCGCCTGTTCGGTCAGCACGTTCTCGGCCTCGTTGAGCAGCGCTGCGCCTCCGCCTCGACGGCCGCGCGCACGCGCTCGGCCTCCGCGGCGATGCGCTTCTCCTCCGCCTCCTTCTCGGCGATCATCACCTCGACGGTGCGGCGGCGCTTGGCGATCTCGCTCTCGCGCGCCGTGATGACGCGCTCGGTCGCCTCGGTCGCGCGCATGCGCGGCGTTCTCCGCCTCCGCCTTGGCCGCCGATTCCTCCAGCGACTTCTGATAGAGCGCGATCGCCTTCTCCATCAGCGCGGTCTCGACGTCGCGCTCGCGCGCCGACCTCGAGCTTGCGCAGCTCGCGCTCGCGGCCGACGCGCGCCTCGTCGAGGCCGCGGTTGGAGGCGATGCGGGCGCGCTCGATCTCCTCGTTGCTGGCGATCTCCGCCTCCTGCAGCGCCTGCGAGCGCGCGACCTCGAGCTGCTCCAGCGAGCGGCGCCGTTCGAGCCGCGCGGCCTCCAGCGCCTGCTCGCGCGCGACGTCGGTCGTCTCGATTTCCTTGCTGCGCGTTGATCTCGGCCTGTTTGACCACGCGGTCGGCGTCGATGCGCTCGGCGCGTTTGGCCGAGAGCGCGATGACGCGCTCCTCCTCCGCGGCCTCGATCGCCCGCTTCTGCTCGATGTTGAGCACCTCGCGCGTCTTCGACGAGGCGATGCGCTCGGTCTCGACCGCAAGATCGACGACGATGCGCTGGCGCTCGATCGCGTCGCGGCGCTTGCAATCTCCGCCGCCTCGATCGCCTTGAGCGCTCGATGTCGAGCGACTTGGTTTCCTGCTCGGCGCGGATGCGCTCGGCGGCGATGACCTTCTCCTGGGCGATGCGCGCGGCCTCCACGGTCTCGCGCGCCTGATCTCCGCGGCCTCGACCGTCGCGTTGCGCTCGATTTCGCGGCCGCGCACCTCCTCGTCGCTGGCGATGCGCTCGGCCTGCACGCGCGATCCTGCGCGATGCGCGCCCTCTCGACCGCCTCGCGCGCGGCGATGTCGGCGGTCTCGATCTTCTGGTTGCGCGCGATTTCCAGGCCGCGCGTCTCCTCCTCGGCGCGAATGCGCTCGGCCGCGATGGTTTTTTCCTGGGCGATGCGCTGGGCTTCGATCGCTTCGCGCATCTTGATTTCAGCCGCTTCGATCGCTTGTGCGCGTAAAATCTCGCGGCTGCGCAACGTCTCGTCCTTGACGATGCGCTCGACCTCGATCTTTTGCTCCTGCGCGATGCGCGCCGCCTCGACAGCTGCGCGCATCGATATTTCGGCGGCTTCGATCGCCTCGTTGCGGGCGATTTCGCGCTCGCGAATGGCCTCATCCTTGGCGATGCGCTCGCTCTCGATCTTGCGCTGCTGTTCGATGCGCGCGCCCTCGATCGCTTGACGCATGGCGATCTCGGCCGTTTCGACCGCTTGCGAGCGCGCGATCTCCCGTTCCTTGAGCGCCTCGTCCTTGGCGATGCGCTCGGCTTCGATCTTGCGCTCCTGGGCGATGCGCTGCGGCTTCCAGCGCCTCCCGCGAGGCGATTTCCGCGGCCTCGATCGCCTCGTTGCGGGCGATCTCAGCGCGGCGCGTCTCGCGTTCGGCGGCGATCGATCTCGGCCGCCGTGGCTTTCTCCTGCGCGATGCGCGCGCCGCGGGTCGCCTGCCGCGCGGCGATCTCGGCCTCCTCCAGCGCGCGCTGGCGCTCGATGTCCTGCGCTCTTGGTCTCCTGCTCGGACAGGATGCGCGCCAGCGCAATATTCTTCTCCTGCGCGATGCGCGCCGCTTCGATCGCCTCGCGCGAGGCGATGTCGGCTTCCTCGACGGCGCGCACGCGCGGCGATCTCCAGCGCGCGGACGCGCTCCTCCTGCGCGATGCGGCTCGCCTCCGTCGCTTCGCGCGCGGCGATGCCGGCGACCTCGAGCGCGCGGTTGCGCTCGATCTCCAGCTTGCGGGTGGCCTCTTCCGCGGCGATGCGATCGGCCGACAGCGCCTGCTCGCGAGCGATGCGCGCGCGCCTCGACCGCCCGCTGGCGGCGATCTCGGCCTCCTGGATGGCGCGCGTCTGCTGGATCTCGAGACGTGCGCGTGCGCTCGTCGGAAGCGATGCGCTCGGCGGCGATGGTCAGGACCTGCGCGATGCGCGCCTTCTCGGTCGCCTCGCGCGCGGCGATCTCGGCCTCGTCGACGGCCCGCGCCCGCTCGATCTCGCGCCGGCGCGTCTCCTCCTCGTTGGCGATGCGGGCGTCGGTCAACACGCGCTCCTGCGGCGATGCGCGCCTTCTCGACCGCCTCGCGCGCGGCGATTTCGGCCTCCTCGACCGCGCGGACGCGCTCGATCTCCTGCTGCGCGCACCTCGCGCTCCGCGGCGATGCGCGCGGTGTCGATCGCGCGCTGGTTGGCGATGCGCGCCTTCTCGATGTCCTCGCGCGCGAGTATTTCGCGTCTCCTCGACGGCGCGCGTGCGCTCGATTTCCTTTGCCGCGTCTCGCAGTTCGGAGGCGATGCGCGCTTCGCGCGATCGCGCTCATCGTTGGCGATGCGCGCTCGCTCGATCGCCTCGCGCGAGGCGATGACTGCGCCTGCTCGGCCTCGGTCTCGCGCAACGCCCGCTCGCGCGCGACTTCCGTGCGTTGCAGCGCGCGCCGCATCTCGATGTCGCGCTCCTGTTCGAGCCGCGCCGTCTCGCTCTCGCGCTCGATCTCCAGCGCCTGCCGCTCGGCTTCGAGATTGCGCGTGCGGATCTTGATCATCGAGTTCCTGCTCGATGTCGTTGCGCAATTTGCGCTTGGCCTCGATGTCCTCCATCAGCCGGGTCAGACCTTCGGCGTCGAAGCGGTTCGAGGGGTTGAAGAACTCCAGATCTGTCTGATCGAGATCGGTGATGGCGACCGATTCCAGTTCGAGGCCGTTCTGCGCCAGCGCCTCGGCCGCGGCGGCCTTGACGCGCGCGACATATTCGCCGCGCTGCTCGTGCATCTGCTCCATCGTCATTTCCGAGGCGACCGAGCGCAACGCGGAGATGAACTTGCCGGAGAGCAGCGCGTGCAGCTTCTCCGGCTCCAGCGTGCGGCGGCCGAGCGTCGCGGCGGCGATCGAGACCGCCTCGCGCGGTCGACTGCACGCGCACGTAGAAATCGGCCTCGATGTCGATGCGCATGCGGTCGCGCGTGATGACGGCGTCCTGTTTCGAGCGCGTGATCGGCATCGGCAGCACGTTCATGTTGACCGGCGTGAAGTCGTGAATGAACGGCAGCACGAAGGCGCCGCCGTTGATGACGACCCGCTCGCCGAGGAAGCCGGTGCGGACGAACGACACTTCCTTCGAGGATCGGTGGTAGAGCCAATTGACGATATAGACGACGATCACGATCACGATGACCGCGACGATGAGCCAGAGGATCAACTCGCCGATCAGAATCCCCGACATCTTCACACCTCCCTCGGGCGCCGCCGCTCAATCGCGCGCCGATCGCCTTGAACTTGCTTATCTGTTCGGTCAGCGCGCGCTCCACCGGCAGGCGCTCCATCGAAGAGGCGCCGTAGAAGCCGTGGCAATTGCGCGCTTCTTCAGGATGAAGTCGGCGTCCGCGGGCTCGGCGATCGGGCCGCCGTGGCAGAGGATCAGCGCGTCCGGCTTGACCGCCAGCGCCGCGGCCGACCAGGCGTCGATCAGCGCCGGACATTGCGTCGAGCTTCAGCGCCGTCTCGGCGCCGATCGAGCCGCCGGTCGTCAGGCCCATGTGGCAGACGATGATGTCGGCGCCGGCCGCGCGCCATCGCCGGCGGCCTCGCGCTCGTTGAACACATAGGGCGTGGTCAGCAGTCCTTCGCGCGCGCCTTGGCGATCATCTCGACTTCCAGCGCGTAGGACATGCCGGTCTCTTCGAGATTGGCGCGAAACATTCCGTCGATCAGCCCGACGGTCGGAAAATTCTGCACGCCGGAGAAGCCGACGCGCTCCATCTCGTCGAGAAAGACGTCCATGTCGCGGAACGGATCGGTGCCGCATGACGCCGGCCAGCACCGGCGTTTGCTTGACGACCGGCAGCACTTCCGCGCGCCATTTCGATCACGATCGCGTTGGCGTCGCCGTAGGGCATCAGGCCCGCGAGCGAGCCGCGGCCCGCCATGCGATAGCGGCCGGAATTGTAGATGACGATGAGATCGATGCCGCCGATCTCCTCGCATTTGGCGGAGAGCCCGCGTGCCGGCGCCGCCGCCGACGATCGGCTCGCCGCGCGCCACCATGGCGCGAAATTTTTCAGGAGATCGGAGCGGGCGAAGCGGGGCATCGGTCTACCTCGACGCCCGGCGGCGCGCGCCGCCGCGGCCCATCAGCGAACGGAACGCGGCGACGACGGCGGAAGCGAATTCGGGATCGTTGATGTTGCGGCTTGAGCCGGATGAGCTGCCGGTTGGTGGTCTGGCTGACCGTCTGCTCGAGCGCGCGGAACAGCGCCGCGTCGGCCTCGGGATCCAAGAACGGCTGTCCCGGCGCGTCGAGCGCGGAGACGCCGCGTTCGGGCAAGAAGAAGCGCACCGGCCCGTCCATGCTGGTTGAGCCGCTCGCCGATCCAGCGGCCGATGCGCGCGTTCTCTTCCGCCGTGGTGCGCATCAGCGTCACTTGCGGATTGTGGACGTGCAGTTTGCGGCCGCGTAGCGCTCGGGCACCGTTTCGCGCGGCGCCGAAATTGACCATGTCGAGCGCGCCGACCGAGCCGACGTAGGGGATGCGGGTGCGGATGATCGCGCCGAAGCGGTCTTCGGTCGCCGGGCAGCACGCCGCCCATCAGCATATCGGCGACTTCGGTCGTCGTCAGGTCGATCACGCCGGCGATCAGGCCGGAATCGACGAGCTTCTCCATCGAGCGGCCGCCGACGCCGGTGGCGTGAAACACCAGACATTCGAAGTCGTCGCGCAAGCCGCGCTGATGCGCTGCACCGCCGGCGTGGTGACGCCGAACATGGTCAGGCCGACGGCGGGCAGGCTCGGCGCTCGCCTCGCGCGCGTTCGCCGCCGTCGCGAGCCGCGCCTTCGCCATGCCGACCATCGCGTTGGCGCCGTTGGCGAGCACCTGCCGCGAGATCGAGTTGAGGCCCTGCACGTCGGTGACCGAATACATCATCGTGATGTCGGAGGGGCCGACATAGGGGCCGACGTCGCCGGAGGCGATCGAGGAGATCATGCACCTTCGGCACGCCGATCGGCAGGCTGCGCATGCCCGGCGCCACCAGCGAAGCGCCGCCGGAGCCGCCGGCGGAGATGACGCCGAGCGACGTCGCCCTGCCGATCGAGCCATTTGGCGAAGGCCTCCGCCATCGCCGTCGACCGAGGCGCCGCGATCCGGGCCGAACACGGCCGCGCCGCCGCGCGGATGGTTGAGCGCGATCTCCTGCGCGGAGACGTCGGCGCTGAGCGGCCTTGCCGGACGTCGAGACATCGACGAGCCGCGCGCGCAAGCCGCCGCCGACGATGATATCCCGCAGAAAGCGCAGTTCCTCGCCCTTGGTGTCGAGCGTGCCGACGACCAGCACGGCCGGCGGGCCGGCGCGGCGCGACGCGTCGCGTGTCGCGTCGCGGGCGCGCGCGTCCTCGAGCCGCGTCACGCCGACCGAAAGCATGCGCGCGGCCGGCCTCGATGCGCGCGATCGGCACCGGCTGCGACCAGCGCGTCGGCGGCGACCGGATTGGAGACATAGACGCGCGTCGGCGCCTGGCTCGCCGGCGTGCGGCCGCCGTTGCGGCCGCGGCGTCCTCGGCGTCGCGCGACTGCCGCTTCGACCGGCGCGTCGGAATGACGGCCGACGCCGAGCAGCCGCTGCTGCAAATCGCGATCGGCGGCCGAGCCGCGCGCTCTCGATGATGCGATTGACGCGGCCGTTGACCATGATGGCGACTCTCACTCGCGACCGCCGTCGCGACGCCGATGTTCTGCTCGATGACGAGCACGGAAATGTCGCCCTCCTCGCCGAGCCGGACCAGCATCTCCTCGACCTGCGCGACGATGACCGGCGCGAGCCCCTCGGTCGGCTCGTCCATCACCAGCAGCTTGCGGATTGGTCAGCAGCGCGCGCGAGATCGCCAGCATCTGCTGCTCGCCGCCGGAAAGCTGGCCGCCGCCATTGTTGCGGCGCTCGGCGAGGCGCGGGAAGGTCTCGTAGATGCGCTCGACCGTCCAGGCGCCGCGCCGCATGCCCGCGGTCATGCTGCAGATGCTCGTCGACGGTGAGCGAGCGCCACAGCCGGCGCCCCTGCGGCACATAGCCGACGCCGAGCCGGGCGATGCGGCGCCGGCGCGAAGTTGGTGATGTCCTCGCCGGCGAGCCGCACCGAGCCGCCGGTCGCGCGAACGAGGCCCATGATCGTCTTGCACAGCGTCGTCTTGCCCATGCCGTTGCGGCCGACGACGGACAGCACGCCTGACGGCAAGCGTCAGATCGACGCCTTGCAGCGCATGCGAGCGGCCGTAATAGACGTCGAGGCCGCGCACCTCGAGGATCGGCGGGCGCGGCGCGGCGTCAGCCATGCCCGCCTCCGAGATAAAGCTCCTGCACCTCGGGGTCGGACTCGATCTCCTGCGGCTTGCCCTCCTTGAAGATGCGGCCGTTGTGCATCATCGTCACGCTTTCGACGACGCGCAGGGCGACGTCCATGTCGTGTTCGATGATGATATAGCCGATATGCGCGGGCAGCGAGGTGAGGATTTCGACCAGTTCGCGCCGCTCGGTCGGCGACAGGCCGGCGGCCGGCTCGTCGAACAGGATGAAGCGCGGCGCGCCGGCGAGCGCCAGCGCGATTTCGAGCTGGCGCTGCTGGCCATAAGCGAGTTCGGCGACCTTGCGGTCGCTCGACCGGCGTCAGATGCACCGCCTCGATCAGCGAGCTGCGTCGGCGGCTTGCATCAGCGCGTCGCCGGCGCCGCGGCCGGAGGAACGAGAAGCGGCCGCGCGAGACGCCGCGGCAGGCGAGATAGACGTTGTCGTGCGACCGTGAGGCCGGGAAACAGCGAAGAAATCTGATAGGTGCGCCGCAGGCCGCGGCGGATGCGCTCGTAGGGCGGAAAATCCGTGACGTCCTCGCCGAAGAAGCGGATGGTGCCCGAGGTCGGCGGAAAATCGCCGGTGATGCAGTTGAACAGCGTCGTCTTGCCGGCGCCGTTGGAGCCGAGCACGGCGCGCCGCTCGCCGGGGCGCACCGTCATCGTGACGTCGGTCAGCGCGGCGAGCGCGCCGAACAGCCGCGTCACGCCGCGCAGCTCCAGCGCCGCGCCGGCGCCGACGGTCGAAAGGCGCTGCGCGACGCTATCCATGGCCGCCGCCTCCTGCGCGGCCGCTGCGGGCCGTCGCCGCGGCCGCGCCAGCGCTCCCAGAGGCCGATGACGCCGTCCGGCGACCAGAACACGATGACCAGAAAGCCGAGGCCGATCAGCAGCCGGAAGCGATTGCCGTCGAGCCCGATCTCGACGCAGGAAATCGAGCGCGAAGGTGCGCAGCAGCACGAAGATCAAGCGCGCCGATGAACGGGCCGATCGGCCGCGTGATGCCGCCGACGACGGCGATGATGAGAATGTCGATCGCGGCGTCGACACGCTGACCGAGCCCGGCGAGATCTGCCTGTAGCTCCAGACCTGCAAGATGCCGCCGAGCGCGGCGAGGAACGCGGCGAAGGCGTAGGCGGCGACGCGATGCGCGTTGACGTTGAAGCCGAGCGCGGCCATGCGGCGCGGATTGTCGCGCACGCCTTGCAGCGCAAGCCCGAACGGCGCGCGCGAGAGATAGTCGACCGCCGCAATAGCAGAGCGCCGCGACGACGAGCGTCAGATAGTAGAACGGAACCGCCGCGCGCCAGTCGACGCCCCAGAAGTGCGGCGTCGAGATCGGTGTTGATGCCGGTGTGGCCGTTGAAGATCGCGTAATTCTGGTTGGTGAAATAGTAGAACGCCGCGCGCGATCGCGAGCGTGATCATGATCGTGTAGATGCCCTCGGTGCGCACCGCGAGCGCGCCGCCGATCGCTGCCGAACAGCGTCGCGAGCGCAATCGCCATCGGCGTCGCCAGCCACCAGGGCCAGCCCAGGCTGACGCTGTGCGTGCCCGTTGACGCCGAAGATCGCGTACATGTAGCCGGCGAAGCCCGCGATCGTGAGCTGCATCAGGCTGACCATGCCGCCGTAGCCGCCAGGAACATCAGGCTCAGCGCGATGATGCCGAGGATGTAGCGTCAGGCCGAAAATCTCGCATCAGGAAGAACTCGTTGGCGAGCAGCGGCAGCAAGATCAGCACGAGCCGACCAGCGACGATCACCGGGTCGATGCGGCCCCGAAAATCCTGACGCGGCGGCCGCGGGCGCGCGTGGCGCGCGTCACGGGTCGGTCGACGAGCGCCATCGCTAGCGCGCCGCCAGCAGGCCCTGCGGCCGTACGGCCAGCACGAGCACCATGATGAGAAACGTCACCACGATCGCGTAGGTCGGGAATATAGACCGAGCCGAGCTGCTCGGCGAGGCCGACGATGACGCGCGCCGAGCGCCGCGCCGGGGATCGAGCCCATGCCGCCGATGATGACGACGACGAGCGAAGCGAGCAGAAAGCGCGTGTCCTCGCCCGGCGAGAGCGACTGAAACGTGCCGCCGACGACGCCGGCCATGCCGGCGAGGCCGGCGCCGAAGCGCGAACACGACGACGAACACCAGCTGAATCCGCACGCCCATCGCGGCGAGAATGTCGCGATCGTCGACGCCGGCGCGCACGATCATGCCGATGCGCGTGCGATTGAGGGCGAGCCACATCAGCGACGCCGATCGACGACCGAGGCCGGCGAAGATGACCAGCCGCACCATCGGGTAGGTCAGATAGACGGCCTCGCCCGACGATTTGACGGCGGTGACGAACGGCAACTCGATCGGCCCGACCAGCCAGCCCGGCGTCTGGATCTGATAGAAATCGCCGCCGAACACCCACAGCATCAGGTCGGCGAACACGATCGAGAGGCCGATCGTCACCATGGTCTGGCGCAGATCCTGCCCTTCCATGTGGCGGAACACCAGGACCTGCAGCAGCAACGCCGACCAGCGGCGACGACGATGAAGGCGACGACGAAGGCCAGCAGCCACGAGCCGGTCGCGTCGATGACCGTGTAGCCGACATAGCCGCCGAACAGATAGAGCGAGCCGTGCGCGAGATTGACGTTGCGCATCAGGCCGAAGATCAGCGTGAAGCCGCTCGCGACCAGGAAATAGAGCCCGCCGAGCGTGATCCCGTTGAAGACCGCGTTGAGGAACACCTTCTTCCTGCCGAACGCCTGCTTCGAAGCCCCGGCGGCCAGGTGCGCGAATATCAGCCACAGCGCGAAGGCGACCACGATCAGGATGACGAACGTCCAGAGCGGATAGCGCTCGATGAATTTGGTCATCGCTGAGCCTACGCGCAGGCGGGTCAGCGAGCCGGTTTTCAGGGTCGCAGCACCTTGGCGGCGCGCCGATAGTCCGTCGGCGCCATGCCGACATTGCCGGCGAAGAACCGCGTGAACACGCTCTGCGAGGAAAAGCCGAGGTCGAAGCCGATGTCGGCGATCGGAGGCCTCGGTCGCGACCAGCGCAGTCGAGCGCCTTCTCCATCAGCAAGCGTGTTGAGATAGAGATTGGGCGTGACGCCGGTCTGGGCGCGAAACAGCTTGTAGAAATGCGGGCGCGAAAGCCCCGCCTGCGCGCGCGATCTCGTCGAGTTCGATCTCCGCGCCGAGCGCCTCGGCCATCAGCCTGATCGACTTGCGGACGCGAAAATCTGTCACCGCGGCGTCCGCCCGCGTCCGCCTCCGCCTGCGGCCAGCTTTCTTCGTGGCAGGCGGCGATCAAGTTGCCGCAATTCGCCGTCGAGCCCCGCCAAGCGAAGGCGCGCCGCAGACCATGCGCCGCCGCCCGATGCACATGCCGCGCGATCGCAGGGTGCGCGGAATGCTGCGTGCGGCCGAACGAACAGCGTCGCCCACGCCCTGCCCTCCGGCGCAAACCACTCCGCGTTGACGTAGAGCACGAAAAA
The DNA here is from genome assembly GCA_963710855.1 of uncultured Pseudomonadota bacterium. Lineage (GTDB taxonomy): Bacteria > Pseudomonadota > Alphaproteobacteria > Rhizobiales > Beijerinckiaceae > Roseiarcus. Next base: position 25,078 of record CAVQBX010000034.1, on the reverse strand, counting down.
ACAACGCGCCGTCGTCGACGTCGGTCGGCAGGAAATTGTGCGGCTCCCAGGGATTGACGGCGACGACCGCCTCTTCGCCGAGAGCGAAGTTCTCCTCGCCGACACGGATTTGCGGCCGGCGTCCCGCCCACCTGGAAAATCAGATGGCCTTCGCGATGGGCGTGCGTCTGAAACGGCCGATTGAGCTGGTAAACTGTCGCGCGGCCGAAACGGCCGTGAAAGACGGCGAGCGCCCGGCTCATGCCATCCTCCCGCGGAATTCCCTTTACTTGGCAGGTAGAGTTCAACATCCGCGCGGAGAAAGCAAGCCCGACCCCGCCGAAGGGCGGGTCGAAAAGCGACAGAGATTGGCCGGCGCCCTGGAGGCGCCGGCCGCAGCGAAAATCAGTACTTCTTGCACTCCGGTGTGGTGCGGCTCGGCAGTCCGATCTTGGCGAACATGCGCGCGGGTAGCCGAGCGTCTGGTGCACGTCGGGCACGACCTTCACGACCTTGCTGACCAAGCCGCCCTTGCCGTCCTCGACGACTTCGGTGACGAAATTTGTGCCGATCGCCTGGCGATCTTCGTCGAGGCTGATCTTGCCGTTGGGGGCGTTGATGGTGAGGTGGGCCAGCGCATCCTTGAGCTTGGCCTGGTTGTCGGTGAGGTCGCCCGTTGACCTTGTTGAGCGCCTCGAACAACGCCATGGTCGAGTCGTAATAATTGGTCGCGAGCAGGCCGGGGCTCGGCAGACGTTTGTCCGCGGGCGTCGCGTCCTGATAGAGCTTGACGAACGCCTTCCAGCCCGGATCGTCCCAGGTGTCCGCCATGCCGCTGGAGGCGATCGTGCCGATCATCGCCTTTTTGGCGTCGCCCTTGGCCGAAAGCATGGTCTGGTCGACCATGATCGATCCGCCCATCAGATGCGCCTTGCCGCCGGCCTGCGAATACTGGTTGAGGAAGTTGACCGCGTCGGCGCCGCCAAGGCCAAGGTAGATCGCATCGACGTCGTCGGGCAGCGCGGCGATGGTCGAGGCGAAGTCCTTCGTGCCGAGCGGGACCCACTGGCGGTTGGTGACCTCGCCGCCCGCGGCGCAGAATTCGAGCACGAGCCCGAACACCTGCGTATAGACGAAGGAGTAATCCTCGCCGACGGTGGCGATCTTTTTGTATTTCTTCGTGTTGAACGCGTAGTCGCCGAGGCCGGCCGACCACTGCGCGCCGTCCATGTTCCAGCGGAAGAAATTCGGCGACGGATCGGGGAACGTCGTCTCCTGCGCGCCCGAAGCCGCGTTGATGAAGGTCAGTTCCGGATGGGTGCGCGAAAAATTCTTCACCGCGATGCCTTCGTCGCCGGACAGCGGCGACAACAGCACCTGCACCTTGTCCTGTTCGATGAGTTTTTTCACCGCGCGCACCGCGGAGTCAGGGGTCGCGTCGGTGGAAGCGATGACGAATTCGAGCTTCTTGCCGCCGCCCATCGAGTTGTACTTTTTCACGGCGGCGTTGAACCCGGCAATGCCGTCGACGCCGAGAATCGTGTAGGTGCCCTCCAGCGTCGCGGTGACGCCGACCTTGATCGTGTCCTCGGCGAGCGCGGTTCCCGCCAACAGCAGGCTCGTCAGGGCAGCGAGGCCCAGAGTGCGTTTTCGCATATAATCCTCCCTTTTCGCGCCCCGCATTTTTGTCAGGGGGCTGGCGTTGTCGCAGGCGCGCCCATGCCAAGCGGACTCACCCTACGCCGCTTGCATGTTAGCCAAGCCCGGACGACGGGGCAGTCTTGAACGCCGCCCGGGTTTTGCAATCAGTCTCATTTTCTGCGCAGCGGCGGCCCCGAGGGTCCCGTCGCCGATCAGCCTTGTCGATAAAACCGCAAGGCGCGCGCGAGCCCTTCCTCGAGCGGCGTAGTTTCGAGGCCCGGAAAGGCCTCGGCCAGACCCGGTTCGCCTATCGAGGCGGATATGCCGAGGTCGGGTCCGCCGAAACCGAGGTCCGCTTCGGGAACTTGCCGGCGGATCGCCGCAATCACTTCGCCGTTGCCGGCCCGGCGCCCGATCACGTTGAGGACTTCAGCGCCGACCGTCTGGCGCGCAATAGCGCGAGCATAAATCTCCGCGAGATCCTCGACATAGACGAGGCCGACTATCCCGGAACAGCGTGGAAATCCCGAACGACGCGGGCAGAGCTCGCCATGGCGCAAGGGAGTGGGCGCGGCTCGCGCTCGAGCGAACCCGGGCGGCACTTGCTCTTTGCTGAGCAAACGCGCCTCTTCTTGACATGCGATGCAGTAAAGTTGTCAAACCAATGAGGGTGTTTCCTATGCGCTTGCGGCGCAACGAGGTGGAACGAAGTGGCGCAGAGGCGGCCGCATTCTCTGGATGGTTTGGGATCTGAGGCCGCGTTCCGTGGGCCGATTCCACGGTCCGCGCCGCTCGGCGAGCATCTCTCGTCGCGCATAAAATCCTGGATCGACGGCGGCGAGTTTGTTGAAGGCGCGCGGCTGCCGTCCGAGAGCGAACTCGCCGAGCGCTTCGGCGTCTCCCGCCCGATCATACGCGAGGCCCTGTCGCGGCTACGTTCCGAAGGCATGATCTTCTCGCGGCGCGGGTCAGGCAGCTATGTGCAGAAACGGGTCGAACCGGACGCGAATGCGGGGGGTCAAACGCCGTTCGGACCGATCGGCTCGCTGGCGCAAGTGAGGAAGTGCTACCAGTTTCGCGCGACCATCGAAGGCGACGCCGCGTTCTACGCGGCTCAGAACCGCAGCGCCGAGCAGCTCGCCCAATTGCAGGAGGCGCTGCAGAAGCTCGAAGCCGACGTGCTCGGACGTGCGGTCGGCATCGGCTCCGACTATGGGTTTCACGTCGCCGTCGCCCGCGCCTCCGGCAACGAGTTCTTCGAAGTGATCCTGAAGCAATTGCAGACGCCGATCGAGTTCACGATCAACCTCGCCCGCAGCCTGTCGTTGACCCGCACGCAGGAACACATGATGACGATCCAGGGAGAGCACGTGGCGATCTACCGGGCGATCGAGACGAGAGATGGAGAGACGGCGCGGCGCGTCATGCGCTCGCATCTCGACAACGCCTGCACGCGAATTTTTGAGGGGCCGGCGCGAGACTGACGCTGGCTCGATTTGTCCCCTTCTCCCCTTGCGGGAGAAGGTGGCCGAAGGCCGGATGAGGGGTCCGCGCCGCAAGAAAGCGTGTCCGAGGGTTGGACGCGCCGCAGTTGCAATCCTGCGACCTGCACAGAACCAGGAAACGACCCCTCATCCCCCCTTCGGGGACCTTCTCCCGCAAGGGGAGAAGGGGATTGCCCTAACCCTTGTACTCCACGATATAGAGCCCCGCGCTGAAATCGGTGACGTAGCAGAGCGCATTCTTGTCGACGAACACGTCGGCGGAGTGCAGGACGATCGGGCGGTTCGGCCGCGGGTCCATCCATTTGGTCGGCGGGGGCGGCACGAAGGCTCCGACCTCCTGCGGCCGGAACGCGTCCTTGATGTCATAGACGCGCAAGCCCGCGTTCTGATAGGTCGCGAAAATCGTCTCCTCGCTGTAAAAACCTTCGGGACGATTCTCGTAGATGTTGTGCGGTCCGAAATGGCCCGCCAACCTTCAGATAGTCCTTGTCCGACGGCGCCGGGAAGGTCGAGATGCTGATCGGGTTCGACTTGACCTGATTGTCGAACACCCAGATCGGCTTGAATCCGTCCTCCTGATTGTCGAGCACGGTTTCGTCGACGACGACGAGCAGATTGCGCTTCTTGAGCGGCAGCGCATTGTGCGTGCCGCCGCCGAACGGAGGCGCCCAAGTTCTGTGGGTGATGAGTTTCGGGTTCGCCTTGTCCTTGACGTCGACGACGGCGAGACAGGCGTCGCGCCAGCTGCAATAGGCGACATCGTCCTGGATGATTGGATGATGCAGACCGAAGCGCCCGTTCTTGGTCGGCCAGTTGGCGGTCTTCGCCCGCCGCCTTGTTCATGCCGGGCAGCCAGTATTTGCCGGCAAGTTTCGGTTTGGTCGGATCGGCAAGATCGATTGTTATCATGATGTAATCGGAAAAACCGTCGAGCAGCGCCGAGGCATAGGCCCATCGGCCGCCGATCCAGTAGATGCGATGCAGGCCCGTGCCGTCGACGGGCATGAAGCCGATCTGTTTCGGGTCGGCGGGATTGGCGAGGTCGTAGACCGCCATGCCCGCCGACCAATCTTTCGCCGCGTGCTTTTCCTCGGCGTGATGGTCGACGGAACCCTTGTAATAGTTCTTCTCATCGGCGAGTTCGGCCTGTGCGAACATGTCCTTGTTGTGGATGACGAGCAACTTGTCCTCGGCGGCCTGCAGATGCAGCGTCCAGGTGTTGTGAGGCGCGGCGACATGTTTGACCGTTTTGGGATTCGCCGGGTCTCTGACGTCGACGACCGAGAAGCCCTTGGAGAAGATGTGGCCGATGTAGGCGTAGCCTTTGTGCACCATGATCTGCACGCCATCGCAGCGCCCGCCCTGGTCGCTGTGGCCGACGAGGCGCATGTTTGATGTCGCGTAGTCGGGTTTGATTTGGGAGCCGCTCATCTTTCGCCCTTACTGGTGTGGTTTATGAGATGAAACATGGGGACCGGCGACACGCCGATCCCCTTTCTTGTTTGATCAGGAGAGCGAAACCTACTTCACGCCCCAGATCTTCTTGTATTCGTCGCGATAGCCGTTGCCGGGATCGAACTTGTTCTCCGGGCCGCCGTCCTTGTCGAGGTTTTCGGCGGTGAACAGGTGCACATGCGGCACGAAGCCCGAGGGCTCGGCGCCGGCGAGCGCGCGGTTCATTTCGTCGACCATGATCCACCCCTGCAGGTTCAAAGGCTCGGCGACGGTGGCGAGCTGATATTGCTTGTCGCGGATGCGCTTGAACGCCGGCACGGAGCCGTCGCCCGACGAGATCTGCTGCGGGTAGCCGGTCGCCGGATCGACGCCCGCCGCCTGCAGCGCCGGCGCCGAGAAGTCATAGTAGAGGTCGTTGACGGCGATCGAGAACGTCCACTTCTTGCCGTATTTCGAAAGCAGCGAAGTGGTGAGCTGACCCATGCGGTTGGAGAGATCGGCGATCGGCGTATCCGCGACCTCCAGCACCTTGCACTTCGAATAGCCTTCGAGGGCCGCCCTGGAGAAATTGGTCTTGGCGGTGGCGATGGCGTAGATCGAATCCGTGAACAGCACCACGCCGCAGTCGGCGCCCTGGCTCGCCTTCCAGACCGCTTCATAGCCCGCGGAAGCCGCGACTTCGGCCGGATCGGTCGTCACATTGGAGAACACCTCCGGAATGCCTTCGAGCTTGCCGGGCGTCGCGCCGGCGTGCCAGCCGACGATTTTTATGCCGGCGGCGGCGGCTTGTTCGAGCAGCGGCTTCTGTTCCTGCGAGTTGATCCCGACGTTCATGATGCCGGCCGGCTTCAAGGCGATCGCTTGCTGGAACGCGGTGGCGTGGCCAGGCACGGTGCCCTGCCCGTCGAGCATGTGGGTTTCCCAACCGAGCGACTTCGCTGCTTCCGCCGCGCCGTCGGCCGCGCCCTGCGCGCCCCCGTTGCGCGCGTCGGTGAAGACGAGCACGATCAGCTTCTTGCCGACGCCTTTCGGACCCGACGTTGGACCGTCCCATTTGGTGACGGGCGCGGCGACATTGTCGAGGAAAGCCTTCGCCTTCTCGAGATAGGCCGCATCATCCGCGCGGGCCGCGCCAGCCGTAACCGCCAGAACGCCGGCCGAAGCCAACAGTCCCCCCCAGATCCTGTTCACCCTTTTCATGCTTCTCTCCCTTGCTTGATTGACCGCGGAAACCCGCGGCGAGGCCGGCGTACCCTTTTGTTTGAGGCCGGCGTCGCCGGCCTTTCGAGGCGCCGACATCGCCGGCGTCTACGCTGAAGGCCTGAGGCGGCCTTCGCGGCGTTGGGTTTCGCCATCAGCGCTCGCGACGGGCGCCTCGCGCGGCGGCTTGACGACAGTGCGGCGACGTTGCGCGAAGGCGGCGAGCGCGATGGCGACGACGAGCGTCGTGCCGTTGAACAGGGGCTCGACGAAGAAGGCGCCGCCGAACAGCTGGATGCCGGAAATGCCGATCGCCAGAATGAGAATGCCGAACACCGTGCCCCAGATGTTTACGCGGCCCGGCTTGATCGTGGTGGAGCCGAGAAACGCGCCGACCAGCGCGGGCAGCAGGAAATCGAGGCCGACATTGGCTTGCCCGATGCGCAGTTTCGCGGCCAGCACGCAGCCGGCGAGGCCGCATGATGACGCCGGAGGCGACGAACACGCCGATCACATAGGCGCGCACCGGAATGCCGTTCAGCGCCGCCGCCTTCTCGTTGGCGCCGATCGCATAGATGAAGCGCCCGATCGGCAGGCGTTCGCTGACGATCCAGAGCACGATCGCGAGGCCCAGCACATAAAAGGCGGGTATGGGAATGCCGAACAGCGACGCCGTGTTGATGGCGACGAAGCCCGGCGGCAGCGTGCCAATGATCTGGCGCCCGTCCGTGTGCCAGAGCGCCAGCGCATAAAGTATCGTGCCCGTGCCGAGCGTCGCCACGAAGGCGTCGACCTGGGCGACCTCGACCAGCAATCCGTTGATGAGCCCGACGACCCCGGCGCAGGCGACGACTATCAGTATCGCAACCGGCCAGGGTATTCCGTATTTGACCTGAAAACTGATCGCGAGGATGTGCCACATCACGATGCCGAAACCGACCGTCAGATCGATGCGGCCCGCCATCATCGGCAAGGTCGCGGCCAGCGCGAGCAGCGCGACAATCGATTTGTCGGCGAGGATCGAGCTGACGTTCAGCCAGGTCGGAAACGTGTCCGGCAGCAGGATCGAAAAGACGACGATCAACGAAGCGTCAGAATCGGCAGGCCATAGACCGGCAGCAGGCGGATGATGTCCTGCCCTCACGTCATCGACGCGAGTTCGGGCCGGGTCGGCTCCAGCGCGTTGGACTTGATCGATCTGCATCGTTCGGCCTCGGGTCAAAGACGCTATGTCGCCGCGGCCGCGATCGTCGCGATGGTGGCGGAAGCGGCGGCGAGCAGATTGCTGATCGAGAGATCGTCGGCATGCAGCTCGCGCACGCACCCGTCCGCGGTCGAACACCAGCGCGCGATGACAGACCTTCGATACTTCCTCGAAATCGGTGGAGACGATCAGGATCGCCGCGCCGCCCTTCAGCGCGACGTCGAACAGCTTGTAGATCTCCGCCTTGGCGCCGACGTCGACGCCGGCGGTCGGATCCTCGAACACATAGATCTTGGATTTCAGGCTGAGCCAGCGCCCGACCACGACCTTCTGCTGGTTGCCGCCTGACAGCAGCTCGATGGCCAGCGAGGGATCGTTGGGACGCAAGCCGACGGTCTCGCCGATGCGCTTGGCGTCCGCGCACTCCGCGCGACGGCGAAAGCCAGGCCGTCGCGAACGTCCCGGCGCCGAGCGGATTGAGGAAGAAATTCTCGCGCACGGAAAGGCCCGGCATGATCGACTCGCCGACCCGATCCGCGCAGACGAGATTGATGCCCAGATCCATCGCCGCGCGCGGCGAGCCGATCGTCGACCGTCGCGCCGTCGACGCGAATATGTGCCCCCGGTGATCGGCTCCACGCCGAACAAGGCGCGGCTCACCGTCTCCTGGCCGGCGCCGCGAAGCCCGACCAGGCCGACGATCTCGCCGGCGTGGATGCTGGCGTCGATCGGCCCGACGGCGCCGAAGCAGGCCTGCGCGAATTCGAGCCGCGGCGCGCCCTCGCGCTCCGCGGGCCGCTTGAACATCTGCGAGGGTTCGCGTCCGACGATGAGCAGGATCGTTTCTTCCGGGGTCGTCTGCGCGACGATGCGTTCGCCGGCGACCTTGCCGTCGCGCAAGACGACCATGCGGTCGGCGATCTCGAACACCTCGTCGAGCCGGTGCGAGACATAGATCATGCCGACGCCATGCTCGCGCAGGCGGCGCAGCGCGCCGAACAGGCGCACGACCTCGTCGGCGGGCAGGCTGGCGGTCGGCTCGTCGAGCACGAGAATCTCGGCATCGGTCGTCGAGCGCGCGCGCGATGGCCACCAGCGACTTTTCCGTGCGCGTGAGATCCTGGATGCGCAGATCGGGATCGATGTCGGCGCCGAGTTTGGCGAGCGCGCGCGCGGCGCGCTTGCGCGCCCAGCTCCATTCGATCAGGCCGAACTTCCTGGAATAGCCGAGCGTCAGGCAGATGTTCTCGGTCACCGTCATCCAGTCGATCAGGCCGAGATCCTGGTGGATGAACGAGATCGGCATGCGGCTGCACCGCATGGGTCATGTCCTGACGCCCTTGTAGGAGATCGTGCCCGCCGTCCGCCGCGTAGACGCCCGCGAGGATCTTGATCAGCGTCGACTTGCCTGCGCCGTTCTCGCCGAGCAGCGCGACGACCTCGCCCTTGCCGACGGCCATGCCGACGTCGCTGAGCGCCTGGGTGCCGCCGAAGCGCTTGAAGACGTTGCGGACTTCAAGCACGGCGCCATGCCTTCTTCGAACGCCTCGAGTCGCGATCATCGAGCATCGCGCCGTTCCTCCGAACATTGGGTTGTCCCCTTAGCGTTCACGATGGACCGACCGGTGTAATGTTGTCAAGCCGATCGAAGAAAGCTGCTTGACAGAATTTTCAACCGCTTCCGCATATTGGTCTAACAACATGTCAGAAAGTTGACAGCATGTCCCATGGGGCCGGAGGACTTGAGCCATGGATCGCATTCGCCCGGCGCCGCGTTTGGGAGATGACTTGTATCGCTCGCTGGCGCCGATGATCGACAGACAGGAACTCCCCGAAGGCGCGCGCCTTCCGGCGGAAATCGCGCTGGCCAAGCCAGTTCGGCGTCTCGCGGCCGACGGTGCGCGAGACCCTGGCGCGCTTGCGCGACGAAGGCCTTATCGCCTCGCGCCGCGGATCGGGAAGCTATGTACAGCGTCCCGCGTCGGCGCGCCGTCCCCGCCGCAAGCGGCCCCCACCTATCGCGCGATCGACAGTGTCGAGCAGATCAAACAGAGTTACGAGTTCCGCAGAGCGGTGGAGGGCGAAGCGGCGCCTATCTCGCCGCGGAAGCCCATTCCGACGCGCATATCGCGGACATCGCCAAGGCGCTCTCGCGGCTCGATCAGGGCCTTCGCCGAACGGCTCGTCGGCGCGGAGGCCGACTTCCGCTTTCATCTCGCCGTGGCGGCGGCGACCCGCAATTCCTGGTTCGTCGCGACCTTGCAGGCCATGCGCGCGCAGATCGAGGTCGACGATCGATATCGCGCGCACGCTTTCGCTCGAGCAGGAGCGCGGATCACCTGCAGGCCGTCCAGGACGAACATGTCGCGATCTACGACGCCATTCGCCGCCGCGATCCGCCCGCGGCGCGCGAGGCGATGCGCGACCATCTGACCAAGACATGTGACAGGATCTACCTGGGAACGTCGCTCTGAAGGACCTCGCGGGCAATCGCCATAAAAGAGAAGAGAGCATGGCGGTTGGGCGCTGAGGGTGAACTTGCCAGAGTGCTCGCTTTCGAGCGCTACGATCCGACGGACAAGTCGATCGATTGGCTCGAAAGAGCGAGGCCTGCGCGTGAAGACGGGCCATGCGCTCTGGGAAATGCCGTTCAAGCGCTTCAGCGAACACCAGTTGATCGCCGAAGCCGAGGGCTGCGTCGCGCTGATGGGCGCGAGCGGCACGCGGATTCACGCGCCGCGTTATGGAGTCCCTGCCCGGGCTGCGCTACATCTCCAAATACGGCATCGGCGACGACTGCATCGACATGGACGCCGCGACACCGGGCGCGGTTCGCTGATCGACTATCAAGCCTTGCGCGAGGCGCTCGAGTAAGGGCAGATCGCCGGCGCCGCGCTTGATGTTTTCGATTGCGAGCCGCCGCGCGCCGACGATCCGCTGTTCCGGTATCCAAACGTCATTTGCACGCCGCATGTGGCCGCCTGGACGAGGCCGGGAACCGAGGGGATCGGCTGGCGCGCCGCGCGCAATCTGTGGCCCATGATCAGCGGCGAAGGCGAGGCCGATATCGTCAATTCCAAGGCAAAGTCCCGCACGAGAGATCGGCAAAGCTCAGCGTGAGATTCAGCGCGTGCGCCAGGCGCGAGGTCCGGGAGACCGCGGATTGGCTTGTCATCGAACTCTGGCGAATGACCGCGCGTGAGCGGGCTTAGGGAGGGCGCGGAGTAGGCTATAGGGTCGAGGCCGGGGGCTCGGATGCACTCTCTTTCGGGCAGGCGGCGCCGCTACGCTACGAGGCGCCCCCGCTTTCATTCATGCGAGACGGGGCGGCCTCGCGCCGCCCTTTTTTCGTTTGCGTACAGCTCCTAAACTATCGCGTTGCGGCGGCGGCGGACCACGTAGAACACCGCAGCGCCGGCCATCGCCAAGCCGACAAGCGAGGCGCCCATTTCCGGCGCGGGCGCTCCCTTTCCGTGGTCGTTGCCGCCCTGGTTATTTCCACCCTGGTTATTGCCGCCCTGGTTGTTGCCACCTTGATTATTGCCGCCCTGATTGCCGGCAAAGGCGGCGCCCGCCAAAAACATGGACGTACAAAGAGCGAACGAAAGCAGTACAGGACGCATTAGCAAACCCCTTGATGGTAGCCTTTCAAAGCGAAAGGGTTAGCGTTCTATGGCATTTTTGCGGAATAATGCAACCATTTCGTGTGCCCCGCATGCCTTGGGGCCGCACAGCTATCCGTTATGGGCCTCGATCATCCCGTAATGCGTTGGAGGGCGGCGAATTGGCCGCAATCATTCGCCGCCCCAGGAGCGGCCCGGCGCACAGAACGCGTCGGGCCGTCTCCGTTTTCAACGTTTTGTTTGAACATGCGCTGTGTTTGGGCGCCTTGGTCGCTCGCTATCGTGACGCCTGCGGCGTCCTCGCCGACGCAATTGCAATTATCTCAACTTATAAAAAAATGGTCGGAGTGGCGGGATTCGAACCCACGACCCCTAGTCCCCCAGACTAGTGCGCTAACCGGGCTGCGCTACACTCCGACGGCGGCCCTTATAGGCAACCGGCGGGGCCGTGACAATGCAGCCGCGCTCAAAAAGATGTCGCGCCGGAGGCTTGCGCCTGACGCAGATGGCGCTCGGCCTCACGTATGTCGGCGAGCGCGTCGCGTAGCGCTGCGACAGCGCCGGAATTGAACGTCGCGGCCGGGGACGCTTCCGGCTCCTCCTCATCGTGAACCTGTAACGGATGATCGGCTGGCTGGCAGGTCAGGCTCGGCTCGCGGGACGCCGTGAACGACCGCCGACACCCCCTTTTCCCGCAGCATGCGCTGCACGCCTTTGATCGTGTAGCCCTGATCGTAAAGCAGCCTCTTGATGACCGCGAGCAGGACGACGTCGTCGGGGCGATAATAGCGCCGCCCGCCGCCACGCTTGAGCGGCTTGATCTGGGGAAAGCGCGTTTCCCAGAACCTCAGCACATGTTGCGGCAGATCCATGGCGTCCGCGACTTCGCTGATGGTGCGATAGGCGCCGGGACTCTTGTCGCTTACTGCAGCTTCGGGCTCCGTCTCAATCCTCCTTGGGATCGGCAAGTCCATTGATGCGCGCCTTCAGTACGTTCGAGGGTTTGAACACCATGACTCGACGCGGCAAAATCGGCACTTCGACGCCTGTCTTGGGATTGCGGCCGATTTGCTGGTTCTTCGAACGCACGACGAACGACCCGAACGAGGAAAGCTTGATCGTCTCGCCTCGGATCGCAGCCTCGCAGATTTCGTCCAGAAACGCCTGCACCAACTCCGCCGACTCCGAGCGCGACAGGCCAACGCGCTTGTACACGGTTTCCGCAAGGTCGGCGCGCGTGACCGTACGCGGCGATTGACCGTCCTTCGAATCCGACATGATGCCCCTACCGTCCACGCCGCACAACGGAACGAGAATAGCACCGACGCTCGAAATTTGTCTCGCCGGGGCCACATTCTCCGCCGCTGTGGCCGAAAAGAGACTACACAAACATTGGCTTGCGGCAACCTCCAATTTCTAAGTGTTGTAGAAATTCGTAGAGTGGATTCTCGTCGTCCGCACTGCTAGTCCCCGCCATCTCTTTTCCGGGTGCAAGGGAACGGCGCCATGAGCGACAAAGCGGCAAACGACGAACGCATTGCGCTCGTGACAGGCGCCACGCGGGGCATCGGGCGGGCCGCGGCGCTGTCGCTCGCCGCTTCGGGCGCCCATGTCATCGCGCTCGGACGAACCCAGGGCGCGCTCGAAGAGCTCGACGACGAGATTTGCGCTGTCCGCCCCGGCGGCGAGGCGCTGACGACGCTGGTCCCGTGCGATCTGAAGGATTTTGAGGCGCTCGACAGGCTTGGCGAAGCGATCTACCGGCGCTGGGGCCGGCTCGACGCCCTCGTCGCGGCCGCGGGAATTTTGGGCCCACTGACGCCGCTGCACCATGTCGACGTGAAGGCGTGGGACAACGTGCTCGCCGTCAACCTCACGGCGAATTGGCGTCTCATCCGCTCGCTTGACCTGCTGTTGCGAAGGTCGGCGGCCGGCCGCGCTGTCTTCGTCACTTCGGCAGTCGGCAGCCGCGCCGAAACCCGCGCTTACTGGGGGCCTTACGCGGTCGCGAAGGCGGGACTTCGACCTGCTGGCGCGCACCTATGCCGCCGAGACGCGCAACACTTCGAACATCAGGGTGATGCTCGCCAATCCGGGCCCGTTGAGGACGCGCATGCGCGCCGAGGCGATGCCCGGCGAAGATCCTGCGACATTGCGCACTCCGGAGGAATTCGCCCCGAAGCTGGCCGAGCTCTGTTCGCCCGATTGGCAGGAGACCGGCAAGTTGTATGACTTCCCGACTGATCGCGTTCTGCAATTCGCCAGCCCGCTTTGATAGCCTGCGCCGACCGGCTTGCCAGCCGGGGTTCGCCTCTCTATAGAACCGGCAATCGTCGGCGTATGCCGGCCGATTTCGGTCAAGCGCCCATCGTCTAGCGGTCTAGGACGCCGCCCTTTCACGGCGGAAACACGGGTTCGATTCCCGTTGGGCGCGCCAGCAAACTCGATTGTTTGCTTAACTCCACAGACACTCCCGTCAAATGTAAATCGCAAATATTCTTCGATCTTCCAACGCAAAACTTCTCAACTGTCGCGATTTTACTTCGCAATCATTGCGCCATAGAAGGGGCCGCAAAACGAGTTGGCGTCAACAATGACGCCGTGGAGGCTGTGGACCGCGCGGCGCCGATAGCGGCTTTCGTGAAGCTGGTTAATTCGGGGAGCCGGCAGGTTCTCTTTTTCGACGTCGACGACCACCTTGGAGCCGTTGCCGAAAGTTGCGGTCCCGGTGGCCGATCAGAATCATCTTTCTCAAATGGCTAATTCACGCAAAAAGGGCGGCATGCTTGCCGCCCTTCAAGGTTCGCCGGAGCTTTACGCCGCGTCAGTAGTTATGCCAGCCGCCGCCATTGCGCCATGCGGCGCCGCCGCCGCCGTTGCGCCAGGCTGCGCCGCCGCCGCCGTTGCGCCAGCCGCCGCCGTTGCGCCAGCCGCCGCCGTTGTGCCACCCGTTCCCCCAGCCGGGCAGCCCAAACGCAACGTTAGCCCATTGAGCGAGATGAATGTCTGAAGCGTCCGCTTTGGTCGTCGGGAATTCCTTCTCGATCGCCGTCACCGTGTCTTGAATTGCCGCCAGACGCTGGGCAGCGCTCTGGGTCTCACCCTGCTCAGCGGGCGTGATGACCGCGCCGTTGGCGGGCGGCGCCAATGCGGCTGAGAGCGCGAGGGGTCCTGAGGACAGCAATAGAGCAAGCACAGTCTTGAGCTTGGTGTCCATATTACGTGGCTCCTGTCTGGGCTGGCGCGTGAGAAGAGGGGCCTTCCGAGCGTCGCCGTCCCGCCCCGGAGAATCCATCATTCTAACCGGTTCGGCAATCCCCAATCGCCGAAGCCTCCCGGTTGGTTCCAACGTTAAGCAAAAGGAACCATTTCGCCGACGCCGGCGTTTGATGACTGGCGCCACCCACAAATTCAGGAGAGATCTGATGAAAGCTACGAATAGCTTGGCTTTGATCGCAGCCATAGGAGCCGCGACCGCGTTCTATTCAGTCGCCCCGGCGAGCGCCGCGATCGTGTGCTCCGGCAACGAATGCTGGCACACTAAACAAGTTTACGAATACCCGCCGTCAGCGACCATCGTAGTGCACCCAAACGAATGGAAATGGGGCGCGAACGATCATTTCAAATGGCGTGAACACGAGGGCCGCGGATACTGGAACAGCGGCGAGTGGCGCACCTTCTAGGCGGCGGGCTCTAACCATCGCATCAAATGAAGCAAGCGTTTCGACCCTCGTAAAAGGGTCGAAACGCATTTTGCGTTGTCCAGACGTAGACGCGCGCCCTTCGGCGCGCTTTGTTATTTGTGAAACAAGAAAAAGGCCCGGCGCGTCGCCGGGCCTGTCCATTTTTGCCAATTCGTGGTTAGTTGCAGTTCGTGCGCGAATGGGTGACGCTCTCGCCCTGGGCGTTTTCCTTTTTGACGGATTGGGTCTCACATCCGCCCGCAGGGCCCGGGTTCTCAACGACAGCCGGCGGCGGGTCAACGACGACAGCGGCCGGAGGAGGAGCCGCATTTTCGACCCCGATCACGCAGGTCCCGACCGGCCCGATGTGGAAGCCGACAGCGCAATCGACGCGCTCGATCGGCGCTTTCACCCCGACCTGCGCGGGCGTTGACATCGCGGCTTCCGCCGCGCCCAGGGTGAGGAGCGACGCAACGGCCGCGCCTGCTCCGCAAATCACAAATTTCGGCACATTCATGGTCTCGCCTTTCGTCCCACTGCGGTCCCTTCGAACCGAGCTTCGAATAGCGAACCAACCAACGCAGCACTTGTTCCCGGCGCCCGCAAACGGCCGGAATGATTAAGATTTTCATATGAGCGAGGTCTCGAGCGGAGACGCCTCACGCCCGAGGCGAACTGTTCCTCGATATATTTCGGCAGGCGGCGCTTCAGAACGAATATCTGACGCCAAGGCCGCCGTGGATCGTGTCGCCGACGGGCTGTGGCCCCAGAGTGCCGATGACGAAGCCGTCCAGCACGAGGCGGTCGTTGAAACGATAGCCGATGCGGCCGCCGAGCTCGGCCCAACTGAAGGCGCTGGGCGCCGCCGCCGAGATGATGCCAAAACCGTCGAGATCGGCCTGTCCCGTGTAGCTCGCGGAGAAGCCGTGCGCGAGGCCGGCGGTTCCGTTCACTTCCCACCTGTCGAAGAACAGATGGGTGTACTGGACCGCGATGCGGGCGATGTTGAGCGTATCGACTCCGCTGTTGAAGGTCGCCGCATAGGGGTTGGAGGGGCTCGCCTGCTCCGAATAGCCGGTCGAGGTCTGCCAGGAGCGCGACAGGTCCGCGTAGATCGCCGCCTCGTCGATCGGGGTCAGGCGATCGACCCAGCCGGCGCGGCCATAAATGGCCAGCGCGCGATCGGTCGAGCTTCCCGTGCCCGTGGCGGTCGTGGAGCCGTAGGGATAGGTACGGGTGTAGGTCACGCCCTGATAGGGCGAGAGCGCGGCGCCGGCCTCGACGAACGGCCGGCTGCTCCCCATTTCGGTGTAATCGTAGCGCAGGCCGCCGGCGATGTTGTAGGCGCTGTTCACCTGCACGCCCGGCGCAGAATATTCATCGAACGAGAAGCCGGCGAGCAGCGAGAGGTCGCGGTTGATCGTCCAGCGGCCGTGCGCGCCGATCGCGAACGATCCGACCGAAGCGAAGCCGGAACTGCAGCTCGTGCAATTGATCTGCTCGTTGGCGCCGAGCAGAATTGAGTTGAGCTGGCGCGCCGTGACGGTCTGCGATTCCTTCGACTGCGCCACCGAAGCGACCGAACTCGTCGCCTGCGCCGTCGTGGTGGTCGGCGTCGAGACGAGCGATTCCTGGTCGGTTCCCGCTCCTGTCAGATTGTACTGATAGCCGCCGACGACGACGAGATTCTGCAGCGTGAATACATTGGCGGGGATGACGCCCGAGGTCGTCGAAATCAGCGGAATGCCCGACGAGCTGGTTTGCGCCCCCTGCCCGCCGACGTTGCGGATGACAAGCGAAGTCGCGCCGGTCGGCGAGCTGGCGAGCGTGAGATGATCGGCGAGCGACCCGGGGCCGCCGAGAGCAGCGTTCATCGTCATGGTCGCGCCGTTGCCGGAATAGCTTCCCACCGTCAGGGTCTTGTAGGCGCCGTTCGTCGGGGGCGAGAACACGACCGCGGAATTGTTGACGCTGAGCGAAGAAACATTCGACGAACCCGTCATGGTCCAGGTCGAGCCATTCGTCAGACTGACCGTCGAGGCCGAGGTCGCATCGGTCGTCATCACGCCGGTGATGGCGGAATTGTTGGAGTTGAGGGTGATGTTGCTGCCGTTGGTTGCATCGAGCAGCGTTCCTGCGCCGGCGTCAGCGGTCGTCGAATTGAAATTGATCGTTGCGTTCGATGGATCGGCGAAGATGAGATCGCCGCTTGCGTTGGAGATCGTGAAATTGTCGAAGGTCGCCGTCGCATTCGTCGCGTTATCGAACGCAATGGCGGTTCCCGCCGTCGTGATCGTTCCGCCGCCCGTGCCGCTGAACGATGCGCCGGGGCCGGATAGCGTGAGCGCGGCGGCGCTGGTCCCTGACGACGTCAGGGTGAGCGGACCGGAGATATTGATGGTCCCTGTGGCGCCAGTGTTGGCGGTATCGGCGAAATAGAAGGCGCCGCCCGACGCGTTGATTGTGGTCGGGCCCTGCAGGTTGACCTCAGACCCCAATCCGTCCGCGACAATGCCATAGGCGGCCGAGATCGGCGCGCCGGCGACAGCGCCGCCGGTCGTCGTGATGGTCGTCGCGCCCGTCGCATTGATTACGCCGCCGCCGATCGCATATAGCGCGACCGCGCCGCCGCCGGTCGTCTTGAATGAGCTGGCGCCTTCGAGGGTCGCGGTCGAGTTTGCGCCCGAGACATAGAGCGCGTGCGCGCCCTGCCCCGCGGTCGAGACGCTGACGCCGTTCAATGTCGTCGATGACGCCCCGAAAGTTCCCACGCCGAAGGCGTTCGCGCCCGTCGTAGAGACGGTCGTTTGATTGAGGTTGGTGACGCCGCCGTATTGTGAGACGACCGCGGCCGCCGATGCGCCTGACGTCGCAATCGAACCGCCGTTGATTGTCGTGACGCCCTGGTTGACGGTGTAGAGCGCCGCCGCGATGTCATCGCTGGTCGAAATCGTGGAGTTGGTCAGCGTGACATTGCCGCCAACCGAAGCCGTCGACGTCTGCGATCCGCGCGGACCGTTGTAGAGGGCGTTGGAATAGTCGCCGACCGAGGGGTCGTAGCCGCCGGAGACCGTGATGGTGAGGTTGGTTCCGTTGAGCCTGGTCGCGGCGTCGCCGACGTTGAGCGCCTGCGCGCCGAGGCCCAAAATGTTGATCTGCGTGCCCGTCAGCGAGACGGTCGAGCCCGAGACGGCATAGACGCCGGCCGCCTGGTTTCCCTTGGTAGTGACCGAGGATCCAATGTCGTTGAGTGCGCTGCCGGTGTCCGCTTCGAAGCCGAAGCCATATTGCCCCGTCGTCGTGACATGCAGCCCGCCCGAAATGTTGATTGTCCCGCCGGCGGTCGCGTAGAGTTCCGGCGCGCCTGCTCCGCCTGTGGAAATCGATCCGCCGTTTATCGTCGTCACAGCGCCAGTGGAAGTGAGTACGCCTGCCATTCCGGCGCCCTGCGTCGAGAGCGAAGAATTGGTGATTTTAAGGATGCCGCCGCTCGTTTCACTGCCGAAGGGCCCGTTGTAGGCCCCATAGGAGTGCTGGCCCGAAGTCGGGTCGTAGGCGCCGGCGGTCGTGACGGTGACTCCCGTTGCGTCGAGTTCCGAGCCGGCATCGTTCACGGATAGGCCGCCGGACCCATTGTTGGTCGTGGAGATCGAAGTGCCGAAGAGCTTGGTGACGCCTCCGTAAGCCGAACTGACCGCATATGACGCCGCGCCCGACGTCGAAACTGCGCCGCCATTTATCGTCGTCAGGCCGCCGTTCTCTGTATCAACGCCGACGGCGTCGACGCCTCTGGTCGAAATCGTCGAATTGTTAAGGGTGACAATTGCGCCGCCGGTCGACGCGGTAGAGTTGGCCGCTCCGTTGTAGACGCCCTGAGCGTGGTTGCCGGTCGGCGGGTCGATTGTGCCGGAAGTTGCAATCGTGACGTTCGTCGCGGTCAGGGTCGTGCCTGGATCCAGGACGCTAAGGCCCTTCGCGCCGTTGCCGAATGCTTGTATTTCCGTGCCAGTCAGCGACGTCGAACTCCCCAGGCTTGCGAGGACGCCATCAGCCTGCGCGCCTTGCGTCGTTATCGAACTGCCAGTGTCGCTGAGTATGCCGCCGTTTTCGTTCTCGATGCCGCGTCCTTCGTAACCGGACGTCGCGATCGTCAGGTTCTGCAGCGTCACCTTACCACCGCCGACGTAGGCTCCGTTGCCGCTGGTCCCGTTGAATATCGCCGAGCCGGTGTAATTGTTGGAATCCAGACACCCCTGAGGTCGTAATCTTGACGTTGTCCAGCGTCATCTGCGAGCCGGTTCCCAACGTCTGTGCGCCCTTTTCGCCATTGCCAGTCGTCGTGATCGTCGTTCCGGTCACGGACGCCGACGAGCCCGATCCTTCAGTCGTCAGCGCCCCGTTCGATTGGCCTGATGACGTCAACGCGCCGCCGGAAATCGTCGATCACCCGCCGTCGCGGGTAAGCACGGCCGAATTGTCGCCTGCGATCGAGACGGTCGAATTCGTCAGCTTGACGGTGCCGCCGGAATAGCCTTCGAATTTCCAACTACGATGCCGTTCACGCCGTAATTGTTCGCGGTGTCTATTTGACCTTGCGTGACAATCGAGATGTTGGCGCAATAAAGGTTCCGCCTCCGACCTGGACGCCGGTCCCGCCGAGAGCCGTCGCGGTGATGCTCGTGCCGGTGAGTTTGGTCGTCGCGCCGTTGACCGAGATCGCTCCTTCCGAGTTCCGCTCCGTTCACGGTGATCGTACCGCATTCAGCGTCGTCGATCCGCCATCCGCGGTATAGACGCCGACGTTATGCGACTGCATCGTCGTGATCGACGAGTTGGTCAGCGTGATCTTGCCGCCGCCGCTATTCGAATTGAGGTTTTGATTGTCGACGCCGGCGGGGGTCCAGCCATTCACGGCGTCATAGGCGCTGTTGATCTTGATCGTGAGGTTGGTTCCATTGAGGTGGAACCCGTTCCGTTGGTCACGACTTCGCCAGACCGGCGCCGGTCGTCGAAATCTGCGTTCCCGTGAGGTCGACCGTGCCGCCCGGGATCGCCGCAGGCGACATAGGCGTCGTTGCCCGAGGTCGAGAGCGTACCTCCTGCGATCGTGATCACGCCGCCTGACGTCGCGAGAACCGCATTGGCAAATTCACGCTCGAACTGGTCGAAACCGTCCACGTCGTCGCGTTGATCTGCGAGCCGGTTCCCGTCCGCAAACAGGCCGACGATCCAAGCCGGAAGTCGGAAACGGTCCCGCCATTCAGGGTCACGAGACCGCCGGAATCGGCCTGCACCGCCGTGCTGCCAACGCCTGTCGTAAATGGCGACGCCGTTCTGGGTCGTGACCGAAGAGCCCGCGCCTGTTGCATAGACCGCGATCGAATGCCCGCGTTTGTGGTCACGCTTCCGCCGTCGACGGTCGTCGAGCCGCCGGCGGCGCTTTGCACCCCCGTTCCCGCATTAGGCCGCCGGTCGTCGTGATCGTCACCGAGTTTCGTTGGTAGCCGTCGTAGCGCCGGCGTTGGCGGTGTAAACGCCGTAGGAGTTGGGAGCCGGTCGACAGCAGCGTCGAGTTGGTCAGCTTCATCACGCCGCCGCTTGTCGAACTGCCGTAGGCGTTGTTGCTGCTGCGCCTCCGGCATAGAAGCCTGTTACGAATCCGTTGTTCCGCTCGAGGTGATGGTGAGCCCCGTGCCGGTCAGGGTCGACGTCGATCCGGTGACGGCGAGACCCTGCGAGCCGTTTGCGTTCGCGTTGAACGTGGTCCCGTTCAGCGTCATCGTCCCGCCGTTGACTACCGTGGCGCCGATCGAGCCGTTGCCGTTGGTGGTCACCGAGCCGCCGGTGAAGGTCATCGACGCCGAGTTCTCTGCGGCGATGCCATTCGCCGTAGCGGCTCCCGCCGCCGCCGTCCCCGAGGTCGTGACCGCGACGCCGGTGGCGGTCACCAAGGTGTTCGCATCCGTCGCGAAAATGCCCATCGCGTCGACGCCGAAGCCCGGCGTGCCGGTCGCCGTTATCGAGCCGGCGCCGAGCGTCACGCTCGCGCCGGAATTGGCGACGACGCCCGCCGAACCCGGCCCGCTCGTGGTGATCGTCTCGCCGGCCGAGGTCGTTACGCTGGACCCGGCTCCGGTCGAATAGATGCCGTACACGCTCGTCGTGTTCGGCATGGTGATCGTCGCGGCGCGCAAGGCGGTGATCGTGCCGCCGCCGGTCGCCATGAAGCCGTTGCCCGAGGTCGGCGCATAGTTGCCGCCCGGCGTCGTGCAGACTTGCCCGGCGCCGGCGTAGACCTCGGCTTGCGAGTTCGTCGTGCAGGCGGCCTGGGCCGCGAGCGGCGCGGCGGCTGCCAGGAGGAAGCCAAGGCCGCAGACGGCGGCAGAGCGCGTAAACACCGTCAGCGTCCGCATAGCGAGGCTCCCCCGCCTGCGAAGTCGCCGACCGGCGCGCTCGCGTTGGCGAGCCCGCCGCCGCCCGGCAAGGCAGCGACGGTGCTTGCGTAGCTCGCCGAACCGCAGAGGCCTGCGCCGCCGCCGCACAGCGCGGCGAAATTGACCGGCGCGTTGACGAAGGCGGCGACCGTCGTCCCGGCTTTTCGCGCGACCCTCGCGGTCTGCCCGTCGGCTCTCAGCCTCACGCACGGGCCGCCGGCGAGCGGGCAGACGATCGCTTCGCCCTCGCGGAGCGTCACGTCGGTCGACCGCGGCTGCACGTCGATGTCGAGAATGGTGCCGCGGACCCCGATCGCCGCCGTCGTCGTGGTGATCTTGTAGTCCTTCTTGTCGAGCACGCCGGTCGTGAAGCGGAACAGGCCCTTCGTCAGCTTGATCGCCACGACGTCGCTCGGCAATTCGCCCTCGTAGACGAACTTGTCGAGCACGACGCGAGAGGCCGGACCGACCGCCAGATTGGTGGAATCGAGAAAGACGAATTTGGCTGTGGAATTGGCGCCGGTGCGCACCGCTTCGTCACGAAAGACGGGATCTCCGGAATTGATGGCGGTTGAGGATGTCTTCTGTTCGCGTACGACCTCGTTGCGCGCTTCGGCCGTTGCGCCGATGTTCGCCTGGGCATAAGCCTGAGCTGCGAACGCCAACCATAAGCCGAAGGCCGCGAGTGAAAGTCGGCCCAGTCGCCCGCACAAAAACCGCAAATCCGCCACCCTCTCGGAGGCCCGCCCGAGCCTTTGAAATCACTACGCAATGATTATGATTTTCAATCATTTGTAGCCAATTGACAATGGCGCCGTCAAGTTCCTGCCGCATTGTCAAAACCCGACCTGCGGCCGGTCGAGCTGAGCAAAAATTCAGCATTCGCGCGATTGTTTGCCGGCTGGGGTTCCCCATGTTAGCGTCCGCGTTCAGCCAAAATTATGGGTTCGAGGGCGCTTTCGCGCCTCCCTTTGCTGGATGGCGTGGATGCGAAAACCACGGCGGATGGCCGTCTATTGGGCGGCGGTGACGCTCGCGGTGGCGACGATGGCGGTTTTGAGCCTCGTCGACTTCCCGCTGCGCAACAACGTCCAGAACCTGCTGTTCGACGAATACCAGCGCTGGCGGCCGCGGGTCGAGGCCGAGGCGACGCCGGTCCGCGTCGTCGATATCGACGACGGAGTCCATTCAGCGGCTCGGCCGCTGGCCGTGGCCGCGCGCGCAAGGATCGCCGATCTGCTGCGCAGCATCGAGAGCGCGCGCCCGCCTCGATCGCGCTGGACCTGCTGTTTTCCGAAGAGCGAGCGGGCCGACAGCCACGAGGGCGACGAGGCGCTCGCCGCCGGCGATCGCGCGACGGGCCGGTGGTGCTCGGCACGTTCCTGACCAATGCGGTCACGCGCCGCCGATGCTGCCGAAGGTCGCGGGCTTCGCCTTCGCCGGCGACGACCCCACTGCCGCTTCCTGCACGCGTTTCCGCGGCGTGATCGCGCCGCTGCCGCCGTTCGCCAAGCGCGCCGTCCGGCGTCGGCTTCCTGAACTGGCTGCCCGACAACGACCGCGTCGTGCGCCGCGTGCCGCTGGTGCATCAACGATCAACGGCAAGCTGCACGCCGAGCTTCGCGATGGAGGCGCTGCGGGTCGCGCAGGGCGCCTCGAGCTACACGATCAAATCCTCGAACGCGAGCGGCGAATACGGCTTCGGCGCGAAGACCGGCATCGTCGCCGATCAAGAACGGCGACGTCGTCGTCGCCGACCGAGCCCGCGCGGCGACTTCCGCATCTCATTTCGCCGACGACGATCCGCGGCGCGCGTTCCCGCCTGGAAGCTGTTCGAGCACGAGCGCCGACCTCTCCGATCTCGCCGGCAAGATCGTCTTCATCGGCGTCAGCGCTCAGCTGCTCTCCGATATCGTCGCGACGCCGCTTGTCGTCCGACGCGCCGCGGCGTCGAGCAACACGCCGCAGATCGTCGGGCAGATCCTGATCGAACGACGAACTGGCGCGGCCGGACTGGGCGCCGGGCGCGGAGTTTCTCTTCAGCCGTCGCGCTCTCGCTCGCGCTCGCGCTCGCCCTGCCGCTCTCTCGTCGTCGGTCGGCGGCGCTGTTCGGCGCCTGGCCGCCGGCCGCTTCGACGGTCGGCAGTTGTTGGGCGTTCAGCCGGCATGGCCTGCTGCTCGATCCGATCATGCCGTCGCTGTCCGCGGGCGCGGTCTATATCTGCGGCGTGCTCGCGCTCTATGGCCTGCAAGCAGCGGCGAGGAGCGGGAGATCCGCTCGGCCTTCGGGCGCTACGTCTCGCCGGCGGTCGTCGCCAAGCTCGCCGCCGACCCGGACGATGCTGCAGCTTGGCGGCGAAGAGCGCGCGCTGACGCTGATGTTCTGGATCTGCGCGTCTTCACGACGCTTTCCGAAGGCATGAGCGCGACCGAGCTGACCCGCTTCCTCAACGAATATCTGACGCCGATGACCGACGCCGTGCTCGACGCCTCGGGCACGGTCGACAAATATATCGGCGACGCGATCATGGCGTTCTGGAACGCGCCGCTCGACGACGAACAGCCACGCCGCGCACGCGGTCGAGGCGGCGCTGGATGCGCGCGGCTGCTCGCCGAGCTCAACGCAGGCTGGGCGCGCGAGGCGGAGCGGCAGGGCAGGCCGTTTCAAGCAGGTGCAAGTTCGGCGTCGGCCTCAACACCGGCGATGCCTGCGTCGGCAACCTCGGCTCGACTGCGGCGCTTCGACTATTCGGTGATCGGCGACGAAGTGAACGTCGCCTCGCGGCTGGAAGGCTCCTCGAAGACGTTCGGCGTCGACATTGTCGCGAGCGAGCACGACGCGCTGACCGCAGGCTACGCCTGGCTCGAGATCGACGAGGTCCTGTTCAAGAACAAGACCCGGCCGGTCGGCGTGTTCACGCTTGCCGGCGACGAGCAATACGCCCGCACCCCCGCCTTCGCCTCGCTGCGGCGCGCCCACGACGAAATGCTGGCGGGGTACCGGAGCCGCGCGTTCCAGGAGGCGCAGGACGCGGCTGCAATCGCGCTGGGCCTCGCGCCCGAACCGATCCGGGGTCTCTACTCATGGTACGGCGCCAGACTGTCGAAACTGGAGCAGGCGGATCTGCCGGCCGAGTGGCGCCCTGTCCTCGCACTCGAGGAAAAATAGCGGGCGCCCCGGCCCGGAACCCGCTTCAACTTACGGTGGTTTCCTCGAGACAAGCCTCGGAGAAATTAAATGTCGAAACCGCAGAGAAAATGGTCGCAGGACGTGACCGAACACTCCGACGCGCTCGATCTGGAGGGCAAAGTCTTCGAAAAATCGAGCGCCGACGCCATTGCGGCGTCGTTGAAGCATTCAGCCGAAACCAGCCCGCGGCGCAAATCAAGTCCCTTCCGCTCAGCAATGTCGATGCTGACGTTTTACATCAACCGCGCCGGTCACAACCTTCCACAAGAAAGAAAAAAAGTGCTTGAGGAGGCCAAGGAAAAGCTTCGGGAAAAGTTCGGGCGCCGGCGCGAACGACCTTCCGCCCGAAGTTGAAACGTCCCCAAAACAGGCCGCGCCCATGACGACCATCAGTTCTGCGTTGTAACTTCACCTGCAGCTGCGGAAGCGGAGACGAATATCTCGCCGTGTGACTTCCGTTCGAGGCGGCATGGTTGAGCAATTGCAGTCAATTCTATTTGAATATTGTCGGTAACCAAGCTGAAAGCGTTTGCCTGTAAGGAAACAGAGCAGCGTCCAATCAAGATGCCCGGGCCCGCATGCGCAACATCGCTTTCGCTGTCGCCATAGTGCTGGGCATGTACGGCATTGACCAGCGATATTATCACGGCGCCATGTTGCGGCCGGTGTTTGAAGTCGTCCAGGTCGCGGCAAGGCATTTGAGGCTGGCGGCAATGGCTCCGGAAGCGCAAAATCATAGCGCTTGAGGTTTGCGGCCCGCACGCCGGCGCCGTGACAAGGACAGCGCCCATGAATAAGCCCGGCCTGCGGTTTGCAATGGCCATCGCCCTGTTCTCAGCCGCGCCTTCAGCCCACGCCATGTCGAGCAACGGGCCGGCGCCCCGGCAAACTCCGCTTTCGTCCTATCCCTGGGGCGACCCCTCCGATCTCGGGACTTCGAATACGACCAAGCTCTACTCGAGTTCCGCCGCCTGCAAGCCCGACGACGCCGATCCCGTCTGGGGCCCTCCCGGCGACAAGCTGCTCGGCTTTTCCTGCCGTGCGCCGCGCTCGAACCGCGGCTCCTGACGGCTAACTTACCGCCTTCGTCCCGGATCGGCTCGCGGACGCCGCAACGCGGCGAACGAGGTCCGCGCAGCGTCCAGGCGCCGTGAACGGCAGCAT
>CAVQBX010000033.1:0-201923 GCA_963710855.1 uncultured Pseudomonadota bacterium | reverse complement strand
CGACGCTCCTTGAGCCGCGCTCAGCGAGCGCGGCTACATGCGCTCAAGTCGCCTGCGGCTCGGACGAGACTTCCGTTTCGCCGTCGTCGGGGTCCGGGTCCGGGGCGTCGTCGGCCTTGCGCTTGGCCTTGAGTTTGCGCCGCTCGTCGCGTTCGCGCCCCGCAACGATGATGTCGCGCTCGGGCCGGGGCTGGGCCGGCCCTTCCGGGAACACGAAGCTCAGTTTCTTCACGCCGGCGTCGTCCGCCGTCACGACGACGCGCACCACGCCGCCGTTCTTCAGCTTGCCGAACAGCACTTCGTCGGCGAGCGGCGTCTTGATCTGCGTCTGAATGACGCGGGCCATGGGACGCGCGCCCATCGACTCGTCGTAGCCGTTGGCGACCAGCCAGGAGCGCGCCTCGTCGGTGAGTTCGATCGTCACGTTGCGGTCGGCGAGCTGCGCCTCAAGCTGGAGGATGAACTTGTCGACGACCCGCGAGATGACGTCCACCGGCAGGCGCGAGAACGGCACAATCGAGTCGAGCCGGTTGCGGAACTCCGGGGTGAACAGCTTGTTGATCGCCTCCATGTCCTCGCCTTCGCGCTTCGTTCGGTGGAAGCCAAAGGCTTCGCGCGCCATGTCCGCTGCGCCCGCATTGGTCGTCATGATGAGGATGACGTTGCGGAAATCGATCTGCTTGCCGGAATGATCCGTCAGCTTGCCGTGGTCCATCACCTGCAACAGGATGTTGTAAAGGTCGGGATGGGCCTTTTCGATTTCGTCGAGCAGCAGGACGCTGTGCGGATGCTGGTCGATCGCGTCGGTCAGCAGGCCGCCCTGATCGAACCCGACATAGCCGGGAGGCGCGCCGATCAGCCGCGAAACCGTGTGGCGCTCCATGTACTCGGACATGTCGAAGCGGATGAGCTCCAGTCCGAGACTGGAGGCGAGTTGCCGCGCGGCCTCGGTCTTGCCGACGCCGGTCGGTCCCGTGAACAGATAGCAGCCGATCGGCTTTTCCGGATCGCGAAGCCCAGCGCGGGCGAGCTTAATCGCGGAGGCAAGCGCAGTCAGCGCCTCGCCCTGGCCGTAGACGACGCGCTGCAAGGTCTCCTCTAGGTGCTGGAGCACTTCGGTATCGTCCTTGGAGACCGCCTTCGGCGGGATGCGCGCCATGGAGGCGATGGTCGCCTCGATTTCCTTGACCCCGATCGTCTTCTTGCGCTTCGCTTCGGCGACCAGCATCTGGGAGGCGCCGGTCTCGTCGATCACGTCGATCGCCTTGTCCGGCAGCTTGCGGTCGTGAATGTAGCGCGCCGAAAGCTCCACCGCCGCTTTCACCGCCTCATTCGTGTAGCGGATGCGGTGGAACTCCTCGAAATAGGGCTTCAGGCCTTTCAGGATTTCAATCGCATCCTCGACGCTCGGCTCTTTGACGTCGATTTTTTGGAACCGCCGCACCAGCGCGCGGTCCTTCTCAAAATACTGGCGATATTCCTTGTAAGTCGTTGATCCTATGCAACGAAGGGTTCCTTGCGCAAGGGCCGGCTTTAAGAGATTCGAGGCGTCCATGGCGCCGCCGGAGGTCGCCCCGGCGCCGATCACCGTATGGATCTCGTCGATGAACAGGATCGCGTCCTTGTGCTGCTCGATCTCCTTCATCACTTGCTTCAGGCGCTCTTCGAAATCGCCGCGGTAACGGGTGCCGGCGAGCAGCGCTCCCATGTCGAGGGCGAAAACGGTGGAGTTGGCCAGCACTTCTGGCACGTCACGATTGACGATTTTGCGCGCCAGGCCCTCCGCGATGGCGGTCTTGCCCACCCCGGGATCGCCGACCAGCAGCGGATTGTTCTTCTGACGGCGGCAAAGCACCTGGATCGTGCGAAGCACTTCCGGCTCGCGGCCGATCAGCGGATCGATGCGACCGTCCCTCGCTTTCTTGTTTAGGTTGACGCAGTAAGCGTCTAATGCGCCTTCCTTTTTCTTGCTGTCCGGCCCGTCCTTGGCTTCCTTGTCGCGCGATTCTTCCTCTTCGACGCCGCGCGGCGAACGCGACGAATCCGACAGGCCGGGCCGCTTGGCGATGCCGTGGCTGATGTAGTTGACGGCGTCATAGCGGGTCATGTCCTGCTCTTGCAGGAAATAGGCGGCATGGCTTTCCCGCTCCGCGAAAATCGCGACGAGCACGTTCGCGCCGGTGACCTCTTCGCGGCCGGAAGACTGGACGTGGATGGCCGCGCGTTGAACGACGCGCTGGAACCCGGCGGTCGCCTTGGCTTCCTCGCCGGCATCAACGACCAGATTCTCAAGCTCGCTATCGACGTATCGCGCGACGCTCTTGCGCAGCGCGTCGAGGTCCACATTGCAGGCGCGCATGACGGCCGCGCCGTCGGGATCGTCGAGAAGCGCGAGCAGGAGATGTTCGAGCGTCGCGTATTCGTGACGGCGTTCGTTGGCTATCGCAAGCGCTTTGCGCAGGGTCTTTTCAAGCGCTCTGGAGAAGACAGGCATTTCGAACCTTTCACTTCTTTTCCATTATGCACTGCAGCGGGTGCTGGTTCTTGCGAGCATGGTCCATCACCTGGGCCACCTTGGTTTCCGCAACTTCGTAGGTGTAGACCCCACATTCACCTACGCCGTTGCGGTGCACATGCAGCATGATCTCGGTCGCCTCTTCGACATTCTTGTTGAAGAAGGATTGCAGGATCGAGACCACAAACTCCATCGGCGTGTAATCGTCATTCAGTAACAGCACTCGGTACATGCTCGGCTTCTTGGTTTGCGTGCGAGTGCGCGTGATGACGGCCGCGCCCGTCCCCGGCGCGTCGCCGTTGCGGCGCGGCTCTCTCGGACCCAAAATCGCCGGCCGCGGGCCCGGAGGCGTCGCTGCGCTACGCGGGGCGAACAAGAAACGCGCAATCAACGCCATACCCGCTCTGAAACGCAGGAGGAACGGACGAGGCTCGGCGATCAAGGACGACCCCTTTTCGATGTCTCACGGCGCAAATGCGCCGTACTCATTCGCCGCTCCGAGAGCCCACCCTGCTCTATGTAGGCTCTCGGTTCGCTTCCGCCAGAGGCTTGACCGGACGTTCAAGCAACTGGGACGCGACGCACCGAAAACGACGCGGCAAGGGTCAGGATTGCGAATTTGCGACTGTCGCGCAAGGGGGTCGACAACAACAAAAAGGGACCGGCTTTCGCCGATCCCTTAACGCGCTGAACTCGTACGACTTCGGTTATGAGCGCGCCGAGGTTACACCCGGCGCGTCTCGTGACTTAGACCTGCGCCTCGACGGACTTGCCGACGCTGGCGAAAGCGGATCTCGACCGGCTTGAAGGCTTCGGACGCGAGCTTGACATAGAGCTCGTTGAGCTTGGTCGCCTGCGCGACGAAGCCGTCATAAGCGGCCTTGGCGTAATCGGTCTGGATCTGGATTGCGGTCTCGACCGACTTGGCGCCGAGCAGCTGCTCGACGACGGCCGAATTGGCGGCGAAGGCCTTCTTGGAATAATCGGTCGACTCGGCGGCAATCTCCTGGAAGCCCTTGGTGACGGACGCGGCGATAGCGTTCACGGCCTCGAGCTGCTGCTTGGAGAATTTCTGGAAATCTTCGAATTTCGGAGTGACGGTCATGGCTTTTCCTCGACTTGGAAACCTTGGCTCGCCTCGGCTTTTTGTCTCGGCGATGGTCAAAACATAGTGCAGCGCACAATGAATGTCAAGAATTTTTTGCAGTGCACAATAGGCTCGCGGAACGGCGGTGTCCACGCGGCCGACGGTCGGCCAAGGCCGACCCTCCTCGGGATTAATTCCACCGGGAAGGCGTTTAAGCTTTAGAAAACATGAACCAAATGCCGAAAAGTAGCCGGCGCTTGCGCGGACGAGACACACTCGCAACGTCGATTTCGCAGCCAATATCCGCGCTTTGCGTCGCGTCTGCGCCAATTCGTCGCGCAATCTCATTAACGCTGCCGTAACCGCAAACCCATAACCTTGCTGACTGTGGGTTTCCCGCAACGAGCCTTTTTGGGTTCGCGGCGGCTTTCTGTCTCCCGTGTCGAGTGCTGGGGCGCGTCATGAACGGTTTCGTTGAGCGGTTTGGCTGCAAGCGCTGGCTCAGGGTCGGCTTAAGCGTAGCGACTTCCCTTTGCGCCCTCGCCGCGACGGACGCTTCCGCGCGGGGCTGGCATGGTTACCATCGCCATCACGCCACGGTGGCGGTCGTCGACGCCTACAATCCTGCTTTCTCGGCGATCGTGGTCGACGAAAACACCGGACGCGAACTTTACGGCGTCAACGAGAATGCATTGCGCCATCCCGCCTCGATCACCAAGGTGATGACGCTCTACCTGCTGTTCGAGCAACTGGACAAAGGCGCCATGAAGCTCGACACGCCGATCCGTATCTCCGAACATGCGGCGGCGCAGGAGCCGTCCAAGCTCGGCATCGCCGCCGGCGACAGCCTGCCCGTCGAGGACGCGATAAAGGCGGTCGTCACCCGCTCCGCCAACGACGTCGCGGTCGCCATCGCCGAGTCGATCGGCGGCGACGAATTAAGCTTCGCCGAAATGATGACCCGCAAGGCCCATGCGCTTGGCATGTCGCGAACCCTCTATCGCAACGCTTCGGGCCTGCCGAACGACGAGCAATGGACGACCGCACGTGACCTCACAGTGCTGGCGCGGTCGCTCGAAGAGCGCTTTCCCCAAGTACTTCCACTATTTCTCGACGCACGAGTTTAACTATGACGGCGAGATCATCGGCAACCACAATCACCTGCTCGGCGAGGTGGCGGGCGTCGACGGCATCAAGACCGGTTATACGCGAGCTTCCGGCTTCAATCTCCTGACCTCAATGCACCGCGATGGGCGCTCGCTGGTCGCCGTCGTGATGGGCGGCCGCAGCGCCGGGGCGCGCGACCGCGCGATGGAGGCCCTGCTCGAGACCCATATCGCCGAGGCCTCGGATCGCGGCCATACGGCGCCGGTCATCGCCGACAACGAATCTCCCGTGCCGGCCCCGGGCCTCGCCCAGCATCGCGCGCCGCCGCAAGCCCCGATCGTCTCGGCGCGGTTCGAGCGCGTCTCAGCGGACGCCGGCGAGGGCGACAATTCCGAAGACGACGCCGCGGAGTCGCAAGTCGCACCTCCGGCTGTGAAAACTGTGCCTGTCGCCCCGGCGCAGAAGCCGATCGCCACCCGGCGCCGGTCCATGTCGCCGTCGCGCCGGCCGCCCCCGCTCAGCCCCGGCGGCCAAGCCGGCAACGCCGCCAGCGGCGGCCCCGAAGACAGTCGCCGCAGCAGATCCCGCCGCTCTGGGCTGGAAAAAGGGCCCGGAGGCTGCCGCGTCCCGCCCGGTCGCCCAGAAGCCTGAACCGGACATGACCCGCGTCGCCCGCGCAGACGCGAAGGAAAGCGCCCATGGCTCCGGCTGGATGATCCAGATCGGCGCGGAGGACGACGCCTCGAAGGCGAACGCGCTGCTGGAGCGAGCCCGGACGCGGGCGCGCGTGCTCGCCGAAGCAAAACCGTTCACCGAAAAATTCAACAAGCGCGGCGACACTTATTTCCGCGCGCGATTCTCGGGCCTCACCGAGGCCTCAGCCGCCGAGGCGTGCAAGGCCCTGCATCGCAGCGGCATCGCCTGCTTCGCAACCCATATCGAGTGAAGCTTTAACCCTCAAGCGTCGAGCGTCGGAGTTCCAGGTCAGCCATGTCGGTCCAGCAGAACATCCTTGGCCTGATTGACCCGCGCGGCGAGAGCGGTCGAGCCGCCATGGTCTGGATGAAGCTTCTTCATGAGCGACCTGTGGGCGCGGACGATTTCCTCGGCGCTCGCGCCCTTCGCCAGGCCCAGGATTTCGTACGCTTCGTCGCGCGACATCGCGCCGCCCGCGCCGCGGCCGCCCCCCCCGACTGTCCCTGACCCTGGTATGCCTGACGCCATCCGGAGAACCGGCGGTCGAAATATGTCTCTAGCAGGCGCGCCCCTTCCGGGTCCTGCGCGCGGCAGAGATCGTAAAGCTTGAGGCCGTCGTCTCTCGAAAGGGCGCTGAGGTCGCGGCCGGCGTAGGGCCCCGCCAGCACATAACCGCGCATGCCGCCGACGTCGAGATCGAGATGCATCTCGATCCACGCTGATCTCGCGACCTTCGTGCGCCGGGGCGTGGGCTGGCCCGTGGCGGTGAAATCGTCGGCGAGCGGGTCGAACTTGTTGGGATTGATCGAATTGCGCAGGCTCGTCGAGAACAGGCGAAACAGGCCGCCGCGGCCAGCGAAGATGAGATAGGCGAGGCTCGCGAAGATGAGGAAAAAGCCGCCGCGCCGCGCCCATCGGGCAATGATCGCCGGGCTCATGCGGCCGAACAATTTGATGGCGCGGAGCAGCAGGAACAGCAGCAGAATGCCGCTAATGAAGGCAACCATGGAGCTGGGTTTCTCATCACTCGAACGTCGTCTTACGCGCCCTAACGCGCTCGAACGACAGTCATAGCCGCTAATTATCCGTTGCGCATCTGGTTCAAGAGCCGGCGCGCCTCCGGCGTCTGATCGGCGAGCGCTTCGAGCGCCGAGCGCCCGCCGGCCGCATAGCTCGCCGCGGCGGCGAGCAGCGCGGCCAGCCGCTGCGCGGCGCCGGGGCCGAAGGTTTCGTAGGCGCCGCCGGTGATGCGGGCGACCTCGGAAAAGGCGCGGCGCGCGGCCGGATCGTCGCCCTCCTGGAACATGAAGGCTTTTACCCCGACGAGCGCGATTTCGCCGGCCGCGCCGGCGACCGCGTCGACGTTCTCCTCCATGGCGTCGCCGACAAAGACCAGCGCGCCGACCGGCCGCCGCTTCGCTTCCGTCGCGACATGGGCGAGCACCTTGCGGATCTGGGTGAGCCCGCCTCGGACCGTGATGCGGCTCATCAGCTCGGCGAGCCCCTCACCGCCCGACACGAAACGCGAGGCGCGGCATTCGCCGTAGCCGCGGAAATAGACGAGCTGCACATCGAGCCCGCCGACTTTTTGCGCCGCCTCAAACATGCGCCCTTGCAGCGATTGCGCCAGGTCCCAGGTCGCCTGCCGGCTCATCGTCGCATCGAGGGCGAAGATAAGCCGCCCGGCGGGGCTGGCCTCCGACCGCGCGACGTCATGCGCCGCCTCGAGGAACGCGTCGACGTCGCTCTTGGTTTCGCCGGAGGCGACGGGGGGCTTGGATTCCGGGTTCAACGCGCCTCCGCTTGAGGTTCACGAACAAGTGTTAGATCGGGGCGCACTGGGGTCAAAACAAGCGCCGTGCTCGTGCATAGATATGTGCCAAAGCCGCGGCCCCCTATTGGCTCCATTCAAGCGGCCGACTAAGTTCAAGGAGAGGAGGAGGTCTTGAAACCGATGAAAGCGCTCCGCCTGATTTCCATCGTGGCCGCGGCGCTCTCCGCGGCGCCAGCTTTAGCCGGACCTTGTACGTCCGAGATCGAAAGCATGCAGAAACTCGCCGACCAGAGGCTCGACAACGCTGCGGGCGCCGGACCTACGGCGGCCGAGTTGACCGACGCCAAATTGCACCATCAGCCGACCGTGCAATCGCTTGAGCAAGCCGAGACCCAGGTCGGCGACCTGAAGCCCGGCACGGCGGTAGACTACCAGGACGCGATGGGTAGGGCGCGGGCCGCCGACGATCTCGGCGACGCCGCCGGCTGCAGGGCCGCGCTCGCCGACCTCGCCAAGATCCTTAAGCCCTGAGCGCGGCTGCGCGCACAATGTCGGTTCCGGGCAATGGCGCCGCGTCTCGCTGTGTAGCGCTGGCGTTTGCGACCGCCATGCCGAACAAGAGCAGCGCCAGCGTCTGATGCGCCAGCGCGAGCGGCAGCGGCACGACGAGGACTAGCGTCAGGACGCCGAGCGCGGCCTGCGCCAGCGCCAGCCCTGCGAGGCTCTGCGCCCGCCGCGCCAGTCGCGGCGAACCAGTCCGCGTCGCCGCGATGGCCAGCGCGATCGCCGCGACGACGATGGCGTAGGCGGTCAGGCGATGAACGAACTGCGCTGTAGCGCCATCATCGAGGACGGAGCGCCACCAGGGCGAAAGACCGAAGGCTTCGCCCGGAACGAAACGGCCGCCCATCGAGGGCCATTCGTTGTACATGAGCCCGGCTCTCAGGCCTGCGACCAGCGCGCCGAGGCCGAGTTGCAGGAACACCAGCGCGGCAAAGCCCCAGCTTGCGGCGACGAATCGCGGCGGGCAGCGCTCGCCGCTTGGGCCCCGCCGCCCCGACCGCGGCATGGATTAAGGCCCCAAAGGTCCCGGCGGCGATGAGGAGATGCAGCGCCAGCCGCTCCTGCGCGACCTCGGTGCGTTCGACGAGCCCTGACGACACCATCCACCAGCCGACGATCGGCTCCAGCGCCAGCAGGCCCGTCGCGAGCGCCACGCGCCGCCCGAGCGCACCCTTGAGGTCGCCGCGCCATAAAAACCACAGCGCGGGCACGATGAAGGCGAGGCCGATGACGCGCGCCAGCAGGCGATGCGCCCATTCCCACCAGAAGATCGCCTTGAAGCCGTCGAGCGTCATGTCCGCGTTCATGGCCGCGTATTGCGGAATGCGCTTGTAGGCCTCGAATTCGGCTGCCCAGTCCGAAGGGCTCAGCGGCGGGATGACCCCCGAGATCGGCTTCCATTGCGTTATGGAAAGTCCGGATTCGGTGAGCCTGGTCGCCCCGCCGACGATCACCATCGCAAAAATCAGCGCCGCGACGGCGAACGCCCAGACGCGGACGGCGCGAAAGCGCGCCGACGAAGCCTCTTGCAAAGCCATCCCGAATTTCCCTATTGCCAGCGGCCCCTCTAGCAAAGGCGACGGGGGCCCCGCAAACCGCAATCCGGAGAGCCCAAATGACGCCTCGCGCGCGTAAACTGGTCGGCGGCGCCGTCATGCTCGTTTTCGTGCTGGTCTACGCGCTCGTCGCGATGGCGCTCGCCGACTCCCGTCCGGTGCAGTCGAACGGCGAGGTCATGAAGGCGCTGATCTACGCCGTGCTCGGCCTCGCCTGGGTGCTGCCGCTGATGCCGCTGATCGTCTGGATGGAAGGCGGACGGCGCGGCAAGCGGGCGTAAGCGAAAGCTGGAGCTTTTGACGTGGATCTGAAACGTCTCAAGGAATTTGCCAAGGAAGAGATGGTCCGCATGCTGACCATCTTTTTCTATCTTTGGCTGCTATTCGCTTTGTTCAACCTGCACGAATATCTCGTGCTGGCCCAGGTGACCGCGCCCTATTTCAAGTTCGGCGTCTCCGCGTTCAACGCGCTGGTGTTCGCGAAAGTGATGCTGCTCGCGGAAAAGATTCCGATCGCGTCGTGGATGCGCACCAAGCCGCTCGCCGTGCCGATCCTGGCCCGCGCCGTTTGCTTCGCGATCCTGTTCATGCTCGCGCATCTGATCGAATCCATCATCGAGGGGCTGTTTCACCACGAGAAGGTCATGGACAGCCTGCCGAGTTACGGCGGCGGATTCTTGGGCGCGCTCGCGACCGCCATCATCATCGCCGTCTCGCTGATTCCGTTCCTGGCCTTCGAGGAGTTGGAACTGGCGCTCGGCCAGGGTACTTTGCGCGGGCTGCTGCTGACGCCGCGGCCGGCGACACCGGAACTTCAGGCCGCAGTCGATGCGCTCGAGGCGGCCACGCACAAGGGCTGAACGTGCTCCGCGTCTTTGCTCTCTCCGCCCTTCTCTTTGCCTTCGGCGCCGAAGGCGCGGCCGCGCTCGACATCAGCGACACGCCCGCGCCGGCCGATACGCCGCTGCCGCAGATGGCCAGGCCGAAGCCGCTCGCCCACTGCAAGGCCGCCTTGCATCAGCGCGGAGAATGCACACCTGCTTACCGCCCTGCGCGCACGCACTGCCATGGTTCAGCGGGCGAGCGGCGCTGTATGTAAGGATGAAGCGGCGGCCTCGAGCAACCAGTTCCGGAATTCTGCGACGCCGCGCCGCTGCAGGGCGCGGCGAGCGTGGCCGCGTTGGCGAGCGTCGCGGCCGGCTCGACGAACTCCTCGGTCAGAGCAACAAGACGATGGAAATGGGTCGGTGAGGTTGGGATGACTCGACGACCACGCGGATGCGGGTCCGGGCCTCCAACGCTCGGCGGGCGAGGTCCGCGATGTGCGGCTCCCGGCTGTCGAAGCGATGATAGGCGCCCGACATGGTTTCGAGCGTGAAGGCCTCGAAGTCGCCGAAGCGGTCGTAGATCAGGGTCTCGACCTTGCCAGTGTACTCCTCGTCCTTGGAGTGCGTCGGCGGCGGCAGATGCCAGATCCCGGTTCCGGTCGGCGGGATTTTCGAGGGATCGCCGCCCATCTGGCTGACGCGGCCCGCAAGCTGGGTCAGGTAGCGCTGCATCACCGCGTACCATCGGCCGGTGGTCGGGATTGCCTCCGCAACCCATTGCATGACGGAGTAGTAGCGCTCCGCCGGCGCGAGCAGGAGCGCCTTGGTGGAGATTGGAATCGTGACCTTGAACATGCCCGTCGTGCGCCGCCATTGCAGGTTGCGCCGCACGCCGACCGCGTCGGCCGCGAGGTTGGCGTCGATGTTGAACGGGACGATGCTCGTGAACTGACGCACGACCGCGCCGTAAACCTCACCGTTGACGATGCCGGGGGGCAGATCGACCGTCAGGAGTCCCGGGTAGCTGAGACCCTGGCCCGGCGGCACGGGAACGTAGGTGACGCCCGCCGCCGGGCAGCGCAGCGTTGAGGCGTCGGCTTTGGTCAAGAGATGGCTTGTGTAGAGTTTATCCGCGAGCGCCAGCACGGCGTCGGCGCCGACCGAGGGCAGATAGATCTCCGCCATACTGCCGCGCGGAATGTCCTGCCACACAATCATGACCTCGTCCGGGTAGACGCCGGACGGCAGTTTCGGCGCGGTCGGCCGGATCTCGAAGGTTTGCGGCACGCGGCGCGAGGCGGGCAAGCCGGGATTGGGCGCGTCGACGAAGGCGAGGTTGCGCTGCGCGAGCTTGTCCGAGTTCGACGGATCGACGGGGCCGGTGATCGGATCGGGATCGTAGGCGATCTCGACGAGCAGGCATTGGTGCGCGGCGACCATGAAGCGCTGGATCGGAAAGAGCGGGCTCGACCGAGTTGAACGGGCCGTCGGCGCTGACTCCCGCGATGCGCTGCGGATATTGGAGATCGTTCGGCTGGTTGATGTCGAGCCAGCAACCGAAGAAATAATCCGTCTCGCCGGAGCTTGCGTCGATGTCGTGACGATTGAAGTCGTCCGTCTGGGTGTGAAGCGCATCGCTCGTCGCGACGCGCGGCGTAGCAAAGAACGGGATCGTGATGATCTCGTCGCCGAGAACGCCGAGCACGGGGATCGGCTGGCCTTCGCCATTGGTGGCGCGGGCATAGGTCGTAGTGTTGTAGGTGGCGTTGGTCTGCTGCGCCTGCCAGATGCGGAAAAACACCCGCACGTTGGAGGCGTTGCTGGTGTCGCGCAGGCGCACGCGGGCGACGGCGAAATTGAAGATCGCCGCGTGTGTGTTGGGATCGTTGGGCAGCAACTGGAGGACTTCCGAATCCTCGTCCTGCGGCATCGCGTCGAAGTCGGCGCGCGTCGTGCCGACATTGTTGCGCAGGTTGGTGACCGCCTGCTGGATGAACGCCGTGCCGATGGCGCTCGCCGCGCCGCTCGTGCCGAGCGTGGCGCCGAAC
Organism: uncultured Pseudomonadota bacterium; assembly: GCA_963710855.1. Lineage (GTDB taxonomy): Bacteria > Pseudomonadota > Alphaproteobacteria > Rhizobiales > Beijerinckiaceae > Roseiarcus. Next base: position 190,250 of record CAVQBX010000033.1, on the reverse strand, counting down.
ACGCCGGGACCGCCGGCCGCGACCTGGAAAACGCGAATGTCCTGGCTGAGGTACCAGGGCTCCGAGGGGGAGCCTGTCTGGTCGCCGTGCAGGATGTAAGGATTCGGATTGGCGGTGAGCGTGATCTCAGCGCTTGAGCTGACCGTGGCGCTCGCCGCCGAGAAGTTCGCGTTCAGCGTCGCGGTCGTCGTCGCGGCGCCGAACACGGAATCGTCGAGGAAGGTGATCGAGAAGGGAAACGTGAACCGCTGCGGGCTTGCCGGCAGGGAGGGATCCTCTGGCAGCATGGGGCCGGCGAAGGCGATCTGAACGTGGCCCGGGAACGGCGTGGGCACGCTCGGCTGGATCGGCGGGTTCAGAAGCTGCGGAGGGATCGGCATCGACGTGTCGATGCCGATTTCGGCCGGCGTATAGCCCTCGACCACGACATAGAAAGCGGGGCTGAACACCGCGTTCGTCGGCGGCGAGCCTTTGACGTAGCTGTCGATCTCGCCGATGCTGAACGTGCTGTTGTCGACGATGAAGAAGCAGTCCTGCGCGAAAATCTGCACGGAGAGCGAGGCCGAAGCGATGCCGTTGGCGACAACCTGCAGCGCATAGGTTCCGACCGCGAGATTGCCGGGGATATCGATCGTGCAGGATTGGATCGAGGCGCCGGTTGCGACTCCCATGCTCGAGAAGTCGTGGCTGCGCAGATAGACGACGGCGCCGGTCGCGACGCTGGTGACGCGCACGATCGGATAATTGGTGGCGATGCCCGCGTCGTCGCCGTAGCTGCAGCACTGCGACAGGCCGTTGAGCTGCGCGCCGGTGAGCGTGTAGCTGTGGCCCGTCACCATCGCCGGCGGCACGGAAATGTTGTTCGGCGCCCAGGTGGGGTTTGGCGTCTGAGATGGGTCCGGGGTGTAGAGGAACAACGTGTTGGTCTGCGCGCTGCAGAGAAGCTGACCGGAGGGGAGGATCAGGAAGCTCGATTGCCAGGTCTGATTGCCGGAGGGAAGCGAGGCCTGTACGTCGAGTTGGGGCAGCGTCGTCGCGGACGAAGAAGGGTCGAATTCGAGGAAGACGGGATTGGAGGAAAAAAAGTCTCCGGCTGTGGGTTCGGCATTGCCCGCAAGCGTGACGACCTTGCCGCTCGGCAACAGGGCGGCCGGCGCGTCGAGGGCCGTCAGCGTCGGCCAGTTCGGCGATGCGCTCTTGTCCTTCGGAAAAGCCGGGCCGGTCGCCCAGGAGCCGGGATCCGTGGCATTGGGGCCTGGAGTGAAGATCGCCGTCTGGCCGCTTCCGCCGATGCAGAAGGCGCTTCCGCCCGGCAGCAGGATGACGCCCCCGGTTTCCTCGACGGTCGTGCCCGAGATCGTGGTGACAGCGAGATTGACCGGCGAATTCGTGCAGTTTACCCATTGGTCGAGCGAGGGGACGTAGCGCTGCGCCTGAGGCGTGTTGACAACGGCGGGCGCAAGGACGCTGCCGTCTGGCAGCAACACCCACGTCTCCTCTTCGAAAGGGTCGCTCTTGTCGGTGCTGGCAAGCGCGCCGAACTCGAGGCCAGCCTCGATCCAGCTGTTGTCGGTCGGGTCCCAGATGGCGGTCCGCTTGGTCTGAGGAAAGGCCGTCGAATTGGCGCCGCCGAGCATGACGCGGCCATCGGCGAGCACCGAACCGTTGCAATCGCCGCTGACGAAGTTGAATGCCGTCGGCTTGGCGATGGTCGACCACGTGTTCGTTTGCGGGTCGAAAATTTCGCCGGTCGGCGCGTCGTCCGGGTTGGAAGGATCGCTGCAATCTTCACCGCCGATGACAAACACCCTGCCATCCGCCAGCACGCCAGAGGCAAACCACTGGCGGGCGAATGCCATGTCGAGCTCGCCCGACCAGGAGCCTGTGTCGTAATTGCCGTTCTGATCGGGAGTGAGCCGCAACCATTGATTGGCGACACTGAGGCTGCTCACGAAACCGTTGTGGACCAGCACCGACCCGTCCGTCAGCAGAATCATGATGTCTGCGTTGAACGTACCGGTCGAAGAGTTGGGAATGCTGAATGTTTTCCACGAACCTGACATGATCGTGCTCCAAATTCATAGTGAAAGATACGGATAAAATAAGAACGTTGAAAACGAGCAATCATTGTATCAGCGATGAAAAATGTCAACCCCTTTTCGCAAGGCTTGCTGCATCAACCAATCATGAGCTCCGCGCTCCGAGCCGGCGCGTGACGAAATATTTCGACTATTTGCCCGGCCAGGATGCGCTCAATATGACGACGTGGCCATGAGACGTCGTTGGTAAACCGGAGGACTTCCGACAATGGCGAAGTGTGAGATAACTATCGTTGCAGCGGCAGTCTTTGCTGCGCTTTTCAACGGCGGAGAAGTCTGTCTTGCTGACTCTTTCGACCGGGCATTGATTGGCGCGTGGGCGCCGTCAGGCCCTGATTGCGCGAGAGTTTTCGAAAGGCAGGGCGCCATCCTCTCATTTCGGCGGCCGACAGACAGTGTCACTCTGGCGATAATCGTTCGCCCGGAAGAAATCGTCTTCACTACTGGCGCATGCCGGGTTCAGGACGTTTCTCGTCACGAGCGACGCCTCTATGGTGAACGCCGATTGCGACGAAGCCGCCGGCTCCGCGGCGCAGACCGTTCAAATACGGCTGAAGTCCGCGAATGAAATCTTTGTCAACCGAACTGGCGATCCTGCGCGCGACGTGAGGCTGATCAAATGCCGGTTTGATCCGGGCGCGCCGGGTCGTAGTTGAGGAGTCATCCGGCGGGCTGCTGAAAACCTTCACGCCTCCGGCAGCGCGAACACCGGACAGCGCGCCGCGATGCCGCGCAGCTCATGGTCGCCGAGTGCGATGAGCGGCGCGTCGACCTGGGCTTCGAAGGCGCCCGACGCGAGCGCAGTGCGCCCGAGCGGCTTGCAGAGGCCCTCGAGCCGGCTCACCAGATTGACCGCCGGTCCGATCGCGGTGAAGTCGAGACGGTTGGCCGCGCCGACGTTGCCCCAAAGCATCTCGCCGAAATGCAGCGCGGCGCCGAAGGCGAGCGGGCGCTCACCCCGCTTGCCCCGCTCCTCGTTGAGCCGCGCCATGCCGGCCCGCGCCGCGCCGACCGCCCTCAGCGCCGCCTCGCATGCGGCGGGCGCGCCGCCCTCGCCGACCGGAAAAATCGCCAGCACGCCGTCGCCCACGAATTTCAAGATTTCGCCGCCGAACGCGTGGACGGCGCCGGCGATGCGATCGAACCAGGCGTCGAGCGCGGCGATGACACGCGTCGGCGGCTCGCTTTCCGACAGCTCCGTGAAGCCGCGGAGATCGGCGACCAGCAGCGCGGCCTGCAGGGTCTGGCCGGGGACGCGGCGCAGCGGCGCGGCCAGCGCCTGTTCAGCGCTGCGGCGGCCGAGGTAGGTCTCCAGCGAGGCGACCGCCAGGGTTCGGGCGGCGATGGCCGCGAGCGGCGCGGCCGCGAAGCGCGCAACGCGCTTGAGCTCCGCCTTTGTGTCCGCGTCGAAGTCGGACCGTCCGACAAAGGCGAGCCAGGGTTTCGGCGTCTTCCGCCCTACGGTTTCTTCGTGAACCGGGCCGGGAGCCAGCGCCTTCAGCCACCGCCGCTCGGCTTCGTGGACGGGACCGGGCGGCGGCGCGAGGGCGCCCGGCGCGAAAGCCAGCGCCTCGATCGTCTCGTCGCGATCGGCCCGCCAAAGCCAGCCGCGCCGCGCCAGCAACGGATCGGCGATTTCGAGCGACAGCGCGCCGCCCGCTATTGGCCGCCGATCATCCCTTAGCTTCGCACAGAGCTGGCCAAGGAAGCGATCTGCACGATCGAGCGCGGCGGCCTCGTCGATCAGCCAGTCGAGGGTCCCGGAGAGATGCACGAAATACGCTCCCTGCCATTGACGCGCATCGGCGCGCCGCCAATATCCCAAAGGCACCCGCAAGCGAGGCGCCCATGTCCGAGCTCCGCCAGGAAACCTTTATCGCCGCGCCGCCGTCTGTGGTTTTCGCCTATCTCGCCGATCCCGAAAAGATCGTTTCCTGGATGGGCCAGCAGGCGGAGATCGAGCCGCGCGTCGGCGGAACCTATCTCCTCAAAGGCGTCGGGCCTCGCAAGGGCGGCGCGGCGCGCGGCGTTTTCCGCGAAGTCGTGCCGGTCCATCGCCTCGCCTATTCCTTCGGCTGGGAAGGCGATGCCGACACCCCTCCGGCCTCGACCCTGATCGAGCTCGATCTCATCGACCAGGACGGCGGCACGCTGCTTCGCATGAAACACAGCGGGTTCTCGACAACAGACATCTGCGACGCTCACAATAACGGCTGGAAACACTACCTCGGCCGCCTGTCGATCGCCGCCGCCGGCGGCGATCCGGGCGAGGATCGGGGGCCGGACGGAAGGATGTGAGGGGGAGCAAGCGCTCGGTCAATCCGTCAACCCCGCCAGGCTGTTTTGAAGCGGGGCGCGCTCCGCCCGGGCGCGAATGCGGACGGCGACCGCTCTGCTATTCGAGATGCATGGTCGACGTCTGAAGGCAAATTTCCCGGGCGAAATCGGTCAGCGCGGCCATCATCAGGATCAGCGCCAAGGTGAAAAACACGGCCACGGCCGTGCCATGTCCCATCCCGAACAGGCCCGCGGCGAAGGAGACGACGAGCAGCGCAGCAGTCACCAGGGCGCTCAGGACGCCGAAAAGGATGGCGCGGTTGAGGAGACGCATCCGCCGCCTCAGCAACTCCGGCACAGCATGCCGTTTTTCGGATACCGCGGAATCGGCGTTCGCTCGCAATTCGCGATGGCGGTCGATGACGCGCTCGAGCCTGCTGACGAGGATCGACAGGAATCCGACGACCGCGCCGAGCATGAACGCCGGCGCTTACGCGCCGCGAGCGGGCGGCCTAACGATTCGCGGCCGCCCTCACTTCTCCATCATCATGCCTTCGGCGCGGTCTTCCTTCAGGAGCACCGCAATGGCGTGGATGATCTTCTGATCCTGGTGCGCCTTGCAATATTCGATCACCTGATGCTCGAGGATGCGGCCCTTCTTGAAATCGGCGAAGTGCTTGTGCGCAAGGCCGTTGTACCAGCCGCTGTACCAGGAGGTCAGCGCGTTGGCGTCTTCCTGATAGGTGTTGGCGAGCTGCGCGCAGGTCAGCGCCTGCACGTCGATGAAGCCGTTGGCGTCCGCATAGGCCGAAAGATCGACAGGCTCGGCCTTTGCCGCGAACGCCGCGCTCACGGCGAGCACGCAGGATATCAGAAGAGATTTTTTCACGGGCGCTCTCCAAAAGACCTGTTGGCTCAAGACACAGACTGGGAACGAACAACGCGCTTACTCAGACACCGTTGCTACGCGGCGCGCGTCGGTCGCTTTCGGTCGGAGCGACTTGACGCCACTCGCGCGCGCCGAATCGGCGCCCGCCGCGAACTCGCGCCGCGCGGGCGTTCGCATAAAGGATTTTTGTGACCGCCGTTAGTCAATTTCCGACAACGAAGGACGGAATTTTGCGAAAACCCGACGCCGGCGCCGCGCTTCTGGAGGGCGAGTTACAGGCCTATCAACGGCAAAGCACGAATTCTCGAGGGGCAATGTACTACCTGCGCCTCGCAACGCCCGATTACATCTTCGGCTATGGCGTTTACGACGCCACGGCGCGTGGCCTTCCCGCTCGGGCGAAGGCCATGATGCTCAACACAAGTCGCTCTACGGCCCTCTCATGCAGTGGCGCTACGCAACCAGACGCTTCACCATCGTAAAACTCTGGTGGCCGCGTGGATAATCTTCCACGCGCCCGACCACTTCAAACCCGAGCCGACGATAAAAATCGGGCGCCTGGAAGTCGTGGGTTTCGAGGATGATCTGTCCGCAGCCGCGCGCCCTCGCCTCCGCTTCGACCAGACCCATGAGGCGGCGGCCGTGGCCCTGTCGGCGCATGGGTTCGGGAACGTAGAGGTAGCGGATGTAGCAGGCGGCGCCCCAGGTCCAGCCGTAGAGTCCGCCGACGACAGCTTGCCCGTCATCTCGCAGGAACACGGCGAGGAGTGCCCCATCCGATATTCCTGTTACCTGGACATTATGCTCGTAGATGCGATCTTCGAGAAGGCGGATGTCTTCGGACCTTGGCTCGGTCTCGATCGTAAGGACTTCCATCCCGCTGCTCCCGAAAAGGCGTTATGCAACTGCTTATTTGACGCGGGCCTTCAAAGACTGCGTCATCTCGTCGCGCGACTCTTTTATTTCGCTGCAATAGTCAGGGGTGGATTTGGAGAGAAATTTGAAACGATCCGCGCCGTTCGTTACGCCCAGACTGAAGGCTTTCGGGCTCTTCGCGGAAAAATGACTCTCGTCGCTCTTCAGCACGGCGTCTATGTTTGAGGGAATTGGCCAATGACAAAACTCCGCGCTCAGACGATATGACGTAATGCCATCAGCTATGTCCGTAATGTCGTTGTCATCCGCGTAGCAACAACTCGCAAAGGCAATAGCAAATACCGAAAGAAATAATCGCGTTCCCATGAAGTTTTCCTCGCTCGAATGGCGAGACTATCGAGATTAGCGGGGTTTTCAAATTGAGCGAGAAAATCCTCCTTGATCCAGTGAGCGTCGGCCGGAGCGCGTTCGCCGTCCCTTAAAATATCCTGTTCCTTGGCGGTTTTCGGACTTTGAGGCCCGGCGCGCCGCAAATCGGCTTGCGGGACAGGATACACTTATAAGTTGTATTTTCGCCTTCGTTTCGGTACAAGGAGATTCGGGCGCGGCCGCCCTTACGACGCCCGACATCTCAGTCTGCACAGGAGACGGGAGTGCTGCACCTTGCGAACAGTCAGTTGCGCCTGCATCCAGCTCAGATGGCGTCCCGTTGGCGGTCATCGGGCAAGACGATGGGGCGCTACGCCATCGCGATCGCCATCGTATTGGCGTCGGCGCTGTTCCGCGCGACTTTTCTCGATCCACTAGGTTTGGCTCTGCCGTTCCTGACTTTTTTTCCCGCCGTCGCGTTCAGCGCGCTCCTGGGCGGCGGAGGCCCAGGGCTTGTTGCGACCGCCTTGTCGGCCGCGCTGGTGGACTACTATTGGATCGCCCCGGTACACACATTCGCGGTCGCAACCCTCGGCGACCGGATTGGTCTTTCGGTGTTCATCACCAGTGGATTTATCGTCTCCTTCACGGCAGAGCGCCTGAAGCGCGCTACCGAGGACATCGAGCGCCGCGTTGTCGAGCGAACGCAGCAGCTCGAACACTCGATGCGGGCGCTCAACCACGAAGTCAGCGAGCGCGCAAAACTCGAAGAACACTTTCGTCGCGTTGTCGAATCCTTGCCCAACGCGATGGTTATGAGCGACGAGCAAGGACGCATCGTACTGGTGAACAAAGAGGCCGAGCGCGCTTTCGGCTATTCCCGCGAGGAGATGCACCTGCAGCCCATCGAAATGTTGCTGCCGCAAAGCGAGCGCAGCCGGCACGCCCAGCATCGCAGAAGCTTCATACGCGCGCCGGCCGAGCGGCTGATGGGCGTCGGGCGCGACCTCTTTGGAGCGCGAAAGGACGGAACGTTTTTTCCTGTTGAGATCGGACTGGGTCCACTGGTCTCGAGCGAAGGCGTCAAGGTCATCGCCTCGATCGCGGATATCTCAAAACGCAAGGAGATGGAGCACGCGCTCGGCGCCAGCGAAGAACAGATGCGATTGATATTCGACAGCATCCGCGATCACGCGATCCTCATGCTCGATCCGGATGGAACTGTCGTGAGCTGGAACGCCGGCGCCGAACGTCTGAAGGGCTACCTCAGGGAAGATATCGTTGGACGGAATTATGAAGTGTTCTTCCTCCCCGAGGATGTCGCGGAGGGCATGCCAAAGCGCCAGCTGGAAATCGCCGCCAGGGACGGGCACGTGGAATTCGAGGGCCAGCGCCGACGGCAGGACGGATCCGAATTTACCGCCAGCGTGGCTCTGACCGCAGTGCGAGAAACCTCGGGCGCCTTGCGCGGTTTCGTCAAGGTCACACGCGACATAACGGAGCGAAAGCGCATTGAAAACGAAATGCTCGAAACCAATGAACGCTTCGCCGTCGCCTCGGAGGCGGCGCGCCTTGGTTTCTGGGAGTACGACCCGCAATTGAACAAGGTGCGCTGGGACTCCCAGATGTTCACGGCTCGGGGCATGGCGCCCAGTTCCGAAAATTGGTACGAGCGTCGCCTTGAATTCGTACATCCGGAGGATCGCGCGAAGGTCGACGCGGCGCTTAACGACGCGGCATTGGGCCTCAGCAAATTCGCCATCGAATACCGTATCGTCGGCCCGGACGGCGCCGTCAGGCACATGCGCTCAGCCGCCAATCGTCGAACCAACCACGGCGAAAGCCAGTTGCGACTTTTTGGCGTGAGCTTCGAAATCACCGAGCTCAAGGAAGCACAATTGGCGCTCGAGCGCGCCCGCGACGCAGCGGAAGCCGCCAATCGCGCCAAGTCCGATTTTCTCGCGGTGATGAGTTACGAGATTCGCACGCCAATGAGCGGAATCATGGGCATGAATGCGCTGCTGCTGGAAAGCGAATTGAATGCGCGCCAGCGCAAAATGGCGAACGCCGTCAGGGACTCCGCGGACGCCTTGCTGTCGATCATCGACGACATCCTCGATTTTTCAAAGCTCGAAGCGGGCAAGTTCGACATCTATGAGAGCGACTTCGACCTTCGTCATATCGTCGAACGAGCCATCGATCTGTTCGCGCCTCGCGCGGCGGAGAAGAAACTCGAGCTTCGCGCCGATACTTCGTCGCTATCGCGAACGGCGCTGCGCGGGGACGCCCTGAGATTGCGACAGATCGTGTTGAACCTGCTCTCCAACGCCATTAAATTCACGCCGCATGGTTCTGTCATCTTGAACGCCTCGACCTCCGAAGAGAGGGCCGGAGCGCACGCGGATCCGCCTCGAAGTTCTGGATACGGGCCCTGGCGTCGATCCCAGAGGCCAGGCTCAATCTCTTCAAGCCCTTTGAGCAGGCCGACAGTTCGATAAGCCGGCGTTTTGGCGGCACCGGCCTTGGCCTGAGCATCAGCAAGCGGCTCGTCGAATTGATGGGGGGCGAGATCGGCGCCGAGAACCGGTCGGAGGGGGGCAGCAGGTTCTGGTTTGAGGTCGTGGCTGGACGCGCGAGCCAGCCCTTTTCGAGAAGGCGGCCTCAGCCGGAACACTCCGACCGAGCGGCGGCAGCCGGCCGTCACGGCCGTATCCTGTTGGCGGAAGACAATCTCGTCAACGTCGACCTCGCGAAGATGATATTGGAAGGAGGCGGCTATACCGTAGACGTGGTGGAGGACGGGGCCGAAGCCATCGATGCTGTACGCCGTCAACGCTACGATGTCGTGCTGATGGATGTGCAAATGCCCAACCTCGACGGTTTGGCGGCGGCGCGGCAGATCCGGGCTTTGGAGGGCGCCGGCCCTCGGACGCCGATTGTCGCGATGACCGCGAATGCGCTGAAGGAGGACAGGCAGCGCTGCTTCGAGGCGGGGATGGACGATTATTTCTCGAAGCCGTTCCCACCCGGCGCTTTGGTCGAAAAGGTGGGGCAATGGATCAACCGTACGCGCCCGTCAACGCGCCCCTCCGCCGACGCGATTGACGGCCTCACGGACCTGCCTGTGCTCGACATCGGCGCCGCCGACGAGCTGCGCTCGTCGTTCACCGACGAAAGGTTCATGCCCATGCTTCGGCTCTATCTCGAGGATCTGAAACAGCGCACCTTGTTGATCGAGCGTCACAATAAGAACAACGAAGTCGAGGAAGTCGGGCGCGTGGCGCACAAGCTGATCATGGCTTCGGGCGCCTTCGGCGCCAAACAGGTCCTTGCGCTGGCCAATCGCCTGCAAACGGCGAAACAGAAAGACGCCGGGAACGTCGAGAACCTGGTTGATCGCTTCGTGCTGGCGTCGGCGGAAGCGCAGGCCGCGCTACGCGAACGGTATGGCGTCGCTGCCTAGCGAGAGCTGGTTGCGCGCGGCGCACGCTTCCGGCGCCTGACTGGCGCCCCTATCTCGGGCCCCCGCGTTCGCGCTGCCCGAACGCTTGCGGGTTGCTGGAGCGAGCGAAGATCGCGTCGAAATTGCGCTCGAAGCGCGCGACGGCTTCGGGGTCGTCGACGAGGATCAGGTCGTTGTCCTGCGCGGAGAGGCCGGAGTGGGAGAAATTGCCGGAGCCGGTGCGCAGCCGCTCGCCGTCGACGGCATAGGCCTTCAGATGCATCAGCACGCCGCGACCCTTCATGCGGGCAAAAACGTTGGGATAGGCGAGCAATTCCTCGATCGAGCCGCCGTTGGCGCGGCCCGTGCTGCGAGAACTGGCCCTTGTCGAGATAGAGCCGGATCGTCACGCCGCGATCGGCGGCGTCGCGCAAGGCCTCGATCACGGCGCGCGTCGGACAGCACGTAAGCCGCCATGTCGATCGAAGCGTTCGGCATTGTCGATCGATCGTCGACGTCGATCTGCTTCGAGGTCTTCCTGCGGGGCGTAATGGATCTCGACTTGCCGGACGCGCTCGCCGCGCCCGCGAGCGCGAGAGCCACGCGCGCCGAGCAGGCGAGCGCATCGCTGGAGCCCCGCTGGACAGTCCATCCGACACGCGTGCTCCGCGGATTACGCGACGCGACGCGTTGCGAAATCCTGCGCTGATTGCACTACCTGACCAGTCCGTAAATCACGCAACTCCTAAGGTTGCACTTGCGCATAGGCCGGAGTTTCGTCAGCTTTGGCGCAGATGAGGTTTCTCATGAACGCGCCGCTCGACTCATCGCGCAAGCCGTCGGTCTGTCCGCACGATTGCCCTTCGGTCTGCGCGCTCGACGTCGAGGTGATCGGCGGCGACGGATCGGGCGCGTGCATGGCGCGCCGGATCAGCCCTACACCGCGGGCGTCGTCTGCGCGAAAGTCGCGCGCTACGCCGAGCGCATCCATCATCCCGAGCGCCTGACCCAGCCGCTGCTGCGCGTCGGGCCGAAGGGCTCGGGCAGTTCGCGGCCGATCGGCTGGGACGAGGCGCTCGACCGCGTCGCCGAGGCGTTCCTGAAGGCCGAGCGCGAGCACGGCGCGGAAAGCGTCTGGCCCTATTTCTATGCCGGCACGATGGGCCTCGTGATGCGCGACGGGATCGAGCGGCTGACCCACGCCAAGCGCTATTCGCGCTACTTCGGCACGATCTGCATCGGCATCGCCTGGCCCGGCTACATCGCGGGAACCGGCCGCATGTCCGGCATTTCGCCCGCGCGAGATGAGCAAAGTCCGACGTGCATCGTGATCTGGGGCACCAACGCGGTCGCGACCCAGGTCAATCTGATGACCCATGCGATGCGCGCGCGCAAAGAGCGCGGCGCGAAGATCGTCGCCATCGACATCTACCAGACCGAGACGATGCGGCAGGCCGACCTCGCGCTGCAGGTGAAGCCGGGAACCGACGGCGCGCTCGCCTGCGCGGTGATGCACGTCCTCTTCCGCGACGGCCTCGCCGACCGCGACTACATGGCGCGCTATACCGACGCGCCGGAGGCGCTGGAGGCGCATGTCCGCAGCGCGCGACGCCGGCCTGGGCGAGCTGCGATCACCGGGCTTGAGCGTCGACGAGATCGAGGCCTTCGCCGCGCTGGTCGGACGCCACAAGCGCACGTTCTTCCGGCTCGGCTATGGCTTCTCGCGCCAGCGCAACGGCGCGGCCAACATGCATGCGGCGCTCTGCATTCCCGCCGTGACCGGCGCCTGGGCGCATGAAGGCGGCGGCGCGCTGCATGCGAGCAGCGCGCGTCTACAAGCTCGACAAGACGCTGATCGAGGGCCTGGACGCGCAAGACGAAAGCGTCCGCAGGCTCGACCAATCGCGCGTCGGCGCGATCCTCACCGGCGAAGCCGACGCGCTGAAGGGCGGCGGCGCCGGTCAAGGCGATGCTGATCCAGAACACCAACCCGATGGTGGTCGCGCCCAATCAGGACAAGGTCCGGCGCGGGTTCTTGCGCGAAGATCTGTTCGTCGTGCGTGCACGAGCAGTTCATGACCGACACCGCGCGCCACGCCGACATCGTGCTGCCGGCGACGATGTTCCTCGAGCACGACGACATCTATACCGCGAGCGCGCATCAGCATCTGCAGTTCGCGCCCAAGGCGATCGAGCCGCCGGAGGGCTGCCGCTCCAACCATGAGGTCATCTGCGCGCTCGCCAAGCGCCTGGGCGCCGCGCATCGCGGCTTCGAGATGAGCCCGCGCGAGATCATCGACGCGACGCTTGCGCGCCTCGGGCCGCGGCGACGCTCGCCGAACTCGAGAAGGCCGCGCTGGATCGACTGCCAGCCGCCGTTCGACGAGCGCGCATTTCCTCGACGGCTTCGCGCATCCCGACGGCAAGTTCCATTTCCGCGCCGACTGGCCGAAACGCCCTTACGCCAACGACGGACTGCGCGGCCCGTGGCGCGAACTGCCGACCCTGCCCGACCATTGGGCGGTCAACGAGGGCGCGGACGAAGCGCTATCCGTTCAAGCTCGCGACCTCGCCGGCGCGCAATTTCCTCAATTCGAGCTTCAACGAGACGCCGACCTCGCGCGCGCGCGAGCAGCGGCCCTGCGCGCTGATGCATCCCGACGACGCCGCCTGCGCTCGGCCTCGGCGAAGGCGACATCGTGCGCGCTCGGCAACGCGCGCGGCCAGTTGCGCCTGCATGTGAAGCTGAACGCCGGCGCGACGCGCGGCGTCATCGTCAGCGAAGGCCTGTGGGACAATAGCGACTTCCTCGACGGCCGCGGCATCAACACGCTGACCGGCGACGACAGCGTCGCCCCCTTCGGCGGCGCGGCGTTTCACGACGCGAAGGTCTGGGCGAAGGCGGAAGCGAAGGTCGCGACGAGAGAGGTCGTGGCGGCGGAGTGAGCGAAGGGGATAAGGCCTCTAGCGGCTGGCGCGCGCCCGCGCGCTGCCGCGGCCCGCATTCGGGGCCTTGGCGGCCGCCCGCGGCGGCGCGAAGCTGATTTGCAGCGTCGTGTTGGTCGCCCTGGCGATCCGCGCCAGGGTTCGCGTCGAGGGCAATACCTTGCCGCCTTCCCATCGGGCGACAACTTCCTGCTTTGTGCCCATGCGTTCGGCTAGCTGCTCCTGTGTCAGCCCAGCGCCTGCGCGCGCGCCGATCAGCGCAGCGGCCAGCGTGAATTCCTCCTCCAGCTTCTCATATTCGCTGCGATAGGCGGAATCCTTCATCCAACCAGCATGAAGATCACGGATGCGAGTCATGGCGGCGCCTCCGTTGCGCGACTTAAGGCAAGCTCGATTTCCCGGCTAGGAGTAGCCTGCGTCTTTTTCACAAATGCCCGGACGATTATGACCCGCCTGCCTTTCGCGGCGACGTACAGCGCCCGCGATATGCCGTCCTTGCCCTGCATCCGCATCTCCCAAATAGGGCCGCGCAAGTGCTTGACGTGCGGAGCACGCATTTTTTCCAAGCCGAATTCCTCGATCAAAAAAGAAATCCGCGCGAGCTGCGCCCGCATGTCAGCCGGAAGCGCATTCACTTCCCTGTCCACTGTTGCGTTCAGCGTTTCGACAGTCCAGGTCATTCACGGCGGTCATATAACATAAAAGTTATAGAAACGCCAGCAGCCCCACCGTCATGCTCACCGGCTCACGATCCCCTTCGCCAACCGGGTTCCCCTCATGCCCCGCCTGTGCAACACTCCTCAATGCGCAACGGCCCTGCCGGCGCCGAAGGGCGTTTTGGCGGAGAGATCGACAACGCGCGTTCACGCCGTGAGGACCACGCAATGGCCGCCAGACTGGGGCGACTGCTTGTTGTAGCTGCATGCCTTGCGCTCGCCGGCTGCAAGCCGAGCCAGGCGCCGCCTCAAGCCGCCGCGCCGCCAGCGGCTGTCGGCGTGGTCGTCGCCGAAATGCGGACCGTCAAGCCGTCATTGAGCTTCATCGGCCGCATCAAGGCGATCAACACCGTGCAATTGCGCGCCCGCGTCGAAGGCTTTCTGGAGAAGCGGCTGTTTACCGAGGGCCAGGACGTCAAGGCCGGCGAGCTGCTCTACCAGATCGAAAAAACCCAGTATCAGGCGAGCGCCGACCAGGCCAAGGCCAATCTCGCCGCCGCCAATGCGCAGGAACTCAACGCGCAGATCCAGTTCAATCGCGCCACCGAGCTCGTCAAGACCCAGGCCGGCACGCAGGCGTCGGTCGATACGACGCGCGCCGCGCTCGACAGCGCCAAGGCCTCGGTGCTGCAGAACGAGGCGGCGCTGAAAATCGCCGAGGAAAACTTAAGCTACACCGACATCTCCTCCCCGATCGATGGCCGCATCGGCATTTCCGCCTATACCGACGGCAATCTCGTCAATCCCGCGAGCGGCGTGCTCGCGACCATCGTCAGCCAGGATCCGATCTACGCCGAGTTCCCGATGAGCCTGCGGCAGGTCTCCGATATCGCCGCTGAGCACCATCAAGACCTTGCCGTCCCCTTCAACATCGATGCCTATCTGACGCGCTCCAACGGCACGCCTTACGATCAGGGCGGCAAGCTGAATTTCGTCGCCAACCAGGTCGATCAGCAGACCGATACGCTGCTGGTGCGCGCGGTGTTTCCCAATCCGCACCGGGAGCTCGTCGACGGCGCCTTCGTGACGGTGAAAATCGAGGAGGCGGCGGAGCAGAAGCGGCTAGTCATTCCTCGCGCAACGTTGCTGCTCGACCAGATCGGCGTCTATGTGCTGACCGTCGACAAGGACCAGAAGGTCGCCGTCAACAGGGTGCAGACCGGCGAGGCGATCAACACGGACATCGCCATCACGTCCGGCCTGGAAGCCGGCGACCGCGTCATCATCGACGGCGTGCAGAAGGTGCGCCCCGGCCAGACCGTGCAGGCGACCGTGGTCGCGTCCATGGGCGGAGCGGCCAAGTGATATCGTCGCTGTTCGTCGATCGTCCGCGCCTCGCCTTCGTCATCTCGATCGTCATCACGCTGGCGGGCCTGATCTCGATCCTCAACATTCCGGTCGCGCAGTTTCCCGACATCGTGCCGCCGCAGGTCACCGTCACCGCCAACTATCCCGGCGCCGACGCGGAAACCGTGGAAACGACGGTCGCGCAGCCGATCGAGGCGCAGATCAACGGCGTCGACAATTCGATCTACTATCAGTCCGTCAGCGCCGCCGACGGCACCTATACGCTGAACGTCACCTTCGGGCTCGGCACCAATCCTGACATCGACACCGTCAATGTCGAAAACCGCGCGACGCTCGCCCAGCCGCAATTGCCGGCGACCGTGCAGTTGCAGGGTCTGTCGATCCGCAAGAAATCCGCTGCGCTTCTGCAGGTGCTGACCCTCTACTCTCCCAAAGGCTCCTACGATCAGCTTTTTCTGAGCAATTATGCGACCATCAACCTGCTCGACGCGCTGTCGCGCATCAATGGCGTCGGCCTCGCCTCGCTATTCGGACCGCTCGACTATTCGATCCGCGTCTGGCTCGACCCTTCCAAACTCGCGCTGTACAGCCTGACGCCGGCGGACGTTTCGCTCGCCATCCAGGCGCAGAACACGCCGGCCGCGCTCGGCACGATCGGCGGCGCGCCGGTCGCCAGCGACCAGCGCAGCGAGTTCACCGTGCGCACGCTCGGCCGCCTGACCAGCGTCGACCAATTTTCCGACATCGTCCTCAAGACCAATCCCAGCGGTTCGGTGGTGCGGATCAGGGACGTGGCGCGTGTGGAACTCGGCGCCAATTCGTCCGATCGCTATGCGCGCTTCAACGGCGCGCCGACCGCGGCGATCGGCATTTACCAGTCGCCGGGCGCCAATGCGATCGAGGTCACCAAGGCGGTGCGCGAGACGATGGACACGCTCGCCAAGCGCTTTCCGCAGGACCTGTCCTATTCCGTGTTCTTCGACACGACCGTGTTCGTGAAATCGACGATCGTGGAAGTGATCCGCACGCTCGGCGAAGCCTTCGTGCTGGTCGGCATCGTCGTGTTCCTGTTCCTCGGCAAATTGCGCACCACGCTTATCCCGCTGGTCGCGGTGCCCGTTTCGATCATCGGCGCCTTCGCCGTGATGCTGGCGATCGGCTACAGCGCGAACACCGTTTCGCTGCTCGCGCTGGTGCTGGCGATCGGCATCGTGGTCGACGACGCCATCGTCGTCATCGAGAACGTGGAGCGCGTCGTCGAGGAAGAGCCGGATCTGACGATTCCGGAGGCGACCAAGAAGGCGATGGGCGAGATCACTGCGCCGATCCTCGCCATCACGCTGGTCCTGCTTTCGGTGTTCGTGCCCGTCGCCTTCATCCCCGGCATCAGCGGACGGCTGTTTCGCGAGTTCGCGGTCGCGGTTTCGGTCTCGATGCTGATCTCGGCGCTCAACGCGCTGACGCTGAGCCCGGCGCTGTGCTCGATCCTCATCCGGCGCGAGGGGAAGAGCCGCGGGCCGATGCGCTACGTGCTCGGCGCGATCGACCGCGCACGCGACGGCTATGGCTATCTCGTCAACCGTCTGGTTCGCGTTTCCCTCATCGGCGTCGTCGCCGTCATCGGCGCCTTCGCGGCGACCGGCTTTCTGTTCTCGCACACCCCGCAGAGCTTTCTGCCCGAGGAGGATCAGGGCGCGCTGTTCGCGGCGCTGCGCCTGCCGGAAGGCGCGAGCATCAACCGCACGGGCGTCGTGGTCCAACAAGTCGAGGATGTCATCAAAGGCACGCCAGGCGTCGCCGGCGTGCTGTCGGTCGTTGGCTTCGATTTTCTTGACGGCGTGACCTCGCCGAACCAGGCGTTCTTTGTCGTTCAGCTCAAGCCGTACGATGAGCGGACGGACCCCGCCCAAAGCGCGACCGCGATCATCGCCAGCCTGCGCCCAAAACTGGGCGCGATCCAGCAGGCGGTGGTGTTCCCCTTCAACCTGCCGCCGATCCTCGGGCTCGGCAACACTGGCGGCTTCCAGTACATGCTGGAGGCGCTGCAAGGCCAGCCGCCGACGGAAATCGCGGCCGTCATGCGCGGCCTGTTGGTCGCCGCCAACCAACAACCGCAGCTCGCCGGCGTATTCAGCACCTTCGCTGCCGATACGCCGCAGGTCTTCCTCGAGGTCGACCGAAACAAGGCGCAGGTGCTCGGCGTCGCCATCGCGGATCTGTTCAACGCGCTGCAATCGACGATCGGCCGTTTCTACGTCAACGACTTCAATCTGTTTGGCCGCGTCTGGCACGTCAACCTGCAGGCCGAAACCCAGTTCCGCGGCGAGATCGACGATATTTTCGACGTCTATACGCGCAGCAAAACAGGGGCGATGGTGCCGGTGCGCGTGCTCGGCGAACCGAAGATCGTCGAAGGGCCGCAGGTGCTGGTGCGCTACAACGGCTATCGCGCGGCGATGATCAACGGCGCGGCGCGTCCGCCCGCGAGTTCGGGAGAGGCGCTCGCCGCCATGGAGCGCATATCCGAAACCACCTTGCCCTCCGGCTACACCTACGAATGGACAGGCACGGCGCTGCAGGAGAAGGCGGCGCAGGGCGGCACGCCGATCGTGCTCGGGCTCGCGCTGCTGTTCTCCTATCTGTTCCTCGTCGCGCTCTATGAAAGCTGGAACATCCCGATATCGGTGCTGCTGTCGGTCAGCGTCGCCGTGCTCGGCGCCATCATCGCAATCGCGATCGCCGGGCGCAGTTTTGACGTCTATGCGCAGATCGGCCTCGTCGTGCTGATCGCGCTCGCCGCCAAGAACGGCATCCTGATCGTCGAATTCGCGATAGATCAGCGCAAGCTCGGCAAGTCGATCGTGGAAGCCGCCGAACTCGGCGCGCGGCTGCGCTTCCGACCTGTTATGATGACGAGCTTCGCCTTCATCCTCGGCCTCTTGCCGCTGGTGATCGCCGCCGGCGCCGGCGCCGCGAGCCGCAAGGCGGTTGGAACGCCCGTGTTCGGCGGCATGCTCGCCGGCTCCCTGGTCGGCATCTTTGTGATCCCAATGCTGTTCGTGGTGTTCGAGCGAATGCGCGGGACGGGGAGGAAGGCGAAGGGCGGACCTCAAGAGAGCGCACCGCCAACGTAACCTCCCAGTATCATCCCCGCTTTCGCGGGGATCCAGAATGCGATGCTTGGGGTGCAGAAGCGGGCTGAAGACTTGAAGCCGCTGAGCCCTATGACCACTGGATCCCCGCTTTCGCGGGGTTGACCATTTCTTGATACCAACACCTTTGCGCTAACTAGGTTCAAGGGGCTCTGACAAGGGCGCCGAGAGAGGGGATTTGGGGGCCTGGGATGCTGAGGCGATCACCGAGATATGTATTTCAGCGCTGAGGTGTGGCCCCGGCGCCGACCCGTCGCAAGGGCTTCAGTCAGCTCAGCAAAAGTTTTGTTGAGGCTCAGGTCCCAATCGGCGCCGATCGGAGCTCCGCCGCATTGTCGAATTGAGAAATGTAATCAGAGCGCTAGACCCTGTGGCGCCAAGGGTCCCGCGCTGGCGCTGAAACACAGCGAATACTCCACCAGTTGCTTTGAGGAAGCGAAACGGTTCGTTTCGCGCCTTGAAAGTCAAGATTGGCCGCGGTTGACTCTCAGCCTGGTCACCGCCTTTCACGGCATCAACTGCCCGCCGTTGACCTCGATGATTTGGCCGATGATGTAGCCGGAAAGGCGCTCCGAGGCGAGGAACAAATAGGCGCCGACGCAGTCCTCCGGCGTTCCAACCCTCCCCATCGGCACCGTCTTTCGCATCGCCTCCATCGCCGCTTCGTCGCTGTAGCGCTCGTGAAACGGCGTCGCGATGACGCCCGGCGCGACGCCGTTGACGCGGATCCTTCTCGCTGATCAGTTCCTTGGCGTGCCCGCGCGTCAGCGTCGAGACGAAGCCCTTCGCCGCGGCGTAGAGCACCGCGCCGCCTCCGCCGCCGTTGCGGGCGGCGATCGACGTGGTGTTGATGACGAACCCGCCCGCGACGCGCGAGCCAAGGCCGCGCCGCGCGCGTCATCGAGATCACCGAGCGCGACGTTGAGGTCGATCACCGCCGTCACGTGCGTCCTCGCTCGCCTCCAGCGAGGGCACGCGGCCCAGCATCAGGCCCGCGTTGTTGATCAGGCCGTCGATCGCGCCGAAACCGCTCGGCCGTCTTGGCGACGATGTCCGTGCAGTCCGCGGGTTTGGTGACGTCGCCGCGAACCAGCATCGCCTCGCCGCCCGTTGCCTGTATTTCCGCGAGCAAGCGCCTTCGCGGCCGCCTCGCTGGAGTGGAAGTTGATCGCGACCCTGGCGCCCTGGGCGGCGAAGGCGCGCGCCAAGGCGGCGCCGATGCCGGTCGAGGCCCCGGTGATGAGCACCGTCTTGTCAATAAGATCCGGGATTATGAGATCGCGAGAAGAGGACATAAGGCATGCCTTGGTTGCGCAGGTTGAACGTCTTCAGAGGGGGCCTGCTACGGACTGTGGGAGAAATCGCTCTCCGTGCGCTTCGCGCCGCCGGATCCCTCGCCAACGGCGGAGACCTCACAACAGCCGGAGAACGGTCGATCACCTCGGTTCTCCCGTCAGCCGCCGGGTGCTCCACGCTCGATCACCTCGAACCCGAGATCGATCTGCCGCTTCCTTGGCCTCTTGCCGGAAGCGCGCGTGATCTCGAGGATGATTTCTGCCGCGCGCTGCGCCATCTCATATCGAGGGGTTGCGATGGTGCTAAGTGACGGGTAGGCGCTCTTGGCAAATTCCAGGTCGTTGAACCCGATGATCGACACGTCTTCGGGGACGCGGACGCCGCGGCGCTGACATTCGAACAGAGCGCCGAGCGCGAGATTGTCGTTGCCGCAAAATATCGCCGTCGTCGCCGGCTCGGCGCGCAGGATTTCGACGAGCAGACTGCAGCCGATCGCGACGTTTGAGGGCTTGTCATCCGTGGCAAGGATGGGCTCGCGCGTCGAATTCCCGCACGGCCTTCAAATAGCCGCGGACCCGTTCGCGGGCGCGCGAAATCCAGCGGCGTCGCCATATGAGCTACCCGGCGATGCCCGAGTTCGAACAGAAAGCGAGCCGCCGCGTGGCCGGCTTCGAAATGCGACAGTCCGATGTTGATGTCGATCGGATCGTCGGCGATCTCCATCGTCTGGACGACCGGAATGCCCGCCTGGCTCAGCAGCCGGCGGGCCCGCTCGGTCTGATCGCTTCCGGCGAGCACGATCGCTTCGGGAAATTGGCCGAGCGCCGTCTCGATCGCCTTTTCCTCGAAATCCCGGGACGTAGTTGGAGTTGAGGACCACGACCTGAAATCCGGCCGGCATGAAAACGTCGTGCAGTGCGCGCAAATAGTCGTCGAACACGCCATTGGTCAGCGAAGGCACGATGACGGCGACGCGGCCGGTGCGCGACGAGGCGAGCGCGCTCGCCATTTGGTTGGGCACGTAAGCGAGTTCGCGCGCGGCGGCGACGACGCGCCGCGCGCAGCCGCTCGGAAACGAGTTCGGGATTGCGCAGCGCGCGCGAAGCCGTGACTTCGCTGACGTCGGCGCTCACGCGCGACTTCGCGCAATGTCACCCGCGAGGATCTTGGTTTTGTCTGCATCGATCCTGGTTTTGCGCTATATTAACTACAATGTCAATACGTGTTATTGACAGCGCTTTCATAACAACATATACTTCTTCAGCCGATCCGGATATCAAATATACTCGGCGGCGACTTCAACGGCGTTGACGAAGACAACATGTATATTTAAGTAAATACCTGCGTCGAAAGGTAATAATTCGGACCAATGCCCGAAGCAGGGAGGAATGAAAATGAAGCTCACAGCGAGGATTATTTCGTTTCGCTAGCCTCGGCGCCTTGGTCGCCGCCAGCATGACGCTCGGCTGGCGCCGCTCGGGCGGCAGGCCCGCAAATCGTCTCCGGCCCCGCCGCCGAACCGGACTGCATGGTTCCCTGGGCGCAGTCGACCAAGTTCTTCAAATATCCGCGCCAAGAAGGGCCCGTACCGCATCGCGCTCGCCAACGGCTATATCGCCAACACCTGGCGCATCCAGATGATCCAGACCGCGAAGGCCTATGCCGCGCAGACCGGACGTCGCCGCCAAGCTGAAGGAATTCAAGGTTGTCTCGACCGGCGAAGACGTGCCGGCGCAAATCTCGGCGATCAACAATTTCATCGATTCCGGCTATGACGCGATCGTCGTCAACGCGCAGAATCCGACCGCGTTCGGGCCCGTGATCAAGCGCGCCAAGGAAGCGGGCGTCATCCTCGTCGCGTTCGACAACATTCTCGACACCGAGGACGCGATCAACGTCGACGTCGACCAGAAGGGCCTCGGCGTGCTCTGGGCCAACTGGCTGATCAAGAATGTGCCGAACGGCGGCAAGGTGCTCGAGATCCGCGGCGTCGCCGGCACCTCCGTCGACACTGACCGCCACAACGGCATCCACGAGACGCTCGACGCTTCCGGCAAGAAATGGACGGTCACCGAGGTCGTCGGCAAGTGGGATGATCGGCGTCGGCGCAAAAAGCCTCCGCCGACGCGATCGCGACCAATGGCCCGTTCGACGGCTATACCGCGCAGGGCGGCGACACCGGCGTCGTGCAGGCGATGATCGACGCGAAGCAGAAGTTCGTGCCGTTCGGCGGCGAAACCGAGAACGGCTTCCGCAAATTCTGCGCGCAGTATGCCGCGCGAAGGCCTGAAGTGCTCGTCGGCGGGCACCGGACCCGCGCAGGTCGCCGTCGCGATCAAGGTCGCCATCGCCGCGCTCGAGGGCCAGGTGGTGCCGCAGTCCGTCAAGCTGCCGCTCGCCATCGTCGAGGACCCGAACTTCAAGGACGGACGTCGACTACTTCCCCGACCAGTCCGACAATTTCTTCGTCGGCAACTCGTTCCCGACCTGCAAGATCAACTTCACGGCGCAGGAAATCATGGGCCAAGCAAGGATAACCAGTAGGCGCGTTCACGAGATTCCGCGCCGGGGCGCATGCCCCGGCGCGGAACGTCCTGGAACGCGGTTGGCTGGGGGGACGACTTGGCAGCGACCGCGCCGTTGTTCAGCATGTCGGGCGTTTCGAAGCGCTACGGCGGCGTGCACGCGCTCGAGAAGGCCGATCTCGAAGTCCGCACCGGACGCATTCACGCCATCCTCGGCGAAAACGGCGCGGGCAAATCGACGCTGATCAAGGTCGATGGCGGGCGTCGTGAGGCCTGACGAGGGCCGCATGACGCTCGACGGGCGCGAAGTCTCGTTCGCAAGCCCCGCCGAAGCCAATCGCGCCGGCATCGTCTGCATCTTTCAGGAATTGTCGCTGATCCCCGACCTTTCGGTCGCCGACAATATCGTCGATCAGCGATCCGCCGCTGCGCTTCGGCCTCATCGACCGGCGCCGCCAGCGCCAAATCGCCGAGGAGGCGCTCGCCCGGGCGGGCGCCGAGCGACATCCATCCCGTGCGCGCGTAAAAGACCTGCCGCTGTCGCGCCGGCAGATGGTCGAAATCGCCAAGGCTTTGGCGCGCAAGCCCGCGCATCCTCATTCTCGACGAGGCGACCTCGGCGCTTGACCGCGGCGGATGTGGCGCGCGTGTTCGTGGTGCTGAAGCGGCTGCGCTCCGAAGGTCTGGCGCTGCTCTATATCTCGCATCGGATGCACGAAATCGCCGAACTCGCGGACGAATGCTCGGTGTTCCGCAACGGCATGAAGGTTGCGACCTATCGTCGCCGGCGCGAAGAGCGACAACGAGGTCATCGAGATGATGATCGGGCGGGAATACAGCCACGTCTTTCCGCCACAGGCCAGAGCGCCCGCGAACTTCCGGCGCCGCCCGCGCTCGAGACGCGCGGGCTCGGCTGGATGGAGACGCTGCGCGACATCTCCCTGCACGTCGGCGCCGGCGAAATCGTCGGCCTCGGCGGGCTCGACGGACAGGGCCAGCGCGAATTGCTGCTGGCGCTGTTCGGCGTATTGCGCGGATGCAAGGGCGAGATCCTTATCGACGGCAAGCCCGCGAAAATCTCCGGACCCGCGGCCGCGAAGGGCAACGCCGTCGGCATGGCGCTGATCCCCGAGGATCGCAAGACCGAAGGCCTGATGCTGCCGATGTCGGTGCGCGACAACCTGACTTTCGCCGCCTTCGAGCGCATATCGCGACGCCGGCTTCATCGATCGCGAGATCGAGCAATCGCTGATCGACGAGATGATCGAGTTGCTGGCGATCCGCACGGCCAACGGCCCGACATCGCGGTCGGCTCGCTGTCGGGCGGCAACCAGCAGAAGGTCGTGATCGCCAAATGGCTGATGAACAAGCCGCGCATCATCCTGCTCAACGATCCAACCCGCGGCATCGACGTCGGCACCAAGCAGGAGATCTACGCGCTGCTGCGCAAGCTCGCCGACGCAGGGGGCGGCGATCCTGTTCTACTCGACCGATTATGACGAGTTGATCGGCTGTTGCGATCGCGTGCTCGTGCTCTATGACGGCGCGATCAAACGAGAACTGGAGGGCGCCGAGATCACCGAAAAGGCGCTGATCGCCAGCGCCCTCAATCTGGCGATCGGGGAGGCCGGAATGAGCGCGGCGCTCAACGCGTGAGCGCGTGGCGCTTCTGGCTCGCCGAGCAGCGCGGCACGCTGATGGCGGTCGCGATCTTCGTCGTGATGTTCACGATCTACTGCTCGAACCACCCCGCCGGGTTCACGCCGAATGTCGTGCAGACCGCGGCCAACAAGGGCGTGCTGCTCGCCTTCGTCGCCATGGCGCAATCGCTGGTCGTCATGACGGCGGGCATCGACCTTTCGGTCGGCATGGTGTTCACGCTGACCAATTGCCTCGCCTCGGCGCTCGTGTTCGGGACGCCGCTTCAGGTGGCGCTGGGCATCGTCGCCGTGCTCGCCGTCGGGCTCGTCTGCGGCGCGCTCAACGGGCTCATCGTCATCTACGGGCGCCTGCAGCCGATCGTCGCAACGATCGCCACCAGCGCGGTCTTTTTCGGCATCGCGCTCTGGATCACGGCCGACGCCCGGCGGCAAGGTCGACGACGATATTTCGGACGCGCTGACCGGAAAGCTGTTCGATCTCGTGCCCGACAAGCCTCGTCGCGCTCGCCGTCGTCGTCGCTGTGATCTGGATTCCCTACAGCCGCTCGACGCTCGGGCGCGCGGCCTACGCCGCCGGGTCCTCGGAAGCCGCGGCCTACATGTCGGGCGTGCCGATCCGCCGCGCCAAATTCGCCGCCTATTTGCTATCGGGCCTGCTGGCGAGCCTCGGCGGGCTCTACGTCACCTTCTTCACCCAAACGGGCGACGCCGCTTACGCGAGCGGCAACGCCTACACCCTCTATTCGATCGCCGCGGTGGTGCTCGGCGGCGTCTCGCTGTTTGGCGGCAGCGGCAGCGCGATCGGCGCGATCTTCGGGGCTTTCGCGTTCCGCACGATCGGCGATCTCCTGTTCGTGTTCGACTTCGATCCGCTTTGGCAGCCGCTGTTTCAGGGCGTCGTGCTGATGGCGGCGGTCAGCATCGGCGCGTTCGGCCTGTTCCGGGTGCGCAACCGGCTCGAGTGGTTCGCATGAGCAACGCTCGGGCGGAAACGCCGGCCTCGCCGTGGCGCCATTTCGATCCGCCGGTCCTGATGGCCTTTGGCTGCATCGTCCTGCTGCTGCTGGTCGGCAGCCTCTACTCGCGCAATTTTTTGTCGCCCGAATATCTGCTGCAGCAGTTGAAGGTCGCCTCCTTTCTCGGCGTGATCGCGAGCGGCATGATGCTCGCGATCCTGCTCGGCCAGATCGACCTCTCCGTGCCCTGGACCCTGACGCTCGGCGCGATGATGGCGAGCGCCGCGGCGGCGCACGGGCCTGTCGGCGCGGCGCTTTCCGTGCCCTTCGGCGTGTTGTGCGGCGTGCTCGTCGGGCTCGTCAACGGCGTGGGCGTCGCCTATCTGCGCATCCCCTCGATGATCATCACGCTCGCCACCAATGCAGTCGCGCAGGGGCTGATGGTGGTCTACACCGGCGGCTTCTCGCCCAAGGACACCGCATCGGCATCGATGCGCTACCTCGCGACCGGCGCCGCCATTCCCGGCGTCCCGAACTCGGTGCTGTGCTGGGCCGCGGTCGGCGCTGCGACGGTCATCCTGCTCAATCGCACCTGGTTCGGCCGCGCGATCTACGGCATCGGCAATCGCGAGCGCGCGGTCTACCTCTCCGGCGTCGATACGCGGCGCGTCGTGATGAGCGTGTTCGCCATCGCCGGCGGCGCGTCGGCGTTCGGCGGCGTGCTGCTCGCCGGCTACGCCTCGAAGGCCGCGCAGGCGATGGGCGACCCCTACCTGTTGCCGGCGATCGCCGCCGTCGTGCTCGGCGGCGCCTCGATCCTCGGCGGCAAGGGTTCTTACCTCGGAACCGTCGCCGGCGTGATCCTCATCACTTTGCTGCAATCCATCCTGAACGTGATGCAGATCGCGGAGTTCGGCCGCCAGATCGTCTATGGCGTTGTCATCGTCTCGATGCTGCTGCTCTATGGACGCGAGAAGCTGTTGCGGTGAGCGCGCCGTTCGCGGCGCATGAAAAGGAGGCTGCCATTGCCCGATTTTCCGATCGTCGACTCGCATGTCCATCTCTACGACGTCGCGCGCCTGAGCTACGGCTGGCTCGCCAGCGTTCCCGCCATCGCGCGCACCCATCTCATCAAGGAGTTTGACGAGGCGCGCGGACGGATAGAGGTCGACGCCATCGTCTTTGCCGAAGTCGCCGTGGACCCCGGGCTGCACAAGCAGGAAGCGCGGATGATCCAGGACCTGGCCGATCGCGACCGCCGCCTCAAAGGCATCGTCGCGCATGCGCCGCTCGAACAGGGCCCCTCGATCGAAGCTGATCTCGCCGAACTCAAGGCGCTTCGCAACGTCAGGGGCGTGCGCAGACTGATCGAGACCGAGCGCAACCCCGCCTTCTGTCTGGAGCCGCCTTTCCTCGCCGCGCTCCGGCTATTGCCGAAATACGAGATGACCTTCGACATCTGCGTGAAACACTGGGCGCTGACCTATGGGCTCGAACTGGTGCGCCGCTGTCCCGATGTGACGTTCGTGCTCGACCACATCGGCAAGCCCGACATCAAGAACGGACTGCGTGAACCGTGGTTCGCGCAGATTCGCGAACTCGCGCGCATGCCCAACGTGGTCGTCAAATTGTCAGGCGTGATCACCGAGGCCGACCATCAGCACTGGCGCGCGGAAGAGGTGCAGCCCTATCTCGCGCATGTGATCGAGTGCTTCGGCTTTTCGCGCGTCATGTATGGCAGCGACTGGACCGTCTCGGAGCTCACGCACCGCTATCCGCAATGGGTGGATATTCTGGACTCCGTGATCGCCGGTTCGAGCGAGTCCGAGGCGCGCCAGCTCTATCGCGAGACGGCTATCCGGACCTATCGGCTCGACGGTTGAGGGCGTTCAGCGATCTGGACGGCGACGCTTCGCTCGGATTGAATTTCGGGCCGCACGGTCTGGCGCCAAGCGGCGGGAGTCCTCAAAGAAAACTCTGGACACCATTCTGATTTTCAGATACCATCACCTTCTGTCCTTTTGAAGGAAGCGCACATGTTTCAGAGTGAAAATTACATGAAATTCGCGGTAAATTCGGATGCAAGGGCGGCCTCTTAAAGGAAAATCGATCCTGAGGTGAGCGCAACCGCTTGAAATCGCCCGATTCGGCCAAAGGATTGTTTGGAAAAATTTGGAGAATGGCAGCTTTAGTTTGGAGGTTTGGCGGGCTTTTGCGGGTATTTTGTTTGGTTTTCGGCCCTGGCGTCGAACAAACCAAATTTTTTGAGATAGCGCGGCGCTTTCCTCTCACTCCGCCTTGGCCGCGTCGGCGACGCGCAGTTCCGCCTTCTCGCGGCCGCCATAGCGGTTGATCGACAGCGTGCCGGCGAGGTGAACGTAAGCGCCGCGGGCCTGCCCCAGCGCCTGCCCGAGCGGTTTGCCGACCGAGCGGAACGCGATGGCGTCGACCGCCGTCCCGTCGGCTGCGATGGCGCGCATGCGCAAATGGTCGCCTCCGACTGGGAAGACGTCGGTCAGCCGATGGCGGGCGAGCGCAAAAGTCGGCTCCGGATTGCCGGAGCCGAAGGGGCCGGCGGCTTCAAACGCGCGCACGAGGCTGGGCGTGACGGCGGAGGCGGCGAGCGCGCCATCGATTGTCAGCGCGGCGCCGGCGCGCGCCGCCGCCACCGGACCAGCGAGCTTCTCCTCGATGAAGGCGCGCCACTCGCCGAGCGCGCTGCGCGCGATCGTGACGCCCGCGGCCATCGCGTGCCCGCCGCCCTTGAGGGCGAGCCCCGCCTCGACGCCGGCCCTGACGATGCGGCCGATGTCCACGCCGGGGATTGAACGCGCCGAGCCCGTGGCTTCCTTGGGGCCGAGCGCAAACGCGAAAGCCGGGCGGTCAAAACGGTCCTTGAGCCGCGAAGCGACGAGGCCGACGACGCCGGGCGGCCAGCCCTCGCCGGCCACCACCACCGCCGCGCCGCGTTCATCGAGGCCGAGCGAGGCCAGCGCCTCCGCCTCGGCTTCCAGCAGCGCGGCCTTCTCGATCTGCTGGCGCTCGCGGTTGAGCCGGTCGAGCTCGAAGGCGATCTCGGCGGCTTTGAGATCTTCGCCAAGGGTCAACAGCCGCGCTCCGAGCGCCGCGTCGCCGATGCGGCCGCCGGCGTTGATGCGCGGACCGATGAGATAGCCGAGGTGGTAGGCGCGAGGCGGACCGTCCGCCCCCGCCACATCAAACAACGCGGCAAGGCCGACCCGTTCGCGCCGCCTCATCACCGCGAGGCCGCGCGTGACAAAGGCGCGGTTGAGGCCGACGAGCGGCACGACATCGGCGACGGTCGCGAGCGCGACGAGATCGAGCCCGGCCATCAGGTCCGGCGCGCCGCCGGCTGGGAGCAGCGCACGTTCGCGTAAGATGCGGTTCAGCGCGACGAGGCCCATGAACACGACGCCGGCGGCGCAGAGGTAGGAAAGGCCGGAAAGGTCATCCTCGCGATTGGGATCGACGACAGCGAGCGCCGGCGGCAAGTTTTCCGGCGCCTGATGGTGATCGAACACGAGGACGTCGAGGCCAAGCGAGCGGGCATACGCGATCGGACCGTGACTGACGGCGCCGCAATCGACGCAGACGACGAGGCTCGCGCCTTTGTCGCGGAACGAGTCCATCGCCTCGTTGTTCGGGCCGTAGCCCTCGAGGATGCGGTCGGGGATGTGGATCAAAGTCTCGCAGCCGACGGCGCTCAGATATTCGCTGAGCAGCGCCGCGCTGCAGGCGCCGTCGACGTCGTAGTCGCCGAAGATCGCGACGCGCTCTTTGCGTTTGACCGCCTCGGTGAGCCGCTCGGCAGCCTCGCGCATGCCGGCGAGCGTGTCGGGGTCGGGCATCAGATCGCGCAGAGTCGGATCGAGATAGCGCTCGACCTCGTCGGCGCCGACGCCCCGCCCCGCCAGCACGCGCGCCATCAGGTCGTCCTGGCCAGCGATCTGCGCGATCGCCAGCGCCCGCGCCTCGCCCGCCGCATCGAGCCGCGCCCGCCACGGGCGGCCGGTGAACGAGCGTTCGACGTCGAGGAAATGGGCCATCAGGGCTCGGGCTTAGCGAGCGCGGGCGAGTCGGGTCAAGGCGACAGTGTGCCAAGCCCCGCCTTCAACAGGCTCTGGCCCTAGTCGAAAACGGCAGGAGCCTCGCTAAAAGCTCGGCGCGAAGAAAGCTGAATATCAGACCATGGCGTCGCTGAAACGCTATGACGTGCGGCGCCAGAGCCTAGCGGAGGCAGCGGTGTTTGAACGCAACGCGGAGGGCGACTGAATCTACGCCTTCGTCACCGCCGAGGGCGGCCTCAACATGCAGGAGATCGAAGCGAACGTGCCGCTTGCGGAGATTTACAAGGGCGTGGCGTTTGCGGCGTGAGCGCGGACCGCGTTTAAGCGTCAGCTCACGCTCGCCCCTTCAACCATTCCCTCAGCGCCGCATTGATGCGCGACTGCCAGCCCTCGCCGCCAGCGCGGAAGGCCTCCATCACATCCGGGTCCAGACGGATAGTGGTGGAGACCTTGCGCCTGCTCTTGGGGGGCCGGCCGCGCTGAACGGGCGTTCTTGCAAGCTTCTCGGCCCATTCCGGTTGGGAGAGGTCGGGCGCCTCGTCAGGGTCTTCCCAGACGGGGGCCGTAGCGCCCGCGTTCGGCTTCATTTGCGATCCTCATCGAGATAATGCGGCGCGTATCGTCGCGTGGCGTCCAGACGATCACGACCATCCGACCCTCAAGCCAGCCAAGGGTGAAATACCTTAGCTCCTCGCCCCGATCCGATTGAACAGTCAAGGTCGGCCCATCGAAGACTTCCTCCGCTCTCGCCATGTCCAGACCGCGATGCGAAAGCGTCGCAAGCCGCTTGGTGGGATCGAAGGTTATCTTCATCCAGATTTATTGTTACTACAATAAATGTTGCGCTTCAAGTGTGCGGCGGCGTCTCCGGCCTCGCCTCCCCCGCCTTGTAAGTCACCACAAACTTGTCCGTCACCGTATCGCGCAGCGCGTTGAAATAGCGCCCGCAGCCCGAGGCGTGGCGCCAGCGCTCGGCGTGCACGCCGCGCTTGTTGTCGCGGAAGAACAGGAAGTCGGTCCATTCCTCGTCGGTCGCCGTCAGCGGCTCGCGCTTCAGATGCGCTTCGCCGGCGTATTTGAACTCGATGTCCGGGCGCTCCATCTCGCAATAGGGGCAGCGGATCAGCAGCATCTCATGTCCCTCAATGCACGACGGCGGCCGCGGTCGCCTCGTTGATCTGCGCGCCGGAGCGGAAGCGATCGAGGGCGAAGGGGGCGGCGATGGCGTTCGGCTCGCCCTTGGCCAGCAAGTCTGCAAAAACATGGCCCGAGCCCGGCGTCGCCTTGAAGCCCCCGGTGCCCCAGCCGCAATTGACGAACAGGCCGGGCACGGGCGTCTTCGAGACGATCGGCGAGCGGTCGGGCGTCATGTCGACGATGCCGCCCCAGTTCCTCAGCATCTTTACGCGGCTGAGAATTGGAAAAAGCTCGATGATCGCCTCCAGCGTCGCCTGCACCACGGGAAGACCGCCGAACTGGCTGTAGGAATTGTAGTGATCCGCCCCTGCCCCGATCACCAGCTCGCCCTTGTCCGACTGCGACATATAGGCGTGCACGGCGTTGGAGGCGCAGACGACGGGCATGATGGGTTTCAGCGGCTCGGACACCAAAGCCTGCAACGTCACCGACTCGATCGGCATGCGCACATCGGCAAGCGCCATCACATGGCTCGTATGACCCGCGACCACCACGCCGAGTTTCTTGGTCCTGATCGTCCCTCGCGTAGTCTCGACGCCGCTGACGGCGCCGGCAGCGTCACGTAAAATCGCCTTAACTTCGCAGTTTTGCAGGATATCTACACCCCGCGACGACGCCGCCCTCGCATAACCCCAGGCGACGGCGTCGTGACGGGCCGTTCCGCCGCGGCGCTGCAGCACACCGCCGAGGATCGGATAACGCGCATTGCGCGAGATGCTGAGGATCGGACAGACCTCTTTCGCCTGCTCGGGCGTCACCCATTCGTTCTGAATGCCGGCGAGCCGGTTCGCGTAGAGATGACGCTTGAAATTCTGCACCTCGTGCGGGCTATGGGCGAGCATCAGGTAGCCGCGCGGCGAGAACATCACGTTGTAGTTGAGTTCCTCGGAAAGCGTCTCCCACATTCGGTGGGCGTGGCCGTAGATGCCCTCGGAGGCTTCCCAGAGATAGTTGGAGCGCACCACCGTCGTGTTGCGCCCTGTATTGCCGCCGCCGAGCCAGCCTTTCTCCAAAACGGCGATATTTTGGACGCCGTGCTCCTTGGCCAGGTAATAGGCCGTCGCCAGGCCGTGCCCGCCCGCGCCGACGATGACGACGTCGTATGACCCCTTGGGCTCGGGATGGCGCCATTGTTCCGGCCAGCCCTTGTGGCCGGTCATCGCCTCGCGGAACAGGCTCAGTAACGAATAGCGCAAGCATTCTCTCCTTGGAGCCGGCAGTCTAGCGCGGGCCGAGCGGCCGCGCCCATGCAAATCCGGCATGCGCCTCCCTCATGAGCCGGTTCGAACGCAGTTTGGGCTTGGCTCGACGCCCGGGGACGGCCAATATGGGGGCGCCGGCGGGGGACGCCGGCGCCCAAGGAGCCTGACATGCCGAGCCTTAGCGACGAATTTCGCCGCCCGCTGCCCCTTGCGCTCGCCGCGCTGGCGATAGTCGGCTGGCTCTTTGCGGCCTACACTTGGTCGCTCGCGTCGGATGCGCATGATCAGCTCGACGACGGACTGAAACGCGCCGAAGTCGCGCGCCAGGCGCTGGCCGGCGACCTGCAGACCCTGCAAAAGTCCGCGGGCACGGCGGATGACCTGAAAAAGCAGGCGCAGGACGCGCAGAAATCGCTGGCCGACGCGGTCGCGGCGCGCGCTTCCGCGCAGAACGACCTCGCCGAGCTTACGAGGCAGATCAACGAGGCAAAACTCGCAATTTCCGGCGCGCAGACGGAGGCCAACGAGAAGTCGCACGACCTCGCCGAAGTCGAACTGCGGCTGAAGGGCGAGAACGACCAATTGACCCAGTTGCAGAACCAGACCGCGACGCTGGCGCAGCAGACCCATGAGGCGCAGGCGAGCGCCGAGGTCGCTCGGCGCGACCTCGACGCGGCGGAATTGCAGGTCAAGGCCGAGAGCGGCCGGCTCGCCGATCTCCAGGCCCAGTCTTCCACCGCCGCAGCCCAGGAGTTCGCAGACCGAACAGGCGGCCAACGCGGCGAAGTCGCAGCTTGCCGACATGCAGCGCCAGGTCGACGACGCCAACAAGGCGCTGACCGACCTGCACACCCAGCAGCAGCAGCAACAGCAGCAGGCGACCCAGATCGAGCAGGCGGCGAACGGCGCGAAAGCCCAGCTCGCCGAGTTGCAGCGCCAGATCGACGAGGCGAACAAGACGCTCGAAAGCCTCAAGGCCCAGCAGCCCGCGCCGCAGGCCTCGCCCGAGCCGCAGAAGTGACGTCTATCGTCCGAACAGGGTTTTGAGCGACGGCCCGTCGGCCGGCGTCAAGCCGCGCTCGGTCAGAATGCCGGAAATGAGTTCGGCGGGCGTGACGTCGAAAGCGGGATTGGCGGCGCGGACGCCCGGCGGTCCGATCTCCACTTCGGCGACGGCGCCGCCGGCGAGTCGGCCAGCGATGTGGGTCACTTCCCGCGAATCCCGCTCCTCGATCTCGATCTCACGGCCGTCCTCGATCCGCCAGTCGATGGTGGTGGAGGGCACGGCGAAATAGAACGGCACGCCGTTCGCCTTGGCCGCGAGCGCCTTCAGGTAGGTGCCGATCTTGTTGGCCGCGTCGCCGCGCGAGGTGACGCGGTCGGCCCCGACGATGCAGAGATCGACGAGGCCGCGTTGCATGAGATGGCCGCCGGCGTTGTCGGCGATCAGGGTCAGGGGCACGCCATGTTCCTTCAGTTCGAAGGCGGTCAGCGCGGCGCCCTGGTTGCGCGGGCGCGTCTCGTCGACGAAAACGTGCACCGGCACGCCGCGATCGTGCGCAAGATAGATCGGCGCCGTGGCGGTGCCGATGTCCACGGTCGCGAGCCAGCCGGCGTTGCAATGGGTCAGCACATTGACGGGTCGGCCGGTTCGGCGATGGATCGCCTCGATGAGCGGAAAGCCGGCCTCGCCGATGCCTCTGTTGATCTCGACGTCCTCGTCGCAATAGGCGGCGGCGCGCTCCCATGCCGCCGCGTAACGCTGCGAAGTCGGGAGCGGGCGCACCAAGGCGCTGACGTCCTCGAGCGCGTGGCGCAGATTGACCGCCGTCGGCCGGCTCGTCATGAGCTCGCGGCACGCGGATTCCAGCCCCTCGTCGCTCGGATCGCTCTTCAGCCCCAGCGCGAGCCCATAAGCGGCTGTCGCCCCGATCAGCGGGGCGCCCCTCACCACCATCGTGCGGATCGCGGCGACCGCATCGGCGGCGCAATCGAGCTTCCGGGTCGCGAAAACGTGGGGAAGCCGCGTCTGGTCGATCACCACGACCGACCCACGCTCGGTCCAGATTGTGCGATAGGCGCGGCCGGAAATCTTCATGCAAGCCCCGATTGCGTTAAGCTAGCCCAACGATTGGGTTAGAAACAATTGTGAAGCCGCACAAGTGAGGCTACAAAAAAACAAAAATCGGGGAAGGACGCCCACTGGCCACCGTAGAACTGAGAGGCGCCACGGTATGGATCAGTTGAACGCGACAGCGGACGCCGTCGGAACCTCGACGCGCGTGCGCACCTATTCCGCCGAAGAGCTCAAGCAGGCGGTGCTCGACAAGCTCAAGTACATAGTCTCGAAGGACCCAGTGGCGGCGAGCCAGCGCGACTGGTTCGTGGCGGTCGCGCACGCGACGCGCGATATCGTGGTCGAGCACTGGATCGCCGCGACCAACCGCATCTACAACGAGGACAAGAAGCGGGTTTATTATCTCTCGCTCGAGTTCCTGATCGGCCGCCTGCTGGTCGATGCGATGACCAATCTCGGCATCGTCGAGCCGATGACCCAGGCGCTGGGCCAGCTCGGCGTCGATTTCAATTCGCTGCGGCGCATCGAATCCGACGCCGCGCTCGGCAATGGCGGCCTCGGACGCCTCGCCGCCTGCTTCATGGACAGCATGGCGACGCTTTCGATCGCAGCGCACGGCTACGGCATTCGGTATGATAACGGCCTGTTCCGGCAGATCATCCGCAACGGCTGGCAGCAGGAAATTCCCGAGGATTGGCTGAGCCACGGCAATCCGTGGGAATTCGAGCGCGCCGAGGTCAACTATGCGATCGGGTTCGGCGGCTACGTCGAGGCGGCGTCCGATTCCGAGAACGTGCGCCATGTGTGGAAGCCGGCCGAGACTGTCGAAGCCGTCGCCTTTGACACGCCGATTGTCGGCTGGGCCGGCCAGCACGTCAACACGCTGAGGTTGTGGTCTGCGCGCGCCGCGGACCCGCTGAAACTCGACGCCTTCAACGCCGGCGACTACGTCGGCGCGCTTCGGCGACAGCGTGCGCGCCGAGGCGATTTCGAAAGTGCTCTATCCGAGCGACGCGACGCCGGCCGGGCAGGAACTCAGGCTCAGGCAGGAATATTTCTTCGCCTCCGCCTCGATCCTCGATCTGGTGCGCCGCCACATCAAGCAGCATCGCGACATCAGAACGCTCGCCGATTGCGTCGCGGTGCAGCTCAACGACACCCATCCCTCGATCGGCGTCGCCGAGCTGATGCGCATCCTCGTCGACATGCACCGCCTGCCCTGGGCGGAAGCCTGGGATATTACGCGCGCCGTATTCTCCTACACCAATCATACGCTGTTGCCCGAGGCGCTGGAGAGCTGGCCGGTAGCGCTGATGGAGCGGCTGCTGCCGCGCCACATGCAGATCATCTATCTCATCAATGCGACCCATCTCGAGGCGGCCCGAAAGCAGGGCCTGACCGACGCCAACCTGATGGCCTCGCTGTCGCTGATCGACGAACACGGCGGACGGCGCGTGCGCATGGGCTCGCTGGCCTTCATCGGCTCGCACATGATCAACGGCGTGTCGGGGCTTCACACCAACCTGATGAAGCAGACCGTCTTCCACGATCTCAACGAGCTTTATCCGGGCCGCATCGTCAACAAGACCAACGGCATCACGTTCCGCCGCTGGCTGATGGAATGCAATCCGCGCCTCACCGACATCATCAAGGCCGCCGTCGGCGAGAAAGCCCTGTTCGATGCCGAAGAACTGAAAGGCCTCGCCCGCTTCGCCGACGATAGCTCGTTGCAGGAGCAGATTGCGCTGGCGAGACGCGCCAACAAGGTTACGCTCGGCCAGACGATCGCGGAGACGCTCAATCAGCGCGTCGACCCCGACGCCTTGTTCGACGTGCAGATCAAGCGCATCCATGAATACAAGCGCCAGCTTCTCAATATCCTTGAGACGATTGCGCGCTACAACGAGATTCGCGCCAACCCGACGATCGACTTCGCGCCGCGGGTAAAAGTGTTCGCCGGCAAGGCGGCGGCGAGCTACACGCAGGCGAAGCTCATCATCAAGCTTGCGATCGACGTGGCGCGCACGGTCAACAACGATCCCACCGTGCGCAACCTGCTCAAAATCGTGTTCCTGCCGAACTACAACGTCAGCCTCGCTGAATTGATCATTCCCGCTGTCGATCTTTCCGAGCAGATCTCGACTGCCGGCATGGAAGCCTCCGGCACCGGCAACATGAAGATGGCGCTAAACGGCGCGCTGACCATCGGCACGCTCGACGGCGCCAATGTCGAGATGCGCGATCTCGTCGGCGATCCCAACATCTTCATCTTCGGCCTGACCGCGGCGGAAGTCGAGGCTTCGCGCGCAAAGGGCATTTCCTCGCTCGACAAGATCGAGGCGTTCCCGATCCTGCGCGAAGCGTTGGATTCGCTGGCCGGCGGCGCCTTCTCGGCAGACGACCGCAACCGCTATGTCGGGCTCGTCGACATTCTGAAGCACCATGATTATTTCCTGGTCTGCGCCGATTTCGCCGCCTACTGGCAGGCGCAGATGAACGTCGACGACCTCTGGCGCAAGCGCAAGGCGTGGCTGCGCGCGAGCGTCCTCAATACGGCCAATGTCGGGTGGTTTTCTTCGGACCGCACCATCACCGAATATGCGCAAGAAATATGGAAGGCGCCGTTCAAACCGCTGACGGTTTGACGGCGCCGCCTCCCGATCGGAAAGGCGTTTGAGATGGCTGAGACCTGGAGGGCGCCGCAAGACCGGATCGACGCCATAGCTTCGGCGCGGGAGGAAGATCCATTCGCGGTTCTCGGGCCGCATCTGACGCCGTCCGGCTGGGCCATCCGCGCCATCGTGCCCGACGCGATCAGCGTGCGCGCGCTGTCCCGCGAGGGCGCTCCGCTCGCCAACCTCGAGCGGCGCAAGGGCGACTTCTTCGAGGCTTTGATCCCGAGCCTCAACGAGCGGCCGGTCTATCGCATCGAGGCGACGCGCACGAGCGGGGTCGAATCCTACGAGGACGCCTACGCCTTCGGCCCCGCGCTCGGGCCGATGGACGACTATCTGCTGCTCGAGGGCACCCATCGCCAGCTCTACAAACGGCTCGGCGCGCAGCTAGCGAGGCATGAGGGCGTCGACGGCGTGCTGTTTGCGCTCTGGGCGCCGAACGCGAGGCGCGTGTCGATCGTCGGCGACTTCAATCGCTGGGACGGACGCCGCTGCCAGATGCGCAAGCGCTACGACAGCGGCCTGTGGGAAATCTTCATCCCGCATCTCGCCGAGGGCGCGATCTACAAATACGAGATCATCTCGCGCTCTGGCGAGTTGATGCCGCTGAAGGCGGATCCGTTCGCGTTCCGCGGCGAATTGCGGCCCTCCACGGCTTCGATCGTCGCCGACACCGCGGACTTTTCGTGGACCGACCATGACTATATGGCGAAGCGCCGGCAAGGCGAGCCGCGCCGCAAGCCGATGTCGATCTACGAAGTCCATCTCGGCTCCTGGCGGCGCGGCCCCGACAACAGGTTTCTCACCTACGACGAGTTGGCCGACCAGCTCATCTCCTATGTCGCCGACCTCGGCTTCACCCATCTGGAGCTGATGCCAATCAGCGAGCATCCGCTCGACGAATTCCTGGGGCTATCAGTCGCTCGGCCTGTTCGCGCCGACGAGCCGGTTCGGAACTCCCGAAGGCTTTGCGCGTTTCGTGGACAAAGCACATGCGGCGGGCCTGGGGATCATCATCGACTGGGTTCCGGCGCATTTTCCAACCGACGCGCACGGCCTCGCGCATTTCGACGGCGAAGCGCTCTACGAGCACCCCGATCCGCGCAAGGGCTTCCATCCGGACTGGAACACCGCGATTTATGATTTCGGCCGCAAGGAAGTCGCCAACTATCTGCTCTGCAACGCGCTCTACTGGGTCGATCGCTTCCATGTCGACGGTCTGCGCGTCGACGCGGTCGCCTCGATGCTCTACCTCGATTATTCGCGCAAAGCCGGCGAATGGCTGCCGAACGCGGAGGGCGGCAACGAGAATTTCGACGCCATCAACTTCATCAAGCGCACCAACGAGGCCGTCTACGGCGAATTCCCCGGCGCCGTGACCATCGCAGAGGAATCGACCGCCTTTCCCGGCGTCTCGCAGCCAACCAATCTCGGCGGCCTCGGCTACGGGTTCAAATGGAACATGGGATGGATGCACGACACGCTCGACTATATGGAGCGCGATCCCGTCCACCGCCGCTGGGGCCATGACAGGCTGACGTTCGGGCTGCTCTACGCGTTCACCGAGAATTTCGTGCTGCCGATCTCACACGACGAGGTCGTCTACGGCAAACGCTCGCTTGTCTCAAAGATGCCCGGCGACGAATGGCAGCGTTTCGCCAATACGCGCGCCTATCTCGCCTTCATGTGGGCGCATCCGGGCAAGAAGCTTCTGTTCATGGGCCAGGAGTTCGGCCAGACGAGCGAGTGGAACTGCAACGAATCGATGCCGTGGTGGCTCCTCGAGCATGAGCCGCATCGCGGCCTGCACCGGCTGGTGCGCGACCTCAACCGCTTCTATGCGACCGAGCCTTCGATGCACGCGCGCGACTGCGAGGCCGAGGGGTTTCGCTGGATCGTCGTCAACGACGACGCGCAATCCGTGCTCGCCTTCCTGCGCACGGGCGCGCCGGGCGATCCGCCGATCGCCATCGTCTGCAATTTCACCCCCGTCATTCGTCGCGACTATCGCATCGGCCTGCCGAAAGAGGGCCGCTGGCGGGAGGCGCTCAACACCGACGCCTCGACCTACTGGGGATCGAATGTCGGCAATCTCGGCGGGGTGAAGGCGGACCGCCGCCCGCTGCACGGCTTCGGCGCCTCGGCGTCGGTCACTGTGCCGCCGCTCGCGACGATCTATCTCGAATTTGAGTCGGGAAACTAAAATCAAGCGTAAAGCGTTAGGTTTCGGGAGGAAGCGTTGATGGTTCCAAAGACTCAGTCGGAAGCGGCGCTGCAGGCGCCCTACTCCCGTCACGCCATGGCCTATGTGCTGGCGGGCGGTCGCGGCAGCCGGCTCATGGAGCTGACTGATCGGCGCGCCAAGCCCGCGGTCTATTTCGGCGGCAAGTCGCGCATCATCGATTTCGCGCTCTCCAATGCGCTCAATTCCGGCATCCGCCGCATGGCGGTGGCGACCCAGTACAAGGCGCACAGCCTGATCCGCCATCTGCAGCGCGGCTGGAATTTTTTGCGGCCCGAGCGCAATGAAAGCTTCGACATACTGCCGGCGTCGCAGCGCGTCTCGGAGACGATGTGGTATTTGGGCACGGCCGACGCCGTCTATCAGAACATCGACATCATCGAGAGCTACGCGCCGGCCTTCATGGTCATCCTGGCGGGCGACCACGTCTACAAGATGGACTACGAGAAGATGCTCCAGCAGCACGTCGAGTCCGGAGCGCATGTGACGGTCGGCTGCCTGGAGACGACGCTCGAAGAGGCGACGGCCTTCGGCGTCATGCATATCGACGAGAAGGATCGCATCATCGCCTTCCTCGAAAAGCCCAAGAACCCGCCGCATATGCCCGGCAAGCCCGACAAGGCGCTCGCCAGCATGGGCCTCTACGTGTTCGAGACCAAATTCCTGATCGACATTCTCAAGCGCGACGCGGCCGACCCGAATTCCGCGCATGATTTCGGCAGGGACATCATTCCCTATCTGGTCAAGAACGGGAAGGCGGTGGCGCACCATTTCTCACGCTCATGCGTGACCTCGAGCGACGAGGCGCCGATCTACTGGCGCGACGTCGGCACGGTCGACGCCTACTGGGCGGCCAACATCGATTTGACCGACGTCCTGCCCGATCTCGATCTCTACGACCGCTACTGGCCGATCTGGACCTATGGCGAGATCACGCCGCCGGCGAAATTCGTGCACGATGTCGGCGAGCGGCGAGGCGAGGCGATCTCTTCGCTGGTCTCCGGCGGCTGCATCATCTCGGGCTCGCGCGTTTGGCGTTCGCTGCTGTTCACCGGAACGCGCGTCCATTCCTATTCCGCGATCAACGAGACCGTCATCCTGCCCTATGTCAGGGTCGGGCGCGGCTGCCGGCTCAGCAAGGCGGTCATCGACGCCGAGGTCCGGATCCCCGACGGGCTCGTGGTCGGCGAAGACCCCGAACTCGACGCCAAGCGCTTCCGCCGCACCGAAGCCGGCATTACACTCATTACCCAGCCGATGATCGACCGGCTGGAGGAATGAGGGTTTGCGCGTACTTTCCATTACCTCCGAAGCCTATCCGCTCATCAAGACCGGCGGCCTTGCCGATGTCGCCGGCGCGCTGCCGGCGGCGCTGGCGCGCGAAGGCGTCGAAATGCGCACCCTGCTGCCGGGCTATCCGGCGGTGCTGGCGAAGCTCGAAGCCGTCGAGATCGTCCATCATTACGAGAGCCTGTTCGGCGGTCCCGCGCATCTTGTCGCCGGCCGCGCCGCCGACATGGACCTGTTCGTGCTCTCGGCCGACCATCTCTTCAATCGGGTTGGCAATCCCTATCTCGGCCCAACTGGCGTCGACTGGCCGGACAATGCGCAGCGCTTCGCCGCGCTGGCGCGCGCCGCGCGCCGACATTTCTTCCGGGCCTCGCCACCAGCTTCGCGCCCGACGTCGCGCATGCGCACGACTGGCAGGCGGCGCTGACCCCGGCCTATCTCGCCTATGGCAATCGCCCGCGGCCGGCGACCGTGATGACGGTGCACAACATCGCCTTCCAGGGCCATTTTCCCGCTTCTTTGCTTGCCGAGCTCGGCCTGCCGCCGGAGGCGATGACGATCGACGGCGTCGAATATTTTGGCGGCGTCGGCTATCTGAAGGCCGGCCTTCTGATGGCCGACCGCATCACGACGGTCTCGCCGACCTACGCGCGAGAAATTCTCACGCCCGAGTTCGGCATGGCGCTCGACGGCCTTTTACGCACACGCGCTTCCGTCGTCTCCGGCATCGTCAACGGCATCGACGATCAGGTCTGGAATCCTGCGACGGATGCGTCGATCTCTCAAAACTATTCCGGCATGCATCTCGATCAGCGCGCTGGCAACCGGCCAACCCTCCAGGCCAAGCTCGGCCTCGACATCGACGCCTCGGCGCCGCTGTTCGGCATCGTGTCACGGCTCACCAGCCAGAAGGGGCTCGACCTGCTGCTCGCCGCCCTGCCCGAGATCATCGCCGCCGGCGGCCAGCTCGCCCTGCTCGGGACCGGCGAAGCGGGAATTGTCAGAGGTTTCGCCGCCGCGGCCGAGGCCAATCCCGGCCGCGTCGGATGCCTGTTCGGTTACGATGAGGGGCTGGCTCATATGATGCAGGCCGGCGTGGATTTCCTGGTCGTGCCCTCGCGCTTCGAGCCCTGCGGCCTGACACAGCTATGCGCCCTGCGCTACGGCGCGATTCCCATCGTGGCGCGCGTCGGCGGTCTCGCCGACACCGTGATCGACGCCAACGAAGCCGCTCTCGCCGCGGGCGTCGCGACCGGCGTCCAGTTCTATCCGCCCGATGTCGCAGAAATGTCGGAAGCGCTGCGGCGCGCGCTTGCCCTCTATCGCGAGCCCGGCGCGATGCGCCGCCTGAAACTCAACGCCATGCGCGCCGACGTTTCCTGGCGCGGGCCGGCCAAGCGCTACGCAGCGCTCTATCGTGACGCGACAGTCGCGAGACGGGCATAAGAGCCATAGTGTGACGAATATGGCGTGGCAGGCAGGCGGCGATGGATTTCAAGCCCGGACTTCAGTTGACGAGCGAAGGCGCCGAGATCGCCGTCTATTCAGAGAATGCGACGGCCGTCCATGTCTGCCTCTATGACGAGACAGGCGAGCACGAGATCGGCCGGGCGACCTGCGACAACGACGGATCCGGCTGGCGGCGGGCGTCGCTGCCAGGTTTGAAGGAAGGCGCACGCTACGGCCTGCGCGTCGAAGGGCCGCATGAACCCTGGCGCGGGCAGCGCTTCGACGCCGCAAAACTGATCGTCGACCCCTACGCCTCGCGGCTCGATCGCCCTTTTGCGCTTCACCCAGCGATGTTTCAGTTCGGCGCCGACACCGGCCCGTTCGCGCCGAAATGCGTGGCGATTCGCGAAATCGCGGGCGAACCCGGACGCGTGCGTGTAAAACCCGAAGACACGATCATTTATGAACTCAACATTCGTGCCTTCTCGCAATTGCGCGAGGACATCGCGCCGGAATTGCGCGGCCGGTTCGCCGCGCTCGCCGAGGCCCCGCTGATCGC
Organism: uncultured Pseudomonadota bacterium; assembly: GCA_963710855.1. Classification (GTDB taxonomy): domain Bacteria; phylum Pseudomonadota; class Alphaproteobacteria; order Rhizobiales; family Beijerinckiaceae; genus Roseiarcus. The sequence goes on along the minus strand of CAVQBX010000033.1, from coordinate 148,959 downwards.
GCATCTGACTTCGCTCGGCGTCACCTCAATCGAGCTGATGCCGGCGGACGCTTTTGTCGACGAGCGCCACCTGCCCGCGCTCGGGCTCTCGAACGCCTGGGGCTACAACCCCGTGCTGTTCGGCTGCCCGGACCCGCGCCTTGCGCCTGAAGGTTTTGCGGAAGTCCGGCGCGCGACCGACGCGCTGCATGCGGCGGGGCTCGAAGTGATCCTCGACGTCGTGCTCAACCATGACGGCGAGAGCGACGAGTTCGGACCAACCCTTTCGCTGCGCGGCCTGGATAACGCGCTTTACTTGCGCCTCGATCCTCACAATAACGAGCGCTACATCAATGACACGGGCACCGGCAATTGCCTCGCGATGGACCGCGCGCCGGTCGTCGAGATGGCGATCGCGGCGCTCAGGCGATGGGTGGAGTTCGGCGGCATAGATGGCTTCCGCTTCGATCTCGCGACCACGATCGCGCGCCGTCCAGATGGCTTTGACCCGCAGGCGCCGCTGCTCACGGCGATTGGCGCCGATCCCGTTGCTCTCGAAGACGAAGCTCATAGCAGAACCCTGGGACATCGGCCCCGGCGGCTATCAGCTCGGTCATTTTCCTCAAAACTGGAGCGAATGGAACGACCGTTTCCGCGACACGGCGCGCCGCTTCTGGCGCGGCGATTCCGGCGTGATCGGCGATCTCGCGACCCGCATCGCCGGCTCGCGCGACGTGTTCTGGGGCGACGCTCCGCCAACCAAAAGCGTCAATTTCGTCGTCGCCCATGACGGCTTCACGCTCGCCGACCTCGTTGCCTACAATCACAAGCACAACGAGGCCAACGGCGAAGAAAACCGCGACGGTTCGAACGACAATAATTCCTGGAACCACGGCGTCGAGGGGCCGACGCGAGACATCGCGATTCTGGCGAAGCGCCAGCGTGACATGCGCAACCTCCTCGCTCTCAACGTTTTTGCCCGCGGCGTGCCGATGCTGGCGATGGGCTCGGAGACCGGACATTCGCAACAGGGCAACAACAACGCCTATGCGCAGCAGAACGCCCTTTCCTGGCTCGACTGGAGCGCGGCGTCGCCCGATCTCACCGCCTTCGTTGGCCGTCTCACACGGCTGCGCAACGCCCATCCTGCGCTGAAGCCGCTCTACTGGCTGAACGGCGGCGCGACCGCCGGCTACCCCGACGTCGAATGGCGCGACGAGAAGCAGCCTCTGGAGAACGGCGAGCAGTGGGGAAGAGCGAGCGACGTGCTGATCGCCGTATTCGCAGCCGCGGTCGCTGACGGCGTCGAGCGCGCGGCGCTCGTCCTCAACCGCGGCGAAACCGCCCTCGAAGTCGCCCTGCCGGAGCCGCGAGACGGCTACGCCTGGCGCGTGAAGCTGGATACCTCGAACGATCGCATTGCCGACGCGCCGACCGAGGTCGCCAGCGACGTGCTCGCGGCCGCCCGCTCGACGCTGCTGCTGATCGAGGAGAAAGCCGAGGGCGCGCGCGTCCGGCCAGCCGAGCGCGCCGACATCAACGCGCTCGCCTTCGCCGTCGGCATCGCGCCGGAATGGACGGAGATTTCGGGCAAGCGCACCGTCGTGTCCATCGAGACTAAGCTCGCCCTGCTCGAAGGCATGCGGCTCGATGCGCGCAGCCACACACAGGCGAAGGACTCCCTTTCGCGCTTGACCGAAGAAACACGCGCGCGCCGCATCCCGCCCTCGCTGACGCTGGCGCTCGATGCGCCGAGACGCGCGCCGCTGCGCAGCCCCCTGTCGGAAGCGGCGCGTGACGTCGACTTCCGCATCGAGCTCGAGAGCGGAACGAGCCTCGAGGGCAAGGCGCGGATCGGAGAAGGCGAACGGGTCGATCTGCCTGATGGCGGGAGCGTGCTCGAGAGCCGACTCGAACTGCCGGAATTGCCGATCGGCCGCCACCAGCTCGCGGTCGCGGGCGTGTCTTCAGTGCTGACCATCGCGCCGCCCGAATGTTTTGGTCCCAAGGCGTTGTGGCGGCGCCGGTTCGGCATCTCCGCCCAGCTTTACGCTTTGCGTCGGCGCGAACGCGACGAAGGGATCGGTGGGTTCGGCGCGCTCGGCGACGCCGCGGCCGCCGCGGGCGCCGCGGGCGCGGCCTATGTCGGCGTGTCGCCGCTGCATGTTCTGTTCGCGCACAACCCGAGTCGCGCCAGCCCCTACCACCCTTCAGACCGGCGCTTCCTCAATCCGCTGATGATTGACGTCATGTCGGAGCGCGACGGGCCGGGCGTCGAGGCTTCAAGCATGAAGCCTTCGCAGGCTATCTCGGCGTGCTCGCCAAGAACCCGATCGTCGACTACGAGCCGCTTTCGCACGGCAAATTCTCGGTGCTGAGGGAGCGCTTCAAGGCATTCGTGGCTGGGCGCGCGGCTCAGCCTGCAGACGCCTTGTTTGGCGAATACCAGCGCTTCGTCGCCGAAGGCGGCGAGATGCTGCGCCGTTTCGCGCTGTTCGAGGCGATCTCGAACGAGCGCAAAGGCGAGGAATGGCGGCGCTGGCCGGCGCCCTTGCGCGACGCCGAGCCGGCGGCGCTCGCCGAGGCCGAGGCGCGGCTCAAGTCCGAGTTCGACTTCAACCTCTATTGCCAATGGCTCGCCGACCGCCAGCTCGCCGCCGCCGCGGAGCGCGGCCGCGCTGCCGGCCTGGAAATAGGCCTCTACCGCGACCTCGCCATCGGTTCGGCGCCCGACGGCGGCGAAAGCTGGTCGCGCGCCGACGAATTGATGCGCGACGTCAATGTCGGCGCGCCGCCGGACCCGTTCTCGACCGCAGGGCAGAACTGGAACCTGCCGCCGCCCGACCCCATCGCCAGCGCCCGCGACGGTTGGAAAGGCCTTGCCGATCTCGCCGCGGCCAACATGCGCCACGCCGGAATCCTGCGCATCGACCATGCGATGGGGCTGACGCGCCTGTTCGCCATTCCGCCCTACGCCAAGCCGGCCGAGGGCGCCTATATCGCCTACCCCGCCGACGACCTCATCGGCCAGATCGCGCTGCAGAGCCAGCGCCATCAATGCCTCGTCATCGGCGAAGACCTCGGCACCGTGCCCGACGGTTTTCGCGACAAACTTACACGCGCCCACATCTATGGGATGAAGGTGCTTTGGTTCGAGCGAGACGGCGCCGCGCCGCGCGATCCCGCCGACTATGCCGCCCTCTCGGTCGCCTGCGCGAGCACGCACGACCTGCCGACGCTCGCCGGCTGGTGGGCGGCGCCGACATCGCCGAGCGCCTGATGCTTGGCCAATACAGCCTTGCCGAAGCGACGCTTGAAATCGCCGCGCGCGCGGAAGACAAGCGCGTGATGGTCGAGACGCTCCGACGCTTCGGCGCGCTCGGCGAGGCCGATGTCGATTTCGACGACGCGCTGACTGACACGCTGGCCAATGCGTTCCACGTCTTCATCGCGACCTCGGGTTCGGAGCTGGCGAGCGCGCAGTTCGACGATCTCGCCGGCATGACCATCGCCACCAACCTGCCGGGCACCGATCGGGAGCGCCCGAACTGGCGCCACAGGCTGCCCGTCGACGTCGAGAGCTTGTTTCAGACGCCCCGCGCGCACGCCGTGCTCAGGGCTTTGGCGCGGGAGCGGAGGTAGGAGCGTTGGTTGCGACGAGCCTCGCCGCGATTTCGATCAGTTCCTCGATGTCCTCATCGGTGAGCGCCGCAGGCTCCGCCTTTTCGGGATAGGCGAGCACGTTGTGGAAGATCGGCCGGTCGGCGATCGGCGCGCCCGTCATCTCCAGCACCTTGAACCCGATCGTGGCCAGAAAATTCTCGATCGGCTTCGTCAGGTTCTCGAACACGATCTGCGGGCGGGACTGGATCAAGAGACGCTTCATGCCCCTGATAGCGTTGATCTCGCGCCCCTCGACGTCGACCTTGATGAAGCGGATTGGCGGTTTCAACTCGGCGAGGCTGTCGAGGGCGACCTGCACGGTGTTCCTGAGCGTGAACTTCCGCTCCGGCAGCAGCGATCTGATGTCGTTGAGCGACGCCCAGCCGTCCAGCCCGGTCGGCACGTGCAGCGTCTCGAGCCGCAGCGCCTCGCCCGCCGCGAACGGCCAGAGGCGCACGTTGTCGCCGATGGCCAGCAGAAGGGGATACAGCTCGAAATTGGGCTCGAACGCATGAACCCGTCCCTTCGGACCGACGAGGCTCGATAGGATGCGCGTGTGATCGCCGTGATTGGCGCCGCAATCGATGACGGTGTCGCCGCTGCGGGCCAGCTTGCTGTAGATCACCCGGGTCGCCTGCTCGGCGAAATAATGCTTGTTCGGCGCCGGCAGCTTTTTCAGCGTCTCGGGTGAAGTCATGCTTTCCTCTGTAGGCCCCTGGAAGTTGGCGCCACATAGCGGCGGAATTTTTGTCGAAGTCCAGCAGAGGCCCGTGATCGCCGCCGATGCATCCCACGAGGCGCGTCGGCCACCTGGCCGACATTCGGCGGCCTGGAAGGCCGCCGCTCCTTGCGCAGCCGGTCGAGAAAAACCTGGACAACTTTCTGATTTTCAGATATAGTTACGCGAAATGTTTCCAAGGAAGCGCATATGACTGAACAAAGTAATTCCGAAATTGTGGTGGAAAATCTACCCCGGAGCGGCGGCCTATAAGAAAAGCGCCCCGCGTGTGAGCGCAAGCCCTTGAAAGCGCTCATTTCGGCCAAAGCATTGTTTGGAAAAATTTGGAGAACGGCGGCTGAAATTTGGAGATTTGGCGCGCCTTTTTGCGCCCTTTGCTTGCTTTCCGCCTTTCGCGCCAAGGAATCCTTTGGAGCCCGCCTGTAGCCGCGGCGCCCTGAGGAGAGTCGGCCCTTCGACGGGCTCAGGACAGGCTCTCCAGGCCGACGGTCGGCGGCCTGGAGAGCCGCCGCTCCTCAGGAACGCGGCGCGCTCGGCGCCGCTCTGCTAGATCTGGTGGAAGGTGATTTTACCGTCGTCGCCCTTCTTCCAGACGTACCAGACATAGTCGACGGTCGTGCGGTCGCCCTTCTTGTCGTAGGCGATGTCGCCGATCACGGTGTGGAACGGCTTGCCGGAGTGCATGACTTCGGCCATTTTCTTCGGGTCGAGCGACTTCGCCTGTTCGGCGGCCTGCTTGAAGATCTGCATCGCGGCGTAGGAATAGAGGGTGTAGCCCTGCGGCTCAAAGCCCTTGGTCTTGAACTCGGCGACCACTTCCTTCGCTGCGGGGTTGTTGCGCGGCTCGGGGCCGAACGACATCAGCGTGCCTTCGACGCCGGGGCCGCCGATCTGGGCGAATTCGTCGTCGGTGATGCCGTCGCCGGAGATCATGACCGTCTTCAGGCCCTGGTCGCGCATCTGGCGCACGATCAGGCCGCCTTCGGTGTGCAGGCCGCCCCACATCAGATAGTCGGCGCCCGACGCCTTGATCTTGGAGACGATCGCCGAATAATCCTTCTCGCCGACGTTCACGCCTTCATAGAGCACTTCCTTCTTGCCGCCGGCGTTCATGAAGCCCTTTGCCGCGTCGGCGAGACCCTGGCCGTAAGGCGTCTTGTCGTGAACGATGGCGATCTTGGCGTCCTTGAGCTTGGTGAGCGCGAGATCGGCCCACAGCTTGCCCTGCTGGTCGTCACGCCCGCAGGTGCGGAAGGCGTCCCACAGGCCGCGCTCGGTCACCTTCGGGTTGGTCGCCGAGGGCGTGATGAACAGCACGCCATTGTCCGAGTAGACTTCGGAGGCAGGGATCGTGACGCCGGAATTGAAATGGCCGACGATCAGATGCACGCCGTCGCCGACGAACTTGTTGGCGACGGAAACCCCCTGCTTCGGATCGGAGACGTCGTCGCCGAGCGCGATCGTCACTTTCTGACCCAGGATGCCGCCCGACTTGTTGAAGTCTTCTGCCGCCTGCTGAGCGCCTTGCGTCAATTGGGCGCCGAACGAGGCGTTGGCCCCGGTGATCGGTCCGGCGACGCCGATCACGACGTCCGCTCGCGCCGCGCCGCCCCAACCGAGCGCCGTGGCGAGCAGAAGAACCTTGAGAAGTTGTCTGCGCATGCTAACCTCCTAATCCGTGTTTTGTAGGTTAGGCGCCCAAACTAGCGGCAAAAAAATAACTGGTAAAGGGCATATTGATGGTTAGTTCGATCACAAACCCCTCCCGCGCGGCCACGCTCACCCTGGTCGGCGGCGAACTCGCGCTCGACTTCGCCAACACGTCTTCGGGGCGCGGCTCCGAGGCACTGCAAGAACACCTGCAGGCCGCGGGCGACGTCGTCGATTGGGCGGCGCATGCGCGCGTCCTGCCGCCCGCGGACGCGGACTGGCTGAAGAAAGCGGCCGCCGACGATCCCGCGCTCGGTAAAAAACTGCTGAGTTCCGCGCTCGCGCTGAGAGAGGACGTCTATGAGGTCGGCGCCGGGCTGGCCGCTGGCGATCGACGCCGCCATCAGGGCCGATCGATCGCATTCGCGCCGTCCACGCGCATTGCCTGGAGCGAGCCCGGCTTCAGCCGTTCGACCGGCATTTCGCCTGGAACTGGCTGACCGCGGCCTCGCCGACTGAGGCCGTGCTCGGCCCGATCTCGCTTTCGGCGTTGACGACTCTGATGCAGGCTGATCTGACCCGGATCAAGCAATGCCAGGGCGACAAATGCGGCTGGCTGTTTCTGGACATGACCAAGAACAAGAGCCGGCGCTGGTGCGAAATGGAAGTATGCGGCAATCGCGCCAAGCAGAAGCGTCTCGCGGCAAGGGCGCGCGGCGCTTGAGGCTTCTGTGGGTCTTTGCTTTGGCGGCGCTGCTTTTCGGGTGTTCGTCGGTCGAAACGGATCAGGCGCGGCTCTGCCGCATGGCGCTGCCGGCGCTCGTCGCGCCCGACGCCGTCGTGCAGATCCTCTCCGAGGCCGAGGACGCCGATCGCAAGGGGGTCGTCATCGGTTTTCGCGACCACGACGGCGGCCCCGCGCATCGCGCCGAGTGCCGCTTCCGCGCGCCCGGCCGGCCCAATCGCTCCGAAGACTTGATCGCCATCGCCGTCGACGGAGACCCGCTCGACGACATCAAGCGCTATTTCCTCATCCGCTTCTGGCTTGCGACGCCCGAGGCGCGCGCCGCCGACCCCTCCCCGCTCGGCGACGTCGCCGCTCTGCCGAAACTGCCGTTCGCCGCGGCCTATTCGCTCCAGCAGACGTTTAACGGCGCTGCCGCTCGCGGCGACCTATGCGCTGCTGGCGGCCGCCTATTCGCTGATCTACGGGCTGATCGGACGCATCAACCTCGCCTTCGGCGCGCTGGCTGCGGCGGGCGGCTATGGCGCGGCGTTCGGCGCGACGGTGCTGGTCGGCGCCGATCCCTGGCAGATCCTGCCGCTCGGCCGCGGCCTACGCCGTGTTCGTCGCCGCGGCCTGGGGTTTTGCCTCGAGCCGCTGGGTGTTTCTTCCGCTCGCCAGGGCGCCGGGGCAGATCATGCTGGTTGCGACGATCGGGCTGCTGCTGTTTCTGGAAGAACTGCTGAGGCTGACCCAAGGGACCGAGCTCGCCTGGACGGCGCCGGTGCTCAATCAGCCTTTCGGCCTTGCGCGCGCCGGCGAATTCATCGTCACGACCGCGCCGAACTCGCTGGGCGCCGCGGCTCTCGCGATCTGCGTCGCGGCGGGACTCGTGTCTTGCTGATGAAATTCTCCGAATTCGGCCGGCAATGGCGCGCCATGTCCGACGATTCCTTCGCGGCGCAATTGTTCGGCGTCGATCCGCGCTTCATCTTCGCGGCGACCTTCACGCTCGCCAGCGCGCTCGCCGGCGTCGCCGGATTCACCATGACGATGTTCTATGGCGCGGTCGGATATGGCTCGGCGACCTCGCTCGGCCTGAAAGCTTTGGTCGCCGCGATCCTTGGCGGCATCGGCTCGATTCCCGGCGCCTTTCTGGGCGGTCTCTTCATCGGCGGATTCGAGGCTCTGTGGTCGGCGGCCTTCCCGATCGATTACCGGGACGTGGCGATCTACGCCCTGCTCGCCATCCTGCTGACGCTCAGGCCAGGAGGAATTTTAGGCGCCAACGACCCCACCGAGCGCAAGTAAGTATGACAGGACGAAATGACCGACTAGACTGCAGAAATGGCGAGGGTCGAGAATCGCTGGGCGTTTCCGGTCCACGTTCGTGACGGGGAGGGATCATGCACGAGATCAATCGACGCTCGGCGCTCGCGGGTCTGCTTGTCGCGGCCGCGGGGACCGCTTTCGACGCCCCGGGGTCGCACACGCGGATGACGACCCCCTTCCCTCCTGGAACGACGGACCGGCCAAAAACGCCATCCTGAACTTCGTCCGCGCGACGACGGACACAACCAGCACAAAATTTGTCCAGCCCGCGGAGCGCATCGCCTGCTTCGACCAGGACGGCACCCTGTGGGTCGAGCATCCCGTCTATACCCAGATTCTCTATTGCCTCGACCGCGTTCCCGCCGTCGTGAAGGCGAAGCCTTCGCTCGCTGCGGTTGAGCCCTTCAAGACGGTGCTCTCGGGCGATCGCGCGGCGATCGGCAGGCTTTCGGTCGAGGACCTGATCAAGATCGCCGCCGCCACGCTGACCGGCATGGATGTGGAGACGTTCGAGCAGCAGGCGACGGCCTGGATCGACGACGCCCGCGACCCCCGCTGGAAGCGGCCTTACACGGAGCTGATCTATGCGCCGCAGATCGAGCTCCTCAAATTCCTGCGCTCGGCGGGATACAAGACCTATATCGTAACGGGCGGGGGACAGGATTTCGTCCGCGCCTATTCGGAGAAGACCTATGGAGTGCCTCCCCGAGCAGGTCGTCGGGACGGTGGGCGGCGTCACCTACACCTATGGGGCGAATGGCAAACCTGAGCTGATCAAGGACCCAAAACTCCTGCTCAATGACGACAAGGCGGGAAAACCCGAGGGCATCCACCTGATGATAGGGCGGCAGCCTCGCCTCGCGTTCGGCAACTCGGATGGCGACAGGGAAATGCTCGAATATGTCACGTCCGGCGCCGGCGCCCGGCTAGGTCTGCTCGTGCTCCACGACGACGACAAGCGCGAATACGCCTACGGTCCAGCGCACGGCCTTCCGAACACAAAAATCGGGACATTTACGCAGGCGCTTTACGATGAAGCCAAAAAAAGCGGCTGGATCGTCGTCAGCATGAAGGATGACTGGAAGCGCGTCTTCGCGTTCGAAACTTAAGCGCAGCGGACAAATGCGCATCGAGACTGTGCTTTTGCCGATCGGAAACGCGACGCGCGGGGCGAGCCGGCGCGCGCCAGGTCGGCAAAAGCAACTCGAAGTAACCAAGCGTAATTGCAAAGCCGTCTTGACCGGAGCAGCGCCCGCCCACATCTTGGGTCGGGGGATGCGGGAACACTGCCATGGCCAATGTCGCCAATGTCTATACGGTCGCCTATCCGACGGCGGCCTTCGCCGGCGTGCGCACCCGCCGTCTCGGGGCCTGGGCGGTCGACGTCGTGATCGTCGCGATCATCACTGGGCTGATTGGCTTCGCGCTCGCCCTGATGACGCTGGGACTGTCGCTGTTCGCCCTGCCGCCCCTCTACCCCGTGATCGCGATCCTCTACTACGCGATGACGGTTTCGGGATCGCGGCGCGCCACGTTCGGCATGCGCGCCTTCGATCTCGAAGTCGTCATGCACGACACGGGCGGGCGCGCGCCGTTCCTCAACGCCGCCGCGCAGGCGCTGCTGTTCTGGGTGAGCTGGTGTCTGCCGATCGTATTTGTGGTAACGCTGTTCGATAGCGAGAAGCGTTTCTTCCACGACATACTCTCAGCGCTTGTCGTCGTGCGCCGCCCGAACTAGTCTTGTGCCAACGGGTTGAAGCCGGGGCCTTGGTCCCGGCTTTTGGATATGTCCGGCCGCGTTTTGAGCCTAACCTCAAGCGTCGATTGGGAGCCTTGGAGCGTGACGCGCGAAGTGCGGGACGCCCCGCAGTTTTATCTCACGGCGCCGTCGCCGTGCCCCTACCTGCCGGGGATGCTGGAGCGCAAGGTTTTCACCCATCTCGTCGGCAAGCGCGCCGGCGGCGCTCAACGACATGCTGACCCAGACCGGCTTCCGCCGCTCGCAGACCATCGCCTATCGCCCGGCCTGCGAGAATTGCCGCGGCTGCGTGTCGGTGCGGGTGCTGGTCGACGATTTCAAGCCGACGGCCAGCCAGCGGCGCGTGATCAAAACGAACGGCGATCTGATCGGCGTCGTTCGTCGCGCCCAAGCCCTCGGCTGAGCAATATTCGCTGTTCCGCGCCTATCTCGACCAGCGCCATCCCGACGGCGGCATGGCCGATATGTCCGTGCTCGACTATTCGATGATGATCGAGGACAGCCATATCGACACTGTCATCACCGAATACCGGCCGACGGGTCCCGACACCGCCATCCATGGCCGCGGCGACGGACCGCTCTATGCCGCCTGCCTCACCGACCGGCTCGCCGACGGACTGTCGCTGGTCTATTCGTTCTACGCGCCCGAGCAGCAGGCCCGCTCCCTCGGCGCCTATGTCATCCTGGATCACATCGAAAAGGCGCGCCGGCTCGGCCTGCCGCACGTCTATCTCGGCTATTGGGTCGAAGGCTCGCGCAAGATGGCCTACAAGGGCGCCTATCTGCCGCAGGAGCGCCTCGCCATGAACGGCTGGGCGCGCGTCGATCCGAAGCGAGCGGACTTCCGTGCCGCACCACAATCTGTTTCCACCGACTGGCTCGCCGCGCCGCTCGGCGACCCCGACCTCGGCGTAATCGACGCCTCCTGGCATCTGCCGCCGACCGGGCGCAACGGCGACGAGGAATTCCGCGCCGGCCACATTCCTGGCGCTGTGTTCTTCAACATCGACGAGATCGCCGACACCTCCGTCGGCCTGCCGCACATGCTGCCGGACGCAGCAGAATTCGCCCGCGAGATGACCGCGCTCGGGCTCGGCGACGGCATGCGCTTCGTCGTCTACGACATTCACGGCCTGTTCGCCGCGGCGCGGGTCTGGTGGACGCTGCGCGTGTTCGGCGCGCCGGAGGTCAAGATTCTCGAGGGCGGCCTGCCCAAGTGGACGAAGGAAGGACGGCCGCTGGAGACCGGCGAAGCGCATCCGAAGCCAAGGCCGTTCACCCCCCATCTCGACAAGAGTTTTGTGGCCGGGCTCGAGGACGTGAAGCGTGCGCTGGCGGAGAAATCGGCGCAGGTGCTCGACGCGCGGCCGGCCGATCGTTTCGAGGGCCGTGCGTCGGAGCCGCGCCCGGGCCTGAAGAGCGGCCACATGCCTGGCAGCCTCAACCTGCCCTTTGCTGAAGTGCTGGAACATGGCTCTCTCAAGGACGCCGACACGCTCGCTGCCGCCTTCAAGCAGCATGGCGTCGATTTGGCGCGCCCAGTCATCACGACCTGCGGCTCCGGCGTTTCGGCGGCTATTCTGGCGCTGGCGGTGGAGGAAGCAGGCGGCGAGGTCGCCGGACTCTACGACGGCTCATGGGCGGAATGGGGCGGAAGACCCGATTGCCCGGTCGCGACGGGGCCGGCGAAATAGGCGCCAACCCTGTCTTTTGCGAGAGGAACTGCTTTGATGGCATCGGGAACGGGATGGCGCGACAGCCTGAAGTCCGCGGGGCGCTGGCTGCGCGCTGATGAGCCGGCCGTCGAGCCGCAGCAAGCAACAGTGCAAAAATACACCTCCGACTGGTTCTCAGGCAACATCTATCTGTTCGAGCGCAATCTGGCCCACCTCGCCGGAAAACCTTGCCAGTTGCTGGAGATCGGCTCTTTCGAAGGGCGTTCGGCGATCTGGCTGCTCAACAATATCGCGACCCACGAAGAGGCCCGGATTTTCTGCATCGACGCGTCGCCGCAGCCCGCGCTGAGCGAAAACCTCGCGCTCGAACGCGACCGCGCGAAGATCACGCTGATGCTTGGCCCATCCGGCGACCTGCTGCCGACGCTGCCGAAAGCCTGCTTCGATTTCATCTATGTCGACGGCAGCCACAAAAAGCTCGATGTGCTGGAAGACGCGGTCATGTCGTTCAGGCTGGCCAAGAGCGGCGCCGTGATCGCCTTCGACGACTACACCGAAGATGGCCCGGACTGGAATCCGCGCGACTTCGCCAAACCCGCCATCGACGCCTTCCTGGAAGTTTGCGGGGAAGAGGTGACAGTGTTGGAGCGCTGTCATCAGATCTGGATCAGCAAGAACCGCTAGAAGCCGGCGAGCGCCAGCGCGATGACGCAACTCATGCCGATCCAGCCTGGATGCGGCCCGCGGGCGATGTAGGCGTTGCCGATCGCCGCATAGGCGTAGATGACGACCGCGGCTCCGACAACGAAATGGCGCGCTGCGTCCGAACCGAGCCAGGGCGCTGAAAACAGCAGCACGCCGACGGCGATCCAGTCGAGTGTACTCGCCTGCCAGACGAACCTCAGCAGCCGGCGCGCGCCGCGCGGCTCGATTTGCGCCTTGGGGAACACGCTGATTTCCGCGATCGCGCCATGCACGAACGCTACCAGAATGGCCAGCACGCCGGCGACATGAAGCGCCATATCCCGCATCGGAGAATTCCATACATTTGTGTCTGGTCGACTTAAGCCCGACCATTGACGCTGTCAATACAGTGTTGCATGGAAAGCGCATGACCGAACGGCTGACCGCGCAAAGCTGGCTGGATTTTGGCCTCGCGACCCTTGCGCACGAAGGGCATGAGGCTTTGAAGGCGGACGCGCTTGCCAAAAAGCTCGGCGTCTCGCGCGGCAGCTTTTATTGGCACTTCGCCGATCTCGCCGAATTCCATTCGCAATTGATCGAGCATTGGAAGAAGGCGACCACCGATGCGGTCATCGAGGAGATCGAACGCGTCGAGACGGCGCCGCGACGCCTCGAAGCGCTGCTCTTGCACGCATTTCCGCACGGCCGCTCGCTCGAAATCCGCATGCGCGCCTGGGCCGAGAGCAATCCGGAGGCGGCGCGGGCGGTCGGCGAAATCGAGCAGCGCCGGCGCGATTATATTGAGCGCCTGATCGTCGAGGCCGGCGTGCCGCAGCCTCAGGCTTCAGTACGTGCGCGCCTTCTCTACTGGAGTTATCTCGGCGCCGCATGGAGCCACAGCAGGCTCTCATCCGAGGCCCTGGAGCCGATCCTCGACGAAATGAAACGCATCGCTTTGGGGGAGGCGAGCCCCGAAATTCAGGCCGGCCGGTCCCGGTAGACGAGATTGGCGCGCGCGACGAAAGCGTCGGAGAATTTACGGAACGCCGTGTCGAACATCGCGCCCATCAGCACGGCGAGCATGCGGCTCGAAAAGGCGTAGTCGATTGAGAATTCGACCCTGCAGCCGGCCTCGCCGTCCGGCTCGAAGTTCCATTGGTTTTCGAGATGGCTGAACGGCCCCTCGACATATTCGACGAGGATTTTCCGGTTCTCGCGGTCAAGCGTGACGCGGCTGACGAGGCGCTCGCGGATCGCCTTGTAGCCGACCCGCATGTCGCAAAGGATCACCTGCCGCCCTTCAGCGTCCTCGCTGCGCTTTCGCACGCTCAGCGCCTGGCAGAGCGGGACGAATTCCGGATAGTGTTCGACATCGGCCACGAGGTCGAACATGTCGTCGGGCTTGTGGGCTACGCGCCGCGAGCTTTTGAACGAGGGCATCCGCCTTTAGCCTGCGTAATAGACGTAGGCGTCGAGCGCGGCGAAAACGATGGCAGCGACGATGGTCGTCCAGAGCGCTTTCCAGGCGAGACGGGGCGCGATCGGCGCGCCGGCCTCGGCGCCCGGCGGGCCGCCTGTCTCGCCGGCCTCCGCATGCGAGCGCGCGCCAAAGGGCAGCACCGCGAACAGCGTGATCCACCAGATGGTGAAATAGACCGCGATCGACAGCGGCGCGGACATGCCGCGCCTTTACTTCGGCGTCTCGGTCGCAGGCGCGGACGGCGCCGCGGGCGCTTCGCCCTTCAACTGGTCGAGAATATTGCCGGTCGGCGCCGGTGCGGGCGCCGCTTTTCCGGGCGCGGTTTCCGTCGAAGAATTGGTAGTCGGGGCCGTGTCGAGGATCGACTTCGGCGCCCGGGTCCAGCCCGCGATCCCCGACATCACCAGCGCGGTCACGAAATAGAGCGCGCCGAGGATCGCGGTCGCGCGCGACAGGGCGTTCGCCTGCCCCCGCCCCGTCATGAAGCCGCCGCCCCCGCCTGTCCCAAGCGCGCCGCCCTCGGAGCGCTGCAGAAGGACGACGGCGATCAGCGCGATCACCACCAGAAGGTGAATGACGATCAGGACGGACTGCATGAAAACTCCACGAGCGCGCATGTCGGCGCGCTCAGCCGCAAATTCAAGGCGCGGCGTCTAGCATGGCCTCAACCCTGCGTCTATGCGGCGACGAACCGCGCGTCGCGCCGTCGCGCATGGCCGTCGGAGATTCTTACTTTCCGAATTGGGGCGTACTGTGGCAGGGTACAGTCGCCATTCCGAGGCGGAGCCTGGCCATGGTCGCCATCGCGAGTTCCCTTGCCGTCGAGCGGGCCCCGGCTGCGACCGCGGTTCGGGACCAGAGCCTGGACACGCTCAGGGCGACGACCACGCTGCTCGTCCTGTTCCACCACACCGCCATCACCTATGGCGGATCGGGAAGCTGGTATTACAGGGAAATCACTCACGGCGGCGGCGTATCGAGCGACCTGCTCAGCCTGTTCACCGCGACCAACCAGGCCTGGTTCATGGGCCTGTTCTTCCTGCTGGCCGGCTATTTCACGCCGGGCGCGGTCGCGCGCCATGGCAGGCTCGGCTACTTGCGCGAGCGCGCGCTGCGGCTCGGCCTGCCGCTTCTCATCTATGGATTTGTGATCGGGCCGGCGACCAAGGCGCTGGGAGCGACGGCGAGCGGCCACGACTTTATCGGCGTGCTGCTCAGACTGTGGGGACGCACGGAATTCGAGTCCGGGCCGCTCTGGTTCGCGGAAGCGCTGCTGATCTTCGCCGTGCTTTATGCCCTGGTCGCAGGGTTCGTCGCGAACCGCCCCGCGCCGCCCTTCCCGTCAAACCGAGCTTTGCTGACGGCCGCCGCACTCGTCGGCGCCGCCGCCTTCGTGATCCGACTGTGGTGGTCGACCGGGGAAAACGTTCTGGGACTGCAATTCGGCTATTTCGCCAGTTATGTCGCCCTGTTCGCGGCGGGCGCGGCGGCGTGGCGCTGGCCGACGCTCGACCGAGCCCCCGAGGCGACGCGACGGCTGTTTGCGCGCGTGGCGCTAATCACATTTTTCGTCCTGCCGCTCGCCTTCTTCTTCTGGCCGCGCGTCACCGGACAAGACCCCGAGTTCTCCGGCGGCTGGAGCGTGCCCGCGCTCATCTACGCGTTCTGGGAGCCGTTCGTTGCGCTCGGCGTCATCCTGAGCCTGCTGCACCTCTTTCGCACGCGATGGTCGTCACCAGGTCCGATTATGCGAAACCTCGCCCGTCGGGCCTTCACGATCTACATCATCCATCCGCCCTTCATTGTCGCGATAGCGCTGGCTTGGCGCTTCGTCGGCGCGCCGGCGCTGATCAAATTCCTTGTCACAGGCTCGCTTGCCTGCATCGCGTGTTATTTCGTGGCGGGCCTGATCCTCGCCATTCCCGGCGTTCGCCGCGTCCTGTGAACGCGCCGCAGGCCTTTACGCACGCGCCTTTCGCTTCGGCTTCGTCTTGGCGGCCGCAGCGCGTCGCGCGGCCTCGAGGCCGAGCGCGGCCCAGCGCCTCAGCTCATCCTCATCGTCATAAGTTGCTGCCGGAAGGCGCCAATAGGACATTTCCATCGGCTTGCCCTTCGCGACATAGACAGCGGGGCGCGAGCCGGCGGCCGCGAAGGCGGCGCGGCTGGCTTCATCGACCTTCAGATAGACCTCGCCGTCGAGTTCAATGGCGAAGCAGAGGCCGTCGGCATAGATCCCCGCGCCGCCGAACATGCGCTTGACGGCGACCGGTCCGAACGGCGCGAACAATTCCCTGTGAGACTCTGCGTTCCGCATCAGGCGCACCTTCCGTTGCGACAATTTTAACTTGCATTAGCGTGCGGATTAAGGACATTGCAACCTGTATTGCGGCTCCCGGCGGAGGCCGGACTTGTGGCGCTTCCGAAACAGCGCCGAAAGTAACTGTGAAATAAGTCAGAGGGAGATCCCAGGCCATGACGACCTATCCGAGCTATTGGGCCAATGACGCCAACGCCGACTGGGGCTCCGCGTCGAACTGGTGGACCTACGTACCGAACCCCAATCCGCCGCCGGGCTATCAGCCGTGGCAGAACGTGCTGCCGGGCATCGATGACGACGTCAGTCTGACGCCCACCAACGGGCCCTCAGGCGAATCGACGGGCACGTCGCCGTTCACGGTCACCTATTCCTCATCTGACAATTTCACGATCAACTCCCTGTCGAGTTCCGACATTCGCGACTCTGAATATCACCGGCGGATCGCTCTCGGTGGTTTCTACGGTGAACATCAACGGGCCGCTCGACATATCGGGAGGGTTGCTCGACATCGGCAGTTCCGGCGGCAATTCGATCGTCGGCGGCCTCGGCGCGAACAACGCCTATCTGCCGAGCCTCGACATGACCGGCGGCGCGCTCAAGATCGACGCCAACGCACTGATCCTCTATGGCGCCAACACGCTCGCCGGCGGCGTGGTCGAGGGCGCGGGCGACTTTTACGTCGGCGGCTATTCGAGCCTGACGATCAAAAGCGGCGCCGACATCACCGCGTCTACTTTCGAACTCGGCGTGGCCCTGAACGGCAACACGTCGCTGACCACGCTCGACGCCAATTTCTCCTACACGGGCAACTTCCTGCTCGACGATTACTCCGGCAACAACGCGGTGCTGGATCTCAACGGCCACACGCTGAAACTGGCGGGGACATCGAGCTTTTCGGGCACGATCAACGGCCCGGGTACGCTCCAGCTTCTCAGCGGCGACGTCGCCACCTTCAGCCCGCCCAACTATGCCGGCTTCTATGTGCTCGGCGGCGCCACAGTCATCAACCAGGGCACTGTCAACGAGGAAGACAATTTCCAGCTCGACGGCACGTTCGACAACCGGGCCAAATACAATTTCACCACCGACGGCGGCATCAACAACGAGGGCTCCGTTACCGTCACCAACGAGGGGACCTTCACCAAGACGGCCGGCACGGGCACGAGCACGATCTACGGCGCCTTCACGACAACCGGCGTCGTCAACGTCAAGACCGGCTGGATCGCGGTCAACGGCAGCGGCGGAACGCTTTCGGGAACGATCGAAGGCGCCGGCGGCTTCGCGCTCGAATACAACGGCGTCTACACGCTGTCCTCGACGCTGGCGCTGACTAGCGGCTCGTTCGCCATCGACAATACCGACGGCAACGGCGGCGGCGCCGCCGAGCTGATATTCACAACCAATCTGACTTATGGAGGCGCCTTCTACGCCGGCAGCGTGTTCGCCGACACCAACCTCGATCTCGCCGGCTGGACCCTGACATTGACAGGCGCCGCCACATTCACCGCGCCCTATGGCGTCGTCGACATCACCGGCGGCGGCGCCGTCATCCTGGCCGGCGGCTCGACGGCGGCCATCGACTCCACGGATTTCTTCGGCGGCGTCAGCCTCACCAATTCCGGCACGCTCACCGACAACGGCGCCATCGTTTTCGATTCCGACGGCGGCTCATCGCAAAGCGAGCTCAACAACACTTCGACCGGCGTCATAGACATCGGCGATGTGCAGAACGCTATCAATGAGGGTGGGACCTCTGCGCTGATCGTCAATGCCGGCAAGATCGACAAGACCTCGGGCACGGGCGAAACCGATATCTACATCGTGCTCGACAACACGGGAACGCTGGAAGCCGACAGCGGCGTGCTCGCGGTGCACAACGGCGGCGAGATGGGCGGAACCCTTTCCGGCGCCGGCGCGATCGCGCTGCGCGGCTACTCGGTTGGCTACACGCTGGAGTCGGCGCTCACTCTGAGCGTCGCCAATTTCTATCTCTGGGACAGCGTCCAGGTGACCTTCGACGAAGGCATCAATTACAGCGGCGTGTTCTACGAGGGCGGCTCGTTCTCAGACACCGAACTGCTACTGAAAGGCCACGCGCTGACCCTGAACGGCTCGGCGACGTTCACCGCCGCCTATGGCTCCGTGACGATCGAACACGGCACGGTGTCGCTGACCAAGACCGCGACGACCAATATCGATGACATAAACATTGACAGCGGCGTCACGTTCAAGAATGCCGGCCTGCTCGACGACAATCTTTACGTCGTTCTCGACGCCGACGGCAGCAGCACGTCGCAATCCTTGCTCGACAATCTCTCGACCGGCGTCATCGACTTCAACGGCGACGGCCAGGAGTTCAGCAGCGGTGGCAGCACTGCGCTGATCGAGAACGCCGGCAAGATCGACAAGACGGCGGGCACGGGAAACAGCGACGTCTCGGTCGTCGTCGACAATACCGGCACGATCGAGGCCGACAGCGGCGCGATCGTCCTGCACAACGGCGGCTCGATGGGTGGCAAGCTCATCGGCGCCGGCGAGATCGTGTTTCGCGGCAGCGCGGCCTACACGCTGACCTCGGCGCTCACCCTGTCGGTCGCCAATTTCGAACTCTGGGACAGCGCCGATGTGACATTCGGCAAGTCGTTCACTTATGGCGGCGTGTTCTACGAGGGCGGCAGTTTCTCGAATACCGAGCTTCTGCTCGGCGGCTACACGTTGACGCTCAGCGGCACGGCGACCTTCACCGCCGCATATGGCGCGGTGACGATCGAAGGCGGCACGGTTTCGCTGACCAAGACCGCGAAAGCTTCGATCGACGACACGTATATCGACGGCGGCGTCACTTTCAAGAACGCGGGAACGCTCGACGACAACCTGTACGTCTATCTCGACGCCGACGGCGGCTCGGCGCAATCCTTGCTCTCCAATCTCGCAACCGGCGTCATCGACATCACCGGTGACGGCGACGCGATCGACGCCAAGGGCAGTGCGGCGCTCGTAAACAACGCCGGCAAGATCGACAAGACTGCGGGGACGGGAACCAGCGACATCTATGTCCTGCTCCACAACACCGGCACGCTGGAGTCCGACACCGGCACGATCGTTCTGCACGATGGCGCGGCCCTCAGCGGAACGGTCTCCGGCGCCGGCGCGATCACGCTGCGCGGCAGCGCGGACTACACGCTTAGTTCGTCACTCACTCTATCGGTCGCCGGTCTCAACCTCTGGGACAGCGCCGACCTGACCTTCGGCAAGAACTTCACTTATTCCGGCGCGTTCTTTGAAGGCGGCTCGTTCAGCAATACCGCGCTTCTGCTCGGCGGCCACACGCTCACGCTGTCAGGTTCCGCGACCTTCACCGCCCCCTATGGCTATGCCACGATCGAGGACGGCACGGTCTATCTGAAGAAGGGCGCGACCGGAGCGATCGACGACACCTATATCGACGGCGGTGCGACCTTCGAGAACGGCGGCACGCTCGACGACAATCTCTACGTCTATCTCGACGCCGACGGCGGATCCTCGCAATCTTTGTTCGACAACCTAGGCAGCGGCGTCGTCAACATCACCGCCGGCGGACCGGCGTTCGAACAAAAAGGCGCGTCCGCGTTCATCGAGAATGCGGGCCTGATCGATGCGAACCTGGCGTCGGGAGGCACGACGATCTCGGTCGCGGTCACCAACACCGGCAAGCTCGAGGTCCAGTCCGGGACGTTCGATCTTCAGGACGCGATCAGCGGGACCGGCTCCGACATCATCTCGGGCGCGTCGACGATGCAGTTCGACGGAACGGTCGCGGCCGGGCAAAAGGCGTCGTTCACCGGCGCGGACGGGGTGCTTGACCTGACGAACTTCGGCAACTTCCACGGCTCGATCTCGGGCTTCGACACGGTCGGAAGCGGCGATACGATCAACGTCTCGGGGCCGTGGACCTGGGTCGGCTTTACCGAGAATGGCGCAGGAACCCAGGGCGCGATGACCTTCTCCAACGGCACGACGGACGCGAGCGTAACGCTCATCGGCAATTACAATGCCTTGAACTTCCAGCCAAAAGTGGGCAACGGCGTCACCCAGGTGACTTACACTTAGGCAGCGAGGCCTTCTCCCGCGCTGCGGGAGAAGGCAGCCGAAGGCCGGATGACGGTTCGCAAAAAAGCTTTACTGCGCCGATCGCTGTGGCGGACAGCGCCCTTCCCTTGCCGCCCCGGGATCACTATATTCAGCTCCGCCGCCTCGGCGGCTATGGCGATAAATGGGCATCGCAATAGGTTTCTCGGACCCGGGGGCAGTACCCGGCGCCTCCACCCAAACCCGCCGGCGAAAAGCGGGTTTCGGTGGGGGCGAAATAGGTTCGACGGGGGACTCAAAGGGTGTGCTTTTGCTCGGTATGATACCGCCGTTATCGGGTCAAACCTATAGTTGCTAATGACAACTATGCTCCGGTCGCCCTCGCCGCGTAATGCGGTGATGGTCCGGGTTCAAGCCCTTTAGGGTAGCACCTAAAGGCGGGGTCCGGAGGCGCCCGGCAACAGAAGCCTCCACTTATCCTTTCCCTTTATGTATCAGGAAACCATTGGCGAGACGCCGGCGGATGCCGTGCGCGCTATGTTAATTGTTTTTACGCTAGGGAAGGGCATATGAGCGAGCAGTCCATCAACGCCTTCTTCGGCGACGAAGAGCCCAAAAGTTTCGGCACGGGCTGGTGGTCGGGCGTGCTCGCCCTGTTCTTCGGCGTGCTTGCCTTTGGCGGCGTGCTCTGCCTGCATTTCCCGCAATGGCTGACCTCGCCGGAGATGCGGCCCTATTACCCGATGCCGCTCATCCGCACAGGCATTCAGGCGGCGATCGTCATCGCGCTCGTCATGGGCGCCGTCTCGGCGTTGCTGCGCAAGAAAAAGATCCTCGCCGCGACCGGCGTTGTGTTGGCGATGGCGGCGCTCGCTTACGGCGGCGCGAGCGTGCCGATCAACGAGCCGCTGAAGGACGGCCCGGCCATCGGACTCGACTGGTTCCTGCTCGACCTGTTTGCGACCGCGGCGATCTTCGTGCCGCTGGAGCGTTTCTGGCCGCGCTACCCAGAGCAGGGCACGTTCCGCCCGCAATGGACGCTCGACGCCGTCTATTTCCTCTCAACCCATCTGCCGATCCAGATCCTCTCCTACCTGGTGCTGCTGCCCGCGACCTTCGCCACGCGCTATCTGGCGATTCCCGTGATCGCGCAGGCCATCGCGAGCCTGCCTCTGCTGCTGCAATTCTTCCTGGCGGTGTTGGTCGCCGATCTCGCCGAATGGGCGATCCATTTTGCGCTACATAAAATTCCGTTCCTGTGGCGCTTCCACTCGATCCATCATTCCTCGCCCTCGCTCGACTGGATCGCGGGATCGCGCTCGCATTTCCTCGACGACACACTTGTGCGCGGCGGCATACTTGTCCCGATGATGCTCGCCTTCTCGCAGCCGATCATCCTCGCCTATCTGATCTTCGTGACGGTGCACGCCACCTGGACGCATTGCAATTTCGGCCCCAACGTCAAATGGCTCGAGAAATTTCTGGTCATGCCGCGCTACCATCACTGGCATCATTCCTCGCAGAAGGAAGCCATCGACAAGAATTTCGCCATTCATTTTCCCTGGATCGATCGCCTGTTTGGCACCTACTATTATCCGGACGTCTGGCCCGAGAAATACGGCATCAAGGGCGAAGAAATACCCTCAGGTTTTTTGCGCCAGCTCTACGAACCCTTCTTCAGCCCAATCGGCGGATTTCAAAAGCCCAGCCGCGTCAGTGAGACGTCGGTCGGTATGAACTCGCCCCGCGGCGTCGCGCTGACGAGGCCGAGCGCCTTCATCGCCCGGATCGTCAGCAGCCCGAAATCATATTCGCTGTCGCTGTGGCTCAGGCGCAGCAGGTTCGGGTAATGGTGATGGTTGTTCTGCAGGCAGGCGCTGAACGTCGCCGTGACGGGCAGGAACTCGCCGATGTTCATCGCATTGTCGCGCTCGTCGTCATAAGTGCGATATCCGAAGGCGCGGGTGTGAGTCCAGTAGTTCTGGATCATGTTGACCCAGAGCGCGAAGGCGCGCATGCCGATCCACATCACGGCGGCGAAGCTCCAGGAGCCGACCAGATAGGCGAGCAGCCACGAAATTGAAAATCTGCGAAAACACGATGAACAGCCAGTGCGACGTCACGCGAAACGTCAGCGAATTGCAAATCGGATCGGTCGCCAAATTCTGCTGACAGCGATAAGGAAACAGACACAGATAGAGGGTGCGCCACGCCCCGTCGTCGGCGAGCTTGTTTGGATCGCCTTCGTGGTCCGAATGTCTGTGGTGCAGGCGATGGCGGTTCACCCAGTCCGTCGGCCCGACATAGACGCCGAACAGATTGTTGACGATCGTCATCGCCTTGATGAACCACGGCTTGAAGTCGAGCGCGCGATGCGCGACGCCGAGATGCAGCACGTCGGCGAGATAGACGCCGGCGAGAACCAGCAGGCGAGAAAATAGACCGCGCCGATCCCCAGGCCGAGCCAGGGTCCGATCGTCGAAGGCGCCGCCGCCATGCAGGCGAGCAAATAGAGAATGATGATTGCATAGCCGATCGCATTATAGCTCTTCATGCCTCGCCCCGTTTGTGTGACTTGAAACTATCTCGCGGATTTTTTCGGCGCAATGCCGTGGGCTTCGGCGCACAGCCCTGATGATCTGTAGCCGAGGTCGCTGACCCATGTGCGCTAGGATAGGAATCTGTCATCCCCGCGAACGCGGGGATCCAGTGTCGTAGGGCTCGGCGGCTTCAAGTTTCCAGCCCTTTTCTGCAAGCCAACGATCACTCGCTGGATCCCCGCTTTCGCGGGGATGACACTCGTAGCGTCTAATCCTAGCGCATATGGGTCGCTGACCTCCTCTGCCGCGGTCAGCGACAGCGGCTACAAAGCGCGCGGCTGCAGCTTCTCACGTCAGCGTGTTCACATCCTCTTCGCGGCTGCGCAAATAGCGATCGAAGGCGCGCTCGAGGTCCGGCTTGTTGCCGGCGAATTCGATCACGCCGTCCGTATTGCGCTTCAAGTCCGTCATCGGATCGAAGTTGTGGGCCAGGAACATGTCCCAGCGGCTTTCATAGCCGCGGTCGCTCTTGCGGCCGTGGAACGGGTGCTCGATCGTTCCGTGCGAGACGCCGAGCTTGCCGTTGATCTCGGCAGCGGCCGCGCGCGCTCCAGGCGAGGACGGCGTTGCGATAGAGCGCGGACACGCCGCCCGGCAACGAAGCCTCAGGTTTGCCGACGACGCCCAACGCCATGTGGTGGTCTCCGGAACCCATGCCGCCGAGATCGAACAGGCCGCCGATGCGGTCGAGCGTCTGGCGCTTCCACGCCCAGGCATAGCCCGGATGGGGATAATCGTAGACGCCGCCGCTGAACTTCCAGAATTTGTTCTGGCCCGGGACGACGGGCTTGCCGGCGTGCCAGAGACTCGCAAAACTCTTGTGGGTCTGGATGTGCTCGTCGTTGGGCCCAAGGTCGTAGGCCGTGTCCCAGGGCTGAATGACGGGATAGAGGTCGAGCGCGGCGAGCGCGGCTTCAGCCCAGTGCGGACGCCGGAAGATGATGTCCGCATCGAAAGTGCCGATTTTCTCCGCACTGCGGGGCAGACGGGCAATGGCGAGGTTCAGCAAATTCTCCTTCGACCAGGCGAGCGTCGTCGCGCGCACGCCGATGTGGTGGACGCGCTCTCCCGCGAGATCGGCGAGCGCGAAGCCGCGCGAACCATGCGCCGCCTCGACCAGCGTCACCGCGACCTCCGGCGCCTGCAGCCACGACTGAACGGCGCGGCGCGCAAGATCGTAGCGGGTGCGCCATTGCAGCGGATTGGCGACGCAGGTGACGATGTGCAGGATTTCCATAAAACCTCGCGTTCGGGCGGCGGAGAAGGCGGAGGTCAGTATTTCAGTTATTCAGAATATTGTCAATAAAAATACGGAAATTCGGAATATGAAATGCCGGTCGAACGCCCTTACGCATCCCTCGCCACGCACGCACCCCCAGTATGCCGCTTAAGGCCGTTTAGCGGCCGTTAGAGGCGGTTAAGCGCCCGTTTAGCGTCCGTTAAAGGCCATTTAGCGTCCGTTAAAGTCCGCTAAAAGCCGCTTAATTCGGGACAAGATCGTTTATTTTCAAAGGCTTGCCGTCTTACACACCGAAATATTTCGCTGCCCTCGCCGATCGCCGCGCCCCTCTTTGGAAAAAGCGTCTCAGCTTATCATGTTTTTCCGAAAAATGGAATATGTTTTTTGGAACGCTCAAGCCTTTTTGACCCGCGCCGCTCTTCGCCGCGGATAGGATTTGTCATGACGATCGGGCACACTCGATTTCGACAGGCGGGACGATGGGAAGAGCGGCCATGATGAGGACAGAACTCTTTGCCGCGACGAGCGTCGCCTTTGTCGCCGCCGCGCTGGCGCTTCCGGCCACCGCTCACGCGGCGACCGCTTGCTCGGCTGACGCGGTCAGCGCGCTAAAAATCCCGAATTTCTCGCTCGCCTCCGCCGCTCCCAACGCCGGCGGCGGGCCGTTCCCGGCCTATTGCGACGTCAAGGGCGCGGTCGCCACCGACGGCGACGGCGCGGGACCCAATTCGGCGCGGCTCGAGATCCGTCTGCCGGAAAAATGGAACGGCAAGCTGGTGTTCTTCGGCGTCGGCGGCCTCGCGGGATCGCTTCAGCCTTCGGCGAACCTGCGCGACTTCGCCACCGCGCTCGGCAAGGGCTACGCGACCGCCATCACGGACACCGGCCACGTCGGCCAGAACCCGTTCGACGCCAGCTGGATCCTCGGCGCCGACGGCAAACCCAACGAGGCGAAGATCGCCGACTATTTCTACCGCGCTCCGCATCAGGCGGCGATCGTCGCGAAACAGTTCGCGCCCGCCTTCTACAGCGGCCAGAAACTGTCTCGGGCGTATTTCGACGGCTGCTCGTTCGGCGGCCACATGGGGCTCATGGAGGCGATGCGCTATCCCGACGATTACGACGGCGTGGTCGCCGGCGCGCCCTATATGGACAATCATACGCAGCTCTGGGGCTACAAGAACGCCAAGGCTTTTCTGCACGCCTATGTCCCGGCCAGCGTCGTCGCCAAGGTGAGCGAGGCCGTGCTCGCTTCCTGCGACAGGAAAGACGGCGCGAAGGACGGGCTTATTCAGAACCCCGCCGCCTGCGCGTTCGATCCGCAATCGCTGGTCCCTTCCCTGCTGACGCAGGCGCAAGCCGACGCCTTCAAGACTTTTCTGCAATCAACCGAAAGACTCCGAAGGCCACGTGATCTATCCGGGCTCCTCGGTCAGCGATCTCTCGGCCGCTGACGGTCCGGCCGGCGGGTTCATGGGTTGGGTGGAGGCCTCGGCGCCAGCGGCGGACCCCGGCGCGGCCGAGCCATGGGGCGCGACGGCTCCTGTGTTGTGGGCCGCAGCGGAAGGCTTCACCAAATATTTCGACCTGCATGATGCGACTTACGACTTCAACAACCAATGGCCGGAGAAGGACGGCGTCATCGACATCGAGGCGCTGCGACAATTCGATGGGCGGCTGAGCCTCGGCGACGCCGATCAGCCCGAGCGGCTCGCGCCGTTCTTCGACAAGGGCAAGAAGCTGATCCTCTACCACGGCTACGGCGACACCGCGATCTCGCCTTTCCGCACCGTCTGGTTCTACGAGGACCTCGCCACGCAGTTCGGCGGCTACGACAAGGCGCGCGAGCATGCGCGTCTGTTCATGGTTCCCGGCATGCTGCATTGCCTCGGCGGCCCGGGCCCGAACGATTTCGACACGCTCGGCGCGATCGACGCCTGGGTCGAAGAGGAGAAGGCGCCGGAACGATTGCGGCCGTGAAATTCGCCGACAACAAGCCTGGCGACGCGCCGGTTCGCGCCATGCCGCTCTGCGCCTTCCCCGAACAGGCGCGCTACGACGGCAAAGGCGATGTCAACAAGGCGGCAAGCTGGTCATGCCCGGCGGGCGATCAGAGCCAGCTCGAAGTCGGGCCGGACGGCGCGGCGGCCGGCATGGGCGAGGGCCGCAAGTAGTTTGCGCTGTAGCGCTTTCCGATGCCCTCCCCCCTTGTGGGGAGGGTAAGGGTGGGGGGGAACGCCCTCAAAGCGCGGTGGTTTTCACCCCCGCCCCAACCCTCCCCCATCAAGGGGGAGGGAGCTGCTGCCCCGCTCAGCCGCCGCGCGCGGGCTCGCCGGCCGCATCGAGTTCGGCGACTTCCCGTCGGTGAACAGGCGGCTTCGCGTAAGGAATCGCACGCCCTCGGGCGCCTCAGTGCTGAGAGCGGCGCGGGGCGCTGCGCCGGCGAGGGTTGCAACCTCGCCGGCGTCCGTGTTCGCCCATCGACGTCCAACGCGACCGCGCATTTTCGAAGGCAGGTTCAGACGGCGGTCAGCACCCTTGCGTAGGATAGCGTCGCGTATTGGGCCGCTTTCTGGACGAGGTTCTGGAAGCCTTCGGATGTTCCAATCGTATCGAGGGCGTGGCCTAGGGCGTCGAGCGTATCCACGTAGTAGATGACGCCGAAACTATCCATTTCGGGTCCAAAACCGGAATGACCCCGGGCGATGCCGACGCTGCTGTCGAACAGCGTGCGCAACTCGGGCATCAGCGCGATCATATTCTGCAATTGGGTTCGCGGCAGCCTGTAGATCCGTTGCAGAATGACCGGCTGCGCGGTCAGTTCGCCGGTGACGATGCGATGGACATGCGGACCAACCGCCGTCGCAGCCGGAGCCTTCGTTCTTTCTTCTTCGAACGCCTTGAATTCAGGGTCCGCAGCCATGGCCTGCATGGCCTTAGTGCCGGCGCTGAAGCTGGGGAAGCGCGCATAGATTTCAAAGTCGCCCGCGCCTTCGCCCAGCACGACTTTTGTCACGCGTGCGGCGCCGCCGGCGCGGTTGATGATCGCGGTCAGGCGCTTGCACCTTTCGAGCACGATCTCGGCTTTTCCAACGATGGGGGTAACGATTTTGCGTGAAATGATCGTCATGGCGTCCTCCCTGGACCTCGCAAGGCGCGTTTGGCCTGCGGGCAAATTGCCGGCTGAACGCCGGACTTGTCGCGACAATGCGCTCGTTCAAATCATTCCACAATCCAGCAAGAGTAAATTATTTTGCGATCAATGCCGTAATTGCTGGGACCAATACTGTCGCTGCAGGAGCGCTACAAGACTGACGACAGTAACAGCGTTCCAATATCCCAGCTTATGCAGTCGTTTGGCCGACCCGCTTGATCTCCCATTCCAGCTCGACGCCGCTGGTCTCGCGCACACGGCGGCGCACCTCTTCGCCCAGCGCCTCGATGTCGGCGGCGGTCGCCTCGCCGGTGTTGATGAGGAAGTTGCAGTGCATTTTCGAGACCTGCGCGCCGCCGAGCCGCAGCCCGCGGCAGCCGGCGGCGTCGATCAATTGCCAGGCTTTTTGGCCGGGCGGATTCTTGAAGGTCGAGCCGCCGGTCTTTTCGCGGATCGGCTGCGAGGCTTCCCGCGCGGCTGTGACGCGCTCCATTTCCGCGCGAATGGCGTCGGGGTCGCCCGGCCGGCCCGGAACGTTGCGCGGGTAAAAATGATGTCGTCGGGCGCCTCGCTGTGGCGATAGCTGAAGCCCATGTCGGCATTGCTGAACAGGCGAGCGCGCCGGAGCGGTCGAGGCCGCGGGCTTCGATCAGCGTATCTCTTGTCTCGCCGCCGTGCGCGCCCGCGTTCATGCGCAAGGCGCCGCCGATCGAGCCGGGCACGCCGCGCAGGAAAGCGAGGCCGTCGACGCCGGCGTCGGCGGCCGCGCGCGCAACCTGGGCGTCGAGCGCGGCGGCGCCGGCGACGACGCGAAATCCGGCCCGTGTCTCGATCGCGCCGAAGGCGCGGCCGCCGAGCCTGATCACCACGCCGGGAACGCCGCCGTCGCGCACGATGAGGTTCGAGCCGACGCCGATGACGAGCACGGGAATTTTACGTGGCAGGCGGGCGAGGAAGGCGGCAAGGTCGTCCTCGTCGGCCGGCGAGAACAGGGCCTCAGCAGGGCCGCCGACGCGGAACCAGGTGTAGGGCGCGAGTGGGACGTCAAAGGAGATTTTGCCGCGCGCGTCTCGGCGGCGCCGGATCGCATCGGAGTTCACGACGCACGCCGTGTGCCCGTGGGGAGGAGGGGGGAGGGGGGGAGGGGGGGGGGGGGGAGGAGGGGGGGGTGGGGGGGGTTTTTATGGGGTGTAGCGGGTGGTGTGGGGGGGGGGGGGGGCGCGATGGGGTTGTTTTTCGCCTTCGCCCGCCACACCCCTCGGTTTTCGGCCCTTTCCCGGCGGGGGGGGGGGGGGCCCTCGCTCCCGCTAAGTCACCCGCCCCCTCACGCCAGTTCCGCCAGTTCGCCGGGCAGCGCGTAGGCCCATTGCGTGATGTTGCCGGCGCCGAGGCAGACGACGTAGTCGCCGGGCTTGGCGAGGTCCTTGACCAGTCCGGCGAGCCTGTCGGGCGAAGGCAGTGCGATCGCGTTGCGGTGGCCATGCGCGTTGATCGCGGCGACCAGCGCTTCCTTGTCGACGCCGGGAATCGGGGCTTCGCCCGCGGGATAGACATCGGCCACGATGACGGTGTCCGCATCGTTGAAACATTGCGCGAACTGGTCGAACAACGATTGCAGGCGCGTGTAACGGTGCGGCTGCACGATCGAAATCACCTGGCCTCGGGTCGCGGCGCGCGCTGCCCTCAGCACGGCGGCGATCTCGACGGGGTGATGGCCGTAATCGTCGAAGATCTCGGCGCCCTTCCACTCGCCCGTGCGCGTAAAGCGGCGCTTGACGCCGCCGAACGCGCCGATCGCTTTGCGGATGACAGGAATTGAGGCGCCGAGCTCGTGAGCGACCGCGATCGCGGCGGTGGCGTTCAGCGCGTTGTGGCGGCCGGGCATCGGGAGCGCGAGATTGTCGATGTAATTCGCCTTGCCGGTCAGCCGGTCGCGGATCAGCACATTGAACTTCGTGACCCCGCCGCTGAGATCGACATCGAGCAGCCTGACGTCGGCCTGCGGGTTCTCGCCGTAGGTGATGACGCGCCGGTCCTCGATTTGCCCGACGAGCTCCTGCACGGTCGGATGGTCGAGACACATGACCGCGAAACCGTAGAAAGGAATGTTTTCGATGAAGGCGAGGAACGCTTCCTTGATCGCGTCGAAAGTCTTGAAGTGGTCAAGGTGCTCGGGGTCGATGTTGGTGACGATGGCGACGTCCGCCGGCAGCTTCAGGAAGGTGCCGTCGCTTTCATCCGCTTCGACGACCATCCAGTCGCCGCCGCCGCGCCGCGCATTCGTGCCATAGGCGTTGATGATGCCGCCATTGATGACGGTCGGATCGAGGCCCGCGGCGTCGAGCAGAGTCGCCACCAACGAAGTTGTGGTCGTCTTGCCGTGCGTGCCGGCGATCGCGACGCATTGCTTCAGGCGCATCAGTTCGGCGAGCATTTCCGCCCTCCGCACTACCGGCACGCGTTTCTGGCGCGCAGCTACGAGCTCCGGGTTGTCGCGCTTGATCGCGGTCGAGACGACGATCACGGCGGCTTCGCCGATGTTTCTCAGCGGCATGGCCGACATGCACCTGCGCGCCGTGCTCGCGAAGGCGCTTCACGTTGGCGTTGTCGCTGGCGTCCGAGCCCTGCACGCGATAGCCGAGCGTGATCAGCACTTCAGCGATGCCGGACATGCCGATGCCGCCGATGCCGATGAAGTGGATCGGGCCAAGCTCGCTCGGCAGTTTCATGCGGTTTCGCCTTGAGATTGCATCTCGCGCCGACATAAGCCGAATTGACGATTTCGGCCAAATCCGCGGGCGCACTAAGACTTTGCGCGACTGCCCGCCGCGGGCTAACATCCAAGCGGAATCACGGGGGCCGTCGCGCATTTTATGCGCGCGGAGGTAAGGGACGTTTTGGCGCAAAGAATCGCCGGTCGTCGCTTTGGGGGCGGAGAGGGGCAATGGATTCTGTACTGATATCGCTAGGCGTCATCGTGCTGACGTTTGTGGCCGGCCTGCTGGGCCTCAGGGTGCAGACATGGCTCGCCGCGCACAATTCGGTCGACAACGCCCGCGACATGATCGGCTCGGTGCTCGGGCTGCTAAGCCTGCTGCTCGCCCTCGTGCTCGGCACGCTGATCGGCAACACCTACTATTTCTCCACCGCCCAGCAGGCGCAGCTGCAGAGCATGATGTCGAGCTTCATCATGCTCGACAAATCGCTCGCCGACTTCGGCCCCGAAACAAAGCCCGTGCGAGACGGCATCAAGACCGCGCTGGAACACACCTATCAACAGGTCTGGGTCGACAGTTCCGTCGACGTCAACAAGATGACCGCCGGCGCAGTGCTGACCGGTCTCGCGCCGCTCGAGAAGGCGCTGAACTCGCTCGACGCCAAGACGCCTGAGCAGAAGGCGGCGCTCGCCACCGCGCAGGCCAAATATCAGGCCTTCCTCGGCACGCGCATCCTGATGTCGCTGCAACTCGCGGTGCCGTTCTCCAAGGCCCTGCTCGGCGTCGTCATCGTCTGGGCGGCGCTGTTGTTCTTCGGCTACGGGCTGCTCTCCAAGAGGAATACCACGACCTTGGTGGCCCTCGGTTTCGGGTCGGTCTGCGTCGCCTTCGCGATCTTCATCATCGTCGAACTCGGCGAGCCCTATTCGGGTCTGTTCCGCATCTCGCCGGCGGCGCTCGAGCAGACCATCGACGCGATCGACCACTAAACAGGCGGGCCGCCGGAAATCCGAGGCCGGCGCGCCGAAAACACGGCGCGCCGCGACCCGTTCCAGACACCCGACGGGCGCCTCTGGCGCAATGCAACATAAGCGGCCATAGTGGCCGGCCGAGGGGGCGCGCTTTGGCGCCGCGCAAAAAGGTCTGGAGAAAGCTTGCCGGCAAGCGCCCGTGCAGCCGAGAAGCCGAGCACGACGTCGACGCGCCTTGACGCGTGGACGCGCGATTACGCGCCGCTGCCCGGCATTCCCGACGAATTCATCGGCGCCGACGGCGAGCGCCGCGCGCACTGGACGCGGCTGCTCGAAGCGTTCGCGGAACTCGGCCCGGAGGAGATCGCCCACCGTTTCGCCGCCGCCGACAAGCGCGTGCGCAATCGCGGCATGTCCTATCGCGTGCAGGGCGAAGCGGAGGAGCGCGTCTGGCCGCTCGGCCGCATGCCGCTGCTGATCCCGGAAGCGGAATGGCGGGAGATCGAGAAGGCGGTGGCGCAGCGCGCCGAACTGCTCGAGCGGGTGCTCGCCGACGTCTACGGCGAGGGCAAGCTGATCGCCGAGGGCGCGCTGCCCGCCGCGGCGATCGTCGGCTCCGTCGACTTCGTCGCCCGCCATGCGCGGGATCAAGCCGCCGGGCGGGCGCTGGCTCCGCCTCTACGCCGCCGACATCGGCCGCGGGCCGGACGGCGGCTGGTGGGTGCTCGGCGACCGCGCCCAGGCGCCTTCTGGCTCCGGCTACGCGCTGGAAAACCGGCTCGTCGTCTCGCAGGCGTTCCCGAAGATCTACCGCGACATGAACGTCGAGCGCCTCGCGCCGTTCTTCCGCGACCTGCGCGCCGGCCTGAAGTCGAGCGGCGAGCGCAGCGAACCGCGCATCTGCATCCTGACGCCCGGCCCCTTGAGCGCGACCTATTTCGAGCAGGCCTATCTCGCCCGCTATCTCGGCTTCCTGCTCGTCGAGGGCAACGATCTCGTCATGCGCGACGGCCGCATTTTCGTGCGCACCATCGCCGGACTGAAGCGCGCCGACGTGCTCT
The DNA here is from genome assembly GCA_963710855.1 of uncultured Pseudomonadota bacterium. GTDB lineage: Bacteria > Pseudomonadota > Alphaproteobacteria > Rhizobiales > Beijerinckiaceae > Roseiarcus. The sequence continues at coordinate 117,145 of CAVQBX010000033.1, read as the reverse complement.
GGCGGCACGTCGACGCCGAATGGTGCGATCCGCTCGAGCTTAACTCCGCCTCGCAGCTCGGCGTGCCGGGCCTGATCGACGCGATCCGCGCCGGCGGCGTGGCGGTCGCCAACATGCCGGGCTCGGGCCTGATCGAATCGCGGGCGATGCTGGCGTTCCTGCCAACACTGGCGCGACGCCTGATCGGCGAGGATCTCGCCATCCCCAATATCGCGACCTGGTGGTGCGGCCAGCCCGCCGAGCGCGAGCGGGTGCTGGATTCGCTCGACACTGTCGCCATCGCGCCCGCCTTCCAGGACCCGCCGATCGGCCTCGCCGGCGGGCGCGGCGCGCTCGGCGCCGAACTCGAGCCTGCGGCGCGCGCCAGCTGATCGAGGCGATCCGGGCGCGCGGCGTCGACTACGTCGGCCAGGACATCGTCCGGCTCTCGACCACGCCGCGGCTTGTCGAACGGCAAGCTGACGCCCCGCCCGTTCGTGCTGCGCGTCTACGCAGCCGCGACGCCCGACGGCTGGAAGGTGATGCCCGGCGGCTTCGCGCGCGTCTCCGACAAGCCGGACGCGCGCGCGGTCTCGATGGGGCCGGCGTCGAATCCGCCGATGTCTGGGTGCTCGCCGACAAGCCGGTCGCCACGACGACGCTGCTGCCGACGCCGGAGAAAGCGCGCATCGTGCGCATGCTCGGCAATCTGCCGAGCCGCGCGGCCGACAATCTGTTCTGGTTCGGCCGCTATCTCGAGCGCGACGAGGCGACGCTGCGGCTGGTGCGCTGTCTCAGCGCGCGCGCGGTCGATCCGGATGCGCCGATGGGCGGCATCAGCCAGTCTCTGGAGCGCCTGCGCGGCCTGCTCGTCGCCTGGGGCGCGATCGACCCGAAAACGAACAGCGGGCGGCCGACGGAATGGGCGGAGGCCGCGCTGCGCGACCCCGAAAACTACGGCTCCGCGCTCGACATCGCCCGCGCCGCGCGTTTCGCCGCCTCCGTCATCCGCGAGCGGCTGACGCCGCAGACCTGGCAGTTGATCGGCCGGCTGAAACGCTGATCCTGGAGACGCCGCCGAATGCCCGCTGACCGAGGCGCGAGATCATCGACTGCGTCGACGAGGCACTGACGACGATCGCCGCGCTTTCGGGTCTGTTCGACGAGAACTTCAACCGCGGCGCCGGCTGGATCTTCTATGAGCTCGGCCGCCGCATCGAGCGCGGCATCAACACCTGCCGGATCGCGCGCCAGTTCGCGCATCAGAGCGCGACCGAGTACAATCTCGACGTGCTGCTCGACCTCATCGATTCGCAGATCACCTACCGCTCGCGCACGCTGATCGGCGTCGCGCTGGCGCCGGTGCGCGACATGGCGCTGCTCGATCCGTTCAACCCGCGCTCGGTCGCCTTCCAGACCAAGATCATCGTCGAGCACATCGCCAACCTTCCCGTGCTACGCAACGACGGCATCCCCGAGGAGCCGTTGCGGCTGGCGACGCTGCTCAGCGCCGAACTCGCGGCCGAGTATGCCGACCAAATGGAAGATTCGCGCATTCTCGCGATCGAACAGCGGCTCGCCGCGCTCGCCGAGTCGATCGCCAGCCGCTATTTCCTGCAGGGCGCGAGCGCGCGCGCGGAAAAGATCATGGGCCTGGCTTGATCTACGACGTCGTCCATCTGACGCGCTACCGCTATGGCGCGCCGGTCTCGGTCAACGCCTGCGTGCTGCGCCTTACGCCCCGCGACGAGCCCGGCCAGAAGGTCGACTTCAGCAGAATCGAGGTTTCGCCGAAGCCGGCGCTCACCGAGCGAGCGGCTCGACATCTTCGGCAATCACACGATGCGCATCCGCATCGAGACGCCGCATCACGAACTCTCGATCAAGGCGCGCTCGCGCGTAGAAGTCGCGCGCGCCGCGCCGCCGATCGCCGCGCTGACGCCGGCCTGGGAAACGATCGTCGCGCTCGCGGCCGAAACGGACGAGTTCGAGACCCAGTCGCCGGTGTTCGCCATCTATCCGAGCCGCCTGGTGCGCCTGTTCGACGCCGCGACCGCCTATGCGCGCAAAAGCTTTGCGCCGGGACGGCCGATCTACGAAGCGGCCGTCGACCTGATGAAGCGCATCAAGGCCGATTTCGCCTACGATTCCGAAAGCGACCGAAGTGACGACGGCTCGCCGAAGTGGCGTTCGCGGCGAAGCGCGGCGTCTGCCAGGATTTCGCGCATGTGATGATCGCCGGTTTGCGCGGCCTCGGCCTGCCCGCGCAATATGTCAGCGGCTATATCCGCACCATTCCGCCGCCGGGCAAGCCGCGCCTGCAGGGCGCCGACGCCTCGCACGCCTGGGTCAGCGTCTGGTGCGGCCCGCCGTTCGGCTGGCTCGGCCTCGATCCGACCAACGCGATCGCCGAGGGCGACGATCACGTCGTCATCGCGCGCGGGCGCGACTACGCCGACGTGCCGCCGGTCGAGGGCGTCATCGTCTCGTCGGGCGAACACGAGCTCGATGTCGAGGTCGACGTGATCCCGGTCGAAGGCGCGAAGCATGTCGCCTGACAACGTCACGCCCGCCGACATCGAAGCCGCCTATGCCCGCATCAGATCGCACGTCCGGCGCACGCCGCTGCTGGAGGCGGCCGCCGGCTTTCGACGGCGCTCCCGCCGTCTCGCTGAAGCTCGAATGCCTGCAGCACGCAGGCTCGTTCAAGGCGCGCGGGGCCTTCAACAATCTTCTCACCCGCGCCACCCCCGAGGTCGGTTGCGCGACGGCGTCGGGAGGCAATCACGGCGCGGCGGTCGCCTATGCCGCGGCGCGGCTCCGCGTGACGCCCAAGATTTTCGTGCCGACGATCTCTTCGCCCGCCAAGGTCGCGCGCATCCGTTCCTATGGCGCGCTCCTCCATATCGAGGGCGCGGATTATTTCGGAGGCGCAGGCGCACTGCGACGCCTATGTCGCCTCCAGCGGCGCGCTAAAAATCCACCCCTATGACGCGCCGGAAACGGTCGCCGGACAGGGCACGGTCGGGCTCGAATGGGAGGAGGACCTCGAGAAGCTCGGCCTGCCCGGGCTCGACACCGTGCTCGTCGCTGTCGGCGGCGGCGGGCTCATTGCGGGGATCGCGGCCTGGTTCGACAACCGCATCAAGGTGATCGGCGTCGAGCCCGAGGGCGCGCCGACGCTCGCCGCGGCGCTCGCCGCCGGCGACCCGACGGAAACGAAGATCAACTCGGTCGCCGCCAACTCGCTCGGCGCGCGGCTCGCGGGCGCCCTGCCCTTCGCGATACTGCGCGACCGGGTCGAGCGCGTCGTGCTCGTCAGCGATTCCGCCATTCTGGAGGCGCAGCGCCGGATCTGGCACGAATTCAACGTCGTGGTGGAGCCCGGCGGCGCGACGGCTTATGCCGCGCTGATGTCGGGCGCCTATGCGCCGGGCCCGGCCGAGCGGGTTGGCGTGCTGCTCTGCGGCGGCAACGCCGATCTCGCCGATTTCGCCAAGCGCGCCTGAGGTTGCGGCCTGCGCCTTTCGCCCCTATAGAGCCCGCGCCTCGCGGCGAATCCGGCGCGGGCCCGTTGGGGCGTAGCCAAGTGGTAAGGCAGCGGATTTTGATTCCGCCATTCCCAGGTTCGAATCCTGGCGCCCCAGCCACGCATCGCAGTCGCCGCCAGCGTGGTTTGCGCGCTCGCATCGCTTGATGCTGTTTGCTGATCTATCGACATTGCAGGCATATAGCTTGTCCGCCGAAATCGATCAGTACGATCGCGGAAGCCCGAGCACATGCTCTGAAATGAACGCCAGGATCAGATTGGTCGAAATGGGAGCGACCTGATAAAGTCGCGTTTCGCGGAATTTGCGCTCGATATCGTATTCGTCCGCGAATCCGAAGCCGCCGTGCGTCTGCAAACAAACGTTCGCACATTCAAATGAAGCATCCGCGGCCAGCATCTTCGCGATGTTGGCCTCAGCGCCGGGATTCGCTCCGCGCTCGTAGAGCCTCAACGCCTCGCGGACCATCAGCTCGGCGGCGCGCATATGTGCGTAGGCGGACGCGATCGGGAACTGGACGCCCTGGTTCTGACCGATCGGACGCCCGAAAACCTGACGCTGTTTGGCGTAGTCGGCGGCGCGCTCGATAAACCATTTGGCAATCGCCTATGCACTCCGCAGCGATCAGGATGCGCTCCGCATTCATCCCCGACAGGATATAGCGGAAGCCGTCGCCTTCCACTCCAATCAAATTTCTCGCGGGCACCTCCAGGTTGTCGAAGAAAACTTCGCAGGAATTGTGGTTCATCATGGTCCGGATCGGACGGATCGTCATGCCCCGCCCGAGCGCCTCGCGCATGTCGACGATGAAAGTCGACAATCCCCCGGTCTTCTTCGCAACCTGATCTCGCGAGGTCGTACGGGCGAGCAGCAGCATCAAGTCGGAATGCAGGGCTCGACTGGTCCAGATCTTCTGGCCATTGACAACGTATTTATCCCCTTCGCCGGCGCGCAAACGTCCGCAGCGACGTCGTGTCCGTGCCGCTCGTCGGTTCTGTTACCCCGAACGCCTGAAGGCGTGATTTGCCAGAGGCGATATCTGGAAGATACGTCCGCTTCTGCTCTTCCGAGCCATGTCTCAGGATGGTCCCCATGATGTACATCTGGGCATGGCAGGCGGCCCCGTTACAGCCCTGACGCTGCACCTCCTCGAGGACGGCGGCGGCGGCGGACAACGGCAGACCCGCCCCGCCGTAGTCCTCCGGAATCAGGACAGACAGATAGCCGGCCTCGGTCAGCGCCTGCACGAACTCGGTTGGATAGTCCCGTTTTTCGTCCAGCGCCCGCCAATAGGCGCCCGGGAAGCGCGCGCAGAGTTTTGCGACTTCTTCGCGAATTTCGGGATAGGCCAGAGGCCCTCCGTCCTGATCAGTCATCCATTCGGTCCCACAACAACCCCTGCGCCCAATCGACTAAGCGCGCGCGCTTGGGCCTTCGGCAACATGACAAACGGGTCAAGTCATCACAAACTCAATTCATCAACCGTCGCGATCATTTCCAGCCGCCCGGCCGATGCCTGAAGTCCTAACTCCAGCGACAAGACCATACTCGGTCCTGTTCGCCACCACCAGCGCATCCGCCTCGTCAAGTTCGCGGATCAGCACCGGCTCGAGGCTGTTCGGCATGAAACAAAACCTTCACGGATTGCGCGCGCGACGGCTGGAGTGGCGCGAGCATCTGGCTTCAGCCCTGAAACAGCGGGTCGCCCTTTCTCCAGGGCGACCTCTGGCCCGCGTACACCTCGGGGCCCTTGCGGAAATGAGCGGCTTCCTCGAGCGTCTCGATGAACGGCAAGTCGCGTGGATAGAGCGAGCCTTCGCGCGGGCGCGGGCCTGACTTCGAGACGTGGCCCCAGAGCGGATGGCCGACGACGTCCTCTGCGATCGCGACCGCTTCGATCAGCTTGTCTAGTCGGTAGCCGGTCTCGATGCCCATCTCGTGACAAAGATCGACGAAATCCTCGGTCGGAACGTGGCCCGCCGCGCGGCCGTTGCCGCAATAGGGGCAGCCTCCCATGCCGCCGAGCGAAGTGTCGAACTCGGTCGCGCCTAGCCGCAACGCCTCGTAATAGCTCGCGATTGCAGCGCCGCGCTGATTGTGCAGGTGCAAATGAAAGACCGCGACCTCAGGCCATCGCTCGCGGATCGCCAGCATCGTCTCGCGGATGAGATGCGGCAGATTCCAGCCCATGGCCTCCAATAGCGAGACGCGTTTGACGGCGATCCCCGCCGCTCGCCACTTGTCGATCATCAGCTCGAGCAAATTCAAACGTTGCGCCAGGCTGAACGGGCCCTCGAAATTCGAGCCGAAGGGATTGCCGATCGAGACGCTCGCCTCGGACGCTCCCGCCGCTTGAGCCGCAGCGACGGATGTGTCGAGGGCGGCGATCTGCTGGGCCTGCGATCTGTTGTAATTGCGGCGAGCGAAGGTGTCGCAAAGTTCCACATGCGTCGCGAAGCGCGAACGCCGGGTGCGAACATCGAGCTTCGGATAATATCGATCGGCGCGCTCAAAACCTTGCTGGTTGAATACGGCGGCCGTGTAGACGACGCCCGGCTTCGGAATGAAGCGCTCCGCGATCTCGTCTATGCACGCCATCTGCGGCGTCCATTTGGGGTGCGCGAACGACCCGATCGAGATCATTTTCGCCCCGGTTTCTCCGAGCGCGTCCAGCAGCCGCAGCTTCGCCTCGACGGGTATCGAGGCGCTCTCGATCTGCAAGCCCTCGCGCATGGTGTCATCGGTGATGACGACGGATTTGGGAAATGCGTCCATTGGGTTCAGACGCTCCCTGTCGAATGGTTTGCGGAGGCGGGAGGCGGTCTGTTGAACTCGGCGGGGAGTTGCTCCTCCGCGGCGCGCCTCTCGGCCGCTACGGCTCTGCAGTAGGCCGGCCGCTTTTGCACTCCGGCCCAATAAGCGGTGACGTTCGGGCCAAATTTCTCGGCAAAGTTCAGCCGCTCCGCGAGTTGAAGCGCATAGCCGATCGCGATGTCGGCCGCCGTAAAACGTCGGGAGCAAAGGTATTCGCTTCCGGCCGTCGCGGCCTCGACGGCCCGCAGACGTCCCAGAAACCACTTCGAATAGTCGCCGGCGACCTGCGGGTTCTTTCGCTCTTCGGGCTCCTGTTCGGTGTAGCGAAGCACGAGGGTCTGAGGGAAAGTCAGCGTCGCATCGCTGAAATACATCCAGTTGAGAAACGCGCCGTAGTCCTTTTCCCGAACGTCGACCATCAGATCCGTCGGTCCGTATCGCGTTCCCAGATAGTGGCAGATGCCGCTCGAATTCGGTCATGCGCGTATCCCCATCGATCATGAACGGTATGGTGCCGAGCGGATTGATCGACAGATATTCGCGCGCCAGCACGCGCGGTGGAAATGGCAGCATTCTGAGCTCGTAGGGGAGGCCCAGCTCCTCCATCATCCAGAGCGGCCGGAAGGAGCGAGCCCTTTCGCAATGGTACAGGACGATCAACGCGTCATCTCCGTGAGGCTGGACGGTTCTGAATTCATCTGGCGAAGCGCGATCTACCGGGTCCACGACGGCCGGCGCTTCTCACGAAAGGCCGCCATGCCTTCCTGTCCCTCGGGAGCAGCGAACATCCGCTTGCTCCAGGTCTCCATCTCGTTGAACGCGTCGGCGATCGGTTGCGGCGCGGCGGCGCGGCGGATCATCTTCTTGCATTCGCTGATCGCGCCCGGCGCGCCGAGCGCAAGCGCGTCGACCTGCTCCTGAACTGCCGAGATCAGTTCGCCTGGACTGACAGCCAGGTGGGCGAGGCCCAGTTCGACTGCGCGCGCGCCATTGAAACGTTCGCCCGTGAGGAACAGTTTTGTAGCGTTGTGCGCCCCGAGTTTTGGAACGCAAACGACGGCGATGATGGCGGGTATGACGCCGATCCGAACTTCCGAGAAGCTGAAGGGAGCCTCGGCCGAGGTGATGACGATGTCCGACGCGCCAACCAGGCCGAGCCCGCCCGCAAAGGCCGCGCCGTTGACCGCCGCGATCACGGGTTTCGGACTTTCGATGATCTCCGTCAGCAGTTCCGGAAAGGTTGGGCCGCTGCGCGGCCTGGAGGGATCATTCCTCAGATCGGCTCCGGCGCAAAAGGCGGCTCCCGAGCCGGTGATCACGATACAGCGCGCGCGCGCGTCCTCATTGGCCTGTCGCAAATGGGCGGCAAGGCCCGTCACCATCGCCGAGGAAAGCGCGTTGCGATTGTCCGGCTGGTTGAGGGTGATCCAGGCGGCCTTGTCTCGCACCTCATAAAGCGTCGCCTCTGATGAGGTCATGTTCAGCCCTCCCCCTGCTCTACTGCTACGAGGATCGCGCCGTTCTTGACCTGATCGCCCTTTGCGACGCTGAGCTTCGTTACTGTGCCGGACCAAGGCGCTGTGACGCGGTGCTCCATCTTCATCGCTTCGAGGACGAGGAGCAGTTGGCCGCGCTCGACGCGATCGCCTTCGGCGACCAGCACCGACGTGATGGCGCCGGGCATGGGCGCGGCGAGTCCTCGATCGACGTCGCTCCCGGCCGCCGAGGGGAAGCGCGGCTTCTCAGTAAGCTCGAGGTCGCCCTGCGCGCCGTGGAGGAAGCGGCGATCCTTATCGGCGACCACCGAAAACGCATAGCGGCGGCCGTCGATCTCGAATTCCGTCCGGCTCGCATCCGAGCCGCGCTCTACGACTGCATAGGCACGGCCGTTCACCGTGAACGACAAGCCGCCGTCTCGTCTGGTTCTGTATTCGAGCGCGAGCAATTGATCGCGGTAGAGGTAGGCGACCGTTTCCGGCGGCATCACGGAATTGCGAAAGCCCGGCGGGATCATCGCATGAACCTTGGCGCCGAGGCGCCGCGCGCGGCGATCCGCGAGCGCCGCGGCGATCGCGGCGGCGTGCAACTCGTCCTCGGAAACGACACGCTCGGCGCGCGGCAGCACGCGCTCCAAAAAATCCGTCGTCGTGTCGCCGGCGAGAAATTCGGGCGTGCGCAGGATCGCGACGAGATAGTCGCGATTGTTGGCGATGCCCTGGATGCGGATCTGTTCCAGCGTGCGCGCCAGCTTCGCGGCAGCCTCGCGCCGGCTCGCGCCTTTGACGATCACCTTGGCGATCATTGGATCAAACTCGATGCCGATCTCGCTGCCGGCCTCGATTCCAGAATTCGACGCGCACACCTGCGCCGGAGGGCGTCTCCCACAGACGAACCGTGCCCGGCGTCGGCAGAAAGCCGCGGCCCGGATCTTCCGCACAGAGCCTCGCCTCGATGGCGTGGCCGTCGATCTTCAAATCGGCTTGCGAAAACCCGAGCCGCTCGCCTTCCGCGACCCTTATCTGTTCGCGCACCAGATCGAGGCCGGTGATCGCCTCGGTGACGGGGTGCTCGACCTGCAGGCGCGTGTTGACTTCGAGGAAGAAGAACTCTCGCCCGCTGACGAGAAATTCCGCGGTGCCGACCGAATCGTAGCCGATCGCCCGGCCGGCGGCGAGCGCCGCCTCGCCCATGCGCTGCCGCAGATCGGCGTCGAGCGCCGGCGAAGGCGCCTCTTCGATGATCTTCTGGTGTCGGCGCTGGATCGAGCATTCCCGTTCAAACAGATGCACGAGATTGCCGTGGCGGTCGCCGAGCATCTGGATCTCGACATGGCGCGACTTGGTCAGCCAGCGTTCGAGAAAGATCGTCCCGTCTCCGAACGCTGCGACCGCCTCGCGCCTCGCGCTGGCGATCGCCTCATCGAGCTCGGAGGGCGATTGAACGACCCTCATGCCGCGTCCGCCGCCGCCGGCCGCCGCCTTGATCAGCACCGGATAACCGATCTCTTTTGCCGCGCGCGTAGAATCGGCCGATTGCGTGAGCTCGACGGCGTCGAGCAAGGGAATGCCGAGCGGCTTCAGGATGCGCTTGGCCGACAATTTGTCGCCGATTGCGCGGATCGCCTCCGGCGACGGGCCGACCCAGGTCATCCCGTTGGCGATCACCGCCTCTGCGAACGCGGCATTCTCAGAGAGAAACCCGTAGCCGGGGTGCACCGCGTCGGCGCCGGCCGCGACGCCGGCCGAAATGATCTTGCCGATGTCGAGATAGCTTTCGGCCGCGGTGCGCCCGCCCAAGGCCATAGCGCTGTCGGCCTCGCGCACGAACGGCGCCTCGCTGTCGCCTTCCGAATAGACGGCGATCGTCGATATGCCCATGGCGTCGGCCGTTCGCAGGATGCGGCGCGCGATCTCGCCGCGATTGGCGATCAGCAGCCGGCGGATCGGCCTCACATCCGCCATGTGCCGTACCCCTTCGCTCCGGCGACGACGTTGCTGTGGCAGGCGGACAGCGCGATGCCGAGAACCGCGCGTGTGTCCCGCGGATCAATCATGCCGTCGTCGGACACCCGCGAAGTCGCGAACAGACCCTTGGCGCGCTCCTCGGCCCAGTGCTCGACGGCTTCGCACGCGTTTCGCGTTGGCCTCCTCGTCAAATATCTCGCCTCTTCGCTCCTTAGCCGCGCGCTGCACCAGCGTCATCACCCCCGCCATCTGTTTCCCGCCCATCACGGCGATTTTCGCGGTCGGCCAGGTGAAGGTCATGCGCGTGCCGAAGGCGCGCCCGCCCATGGCGTAGTGGCCCGCGCCGTAGGAGGCGCCAACGATGACCGTCAGATGCGGCACGGTCGAATTTGAGACCGCGTTGATCATCTTCGAGCCGTCTTTGGTGATGCCGCGCTGCTCGAAGTCCGTGCCGACGATGAAGCCGGTGATGTTGCCGAAGAACACCAGGGGCACATCGATCTGATTGCAGAGCTGGATGAACTGCGCCGCCTTTTCCGACGATTCCGAGAGCAGCGCGCCGTTGTTGCCGAGCACGCCGACGGGAAAGCCATGTATGGAGGCCCAACCCGTCACCAGCTGCGGGCCATAAAGCGGTTTGAATTCTTCGAAACGCGAGCCGTCGACGATGCGCGCGATGATCTCGCGAATGTCGAACGGCTGGCGCAGATCCTTCGCGACAATGCCCAGAAGCTCGTCGGCGTCGTGCACCGGCGGATCCGGCGGCAGGCTCGGCCCGGGCCCGAGTTTTCGCCAGTTCAGATGCGCGACGACGTCACGGCAGATCCTGACGCCATCGAGTTCGTCCTCGGCCAGATAATCGCCGAGTCCGGAAGTCGTGCAATGCATCTCCGCGCCGCCGAGGCTTTCTTCGTCGGCGTCTTCTCCAGTCGCCATCTTGACCAGCGGCGGCCCGCCAAGATACACGCGCGACTTTCCGCGTACGAGGATGTTGTAGTCGCTCATGCCCGGCTGATACGCGCCGCCGGCGGTCGAGGCGCCGAACACGATCGAGATCGTGGGGATGCCGAGCTTCGAGAGTTCGGTGATCTCATAGAACAGCCGGCCGCTCTCGGCGAAATGGTCCACCTCGCGCCGGATCGCCGCCTCGGGATCATTATCGTCGCCGCTGCCCCTGAGATCCGCGCCTGCGGACTCCACGAACTGCACATAGGGCATCCGATTGGTCCGGGCGATCTCGAGCCCGCGCATCAGTTTCTTTGCATTGAAGGCGTTGAACGCGCCGGCGCGCACGGAAGGATCATGGCCGAGGATAACGCATTCGACGCCGGAAATGACGCCGATCCCGACGACAAATCCCGATCCGACATGAAAGTTGGAGCGCCACCCGGCCAAAGGTGAAATCTCGAGGAATGCCGAGTCCCGGTCGAGCGCCATAGCGATGCGCTCGCGCAGCGGCATCTTGCCGAGCTTGCGCAGCCGCGCATGTTCCTTCTCGCCGCCGCCTCCCGCGGCCTCAGCCATCAGACCATCGAGCACGCCAAGCATGTCCTCGGCATCGGCGCGATTGCGAAGATAGACCTCGGAACGCGGATCAAGTCGGCTTTCAAGAACAGGCATCAGGCGGCGCTCGTCTGTTTCGCGTTTCCGCCGGCGGCTGGCGGTTGGAAGGATACGCCATTCCGGTGGAATACGATCCCCTCATAGTTGCGCTCTGCAATGCCATTCGCAATCGCGCAGTAGCGAGGGAAGCCGCCGTTGTAGACGTTGTATCTGATGTGACCGTTGTCATGCCCCTCCACGTTGGAGTTGTAGCCTGTGATCCAGGATTTTGCTTTCCGGTTCAGCATTTTGGAATACATTTTGACGACGTGGGCATACCACCAGTCTTCGGCTTCTTCGGTCGCCTCCGCGCGCGTAACGCCGCGCTCGTTGGCATAGTTCAGAAGGTCTGTGGACCAGTCGACCGCCGCCTCGATGGCGCGCGGAAAGTTCCCTGAAGTTCCGCCGCTCTGCGGGCCGGCGATCATCACGAGGTTCGGAAAGCCGTGGACCAGCATGCCGATGAGGGTTTTTGGCCCGTCTTTCCATTTGTCCTTGAGGGTCTGGCCGCCGAGTTCACGAATATCTATTCTGTCGTAGGCGCCGGTGATGGCGTCAAACCCGGTCGCATAGACAATGACGTCGAATTCGTAGTCGCGCTCCGAGGTCGCGAGACCCGTCGGCGTGACCCGCTCGATCGGCGTCTCGCTCAGTCGAACGAGTTTCACATTCGCTCGATTGTAGGCCTCGAGATAATTGGTTTCCATCGGCAATCTCTGGATGCCGAAACCGTGGTCGCGCGGGATCAGCTTTTCGGCAGTCGCGGGATCCGTGACGCGGCGCCGGATGCGATCGGCGATGTAGTCCGAGAGCTCGGCATTGGCCGCCTCATCGGTGAAAGTTTCTTTAAAATTCGAAAGCCAGATCCCGAAGCCGCTGCCTTCGTAGAGCCGGTCCCAGAGCGCGACGCGATCCTCAGGCGCAACGTCATGAAAACTTCGCGCATCGGGCGTGTGCTCGAAGGCGGCCGGGCTCGCGGCGCAGGCCGCAAAGATCTGGTCGTAGCGCGAGCGGATGTCAGCCATCTCGCTCGTTGGAGATCGGGCCATTGTGCAGCGGCGCGCTCCAGTTCGGGCGGCGCTGAAAGACCGTCAACTCGCCAACCTTGTCTGCGATCGCGGCGATCACCTGGATGCCGGTCGCGCCGGTTCCAATCACGGCGACCTTCTTTCCGGTGAGGTCGAGCGGCTCTTTCGGCCAGTCGGCGGTGTGAAACGAACGGCCCGCTGAAGCTCTCCATGCCTTCGAGCCTGGGCAGCGTCGGCACGGACAGCGGGCCGAGCGCGGTGACGAGAAATCGGCAGGTCAGTTCGCCGGCGCCCGCGATGCGGAGGCGCCACAGATCGTGATCTTCGTCGAAGGCGGCGGCTTCGACTTGGGCATTGAAGCGCATGTGCTTGCGCAGACCGAACTTGTCGGCGACGAAATTCAGATAGCGCAGGTTCTCGGGCTGGCCGGAGAAACGCTCGCTCCAATGCCACTCGTCGAGCAATTCCTTGGAGAAGGAGTAGCCATAGGTGTAGCTCTCGGAATCGAAGCGGCACCCGGGATAGCGGTTGTTGTACCAGGCGCCGCCGAGATCAGGCGCGGCCTCCAGCAAGATCGCCTTGAAGCCGAGATCGGTCAGCCGCTTGATCTGATAGATGCCGCCGACGCCGGCGCCGATGACGATGACGTCGAATTCAGGAGCGGAGGCGGTACTTTGCGGGTTCACACCGGGTCCCACGTGAATACGTCCTGTGACCTGTCGAGAGGGTAGAAGCTGCCGCGCAGCGCCGGAAGCACGCGCTCGGCGACCGTCTCGGGCGTCCAGCCTTCGGCGGTGTGAACGGAGCGGAGCGGGCGGCTTTGCGACATCAGAAAGATTTCGTTGGCGCGGACAGCGAATACCTGGCCCGTCACGTCGGCGCCGGCGTCGCTCAGCAAACAGACGGCGAGCGGCGCGATCTTCCTCGTTTCCATCGCTTTCAGGCGCTCGACTCGCTGCTTCTGCTCCTCCGTCTCGGTCGGGATCGAGCCGATCATGCGGCTGAAAGCGAAGGGGGAGATGCAGTTCGAGCGCACGTTGAACTTCTTCATGTCCATGGCGATCGATTTCGAGAGGCCGACAATGCCCAGTTTGGCGGCCGAATAGTTGGCCTGGCCGAGATTGCCGATCAGGCCCGAAGTCGAGACGATGTGGACATAGGCGCCCGCATTGGCCTGTCGGAAGATCGGCGCAGCCGCCCGGGCGACGAAGAAGCTGCCGTTCAGGTGCACGTTGACGACGGCGAGCCACTCCTCGGGATCCATGTTGTAGAAGAAACGGTCACGCAGAAAGCCGGCGTTGTTGATCACGCCATCCAGGCGCCCGAAACTGTCCATCGCCGTCGCGACGATGCGCTGCGCCGACGACCAGTCGGCGACGCTGTCGGTATTCGCTAGCGCCTCGCCGCCGGCGGCCTTGATCTCCGCGACCACCTGCTCCGCAGGGCCGCTGTCAAAACCCTGACCGGCGACCGAGACGCCGAGGTCGTTGACGACGACGCGCGCGCCGGCATTGGCCATCGCAAAGGCGAAATCCCGCCCTATGCCCCTGCCCGCGCCGGTGACGACGACGACCTTTCCCTCGAGCATCAAGTCTCCTCCAATTCAGCTATCTATATCGCTGCCGCGCATTGATGCAAAAACTTGAAGAATGTTTCGCGCTTTTGCATTTGCTAACAGGTCGACGATGTTTCAATAAGCCTTTCCGTGAAGCCATGTTCGCCGCGTCGGGCAATGGGCCTGGAGGAAAGCTTGCCAAAATACCACACCGACATCGGCTGGAGCTCGCCGGATTCGATCACGCTGTTTGGCCGCAGCCTCCCCGACGACATTCTGGGCAAGCTGAGCTTCGGCGACATGGCGTTCCTGGAACTGACAGGAAAGACGCCCGGACCCGACCAGTCGCGCATGTTCAACGCGATGCTGGTGACGCTCGTCGAACATGGGCTGACGCCGAGCGCACTGGCGGCGCGCCTGACCTATCTCGGCGCGCCCGAAGCCCTGCAGGCGGCGGTAGCCGCCGGACTCTTAGGCCTCGGCAGCGTTTTCGTCGGCAGCGTCGAAGGCTCGGCCAAGATGCTCTACGACGCCATGCCGAAGCCGGACGACAAGGCTGACCTCGCCGCCCTCGCGGTTCAGATCGTCAACCAGTTCGAGGCAAGCCGCACAATCGTGCCGGGCATAGGGCATCCCATCCACAAGCCTATCGATCCTCGCACGCCGCGGCTGATCGAGCTCGCGCGCGAGACCGGCTTCGAAGGTCCCTACGTGCGCCTCGTTCAACTCGTCGCCGCGGAGGCCGGGAAGCGCAAGGGGCGCGCGCTGCCGTGCAACGCCACGGGGATATTGGGAGCGCTGTGCTGCGAGATGGGATTTGATTGGCGGATCTGTCGCGGTCTCGGCGTGATGGCGCGGGCCGTCGGGCTTGTCGGCCATATTCTGGAGGAATCGCGGCGGCCGATTGCGCGCGACCTGTGGCTTAGAACGGAAGAAGAGGCGACCGAGCATTTTCGGGCGGAAGGCCACTCGGAAAAGGACAAGACATGACGACGCTTGAGGACATCGAGCGCTTCGAGGTCTATTTCGAGACGTTCGAGATCGGCCAGCGTTTCGTCAGTCCGCGGCGCACAGTGACGGAAGCCGATGTCGTCAACTTCGCGGGTCTTTCCGGCGACTATAATGGCTTGCATACAGACGCCATGCTCGCGGCCGAAACGCAGCACGGCGAGCGGATCGCGCATGGCCTGCTCGTGCTTGCGATTACGTCAGGACTGAGCACCCGCCTCCCAGCCATGCGCGGGATGGAGCGCACGCTGATCGGCCTCAAGAATTTGCAGGTGCAATGGAGGGCGCCGACGAAGATCGGCGACACGCTCCACGTCATCGGCGAGGTCGTCGAGAAACAGGCGGGCGCCAAGCCCGACCGCGGCACGATCGTCATGCGGCGCACCGCGCGCAATCAAAGGGGCGAGGACGTCATGGTCAGCGACTGGAGCCTGGTCCTCAAGCGCGCCGGCTAGTCGGCGCCGGCAGCGCGCCTCGTGTCGTCGCTTGGATTTACATAATTATTTTGATATATTTCCATAACGTCGAGATGCAAACAGCGCCAAATTGGCGCCCAACAAATCCAAACAAATCCAAACAAGCGCCAAACAAGAGCAAAACAAATCCAAACAAATCCAAATTCAATCAGGCCACATTGTTTGTTTTCAGTGGCTTGCGGCCGCGGAACGTGGTTACGCATTTTCCTTCGATCGCCGCCCTGGTTTTTGCAAGCCTCGGTTGCAACATACCGGTTGTCGGAAAACAGTTTATCATAACTCTTCGCTTATTAGCAATCCATTTTAGTGTCTGATCGCAAATGTGGTTGGCGCATCGTTGCCGCCGCCGTCATCGAGGCGCCTTTGGCGCGCCTCACGATGAGGGCGTTGGCGGCGTATCGTTTTTTAGGGCGTTCTCCGATCTGATTGAATGACGCTTTCCGATTGCCTCCCCCCTTGTGGGGGAGGGTAAGGGTGGGGGGCGCCCTCAAAGCGCGGTGGTTTTCACCCCCTCCCCGACCCTCCCCCATCAAGGGGGAGCTGCTGACGTTTCCTGCTGATGAGGAACCGCTCTAAACGCCTATCGCGACAGGGGCCGATCAGGCGATCGCCGCGCTCCTCGACAAGTCGCCGGCGTCCTCCAGCTTTTCGATGTCCCAGCACATGGCCATGACCTTACGCGCTTGAGTGGTCGGCAGGATTCCATCGGAGAGGTCGAGGAATTTGCGTTCGAGATCGGCGTCGCTCATCGGCTTCTCGAGACTGCCGATGGCGTTTTCGATGCGCCGCGAAAGCGTGCGCCCATCCTCGAGCGTGACCGTCATTTCCACCTGCTCCGGCTTGATCGCGCTATCGACGACAGGGTTCACTTTCTCGCGCAAGGCGACGATTTCTGGATCGTTGACGGCGCGGTCGCTGAACTGCTTCTCGCCCGCGGCGCCTTCGATCAAGGCGACGGCGACGGCGTGGTAGATGCTGAACTTTCCCTCAAGCCCGTGGCTCGGGGTTTTCTTTCCCGTGAGTTCGAGCACGAGCGGATTGACCTTGATGGCGATCGACCTGATCTCACCCGCCTTCAACCCATTCTCGTTGCGCAACTGGATCGCAGCGTCGATCGAGGGATGCATGACGATGCCGCAGGCGAAAGGCTTGTAGGTATTGAGGCCGGCCTCATAGCGCGTCCCGAGCTCCGAGAGGATTTCGTTGTAATCCTGTTTGGTTGAAACGACATTGGCCCAGCCGCGCTTCGCCTCGATCATCGCGTCGGAGCTGGTAAAATTCCGCGATGCGAGGATCGCGGCGAAGATGCCGTTGGCCGCGGCGCGGCCGGGATTGAAACTCTTGTTCATCGTGCCGAACGATTCCCGCAATCCGACCGGCTGCGAAGCGGCGACGCCGAGCGCCCACGTCATCTGCTGCTCGGAGAGGCCCATCAATTTGCCGATCGCGGCCGCGGCGCCAAACACGCCGGCCGTACCCGTGATGTGCCAGCCGACGTCGTAATGATTGGGATAGACGGCATTGCCGATCCGGCATTCGGCCTCGACGCCCAGCACGAGCGCGTTGAGAAACTCACGACCCGAGACGGGTTTCAGTTCAGCATAGGCGAGCGCCGCCGAGGCGACCGGACCCGCCGGATGGATGATCGTCTTCAAATGCGTGTCGTCATAGTCGAAGATGTGGCTCGACACGCCGTTGACGAAGGCGGCGTTCATGATGTCGAAGCGCTCGCTGCGGCCGAGCAGACTGGCCTGTGGCGGCCCTGAAAAGGGCGCCAGCGCGGACGCGGCGATTTCGACCGTTTCGGTGCGCGAGCCGCCTATGGCCACTCCAACCCAGTTGAGCAGCGTGCGGCGACCCTCTTTGCGAATATTTTCTGGCAGTTCGTCGTATCTGGCCTGGGCCAGATAGCGCGCGAGCGTTTTGGTCACCTCCGGCGGAACGGATTTCGCGGCCGCGGATTGCGCCGCGGCCGGCGCGGCGCTCATGGCGGCGCCCGCGAAGGACAGGCCAGCCGCCTGCAGCAACGCCCGGCGATCGGTAACGGGCATCGGACTCCTCCCTGTTTCGCCGCCGAAAAAGGTTGGCGCATTCGGCTATCCATTGCGCAGGAACTTGCCGCCTATGACGCAAATTCTACGCTGGGGCTCGCCTTGGCGTCTACATCGCCGTCGTGGCGACAATGTAGCTGCTGAGCGGTCCCCGATCAGATTGAATCGCGCGCTTCAATTCCCTCCCCCCTTGTGGGGGAGGGTTGGGGAGGGGGGACGCCCACAAAACGCAGTGGTTTTCACCCCCACCCCGGCCCTCCCCCATCAAGGGGGAGGGGGCTGCTGCCGACTTGCTTCGATTGATTGTGAGAAGACCCGTCAAACAGGCGCAACCGCGGCGACCGCGCTCTTGACGCCATCGATTACGCGCACGCCGAGACCTCTGAGCCGCCTCGCCTGTCCCGCAAAAGGCGCCCCGCCGAGCAGGACGGTTTCGGCGCCCGCGGACGCGCAGGCCTCGACTTCGCGCGCGACTTCGATGAGCCGGCCGTCGCGATCCTCCACGTATTCGGCAATGACGCCGGCCAGGAAGCGGATTGCTACAAGTTGATCGACGAGACCAAGCGCTGCGATGCGCCGCTCGAGCGGGTCGCGCATGGCGGCGCCGAGCGTGACGATGGCGAAGCGGCGGCGCGCCGCAAACTTCAGGCCTGCCTCGCCGAGGCCCGCGACATTGAAGCCTAACGATCGCGCCTCATCCAGGCCCGGATCGCCGAAGGCGCCGATCAGCGCGGCGTCGGGCCGGGCATCCGATATCGCGCGCATAACCGCTTCGGAAGCGATCCGCACATGTTCCGGCGTCTCCAGCGCCATCAGGCCGCTTGCCGCATTGACGGCTTCGATCGCCACACCCTGAGGCGCGACGCGGCGCGCCTCCTCCGCAAGCCAGGCGGTCACCTGCGCGTTGGCGTTGGGATTGACGATCAGCAAACGCCTCAAGGCGGCGCGCCGTCGAGCCAGGCGCGCGCGATTTCGTCGCGGCGCGCGATCCATATTCCGTCAGCGCCGCGCAACCCGTCGAGAATGCGCTCCAGCGCGGCGATCCTGCCCGGCCGTCCAATCATGCGCAGATGCAGGCCGATCGACAGCATGCGCGGCGCTCTTTCGCGCTTCAGCCAATGGACGGCGTCGAGCACGTATTCGGCGAAATCTGCGGCGCGTGCGAATCGGTTGGTGTTCTGGAACTGCATGTCGTTGGTGTCGAAGGCGTAGGGCAGCACGACATGGCGGCGCTTTCCGGCGCGAACCAGATAAGGCAGATCGTCGTTGTAGGCGTCGCTGTCGTAGAGAAAGCCGCCTTCCTCGATCAACAGGCGGCGCGTGTTCGGCGTCGAGGCAGAGCGCGTGTGCCAGCCGACCGGCCGCACGCCGGTCGCCTCGGCGATCGCCGCGACGGTGCGCACGATACGCTCGCGCTCCTCGTCCTCGCTGAGGCCCGCGTGGCTCTCCCAGCGCCAGCCGTGCGCGGCGACTTCGTGGCCGCGCCGGATCGCATCGCGAGCCAGCGCGGGCGTGCGCTCGACCGCACGGCCGCAGGCGCTGACCGTTGCCTTCGCGCCGAAAGAGTCGATGAGATCCATCACGCGCCACCAGCCGGCGCGTGCGCCATATTCGAAATGGCTGTCGAGGCAGCGGTCGGGCGCGCCATCCAGCTGGTGCTCGACCTCATAGACCGCTTCGTTGGTTGGATCGCCGTCGGCGACTGAAAATTCCGCGCCCTCCTCGAAATTGACGACCAGAGAAACGGCAAGCTGCGCTCCGCCCGGCCAGCGCCGGTCGGGCGGCGAGCCCGCATAGCCCAGGAAATCGCGCTCAGAGTCCATGGCGTTCACTCCTGAAGCCCGGCCATCCGATGCAGGCCGATGGCGCGATCGGCGATCATCAGCAGGATCAGCGTTGCCAGCAGAATGAGCGTCGACAGCGCGGCCAGCGTCGGATCCGGGCTTTCCTCGATATATTGCAACATCTTGATCGGCAGCGTTTTCGCGCGCGCATCGGTGAGGAAGATGGAGATCGGATAATTGTCCATCGAGGCGAGGAACGCGAACAGCGCGCTGATGAGATAGGCGGGCGCGAGGGCTGGAACCATGACGCGCATCAGCGCCGCGGGAAACGAGCAGCCGAGCGTCCGCGCGGCGTCGATCAGCGCGAAGTCGAAGCGCGTCAGCGCGGCGATCATGGTGCGTGCGACGAAGGGCAGCGTGACGAGGATGTGGGCGAGAAACAACTCGGGGAAGGTCTGCGCTAAGCCGCACCAGCGAAAAAATTGCAGCAGCGCGACGCCGAGCACGAGGCCAGGCATCATCAGCGGCGAGACCAGCGTCGCGGCGAGCGCGCCGGCGCCCGGCAAGGCGCCGCGCGCGATGGCGACGCCGGCGAGCGTGCCGACGATCAGCGAAGCGATCGTCGAGAGGATGGCGATTTCGAGCGACAGCGCCAGCGCCGGCCAGAAGCCCTCGAGCCGGCCGATCGCGGCGTACCAGCGAAGCGAGGCGCCTGATGTCGGCAGGTCAAACACCGGGGTCGGCGAAAAACTCGCCGCGGCGATGACGATGAGCGGCGCAAGCAGGAACAGCGTCGCCGCCGCCATCATGAGAAGCGCAAAGGATCGCGCCAGGCGCGTCATCGCCGGCCTCGCGCATATCGCTCGGAGGCGACGACCACCGCGAGGCCGATCGCCATCAGCACCGCGCCCGACGCCGAGCCAAGCGCCGGTTCGCGCGTCAGCAGGAAGGATTTGGCGATCAGGCTGGCGAGCGTCGGATAGTTCTCGCCCATCAGCAAAGTCGGCACCACGTATGCCGAGACGGAGAGCGAAAACACCAGCGCGACGCCCGCGGCGACGCCAGGCAGCGTCAGCGGCGCGACGACGCGCAAAAAAGCGGCAAGCGGCGGCGAGCCCAGCGTCGCGGCGGCTTCCATCAGCCGCGGATCGATCTGCGCGACGACCGAATAGATCGGCAGGATCATGAACGGCAGAAATACATTGGCCGACCCTGCGATCAGCGCGAATTGCGTGAAGATCAGCCGGATCGGCTGCGAAGTGAGGCCGAGCGCCATCAGCGTCTCGTTGAGCACGCCATGCGAGCGCAGCAGGATGGTCCAGGCGAAGGCTTTCGCGATGACGCTCGCCGCGAGCGGCAGGAACAATGAGGCAAGAAACACGCTGCGGGTCAGGCCGCGCGCCGCGGCGAGGCCGAAGGCGGCGGGATAGCCTATCGCCAGCGTCAGCAACGTCGTGATCAGGCCGAGCCGCAGCGAATTCCACACGAGCTTGAGCCCGAAGGGGGTCGCGAGCACGCGCTCGTAGGCGGCGAAGCTGAAGACACCGTTGTCGCTCAAGCTGGTTGGAATGAGATGGGCCAGCGGCGCCACATAGAGCACAGCGAGAATGACGACCGCCGGAGCGGCGAGCGCAAGCGCGGCCCGCACGTCAGCGCGAGCGAGGGTCGCCCTCATGGCGTCGGATCCGCGAAAGCAAAACTCTGCTCGACGGGCCAGACGATGCGCGCCGGCCGTTCGGCATCCGGCAGCGCGGCCACGCCGCCGATCTCGACGAGGAAGTCGCTACGCTCGCCGATGTCGAGCGCGATCCGCTTGCGCGCGCCCTGGAAGGTGATCTGTTTGATGCGTCCGGTGACCGCGTTGAATCCGTCCGCCGTCTCGCCCTCGGCGAAGCGCGCATGTTCGGGCCGCGTCGCCACAATCGCCGCCGCGCCACGCGCCAATCGACCACGCGCGCGTAAAAACCCGGCGCGCGTTTCGATTGTCAGCCGTTCGCCGTCGGCCTCGACGACCTTGCCCGAAAGTTCCGAGGAGACGCCGACGAAACGCATCGCGAACAGGGTCGCGGGCTCAGAGTAGAGCGCCTGCGGGTCGGCATATTGTTCGATGCGGCCGCGGTTCATGACGGCGACGCGATCGGACATGGTGAGCGCCTCGTCCTGATCGTGCGTGACGAAGATGGCCGTGGCGCCGAGGCCTTTCAGCAGGCGTCGGAGCTCGATCTGCATGGTCTCGCGCAGCGACCTGTCGAGCGCGCTCAAAGCCTCATCAAACAGCATCACGCTCGGCTCGACGGCGAGCGCGCGGGCGAGCGCGACGCGCTGCTGCTGGCCGCCGGAGAGCGCGGAGATCGGCCGCCCGCTCAAGGAGCCGAGTTGCACGAGATCGAGCGCGCGCTGCGCCTTGGCGGCGATTTCCGGCTTTGCGAGTCCCCTGCCCTTCAGGCCGAAGCCGACGTTGCCGATCACGTCGAGATGCGGGAACAGGGCGTAGTTCTGGAACACGAAGCCGACGTTACGCTTGTGCGGCGGCGCGCGCGTCATGTCGCGGCCGCCGATCGTCACTTGCCCCGCATCAGGCGAGACGAGACCTGCGACAATGCGAAGCAGGGTCGTCTTGCCGCAGCCCGAAGGACCGAGCAGCGTGACGAGCCCGCCGGGCTCGATTTCGAGATCGACGCCGTCGAGCACGACGCCGGCGCCGTAGCGTTTCGAGACCCTGGCGACCGCGACGTGCGCGGCCGTCGGCGCGAGCCTTACAGCTGGTTCCATCGATCGACCCAGCCGCCGCGCTCCTTTGCGAAAAACGCCCAGTCGGGCGCGAACAAAGTGGCGGGATCGGGATAGCCGGCCGGGCGCGGCGTATCGGGATTGGTCGGCGTCACGAAGGCCTTGGCCGCGAGAACGCTCTGCACGTCAGGCCCTAAGAACATATCGACGATCGCATCGGCGACGTCGCCGGCCGGGCCGTTCTTCACTTTGGTGATGCCTGACGGCATGGCGAAGCCGCCCTCCTTCGGAATCGCGAGATCGACCGGCGAGCCGGCCGCCTTGCGGATCAAAGTGTAGGCGGAGAACTGGCCGCCGATCATCGACGCCTCGCCCTGCTCGAGCAGGTTTATCGCCTGCGGCGCATCGGTGTAGACGTTGAGCAGGTTGGGCTTCAAAGCCGCGAGCTTCTTGAAGCCGGCGTCGATGTCGTATTGCGCCTCCTTGAACGGCTTGCCCGTCTCCAGGTGGCAGGCGGCGAGCAGCGCCCAGTAGCCCTCGGTGTTGCGCAGCGAGGGAATGATGACCTTTCCGGCGGCGGCGGGCGCCCAGAGGTCCGCCCAGCTCGAAGGGGCGGAGCCGCCCTTGGTGTACCAGGCGATGCCGGCCCAGGGCATCTGGTAGTTCGCCCACATGCCGTCCTGATGGACGTTTGCCGGCGCGAGCTTGCTTAAGTTGGGCGAACCCTTGACCGTGATCGGCGTGATGAGCCCGTCGCGCGCCGCCACCAGCATGACGGGATCGTCCATGATGACGACCGACATTTTCGGCGCGTCCTTGTCGGCGGTCATCTTCTGGAGATTGGTGAGCGAATTGGTGCCCTCATAGATCACCTTGATCCCGAGCTTCTGCTCGACGATCGGGAATACGTCGGCGTTGAAATATTTGGCTGCGCCGGCGGGGCCGCCGATCACAACTTCCTTGGCGTCGGCGCGCAAGATCGCCGGCGCGCCGATCGCCGAGGCGGCCGCCATGGCGCCGCTGGTCTTCAAAAAGCTTCGACGCGATAAGGTCCAGGTCGACATAGGGTTCGCTCCTCGAAGTTCGCCGGCTCACGCTAAGCCGTAGCCAGGAAGCTTGCAAAGCCGGCGCCAATTGTGCACATTTATGGAAATGGCATTATTTTCAGGGGCTTGAATTGGCAGCTGCCGGTAAAATCCGATCCTCAGAGCAAAATGTGCACATTTTTGTTTGCGATTGTGCACATTCTTTGGGCCGAAAGTCGGAATTCGAGGCGGGGACATGACCAGACCCCCGCGCCGGCCGCGTGGAAAAACGCTCGCCGAACCCGTGGACGGCGGGGCGCTCGAGGACGCCGTCCATTCCGCCATCACGACGGCGCTGATGGAGGGCCGGCTGACGCCGGGGGCCAAGCTTCCGGAACATCGGCTCGCCAAGACATTTGGCGTTTCCCGCGAGCGGGTGAGAAAAGTGCTGCATCGGCTGGTCGCGGAGCGCCGCCTCGAGGCGGCGCCGCAACGCGGCGTGTTCGTGCCGAACCCGAGCGCGGCCGACATCCGAGCCGTCTACCTCGCCCATCGCGTGTTCGAGGCGGGCGTGCTGCTTCATCTGGCTGAGGCCGCTCGCCCGGAGACATTCGACCTTTTGGAGGCGCATCTCGCCGAGGAGCGCGCGGCCGCGGAAAGCGGCGATCGCGCCGCCTCGGTCAGACTTTCCGGCGAGTTCCACACGATGCTCGCCGATGCGCTCGGCAATCCCGAACTGTCGCGTTTCCTGCGCGAATTGCTGCTGCGCTCCTCGCTGATGGTGTCGGCCTTCGAACCGGCGCGGCTGTCGCCCTGCGGGGTCGACGAGCATGAGGCGATCGCTAAGGCGATGCGGGCCGGCGACGTGGAGGCGGCGATCCGCCTGTCCGACGAGCATTTCCGTCACATCGAGGAGCGCCTCGCCGTCGGCGCCGTCGAGCGGCGCGACGAGGATTTTGAGGCGGTTTTCGCGCCGATTTCCGCGCATCTCGCGGGACGGGGCGAGTAGCGGCCCTCGCTCGCCCCGACAAAGGCGCTTTGCAAAGGCCGAGAATTTTGTTTTTTTCTTATCCGACGGGTTCGCAGAACCGATGGCGAGGGGGTAAAGAGAGGCTCCCTTTTCGAGGAAACCCCGGCGCCCCGTGATCGCAAAGCCTGCGGCGCTGAGGCCCGGCGAGCGGCCCGAAATAACAATTCCGCGACGCGTTGCGTCCGTACTGTGAAGGAAGAGAAAACATGGATTCGACACCTGAAACCAAGTCGGGCCAATGCCCTGTGCCGCACGGACGCGGCGGCCGCACCAATCGCCATTGGTGGCCCTCGCAGCTCAGCCTCGAATCGCTGAACCAGCATGCCCCGCGTTCCGACCCGATGGGCGAGGCGTTCGACTATGCGAAGGAATTCGAAAGCCTCGACCTTGGCGCCGTCGTCAAGGATCTGACCGCCCTGATGACCAATTCGCAGGACTGGTGGCCGGCGGACTTCGGCCATTATGGCGGGCTGTTCATCCGCCTCGCCTGGCACAGCGCGGGCACCTATCGCATCGCCGACGGGCGCGGCGGCGCCGGCGGCGGCCAGCAGCGCTTCGCCCCGCTCAACAGCTGGCCGGACAACGCCAATCTCGACAAGGCGCGCCGCCTGCTTTGGCCGATCAAACAGAAATACGGCCAGAAGCTCTCCTGGGCCGATCTCTACATCCTGGCCGGCAACGTCGCGCTGGAATCGATGGGCTTCAAGACGTTCGGCTTCGCCGGCGGGCGACCCGATCAGTGGGAGCCGGAAGAGCTCTACTGGGGTCCCGAAGGCTCCTGGCTCGGCGACGAGCGCTACAGCGGCGAGCGCGAATTGCACGGTCCGCTCGGGGCCGTGCAGATGGGCCTCATCTACGTGAACCCCGAGGGCCCGAACGGCAAGCCCGACCCTGTCGCCGCCGCGCGCGACATTCGCGAAACCTTCAAGCGGATGGCGATGGACGACGAGGAGACGGTGGCGCTGATCGCCGGCGGCCACACTTTCGGCAAGACCCACGGCGCGGGCGACGCCTCGCTCGTCGGTCCGGAGCCCGAAGGCTCGCTGATCGAGGACCAGGGCCTCGGCTGGCGCAGCAAGCACGGCACGGGCGTCGGCGCCGACGCAATCAGCGGCGGCCCCGAGGTGATCTGGACGGAGACGCCGACCAAGTGGAGCAACCACTTCTTCGACAATCTGTTCAAGTTTGAATGGGAGCTGACGAAGAGCCCGGCCGGCGTCCAGCAGTGGAAGGCGAAGAACGCCGAACCAACCATCCCCGAGCCGTTCGACGCCTCGAAGAAGCGCGTGCCGATGATGCTGACGACGGACTTGTCGCTGCGCTACGACCCGGCCTACGAGAAAATCTCGCGCCGCTTCTTCGAGCACCCCGATCAGTTCGCCGACGCCTTCGCGCGCGCCTGGTACAAGCTGACCCATCGCGACATGGGTCCGATCCAGCGCTACAAGGGCAAGCTTGTACCGAAGGAAATCCTGATCTGGCAGGATCCGGTCCCGGCCGTGAACCATCCGCTTATCGACGACAAGGACGTTGCAGCGCTGAAGGCGAAAGTGCTCGCCTCCGGCCTCACGGTGTCCGAACTCGTCTCGACCGCCTGGGCCTCGGCCTCGACCTTCCGCGGCTCCGACAAGCGCGGCGGCGCCAACGGCGCGCGCATCCGGCTGGCGCCGCAGAAGGATTGGGAAGTCAACAATCCGGCTCAGCTCTCCAAAGTGCTGGCGAAGCTCGAAGGCATCAGACAAGAGTTCGACGCATCTGCCTCTGGCGGCAAGAAGGTGTCGCTCGCCGACCTCATCGTGCTCGCCGGCGCCGCCGGCGTCGAGAAGGCGGCGAAGGATGGCGGCGTCACGGTGACGGCGCCGTTCACGCCGGGCCGCACGGACGCGACGCCTGAACAGACGGATGCCGCTTCGTTCGACGCGCTGCAACCCGCCGCTGACGGCTTCCGCAATTACACGCGCGGTCCGCAATGGATGGCGCCGGAAGAGGCGCTCGTCGATCGCGCCCAGTTGCTCAAGCTTTCGGCGCCGGAGATGACCGCGCTGGTCGGCGGCCTGCGTGTGCTCGGCGTCGGCAATTCGCAGCACGGCGTCTTCACGAAGCAAGTGGGCAAGCTGACCAACGACTTCTTCGTCAACCTGCTCGACATGACGACCGAATGGATCCCGGCCAGCGAGAACCTTTACGAGGGCCACGACCGCAAGACCAAGGCGAAGCGCTGGACCGGCTCGCGCGTCGACCTGATTTTTGGCTCGCACGCGCAGTTGCGCGCGCTCGCCGAGGTCTATGCGTGCACGGATTCGAAGGAGAAGTTCGTCAAGGACTTCGTCGCCGCGTGGACCAAAGTGATGAACGCCGACCGCTATGACCTGAAGGGTTGAGGCGAGCATCTCCCTCCCCCGCCCTCATCCTGAGCTTGTCGAAGGAGCGGGGGAGGGTCGGGGTGGGGGCGACGCGCTCGGCGGCTTCAATCAAACAACAGAGTTGTGTCCGCTCTGGAACTGTCCCCGATCAACCAGAAGCGGCCCCTCCCCGCTCTGGAATCTCCCCAATCAACCAGAAGCGGCCCCCTCCCCCTTGAGGGGGGAGGGTTGGGGAGGGGGTGAAAACCACCAAGCTTTGAGGGCGTCCCCCCTCCCTTACCCTCCCCCACAAGGGGGGAGGGGAATCGGGGAGCAGGAGTTTCCTGGCCGACGCCCTACAGTTTCCGATATTGCAGCGGCGTCAGCCCGGTGAGCTTTCGGAACTGCCTCGTGAACGCGGCCTGATCGCCGTAGCCGCAATCGAGCGCGATCTCCGCGATCGGCGCCTCGGAGCGCCTCAGTTTTTGCCGCGCGGAATCGATGCGCAGGCGCGTAAAATACTGGCCGGCCGAATGGCCGAACATCGAGCGCAATCTCTGGTCGAACTGGAACGCCGAAAGGCCGGCGCGTTTGGCGAGTTCCGCGACCCGCAGCGGCGCGTCGAGATGGTTTTGCGCGTAGCGCAGCGCGGCGGCGAGCTTTCGCGCCTCGCCGGGCGCGACGCTCGCCGGCTGAACATCGCGCGACAGGCCGACGAGGCCCAGAATTTTGCCGCCGCGCCCGAACAACGGCTCCTTCCAGGTGAGGCACCAGCCCTCGCGGCCATCGGGATAGAGGTGCAGCTCCAGTTCCCCTCTGAGCGGCGGCGAACCGCCGAGCAGCGCGCGATCCTGCGCGCCCATGCCGCGGCCGAGCGGGCCCGACGAACGCCTGTTCCGCCGTCAGGCCGATCAGCTCCGACTTGCGCTCGCGCCCCGTGCGCTCGACCAGCGTCTGGTTGACGACCTGATAACGCGCTTGCCCGTCTTTCAGGAAATAGACCGTGTCCGGCACGGCGTCGAACAGCTCCTCGCCTACGAAAGGGCGCTCCAGTTCGCTCAGCCATTCGACGCCCATAAAAAATCCCTCCGCCGATTTCGTAGTCCCGGCTGAAGTTTCGGCCAAGACCGCAGAGGCTGCGACTGGCAGATTTAAAGGCCTCAGAACCCCGGAGCCCCGCTATGGCGAACGTGTTTCATGGAACGATCCCTGCCCTGATGACGCCCTGCACGGAGCGCCGCGAACCCGATTTCGCCGCGCTGACTCGCAAGGGGAAACAGTTGCTCGCGACCGGCATGTCCGCGGTCGTCTATTGTGGCTCGATGGGGGATTGGCCGCTGCTGACCGACGAGCAGCGGATGGCTGGAGTCGAAGCCCTCGCCAAGGCCGGCGTGCCGGTCGTGGTCGGCACGGGCGCCCAAAACACCGCGCGGGCCGCCGCGCTCGCCGATCACGCGCGCCGCGTCGGCGCGGCGGGCCTGATGATCATTCCGCGCGTCCTGTCGCGGGGAACCAGCGCCGCCGCGCAGCGCGCCCATTTCGAGGCGGTGCTGGAAGCCGGCGCCGGGCTGCCCTCCGTCATCTACAACAGCCCCTATTACGGTTACGAGACCAAGGCCGATCTGTTCTTTGCCTTGCGCGAACGCCATCGCCATCTCGTCGGCTTCAAGGAATTCGGCGGCGCGGCCTCGTTGCGCTACGCGGCCGAAAACATCACCGGCGCGGATTCCGATCTGATGCTGCTTGTCGGCGTCGACACGCAGGTGTTTCACGGCTTCGTCCATTGCGGCGCGAAGGGCGCGATCACCGGCATCGGCAACGTGCTGCCGCGCGAAGTTTTGCAGCTCGTCGATCTCTGCCGCAAGGCGCAGTCGGGCGACGTATCCGCTCGCCGTCGCGCGCACGAACTCGACAGCGCGCTCAGCGTGCTTTCCTCGTTCGACGAGGGCGCCGACCTCGTGCTGTTCTACAAATATCTGCTCACCCTGCGCGGCGAAGAGGAATATGCGCTGCATTTCAACGCAAGCGACGAACTCTCGCCGTCGCAGCGCCGTTTCGCGCGCGAAAAACTTGCCCAGTTCGACGAATGGTACGCCGGCTGGAAGCGCGAGGCGTGATGCGCGTCATCGATTCCCACACCGAAGGCGAGCCGACGCGGCTGATCGTCGAGGGCGGCCCCGATCTCGGCGGCGGGCCGCTCAGCGAGCGCCGCCGCCTGTTCGCCAAGCGGCGCGACGACGTGCGCCGCTTCGTGCTGAGCGAGCCGCGCGGTTTCGATGCGATGGTTGGCGCGCTGCTCACAACGCCCGTCGATCCCGGCGCCGCGGCCGGGCTGATCTTCTTCAACAATGCGGGTTTTTTGGGTATGTGCGGCCACGCGACGATTGGCGCCGCGGTGACACTGCATCACATGGGCCGGATCGGCCTTGGCCGGCATCGCTTCGAGACGCCTGTCGGCGACGTCGTGGTCGAATTGTACGAGCCGCAACGAAGCGACCATCGACAACGTGCCGAGCTACGTTTTTAAGCGCGACGTCCGGCTTGGGGACGGCGTCGTCGGCGACATCGCCTGGGGCGGCAACTGGTTCTTCCTGACGGGCGACGCGCCCTGCCCGCTCGAACTTCGCAACATCCCGCGCCTGACGGCGGCCGCGCTCACGATCAAGGCGGAATTGAAGGCGAGCGGCTGGCGCGGCGACGACGGCGGCGAGATCGACCATGTCGAGTTTTTCGCGAATGCGCCGCCCGGCGGCGCCGACAGCCGCAATTTCGTGCTCTGCCCCGGCGGCGCCTACGACCGCTCGCCCTGCGGCACCGGGACGAGCGCCAAGCTCGCCTGCCTCGCCGCTGCCGGAGAACTCGCGCCGGGCGCGCTTTGGGTGCAGGAGAGCATCGTCAGCAGCCGATTTCAGGCCCGCTACCGGCCGGCCCCTGATGGCCGCATCCTGCCGAGCCTGACGGGCCGGGCCTACGTGACGGCGGAGACGCTTCTCGTGAGCGACCCCGCCGACCCGTTCCCGAACGGACTTGCCGGCGTTCGCGGCCTGACCGGAAAGCGAGGCTGATTCCCGGGCGCCGCCTATCCACTTCTTGGTTGAGCGGAAGGCCGGCGTTTACATCCTTCTCCCCTTGCGGGAGAAGGTCCCCGAAGGGGGGATGAGGGGTCGTTTCCGGCTTCTGCTCGGCTTCCGGGATTTCAACAGCGGCCTGTCCAACTATCAAACACGCCTTCCTTGCGGCAGGCGACCCCTCATCCGGCGCTTCGCGCCACCTTCTCCCGCAAGGGGAGAAGGGGTTTTCGTCCCGAGCTACGATTACCCAGATCTTCTCCTCGCGCGCGCCACTGGCAAGATTTTTGCGCGGCACGATATACCGTCAACGGGACGCCCCGGCCGCGCATCGCCCGGGATTTCACGAACGGACGCGAGGATTTATGAGCGAACCTCTCTCGGCCAGCGCGCTCGAAACGCTGTTTCTTACCGCCCGCACCCAGAACGCCTGGAAGCCGGAGCCGGTGTCCGACGAGACACTCGTCAGGCTCTATGACATTCTGAAGATGGGGCCGACCTCGGCGAATTGTTCGCCCGCGCGCTTCGTGTTCGTCAAAACGCCCGAGGGCAAGGAAAAGCTGAAGCCGGCGATGTCGGCGGGCAATCTGGCGAAAACCATGGCCGCGCCCGTCAACGCGATCGTCGCCTACGACAAGCTGTTCTACGATCACCTGGGCAAACTTTTTCCGCATGAACCCAATGCGCGAAGCTGGTTCGCTGCCAGCGAGACGGGGGCGGAAGAGCATGGCTTTCGCAACGGCACACTGCAGGGCGCCTATCTGATGCTAGCCGCGCGCTCGCTCGGACTCGACTGCGGCCCGATGTCCGGCTTCGACCGCGCCAAGGTGGATGAAGCCTTTTTCGCCGGCACGAGCTGGAAGTCGAATTTTTTGGTCAACCTCGGTCACGGCGACCCGAAGGGCGTGCAGGAGCGCCTGCCGCGCCTCGACTTCAGCGAGGCGTGCCAGATCGTTTGAACCGGTCAAATGCAAGTGACAAGGCGCGCCGGCTGGGGCAGGCTCGGTCCGGCATCCAGGGGAAGCGACTATGGCGTTCGAAGCGCGATTGGCTGAAAGCGCCGGCGGCGGCGAGATCGGCGCCTTTCTCACGTCCATGTCCGCCTGGGCTTCGGAGTACGAAGGGACGTTCGCCAACCACGCCCCGATGGCCCTGACCGCGCTCGCCGGCATCGGCGGCACAAGCGCGCAGTTGCAGAAATTCTTCGACTATTACGTCGACTACAAACACCTCATCCCGCCGCCGCCGACGAGCGCCGCGCTGACGCGTGAGACCTGGCGCGACGCCTTGGGCGAGCGCGAACGGGAAGCGGACCTGCGGGCCTTCTTTGCCGGCGAGGTCAGGCGCCTCGGCGTCGAAGGGGCGATCCGGGCCTACATGCCGGACCTCGCTCCGGGCGTGGCCGCCAGCGCCTTCCACGCGCTGATGCGCCTTGCCTACGCGCTTTTGAGAAACAGCGAGCACGACGTCGCCATTGCGCTCGCCTATTGGGCGGCGGCCTATCTGCCGCTGAGGATGGCGAGCGGCGCGCCGTCGATCTCGGACGATCCGGCCGAAGTTTTTGCGCGCGCCATGCGGATCGCGCCATTGCGCGAATTGAAGCTGCAGGACCTGCTGTGGAAGAACATGCGCGAGGCCGCGGCCACGCCGGAATTCGCGGCCGTGGTCGACTGGCTCGCCATCGACGACGGCACGCTCAAGAAAATGGCCGCGACCGGGCTCTCGTTGTTCGCGGCGACCCAGCATTTCGCGGCCCTGCATATTGTCACCGGCGCGCACTGGCTGCGCATCGCCGAGCCGTTCTGCGATCGCGACGCGTTCTACGCGCTCATGCGCTATTTCTGGACCGCGATCTCAGGGCTCGGCCAGGAACTCGGCTTCCCTGAATTGCCCGACGCAGAGGGGGTCGAGCGCTGGCGACGTACGCCCGCGCCCGACTGGCCGGAACTGCGCGCCGTCGCCGCCGAAAGTTTCGACGAACATGACGTGAGCCTCGCCTTCTCGGCTTACGAGGAGGATCGCGTCTACGGCGATCCGCTCTATCGCGTCGCGCTGGCGCGCCGTCTCGGCCTCATCAGAGAGTACCGCCGTTGAGCGATGAGTGCATCGTCGAAGCCGGAACGATACTTGTCGGGCTCGGCGACGATGGAGAACCGTCGCTGCGCTACGGCGCGGCGGCGCGGATCGACGGCGGCGTGATCGCGCATGTCGGCGCGATCGAGGCGGTCGTTTGCGCCAATGAGCATCTGCCGCGCCATGGCGGGCCTGAGCTCGTGATTCTTCCGCTCTATCTGATCGAGGCCGGCGGGCTCAAATCGGGCATGCGGGCCGATCTCGCGCTGATCGACCGACGCGCGACGGAGCGGCCGCAGCCGAGCTTGCGGGCCGCCATTTCGGAGGCCGCGCGCGGCCGCCATCTGGGCTTGAGGAAGGTTTTCGTCAGCGGAAAGCTCGTGCTCGACGAGCGTGGTATCGTCGCGGACGGTCCGGCGCTCTCCGAATTCGAAGCCTATTTGAACCGGCCGGATGCTCCGCCGGAAAAGACGCTATGGGAGGCGGCTTTGCGGTTGCTGGAGGATGGGGCGGAGTAGCGCAGTCGCCACCCAGCGAGGCGACCCCCTCCCCCTTGATGGGGGAGGGATGGGGTGGGGGTGAAAATCACCGCGTTTTCAGGATGTTGCTACCCCCTCCCTACCCTCCCCCACAAGGGGGGAGGGGATCGGAAAGCGGGATTCAAGTTGGTCGGGCAGCGGCGCTATTTTTCTCGCACGCCGATCAAACAACTGAAAGCCTCGTTGCTCGCAGCGCTCTCGACGAGTTCGTGCCCTTCGCTCGCGCAGAAATCGGCAAAATCCTGCGGGGCCAAAGGGTCGGTGGCGAGCACTCTGAGTTGGTCGCCGGCGGAAAGCGTGCGCAGAAGTTTCGCGGCCATCATGACGGGCAGAGGGCATTTGAGGCCGCGCGCGTCGAGCAGCCGTTCTTTCATAAGCTGCGGCCGCCAAGCTCCCGCAAATATTCCCAGGTGAAGATGCCGGTGTTGTGGCCGTCGTCGAAGATGAGCCGGATCGCGTAGTTGCCGATCGGCTCGATGTCGACGATGCGGACGTTTTCCTTGCCCTTGACCTCTACCCGCTGGCCGGGGCCATGGCCCTGCACCTCCGCGCTCGGGCTGTTTACGCGCAATCGCTCGGCGGGGCTCACGGCAGTGACGCCGTCGTCATAGACGACTTCAAGCCGGCGGCCGTCGTCCTTGACCAAAATGTCGGTCGGCCAGCTCATCGGAAGAATTTTATGCGCGGCGCGGGCTTGGGTTGCCTTGCGCCGAGCCCCTCGGCGACGCGCTCGGCGATCTCCATATAAGCCTTGGCCTGTGGCGTATCGGGCATGAAGGAGACGACGGGGCGGCCGTCATCGGAATGGGCGCGGATTTCGGCGTCGAGCGGGATCTCGCCGAGGAAGGGCACCTTCAGCGCCTCCGCCTCTTTGCGCGCCCCGGCATGGGAAAAGATGTCGGTGCGGCCGCCGCAATGCGGGCAGACGAAATAGCTCATGTTTTCGATCACGCCGAGGATCGGCACCTTGGTCTGGTTGAACATCGCGATGCCGCGCCGCGCATCGATCAGCGCGAGGTCCTGCGGGGTCGAGACGATGACGGCGCCGGCGAGCGAGGCGTTCTGGGCGAGCGTCAGTTGCGTGTCGCCTGTGCCCGGCGGCATGTCGATGATGAGCACGTCGAGTTCGCCCCAGTTCACCTCCCGCAAGAGCTGGTTGAGCGCGCTCATCACCATCGGCCCGCGCCAGATCACCGGCGCGCCTTCGTCGATGAGAAAGCCGATCGACATCAGCTTGACGCCGTTGCTGACCAGCGGCTCGAGCTTTTGGCCCTCCGGCGCGACGCCGGGTTTTTGTTGCACGCCGAACAGCTTTGGCGCCGACGGGCCGAACAGGTCGGCGTCGAGCAGTCCGACCTTGAGGCCGAGCTTGCCCAAACCAATGGCGAGATTGCAGGCGACCGTCGACTTGCCGACGCCGCCCTTGCCCGAAGCGACGGCGACGATGTGTTTTACGCCCGGCAGGGCGGCGCCGCGCGGCGCGGGGCCATGGGGCCGGTGCGGCTGATGGGCGGGGGGAGTTGCGCCGACGGCGCGCGCGCTTTCCGCCGTCAGCGTGACGATCGCGCTCTCGACGCCGGGCATCGCCTTGATCGCGGCTTCGGCGGCGGCGCGCATCGGCTCGAGCTTCTTCGCTGCCGCCGGATCGACGGCGATCGCCGTGAACACCTTGTTGTCGCGGAAGCTGACGCCGGTGACCGCGCCGCTGTCGGCAAGCGACGTTCGTCCGTCGGGGCCCGGGATTTTGGCCAGTGCGGCGAGCACATCTTCTCGTGACGGCATGGGAATTTCGCTTTGGGGTTTGGGTTCGCGCCCTTATGGACCCTTCAGGCTCGCCCAAGCAACTTCGCGCGCAGCGTCGCGACAGAGCCGACGAACACGACGGCCGGCCCCTTGAGCGCGGCCGCCTCGGCCGCTTCGGCCAGCGCCGCGATCGTGGCGACGATCACTTTCTGGTTCGGGCGCGTCGCATTGTCGACGATCGCGGCTGGCGTATCCGGCGGCGCGCCGCGGGCGATGAACTCGCTCATCAGGGCGTCGAGATTGGCGAGGCCCATGTAGATGGCGACGGTCTGGTTGGTCCGGACGAGCGCCGGCCAGTCGAGCCCTGATGGTCCCTCTTTGCCCTGCCCCGTCACGAAAATGCAGGCCTGCGAATGGTCGCGGTGGGTCAGCGGAATGAGCGCGGAGGCCGCGGCGCCGGAAGCCGCCGTGATGCCCGGGCAGACCTCGAAAGGCACGCCCGCTTGGGCGAGCGCCTCGGCCTCCTCGCCGCCGCGCCCGAACAGGAACGGGTCGCCGCCCTTCAGCCTGAGCACCCGCTTGCCTTCGCGCGCGAGCCGGATCATCAGCGCCGATATTTGGTCCTGCGCCAGCGGATGCGCGCCCGGCGTCTTGCCGACGTAAATGCGCTCGGCCCGGGCCGGGATGAGGTCCATGACGGGCGAGCGCGCCAGCCGGTCGTAGAGAGCGACGTCAGCTTGGCTGATAAGCCGCGCCGCACGAAGGGTCAGCAGCTCGGGATCCCCAGGCCCCGCGCCGACGAGGTAGACCTCGCCTATAGCCGCGGTCTCGGACCGCCGCCTGCCGAGGTCGCCGACCTCGGCTACAGTTTGGCTATTTGTAGCCGCGGCTGAAAACTGTCGTCCCCGTGAAAACGGGGACCCAGCGTCGTAGGGCTCGGCGGCTTCAAGTATCGAGCCCTGTTCTGCAAGCCCGGCGTCACACGCTGGATCCCCGCTTTCGCGGGGATGACAGGGGAATGCCTGCCGATCCCGCAATCTCCACAGCGCGTCCGCCCCGGCCTCCGCCTCCTCGACCGTGGCCGCCTTGCCCATCGCATGCAGAGCGAGAGCAATCGTGCCGGCGACGGCGGCTTCTCCGTAGGAATCCTCGATTTCGCCGCGCCAGAGCGCGCCGAGGCGTGTCAGGTCCATGATCGCATCGGGTTCGACGCGCGGGTCGATCCGCGCCGGCCAGCGCGCTTCCGTAGACACCCCATCGACGAGCGCGAGGGTCTCGCAGGGTTTGTTCGGCCGCCGCTCGACTTCGCCGCCCTCGCCGCGGAACACGACAAGCCCGGGCTGCCCGAGCAGACGTTCAGCTTCGCGGTGCAGCGCCAGATAGCCGGGATGGAAGACGCTCTGGATCGAGGCGGGCGCTCGAAGCGGGTTCAGCATGCGCACGAAAGTGTTGATGGGCGAACGCAAGCCCAGGATCGGCTTCAGCCCGAGCAGCGCGTCGAGCCTGGGGCTCAGCCTGTCGAGAGTGAGATAGGCGAAATTGTCTCGCTCGATCCGCCGCGCGGCGTCGGCCACGTCGGCGGCCGGCGCGAGGCCGAGGGCGCGCAGCGCCTCGGAGGTGTAGAGGCGGCCCGGCGTGTGACCCTCGCCGCCGTGCATGAACACCCGATAACCGGCTTTGGCGAGCGCGAGCGCGGCGAGCAGGAACCACGGCAGCTGCCGCTTCTTGCCTGCGTATGAACTCCAGTCGAGGTCGGCGCGCGAGCCATCGGGGAAGACCATGCGCGAGCGCGCGGCGCGCGTAAAACCGGCGAGCTCGTCCGGGCTCTCCTCCTTCATGCGCAATAGCATCAGGAACGCGCCGATCTGTTCGGGCAGCGCTTCGCCGTCCAGAATCATGCCCATCGCCTGCTCGGCTTCCGCTTCGGTCAGCGAGCGGCTCAGTGTCTTGCCGCGGCCAAGAATGCGCACGAAGGCGCTGAAGGGATGGGGCTCGCGCATGGGCCAAACTATCTACAGCCCGGCGCCGGCCGCTGTCGAGGCGGGTGTGAATTGGGCTCCATCGTGCCAACTTCGTGCAAGCCGCTCACCGAAAATTGAAAAACAGCAGAAGACTTGCTTTTCGTCCGCCGGAATATGGGAAACCTTCTGCAATTGCCGCTTTTCCCGCGCAAACTTTGACCCTAAGAGGCGGGCGCCTGGACTAACGATGTCTTAACAACGCGCCTAAACTGCGTTGCAGGTTAAAGGCTGGCGTTGCATTTTGCCGTCGCCAATACCCTGGGTTGAACTTTCACATGCGCGTCGGTCCTGGATGATTTTTTAGAACCAGACGCCCCGTTTTGACGCCGACGATTTGATGGCGCCGCACGGATAACAAACGGAGGGAACTCTCATGAGCGCAGATATCTGGAACGGCAACGGCAACTGGAGCAACAACATTTCGGACTGGTCGCTCGGCGTACAACCGGGCTCCTCCGATGACGCCATCATCCAGAGCGGAACCGACACGCTTACGACAACGGGTCTGGCGGACGTCCTGACCGTTATTTCGAACGCGGCCCTCGACATCGAATTGGGAGGCTCGCTCACTGCGAAGGGGATCAAGAACTCAGGGTCAATCAACTACGCGACCGATGGCGCCGGCGGGTCTTTCACCCTAAGCGGGGCGTTCTCGAATACCGGCTATTTCACCATCGGAACCAACAATGAGGCCAATTCGGCGACCGCAACGGTGGGCAGCTTAGCCAACTCCGGGACCGTCACGCTCTGGGGCAACCAGAACTCTCGGAACGACAATTCAAACCACGCTCGACGTGCTGAGCGCGGCGCCGTCGACGCTGACCGGCTCGATCTTCCTGCACGGCGACGCCGATCTCGAATACAAGTCAGGCGGCATCAAGACGATCGCCGCCGGCGCCGAAATCCAGATCGACGGCCAGCAGTCGCGCATCTCGAGCAACGGCACGACCGGCAATACCGCGCTGAGCGGCCTTTCGACGATCGCCGGAACCTTCGATCTCGAGGGCGACTGGTCGACGGGGCCGGGCGGCACGAGCGTCACGACAACGGGCGGCGTCTTCAACAGCGGCAATCTTCAACTAGACGTCTACGGCGGCGACGGCGCCAGCAAGATGACGATCAAAGGCGCCCTGACAAACACCGGCACAGTGACCCTCGGCAATTCAAGTTTGACCGCGAACTCGACTCTGGACGTGGAAAACCTGACCGATATGGGGACGATCGTCCTGTGGGGCGACGAGAAGCTCGGAACCACCAAGCAGGCGACTCTCGACGACACCGGCGCCGGCCCTGGCACACTGGTTGGCAATATCTTCCTGCATGGCGATTCCGATCTCGCGTTCGCCTCGGTAGGCATCACGGGCATTGCCAGCGGCGATGAACTGCAGATCGACGGCAAGCAGTCGCGGGTTTCGCTCGGCCTGGGCAATGGCAATTCGGGCCTGACAGGATTTACGAACAATGCCGGCACATTCGACCTCGAGGGCAATTGGAGCACCGGCCCGGGCGGCACGACCGTCAACACCACCGTAGGCCTCGTCAACAGCGGCAATCTCGACATCGACGTCTACGGCGAGGATGGCGCGAGCCAGATGTCGATCGGCGGAACCCTGACGAACACCGGCACGGTGACCATCGGCAACAGTGGGCTCAGCACGCCAAGCAAACTGCAGGTCCAGAATTTGGTCAACACCGGCACGATCGTTCTCTGGGGCGACGAAAAGCTGGGGACGACCGAACAGGCGACGTTCGATGACACCGGCGCAGCGCCCACGACACTCACGGGCAAGGTCTTTCTGCACGGCGACGCGGATCTCGAATTCGGATCCGGCGGCATCACTGCAATCGCCGCCGGCGCGGAGTTTCAGCTCGATGGCCAGCAATCTCGGGCGTCGATTGGCTCAGGCAATACCAACTCGGCCCTCTCTGGTCTTGCCAGCAACTCCGGAACGCTCGACCTCGAAGGCAATTGGAGCACGGGGCCGGGCGGCGCGAGCATCACGACGTCAGCGGCGTTCACCAATGCCGACGATCTCTATCTCGACGTCTACGGCGGCGACGGGGCAAGCAGTTTCACTGTCAATTCGACCTTCACAAACACCAAAAACGTCGAGATTGGCTCCTCGACGCTCAGCGCCAATTCGACGTTGACGGTCGATGAGCTCGTCAACACCGGCTACATTTATCTGCAAGGGTCGACCGCCACCAACACATCGGAGCCGCAGGCGATTTTGGATGTGAAGTCGGCGGCGCCGACCACCTCGTCTGGATATCTGCGCTCCGGCGCCAACGGCGTTTTCGAATTCGCCTCGGGCGGCATTCAGACCATCGGCGCCGGTTCAACGATCGAGCTCGACGGCGCCGCATCAAGTTTCCAGAGTGGAAGCGGCGGCCAATATTCCGCGCTTTCCACGCTAACGACCGTCGACGGCGAACTGCTGCTGCGCGGCAATACTGGCTCCGGCTTAGGCGGCGTCGACCTCACGTTGAATTCCGGATTGATCAACTCGGGCACAGTGGCGGTCGATACCATAAATGGCGACGATGGAAGCGAACTGACCATCAAAGGCGCCATCACCAATTCGGACGCCTTCGAAGTTGGCAACACGAGCATAGGCGCTTCAACGACGGTCACCGCGACTTCCCTGAAAAATACGGGCGCTGTGACCGTTCAGGGGAGCTCCGGGGCAACCGGGACGGCATTGGCCACGCTCGCGATCACGGGGGCGGCGACGGCCGCTGTCACGAATTCTTACCGCATCGGCGGCAGCGGCGTGTTGAGCTTCGGCTCTGGAAACGGCCTCACAAGCACAGTCATCGGCGGCTCGATCGAACTCGACGGCGCGCGCGCCGACGTCACGATCGCAGGCGGCGCCCAGAACTCGGGTCTCGCCAATTTCGCGACCAACGCCGGAACGCTGCTGCTGCGCGGCAGTTCCGGATACGGCGAGGGCGGCGTCACGCTGACGACCAGCAAGGCCCTGAACAATACCGGCTTTGTCGAGGTCGACTACTACGGCAACGACGGCGGCAGCGACTTCACCATTACCGGCGCGCTGACGAATTCCGGCACAATGTCGATCGGCAACGGTTCGCTGTTCGCCAATACCGTTGTCAACGCGAAGTCGCTCGCGAATACAGGCAGTCTGACCGTCCAGGGAGGCGACAGCGGCGCAGGAAGCAAGAACGCCACGCTTGCGATCTCCGGGGCCGCCGCGGGCGCAGTTACGAATTTCATTCGGGTCGGCGGCGACGCCACATTGAGCTTCGGTTCGGGTTCCGGCCTCACCAGCATTTCCGCAGGCGGTTGGCTCGAACTCGACGGTTCGCAGGCCAGTGTGCAAGTCGGATCGCACGGGCAGAATTCGGGGCTCGACAATCTGGCCTCGAATGCCGGAACCCTGTTGCTTCGCGGGGCCTCCGGCTTCGGAACCGGCGGCGTAACGCTCGCAACAGGCGTCGCCTTCACGAACTCCGGCGACGCCTATTTCGATTACTACGGCAACGACGGCGGCAGCGACGTCACATTCGGCGGCGCCTTGACCAACACCGGGACCATCGTGATTGGCAACACGAGTTAGTTGGCGAATACCAGCGTCAGCGCTTCGAGCCTTGTCGATGCGGGTTCATTGACCGTGCAAGGGAGTACAGGTCCGTCTTCCGCGCCGCATTCGACGCTCGATGTATCGGGCGCTGAAAGCCTCACTGTGTCGAGCTTCACGCGGATCGGCGGCGACGCCACGCTGGAATTCGGCTCCGGCGCCGGCTTCACCGGAATCGTCAACGGAGGATGGCTGGAGATTGACGGCGCCAATGCCGATGTCGAAATCGGCGCAACCGGCGGCAATTCCGGCCTTTCCAATCTCAGTAGCAACGGCGGAACGCTGCTGATCCGTGGAGATTCCGGCTTCGGCCAGGG
This sequence comes from uncultured Pseudomonadota bacterium, assembly GCA_963710855.1. GTDB lineage: Bacteria > Pseudomonadota > Alphaproteobacteria > Rhizobiales > Beijerinckiaceae > Roseiarcus. The sequence continues at coordinate 77,346 of CAVQBX010000033.1, read as the reverse complement.
CGGGGTGTCGTTTTCGACCAGTGCGGCATTCACCAATACCGGCCTCGCCGACATCGATTCCGATGGCAACGACGGCGGAAGCGATGTCGCATTCAGCGGCCTGCTGACCAACGAGAGCGATCTGAACATTGGCAATTACGGCCTATCGGCCTCGACGACCGTCTCGGATGCGACGGGCCTCTCCAATCTTTCCGGCGAGATCACGCTGGAAGGCTCCGGCTATACGGCGACGCTCGCGATCACCGGCGGCGTGACGAACGACGCCAGCATTTACATCGGCACGGGTTCGTTGCTGTCGGCGAGCGGCGTCTACACGCAATATACCGGAACGACGACGATCAACGGGGACCTGTCAGCGAAGAGCTATGTGCAGGACGGAGGAACCACGACCATCAATGGCGTTCTCGAATTCAAGAACGTCTCGGATCTCGGCGGCACGATGACGTTCAATTCGCAACTGACGTCATCAAGCACGGTCACTTCGATCGCGCTTGGCGACGATGCGATCCTGTCGTTCACGTCAGGCGTCTCGTCGACGCAATCGGTGACATTCGACGATCCGACCGATACGCTTGATCTCTCCTCGCCCGGAACCTTCCTTGGCGTTCTCCACGGCTTCGCCGACGGCGACGCGATCGATCTTGTCAATCAGACCGCGACCAGCCTCAGCTATTCCGGCGGAGTGCTCGACGTGTTCAACGGCGGCGCGCAGATCGCGGCGCTGAGCTTCAGCGGTTCGTATTCGACTTCGAGCTTCGAACTCGCCTCCGACAACAATGGAGGAACCTTGATCCTCGACCCGCGGAGCTCCAAAGGCTGAAGGCGCAAGCAAGCCGCCTTGACGGGCTCGTCAAGGCGGCTCGGTGATCTGGACGTCCGCCCGGATGGCGCCCTATGGGTTTGCCGTCAGGCGGGAGCAGGCGGCATGCGTAGAATTCTGGGGTTGGCCGTGGCTCTGTGGGCTGCGCCGGCGTTGGCGCGGCCCACCAACGCGCCTACCCATTACGACCTGCCCTATTGCGACGAGGTCTATGCATATTGCCTGACGATCCACGGCAAGCCCGAGTGCGACAAGCTCGCGACCGACGCAAAGCAGCGCGGCACGTGGCGCATCGACGTCGAGCGGGAGGGCTATCCCGAGACGGATATGTTCACCGTGAGCATCGAGAAGAAGGCTGGCGCGGCGGACACCTACATCGAGACGCGCCAGTTCGGCTGTCACAGCCGCTAGTGAGCTGGGGCCATTTGCCCTTAGGTCCAGTCGTCATTGCGAGGAGCGCAGCGACGAAGCAATCTGTGCTGAAGCGATGGGTGCTCTCTTAAGACAGAACAACGATCACGGAAAGATGGATGGCTTCGCTTCGCTCGCGATGACGATTCCAAGCAATCGCTGAAAGCTCTAGCCGCGTTCCCTGAGCTTCAACAGATAGCCGACCGGCAGCAGCTTCAATCCGTAGCGCGCTTCGATCTCGCCCCAGATGCCGCGCGGCAGGAACAGGGCGAACAGGATCGCGACCGCGCCGAGGCCGGCCATGTACCAGACGCCGTTCTCGCCGAACTGGTCCTGCAGCAGAAAGAACAGCACCGCGCCGAGAATCGGCCCCTCGAACGTGCCGAGGCCTCCGACCAGCGCCATCAGGATCATATAGGCGGTCCATTGCACGCCGAAATTGGTCTTCGGCTGAAACGTGACGGAGGTCGCAAGCCACAGCACACCGGCCAGCGCGGCGCCGAAAGCGGCAAGCACGAACATGGTGCGCTTCGCCCGCAACACCTTCACGCCGAGCGAGGCCGCCGCCTCCTCGTCGTCGCGAATCGCCTGCACCGAGGCGCCGAAGGGACTGCGCAGCAGAAAGAAGAACACGCCGAGCAACCCAACCATGCCGGCGAACGACAGCCAGTAGTTCAGCGCGAGCCGCTGCTCGTGCGAGAAGGCGTTGAGCGAGATCATCGACATGCCCGTCTCGCCCTGGATCAGCGGATCGATGTTGACGATGAGATGCAGGGCCTCGGCGAGCACCCACATGCCGATCGAGAACTCGCCGCCGCGCAGTCTCAGCATGAACAGCGAAATGGGGATGGCGAGTACGGCGGCGGCCACGGCGCCGAGCACGAGCGAGGGATAGGCGGGCAGGCCGGAGACCGAAAGCCGGAGCGCGAAATAGGCGCCGATGCCGAAGAAGGCCTGCTGGCCGACCGAGACGAGCCCCGCGTAGCCGGCCAGCGCATTCCACATCGCCGCCAGGATCACGTAGACGAACAGGGTCGTCAGCTTGTCCACGGCATTGTCGCTGAACAGCGAAGGCCCGCTCGCCAGCAGGAGCAGCGCCAGCGCGGTTACGGCCCCTGAGACGAGCGAGGCGCGGTTCCAGCGCTCGATCGAAAAACTCGCGCTCATCGTCGCGCCCTGAGAACGGCTCTGAGCCCGCCGTGCGCGCGGCGCCATTCGCCGACCATCCTGACGCCGAGAATGGCGAGAAAGACCAGGTGGCCGCCGAGCAGAAACCAGCGCGGATCGATCGACGAGCCGATGGTCTGCGCAAGCCCAAGCACGATTCCGCCGGCGAGCGTGCCCCACAGCGAGCCGATGCCGCCGATGACGACGGCTTCAAAGGCGAAGATGAGCTGCATCGGCCCGGAATAGGGATCGAAGCTGGAGCGCATGCCGAGCAGCGCGCCGGCGAGCGCGACCGTCGCCACTGCGATCGCGGCGGCGATCGCGTAGATGGCGCGCGCGTTGACGCCAACAAGCTCGGCCGTATCCGGGTCCTGCGCGGTGGCGCGGATCGCGCGGCCGAGCGAGGTCAATTTGAGAAACAGCGAGAGCCCGCCAAGCAGCGCGACGGCGAGCGCGAAGATCAGGAGCGCAATATAGGGGATGTTGATCTGCGGCCCGAGTTCGAGGCTGGCGTAGGAGAAGTCGCCGAGATCGAGCGAGCGCGTGTCGGCGCCGAACTGTTCGAACAACAGGTTCTGCAGCGCGATCGACAGGCCAAAGGTCGCGAGCAGCGGCACCAGCAGGCCGGCGCGCAGGCTGCGTTCGAGAATGCCGCGCTGCAGCGCCCAGCCGACCAGCGCCATCAGCGGCAATACGGGCGCAAGCGCCAGGAACGGCGAGATGTCGAAATAATCCGAGATCGCGAAAACGAGGAAGGCGGCGAGGATCGCGAGGTCGCCATGCGCGAGATTGATGATCCGCATCACGCCGAACATCAGCGAGAGGCCGCTGGCGAGCAGCGCGTAGTAGCCGCCGAGCAGCACGCCTTGCAGAATGAGATTGAGGAAGCTCATGCCGGCGCTCTCGCCGCTTCGCCGGCGGCGCGTCTCAAACCGAAGTAGGCCTCGATCACTTCCTCTCTGGTGACGCCGGGGTTGGGCCGATCGAGCGCGATGCGGCCCTCCAGCATGCACATGACGCGGGTGGCGACGCTCATGGCGCGGTCGAGCTGCTGCTCGACGAGCACTAGGGTGGCGCCGCCCTCAGCATCGCGTCCATGTTGCGGTAGAGAGCCTCGATCGCGACAGGCGCCAGGCCGAGCGAGACTTCGTCGAGCAGCAGCAGGCGCGGATTGGTCATCAAAGCGCGGCCGATCGCGGCCGCCTGCCGCTCGCCGCCCGATAGATTGGCCGCGAAGGCGCGCCGCCGCGCGCGCAGGAATGGAAACAGTTCAAAGATTCGCTCGACGGTCCAATGGCCCTTGCGGCCGACGCGCGTCGCAACGAGCAGGTTTTCCTCGACCGTCATTTCGGGAAACAGCCGCCGTCCCTCGGGCACGAGCGCAATGCCTTTGGCGACGCGCGTGTAGGCGCGCGTTCGCGTAACATCCTCGCCGTCGAACGAAATACGGCCGCCGGCCGGCGCATGCGCGCCGGCGAGCGCGCGCAGCAGCGTCGATTTGCCCGCGCCATTGGCGCCGACGAGCGCGACGATTTCGCCGGGTTGAATCGAAAACGACACTTCGCGCACGGCCTGCAACAGTCCATGCCGCGCATCGAGCTTCTCGGCCTCGATGAGGCTCACGCCGCGCCGCTCCCGAGATAGGCCGCGACCACGGTCGGATCGTTCATCACGGCGCGCGGGTCTCCGTCGGCGATCACGCGGCCCTCCACCATGCAGACGAGCCGCTCGACGACCTGCAGCAGCACGTGCACGATGTGCTCGATCCAGACGATCGCCATGCCGCGCCGGCGCATTTCGCGGATCGTCTCGACGAGCCGCACAGTTTCTTCGTCGGTGAGGCCGCCGCCGATCTCGTCGAGCAGTACGACTTTCGGCTCGGTCGCCAGCACGCGCGCGAGTTCGAGCCGCTTGCGGTCGAGCAGACCCAGGCTTTCCGCGCGGCGGTTGGCGACGTCGAGCATGCCGCAAAGCTCCAGCAATTCGACCGAGGCTTCGTAGGCCTTTCGCCCCTGCCTGCGGCCCGCCTGCGTCGCGGCCACCAGCACGTTCTCAAATACGGTCATGCCGGCGAAGGGTCTCGGAACCTGATGGGTTTTGGCGAGCCCCATCCGGCTGCGGCTCGACGCGTCGAAAGACGTAACGTCCTGACCCTGAAACGTCACGCGCCCGTCATTCGCCGGCAGGCCGCCCGCCAGCACGCTGAGCAGCGTGGTCTTGCCCGCGCCGTTGGGTCCGACGATGCCGACGGCCTCGCCGGCGCGAACCTCGAAGTCGACATTGTCGAGCACTCGCAGCGCGCCGAATGTTTTGAAGAGGCCGGCGCCGTGAAGAACGGCGCTGGCCGATGGTTCTGATGGCGTCACGCGCCGTAGGGCTTCAGTTCGGCGCCGATGGGCACGTTCGGATCGCAGGCGTGCTCGGTGATGACGTAGTCGAGCTTGTACTTGCCGCCCTTCGCCTTCACCCATTGCGTGCCGATGATTGGCGTGTTGACGCAGTTCGGCACGGGGCCCTTGCTGAAATCGACGGTTCCGATCGTCGTGTCGGTCTTCAGCGTCGAGATCGCCTTGGCGACGGCCGCCTTGTCGGTCGGCGCGCCGCTGCTCTTCAGCGCCGCGACGCCGCAGTCGAACAGGGATTGCGTCGCGCCGAGCTGCTGGCTCCATTGCTTGCCGGTTTCCTTCTCGTAGGCGTCCGCAATGTCCTTCGAGGCCATGCCCGTCAGCGAGGACTTGTAGGGGAAGTCGCGGTGCCAGTAGCAGGCGCTCGCGAGCCCCGGCCCGAGCGAACCCAGCGCTTCGACAGAGGAGGCGAACAGGCCGGTCTTGGCGATCTGCGCGATCTTGATCTGTTTGGTGAGACCCTGCTGCGCCGCCTGGCGCCAGAACGTCGCGAAATCCGGCGGGATCGGGAAGGTGTTGAGGATTTCGATGCCTTCCGACTTGAACTTGGCGATCTGCGCCGAGAAGTCTGTCGTGCCGTCCTCATAGCCGCCGGGATCGACGATGGTGAAGCCGGCCTTGGCGAGAGCAGGCATCAAATGTTCGCGGATCGCATTGCCGTCGGCGTCGTTCGGCAGCAGCGCGCCGACCTTCTTGTTGGTCTTCACCGGCCCGCTCCACTGCGAAGCGTAACACTTGAGAAAGTCGGCGACGCCGAACGAGAACAGGAAGCTCCACTTGAAGGGCGAGGGTGCGCCGGGCTTCGCGCCGCGCCCGAAATAGAAGGCCTCCCACGGCATGATGGTCGAGAGCGAGGGCACGCCCGCCGCCTCGCAGGCGTCGGCCACCGGGTTGACCGTCTCCGGCGTCGAAGTCGACAGCATCAGGTCGACCTTGTTCTGATTGATGAGCTCCTTGGCGAGCTGGCCTGAACGGCTCGGATCCGACTGGGTGTCCTTGTCGATGATCTCGACGCCATAGGTCTTGCCGCCGATCTCCACGCCCTTGGCGAGCGCGGCGTGGACGAGTTTCAAAATGAACGGATCGCTCTCGCCGAAGCTCGCGAGCGGCCCGGTCAGCGGGCTGATGAAGCCGACCTTCAGCGTCGCGTCGGCGGCGATCGCCGGCATCGGGAACGCGAAGGGCGCAGCGCCGATCGCCACGCCGCCCGCAGCCGTTTGAAGAAATCCGCGGCGGGAAATGCTCGATCCCGCGCCTGCCTTGTCCATGTTCCTCTCCCCGTAATACACCCGGCTTGGCCGCGTTTTCGGGGCTCTCGCGTCCCTCTCGACAACGGCGTGGGCAACCTATCGAAGTTTGTCGGATAAATGAAGCGGCTGAGCTCGAGAAATTTGTCGGCTCGGCGGCGGCTCCAAGCTCAGAACCGCTCGACCCAGGGCCGCAATTCCACTTCGTGCGACCAGGCGCTGCGGTGCTGGCGCAGTACGCCTACATAAGCCTCGGCGATCGCGTCGGGCGAGAGCGGCTGTCGGGTTTGTCTGCGGAGTCAGGGCGCGCCGCGGATCTGACCCCGCCGTCGATGATGAAATGGGCGACATGGATGCCCTTGGGGCCAAGTTCGCGCGCCGCGCTCTGCGCAAGACCGCTCAGCGCGAACTTGCCCATCGCAAACGGCGAGGACTGGGCGAAGCCCTTCACGCTGGCGCTCGCGCCGGTCAGCAGGATCGCGCCGCGCCCTTTGGGCTCCATGCGCTTCACCGCATTCTGCACGACGAGAAAGGCCGCCGAACGCCGTCACAGCGAGGGACCTTTCGACGTCCTTCGGATCGAGCTCGGCAATGGGCCCGCGCGCGCGGGCGCTCGCGTTGTAGACGACGATGTCGGGCTCGCCGATCGCCTCGCTCGCCCGGTCAAACATCTCAGCTACGCTTTTCGCGCTACTCGCGTCCGCTGCAATGGGCACGGCGACGGCCGGTCCCGGCGATGATCTCGGAAAGTTTTTGGGTGTTTCGAGCGGCGAGGGCGACCTTGACGCCGAGCGCCGTCGAGAGCACGAGCGAGCGAGGCGCTGATGCCGGGGCCGGCGCCGACAATGAGCGCAGAGTGGTACGGAAAATCAGCCATGCGAGCACCTTGAGATTGGGCGGAGCGGCGCGACTTTACGCCTTAGGCGGCTCAGGCGCCAATCGCGAAACTGTCATCCCCGCGAAAGCGGGGATCCAGTGTCATAGGACTGAGCGGTTCCAGGTTTCCGGTGATTTTCTGCAAGCCGAACATCACACACTGGATCCCCGCTTTCGCGGGGATGACACTGGCGCTATTCAATTCAGGCCGCCTGTTTCAGCGTGTTGAGCCGCTTGTGCAGGAACGCCATGACGATGAGTTCGTCGGCGTTGAGACGCTCATAGCGCTGCTTCAATTCGTATTCGATCTCGGCGTCGATCATCGAGGCGAGATCGCCGGACATGTAGGCGTCGAGGATCTCGGGGTGCACATAGCTCTTGCGGCAGATCGCCGGCGTATTGCCGAGCGCGCGCGCGACCTTTTCGATCGCCGCCACGACATTGCGCTTCGCCTGCACGTGGCTGTCGTATTTCTCGAACTCGCTTAGCGCCATCGCCGCCAGCACGGTGCCGGCCCAGGTGCGAAAATCCTTGGCGGAGAAATCCTGACCCGTGGCCTCTTTGATGTAGGCATTGACGTCGCCGGAATCGACCGTGCGCGCGGCCCCGTCCTCGTCCAGATATTTGAACAATTCGTGTCCCGGGATTTCCGCGCATTTCCGCACGATCGCCGACGATGCGCCGATCGTGCACCTGCAAGCTTCCAGTTCTTGCCGGACTTGCCGATGAATTCGAACTTGAGCGCGCCGCGCTCGATCGCGACGTGGCGGCGGCGCATGGTCGTCAATCCATACGAGCGGTTCTGGTTCGCATATTCGGCGTTGCCGACGCGAATGAGCGTGGTCTCGAGCAGCCGCACGAGAGTGGCCAGGATTTTCTCGCGCGGCAGGCCGCTGCGCGTCAGGTCCTCGTCAACCCGTCGTCGCAGCTCCGGAAGGGCCTCGGCGAAGGCCATCACGTGATCATATTTGGTCTGGTCGCGCAGGGCGCGCCACTTGACGTGATAGCGGTATTGCTTGCGCCCTCGCGCATCGAGCCCGGTCGCCTGGATATGGCCGTTCGGCGACGGGCAGATCCAGACCGAACTCGTAGGCCGGAGGCACGCCGATCGATTTCACGCGCGCCAGAACGCGGGGGTCGGTGATGCGCTTGCCCGCCGTATCGAAATAGTGGAAGCCGGCCTTGCGGCGCTTGCGGGTAAATCCGGGCTTGCGGTCGTTGACGTAGCGCAGCCCTTCCTCGGCGATCTGCTCGGAAATATCCGAGCCTCCGACGATGGTCGTTCCCTCGAGGCTTTCGTCCTTCAGCATCGCAACTCAACCGCTGGCGGCGTTCCCGTCAGCAGAAAGAGCTTCCGAGCGGTTTTTGTTCCGGGCCTTCAGCCCTGTGGGAGCGCCACTCCTTGTCTAGATCGAAGGTCGGGAGGAATCGCCTTCTCTCCCGCGATTTGCGGAGCAAATCGCGAGGCGAGAAGGCGGCGCGGAGCGCGCGATGGGCGGCCGCCCTACTCCGCCGGCTCGGCGGCAAGCGTTCCGTGCGCTTCGACGTGTGGCGCGACTTCAGCGTATTTGGCGAAGGCGAACAGCATGGCCGCAACGCCGAGATAGCTCAGAGCCACGACGGGCGATTGCGCGATGCCGATCTCCTCGCCGTGGATGAAGCCGAAGAAAGTCAACACCGCGCCGGCGAGCGCGAACCACGAGGCTTTCACCAATTCGCGGTCAATGATGAAGACGGCGACCGCGCCGAGGATGATGCCGGCGAGCGTCGCGCCGCCGCCGAGCACCGACAGCCCGTGATAGAGCACGCCCGTGCCGGCGAGCTTGTCGAACCCGACCGCGCCCGCGTTGGTGCCCGCGGCGCCGAGCGCGCTGTCGATCAGATTCTTGCCCCAGCCGGCGAGCTGCGGGATCATCGCCAGGATGATCGCCGGCGCGTGACGATGCGGCGATTCCTGGAAGGCCTGCGAGCCGATCAGCATGCCGATGTAGAGCAGGATCGGCAGGATCGCGACGACGGGGATTAAGCTCGAGATCAGCGCGGCGATGCCGAGCCAGGTCAGCAACAGCACCATCACGCCGGCCGCCGCGGAATAGCCGATGCGTCCGCCCATCGCTTTCCAGCCGGGATGGCCGATATAGACGGCGTTGATGAAGGGGTTGCCGAGCAGGCAGCCGATCAGGCTGACGACGCCGTCGGCGGTCAGCACCTGCGTGGTTGGGAACGAGTTGCCGGCGGCCGCGGCGCTCTCCACATTGTCCATGGCTTCGACGAGATCATAGATGCCGAAGGGGATGGCGGTGATGAGGATGACCCCGAGCCACTTGAAGCCCGAGAAAACATGGTCGACCGCCGGCAGGGGAACCGAGAAGCCGAAATGCGACACCGCATCGCCGACCGTGCCGAGCGAAAGACCGCCATAGCCGAGGCCGAACAGATTGGAGCCCCAGGCGATGATCGTGCCGGCGATGATCGCGACCAGGCCGCCGGGCACGCCCTGATAATAACGCACGCCGCCGAACCAGTTGGCGAGGATGATCGCGAAACAGACGACGCCGATCAGCGGCGTCTCGAACATCAGAAGGCTCGGCCGCATCGAGATGAAGGTGATCGAGATGCCGGCAAGCGAGCCGAGCAGGGCCGCGCGGGGGGTAATCTTCCGGATGATCGGCGCGACGAAGCCGCCCGCCATCAAGACGAAGCTCTGCACGAACACCCAGGTGAGGCCGGCTTCCCAGGCCTGCACGGGATCGTTGGTCTTGCTGAGGATCGGCAACATGACGACAAAGGTGACGACAAACATGTGCGGCACGCTGATGCCCGAAGGCAGCGCGCAGACGGTGTCGCGGCCTTCTTTCTTGCCGAGCCGGTAGCCGAGGAACGCATAGTAGACCGTGCTGAGGAACAGCATCAGGCCGGTCGCCGGGAGAATGCGCCCGAACACCAGGCTGTCAGGCATTTTCAGGACGAAACGCAACAATCCCGTCAGCACGAGAATGTTGACGAGAATATTGGTGCCGAAGCCAAAGAAGGCGTTCCAGTCGCCTGCGACCCATAGTTTGTCGCCGGATTTCGAACTTATCGCTGTGCTCGACATCGCTGCGCTCCCTGTTCGTCCAAGGTTCAGCTGCTTATGTTTGGCGGCGGGCGCTGAACCCTCGGACCCGCCTTCCCCGTCGTCTGCCGCGAATGTTCAGCCCAAGGCCGCGATGAGATTTTCCGACGGGGCGACCCAGCCAAAAATGCCACCCTGCGCCTTGATCATTTTGAGGCCCATCTCCTGGAACTCGGGAAAGTAGGAGCCGACGCAGTCCGACAGCACCAGACAATCGTAGCCGCGGTCGTTGGCTTCCCGCACGGTGGTGTTGACGCAGACTTCGGTCGTCACGCCGGTGACCGCGAGTTGTTTGACGCCGCGATGCTGAAGGATCGCGTGCAGGTCGGTCGCCCAGAACGCGCCCTTGCCGGGCTTGTCGATGACGGGCTCGCCGGCTTTCGGATAGAGCTCGGGGATGATGTCGTGCCCGGCTTCGCCGCGCACCAGGATGCGGCCCATCGGACCGGAGTCGCCAATGCAGGTCGCGCTGCGGCCGCGGATTTTCTTGGCCGGCGGCAAATCCGAAAGATCGGGACGGTGGCCTTCGCGGGTATGGATCACGGTAAGCCCATGGGCGCGCCAGGCTTCGAGCAGGCGCCGGTTCGGCTCGATCGTGCGGCGCAATTGCGACACGTCGTTGCCGAGCATTTCGCCGAAACCGCCGGGCTCCAGAAAGTCGCGCTGCATGTCGATGATGAGAAGCGCGGCTTTCGCCGGCTCGAATTCGAACTCATAGGGCTCGGCGGCGACTTTGACGGCCATCTGAAGCTCCTTCGAGAGCGCTGCAACCGGCGGCGCGCGGTCAGATATGTTCAGCGGCTTGAGCGGCGATCAGAGCTCCGGCTTCCGCCTCGGCGCCACTCGTCCGGTTGAAGAAGGCGTTGAGCAACACCGCGACGATCGCGGTCAAAATGATGCCGTCGCCGAAAATCGGTTTCAGCGTCGGCGGAAAGCTCTGAAAGAAGCTCGGCGCGACGATCGGGATGAGGCCGAAGCCGATCGAGATCGCGACGATCAGCACGGAGTGCCGGTCTTTGTTGAAGTCGACAGTGGAGAGGATTTTGACGCCCGTCGCCGCGACCATGCCGAACATGATGAAGCCCGCGCCGCCGAGCACGCAGGGCGGCACGGAGGCGACGATGAAGGCGAGCTTCGGGATCAGGCCGAGCGCCAGCATGATGACGCCGCCGGCGACGCAGACAAAGCGGCTGTGGACGCCGGTGACGCCGACGAGTCCGATGTTCTGCGAATAGGAGACATAGGGGAATGTGTTGAAGATCGCGCCGATGATCGTGCCGATCGCGTCGGCCCTGAGGCCCCGCTTGACGTCGTCGGGCCCGATCGGCTTGCCAGTCATGGCGCCAAGCGCCAGGAACATGCCGGTCGCCTCGATGAACACGATCATCATGACGAGACACATCGTGAGGCTCGGAACCAAATAGAATTGCGGCAGGCCGAAGCGCAGCGGCGGCACGAAGCGCAGCAAAGGTTCGTCGCCGATGCCGGAAAAATCCGTCCAGCCCAGCGCGATCGTCGCAACGTAACCGATCGCGATGCCGATCAGCACCGCGAGATTCGCCAGGAATCCAGTCGCGAACTTGAGGATCAGCAAGATCACAAGCAGTACGAGGGCAGCGACCGCCAGATATTTGGGCGCGCCGAAATCGGCCGCTCCCGCGCCGCCGCCCGCCCAGCCGACGCCGACCCGCATCAGCACGACGCCGATCATCAAAATGATCGTGCCGGTCACGACAGACGGGAAGAATCGCAGCGCGTATTTGACGAAGGGCGCGACGCAAAGCCCAAACAGGCCAGCGACCAGCACGGCGCCGTAGATGCCGGGTAGACCGACGCCGGGCATGGCGGCGATGACGGTCAACGGCGAGATCGCGACCGCCGTCACGCCCATGATGATCGGCAACCTGATGCCGACCGGCCCGACGCCGAGCGTCTGAATCAGAGTCGCGACGCCGCAAGCAAACAAATCCGCATTGATGAGCAATGCGATCTGATCTTTCGAGAGATGCAGCGCGCCGCCGACGATCAGCGGCACGGCGACGGCGTTCGCGTACATGACGAGCACGTGCTGCAGGCCGAGCGCGGCCAGTTTCGGCAGCGGCAGAATCTCATCAACCGGGTGCGGCGACGCAGCCATGACGCGCCCTCGACGTCACAATCAGGTCACCAATAATGTATGCGCTGCATCAATTTGGCATGCGCAAACATTGGTTATGTATGCTGATATTTCGTGCGGAGGCGCCTGTAAATCGCGCGCGACCGTCCCTCGGCGGAATCGCGCGACCCCGGCCCGACGCTGTCAAATCCAATAGAGGGGCCGGGCCTTATTTCTTAGGCGAAATGTCGAACACCGCTTCCATGCGGCCGCGCTTGTTGCGCGTTGCGACCACGCCAGGCCGGCTAGCGGCGCGTTCGTTGGCCGGCGGCGCAATATCGTGCGTCGCGCCGGCCCTCGGCCCGAGACGGGCAAGACAGGAATTGTACTCGAAGTCGTTCTTGAACTTCGCGCAGGCCGGGTTTTCCTGCTGCGCCGAGGCGAGGCCCGTCAGCGACAGCAGGATCACGCCGGCCAAGGCCAAACGCATCGGGTCATCCTCTCAGCGTCGCGCCCGTCTTCTTCGTCACTTCGGCGACTATCCTTGCGACCGTCGCCTCGATCTCCGCATCGGTCAGGGTGCGCTCTTTCGGCTGCAGGGTAACCGAGATCGCGACCGATTTGTGGCCTTCCGGTACGCCGGCGCCGCGATAGACGTCGAACACGTCGGCGTTGGTCACGAGCGCGCGATCGGCGGAAAGCGCCGCCTTCAGGAGATCGGCGGCCCGCGTCGCCTCCGGCGTCACGAAGGCGAGATCGCGCTCGAGCGGCATGAATTCGGAGCGCTCGAGTTTTGGCTTCGCCTTGGTCGGTCGGGCCTTGGGCGCAGGGATGGCGTCGAGCGTGATCTCGAAGGCGACGAGCGGGCCTTCGACGTCGAGCGTCTCCAGCGCGCGTGGGTGCAGTTCGCCGAACCAGCCGGCGATGATTTTCGGGCCAAACTGCAGCGTCGCGCAGCGGCCGGGGTGCAGGAAGGCGGGGCCGCCGGGCATGATCTGAACGGCGTTGAGGTTGACGCCGAGCGCTTCGAGCAGCGCAAGCGCGTCGCCCTTGGCGTCGAACACGTCGACGTTGCCGCCGCCGCTCCAATGCCGTCCCGCGCCACTGCGTTTGGCGAGGCCGCGTCGGACCGCCGCCGCCGCGATGCGCTGGTCGTTTTCGCCGTCGCCCAGGAATACCTGGCCGACTTCGAATAACGCGACATCCTTGAAGCCGCGGCGCGAATTGCGTTCCGCCGCCGCCGCCAGACCCGGAACGAGGCTCGGGCGCATGTCGGAGAGGTCTGCGGCGATCGGATTGGCGAGCGCCAGCTCCGGCTTGCCGCCGCCGAACAATTCGGCCTGCGCCTTCGAGATGAACGACCAGGTGACGGCCTCGCTAAGGCCCAGGCTCGCGAGCGTCCGCTTGGCGAGCCGCGTGCGCTTCTGCAGCAGGGTCAATACCGGCTTCGGCACGCCGCTCGTCAGGCGCGGCAGCGGCGTAGTCGGCACGCGGTCGAGGCCGGCGATGCGCACGATCTGCTCGACGATGTCGGCCTTGCCGTCGATGTCGGGGCGCCAGTTGGGCGCCAGCACAAAGCCGTCCTTCGCCTCGAAGCCGAGCCGCGCAAGGATCGCCTCCCCCTCGGCCTCTGGAATGTCCACGCCGGCGAGACGTTTGACCTCGCTATAGGGGAACGGCACGCGCTGGCGCGGTTTGGCGGGATCGCCCGCGACAATCAACTTTGAAGGCTCGCCGCCGCAGAATTCCATCACGAGATGCGTCGCAAGCTCCGCGCCGGGGACGCAGAAGTCGGGATCGACGCCGCGCTCGAAACGATAGCGCGCATCGGTGACGATGCCGAGCTTGCGGCCCGTATGGGCGATGTTGGAAGGGTCCCACAGCGCGCTTTCGATCAGCACGTCGCGCGTGTTCTCGTCGCAGCCCGAGTGCTCGCCGCCCATCACGCCGGCGATCGACTCGACCCCGTTCTCATCCGCGATGACGACAATGCCGGGATCGAGCGCATAGGTGCGGCCATCGAGCGCCAGCACGCTTTCGCCGGCCATGGCGCGGCGAACGGTGAGATCGCCCTTCACCTTGGCGGCGTCGAACACGTGCAGCGGACGGCCGCGATCGAAAGTCAGATAGTTGGTGATATCGACGAGCGCGTTGATGGGACGCAGCCCGATGGCGCGCAGCCGCTTCTGCATCCATTCCGGCGAGGGCCCATTCTTCACGCCGCGCACCAGCCGCAGCGCGAAGGCGGGGCAAAGTTTCTCGGTCTTCAGCGGAGAAGTCGAGCTTCACATCGACCGGGCAGGGAAAGGCCGCTTCGATCGGCCGGATCGGCCGGTTTTTCAGGGTTCCAAGCCCCGCCGCCGCGAGGTCGCGCGCAATGCCTTCGACGCCCGTCGCATCGGGACGGTTCGGCGTCAGATTGATGTCGATGACGGCGTCGTCGAGATGCGCATATGCGGCATAGGCCACGCCGACCGGCGCGTCGTCAGGCAGATCGATGATGCCGTCGTGATCATCCGAGATTTCGAGCTCGGCGGCGGAGCACAGCATGCCGTTCGAACTCGACGCCGCGGATCACGCCCTTGGTCAGCGTGATCTTCTTGCCGGGGATGAAAGTCCCGACGGGCGAGAATACGCTCTTCATGCCGGTGCGCGCGTTGGGCGCGCCGCATACGACCTGCTGCGGCTCGCCTCCGGCGTCGACGAGGCAGACGCGCAGGCGGTCGGCGTTCGGATGCTGTTTCGCCTCGATGACGCGCGCCACCACGAAGCCTTTGAGCCGATCCGCCGGGTCCTCCACGCCTTCGACCTCGAGGCCGATGCGGGTCAGCGTCTCCACGATCTCAGGCAGCGAAGCCTTGGTGTCGAGATGGTCTTTGAGCCAGGACAGAGTGAGTTTCATTTTCGGACCTTGGAACTACAACTAGGCGGCGGGCGATTTCGCGCCGGGCGCCTTGGCGCCGCGCAAAATGCTCGCGACGCTGATGTCCTCGTCGAGATCAGGCCAGTGGAGGCCAAGCGGGGAAAACTCGATGTGGTTGCGCTGATGAGCGTTGGCGCGCTGCAATCTCGGATACCACCAGAGCGGAGCCCATAGCATTCTGCCATCATGCAATGTCACCGTCAGATAGTCCGCGTCGCATACCGCCTCGACTGGCCGGGAGTCTTCAATCTCGATTTGCAAAGTAGTCATCGAAGGCCGTTCCAGCGCAGCAGAGTCGGCATAAGCTCACCCGCTCAATCCGCCCGCCAGCGTCGGGAAGTCGAGCGGCCGAAAACCGTAGTGCTCGATCCAGCGCACGTCGGCGTCGAACAGGTCGCGAAGGTCCGGCAGGCCGTATTTGAGCATGGCGATGCGATCGAGGCCCATGCCCCAGGCAAAACCCTGATATTCGTCGGGGTCGATGCCGCAATTCCTCAGCACGTTGGCGTGCACCATGCCGCAGCCGAGGATTTCCAGCCAATCCTCGCCTTCGCCGAAGCGAATTTCGCCGCCCGAGCGCCGGCACTGGATATCGACCTCGACCGAGGGCGAGGTGAAGGGGAAGAAGCTCGGACGGAAGCGCATCTTGACGTCGGGCACTTCGAAGAACGCCTTGCAGAATTCTTCCAGCACCCACTTCAGGTGGCCGAGATGCGAGCTCTTGTCGATGACGAGCCCCTCGACCTGATGGAACATCGGCGTATGGGTCTGGTCGAAATCGGTGCGATAGGTGCGGCCTGGGCAGACGATGCGGATCGGCGGCTTCTGGCTCAGCATCGTGCGCACCTGCACGGGGCTGGTGTGAGTGCGCAGCAGCTTGCGTTCGTTCGTGCCGCTAGGCGCGAAGAAGAACGTGTCGTGCATTTCGCGCGCCGGATGGCCGGGCGGGAAGTTGAGCTTGGTGAAGTTGTAGTCGTCGCTCTCGATGTCGGGGCCTTCGGCGATCGAGAACCCCATGTCGGCGAAAATCGCCGTCACCTCGTCCAGCACCTGACTGATCGGATGGATGCGCCCTGCCTCGACGCCGCTCTCCCGCACCGGCAGCGTGACGTCGAGCGCTTCGGCCTTGAGTCGGGCGTCGAGCGCCGCCGCCTTCAACACCTGCCGCCGCTCGCCGAGCGCGCCGGTCACTTCGTCCTTCAGGGCGTTGATCTCCGCCCCGGCGGCCTTGCGCTCGTCCGGCGACATTTTTCCGAGCGTCGCAAGCAGCGCGGAAATCGAACCCTTCTTGCCGAGCGCATTTACACGCACGCCCTCCAGCGCCGCTTCATCGGGAGCGGCGGCGATCGCGGCGAGAGTTTCGGTTCGTAGAGGCGAAAGATCGGTCATGGGCGGCCTGTTCGTGCGGGCGCCACGACCCGTGTCATGCCAGCGCTAAGTCGCCGGAGAATGGTGCCGCCGCGAAGCGCCGGATGCAGGGTGTCACCGGCGAGAGCGCGTCCTGAAACTGGCCCGGCGCCTGCATCGCCGGGAGCGCTGCTCCCGGCAAGCGGGACGAGGCGGAGAGGGCGGCTCTCAGGCCGCCTTCGGCAGGTGGCCCTTGGCCTTCTCGACGATCAGCGCAAACGCGCGCCGGCTCCGTGATGGCGAGATCCGAGAGCACCTTGCGGTCGACCTCGACGCCGGCGCCGATCAGGCCGGCGATAAAGCGCGAATAGGTCAGGCCATGCTCGCGCACGGCGGCGTTGATGCGCTGGATCCACAGCGCGCGGAACTCGCGCTTGCGGTTCTTGCGGTCGCGATAGGCGTATTGCATCGCCTTGTCGACGGCGGCCTTGGCGGCGCGGATCGTGTTCTTGCGGCGGCCGGAAAAGCCCTTGGCGGCCTTGAGGATCTTCTTGTGCTTGGCGTGGGCGGTTACGCCGCGTTTGACGCGAGCCATGGTTCAAATCTCCGGGAAAAGGGTCAGCCGTTCGGCAGGAAGAATTTCTTGACGTTGTCGCCGTCGGTCTTGAACAGCACGGTGGTGCCACGCAGATTGCGGATCTGCTTGGTCGTGCGCTTGATCATGCCGTGGCGCTTGCCCGCCTGGGCGTAAACGACCTTGCCGGTCCCGGTGATCTTGAAGCGCTTTTTCGCGCCCGATTTGGTCTTCAGCTTGGGCATTTGGCTCTCCCGGGCTTGACGCCCTTTTGGAATTGTTTCGGACCTTGCGGCCCGTTCGCGTCGGAATGAGCGAAAAGAACCGCCACGGCAGCCCTAACGGCCGGGCGGTTCAGAGGCGCGCTCCATACTCGAAAGGGACGGGCAAGGCAAGGCGTTTTGGGCGAAAGCCACATATTGCCCGCTTCGAGAAAGCCGGGTAGCGACCACGCGTGTCTCGCTCCGCTCCCTCCCGCTCGGCGACCCTCATCGGCCTCGTGGCGATCCTGCTGTGGTCCGCGCTCGCCCTAATGACGGCGGCGTCGGGAACGATGCCGCCGTTCGAACTCGCCGCCCTGACTTTTTCTATAGGCGGGGCGATCGGCCTCGCCTATGCCGCTGCACGCGGAAAACTCGGGCTGCTTTTCCAGCCCTGGCGGGTGTTCGCGGTCGGGGTCGGCGGCCTGTTCGGCTATCACGCGCTTTATTTTGCGCGCTGCGGCTCGCCCCTCCGGCGGATGCGAGCCTCATCGCCTACCTGTGGCCGCTGCTGATCGTTCTGCTCTCCGGCCTGCTGCCCGGCGAGCGGTTGAGCCTGCGCCACGTGCTCGGCGCGCTGATCGGCTTTTCGGGAGCGGCGGCGCTGTTTTACGGCCGCATCGGTGGCCTCTCGCTGAGCGGGGCGACGCTGCTCGGCTATGCGTTGGCGCTCGGCTGCGCCTTCGTCTGGTCGAGCTATTCGGTGCTGTCGCGACTTTTACGCGGGGCGCCGACCGAGGCGGTCGCGGGCTTCTGCCTGGCGACCGCGGCGCTGGCCGCGATCTGTCATGCGGCTTTCGAAACGACGGTCTGGCCGGAGACCTTGGGCCAATGGGCGGCGATCCTCGGGCTCGGGCTCGGGCCGGTCGGGCTCGCCTTCTATGTCTGGGATTTTGGCGTCAAGCATGGCGACATACGCCTGCTGGGCGTCGCGGCCTATGCGGCCCCGGTGCTTTCGACTTTGGTCCTCGTCGCGGCCGGCTTCGCCCCGGCGAGCTGGTCGCTGGCGCTCGCCTGCGCTCTGATCGTCGGCGGCGCGCTTGTCGCCTCCCTGCCCGTGGCGCGCTGACATGATCGGCCTCCTCCTCAGCGTCATCGCGCCGGTCGCGCTGATCGCCCTCATCGGCCTTGGCTGGGGGCTGTTCAAGCTGCCGTTCGACGCGCGCTCCTTCGCCTTCGTCTCGACGTATGTCGGCACGCCCTGCCTGGTGCTCGACGTGCTTGGCAATTCCGGGCTCAAATGGCCGGCCATAGCGGGCATCGGCGGCGGGGCCGCTTTGTGCGTCTCGCTCTCGCTGGTCTTCGGCCTCCTGCTGATCGTCGCCGCGCGCCAGTCGATTCCGACCTTCCTGCCCTCCTCGTCCTTCTGCAACTGCGGCAACATCGGACTGCCGCTCGCTTTGTTCGCCTTCGGCCAGCGCGGCCTCGAACTGGCGATCGCATATTTCGCGGTCCACGCCCTCTTCACCTTCACGATCGGCCAGGCGCTGGCGGCGCGCAAGTTCTCGCTCAACGAGGTTGTGTTCTCGCCGATGATCTGGGCGACGGTCGTCAGCGTCTGGCTCAGCGCCAATGACTACCATCTCCCGGACGTGCTCGGGCGCGCCGTACATCTGCTCGGCGGGCTGACGATTCCGATGATGCTGATGGCGCTGGGCGTCTCGCTCGCCGAGTTGCGGGTCAAGTCGCTGGGCTGGCCGCTGACCCTATCGATCTACCGCCTGGTCGGCGGCTTTGCGATCGGCTGGGCGGTCGCCTGGCTTACGGGCCTCACAGGCGAGGCGCGCGGCGTGCTGATCCTCGAAAGCGCCATGCCGATCGCGGTCTACAATTACATGTTCGCCGCGCGGTTCAACCACCGCGCCGAGGACATCGCGGGACACGTCGTCGTCTCGACCGCGCTCGCTTTGCCCGCCCTGCCGCTGTTCCTGTCGACGATCCTTTAGAAAAGCAAAGGCCGGCGCGCCGGCCGGCCTTGAACTACAAGCGCAGAAGACGACCGCTCAGCCCTCTTCGACGACCGGGGTCTTGGCCTTCAGGATCTGGCGGCCCTTGTACATGCCGGTCTTCAGGTCGATGTGGTGCGGGCGGCGCAGCTCGCCGGAATCCTTGTCTTCCACATAGGTCGGCGCGGAGAGCGCATCGGCCGAACGGCGCATGCCGCGGCGGGAGGGGGAGGTTTTGCGTCGCGGAACTGCCATCGTGAACTCCAGCAAAAAACGCCGGCCTCGGGCTCTTGGGCCGGGCCGGACGGAAAAGTCGAGGCGGGCTCATACACGCAAATTTCTACGTGCGCCAGCCCCGTCAGCCGAGATTCAAGCGCGCTCGATGAGGCCGGAATAGCAGCCATGGCGGGCGTTGTGGGCGTGGATATAGGCGATGCCGGGATTGGCGAACAGCCGCTCGATTAGGCCTTCCGCTTCGCGCCCCTCGACGACGTCGGCCTCGAGCAGCATGCCCTCCGCGCTGAAGCCGCGCAGCGACAGGAGACGCGCGCGCATGGCGGGCGGCACCTCGTCGATGGCGTCGAAAGTATCCTCGCCGCCTTCACTCACGAAGATCGCATAGCTCGTCCGGTAGGGCGTCGCGACGTCGTGCGTCACGTGGTTGACGAGCAGCAGCGTCTCGCCGGGTTCGGCGTCCCGCATGGAAATGCGGTCCGGAAAACCGGGTTTTTTGTCGGCGACCATGCGGCGGGCGTTGAGGCGCTTGAGCGCTTCGTCGTCGAGATCGAACAGCGGGCGGAACGGCTCGGGCGAAAGGCCGCGAATGCGAAAGCTCATGGGAGTTTCCCTGGATTGTGTTGGGAAGACAGCATCACGCGGGGAGCGCCCCAAAGCCACCCGATTACGGCTGCGCCTTGACCAGCGAGGCTCAGCCTTCTAGTGCGGGCCCCGCCAGTCGGCCGGACGACCGCGGCGTTCGCGTCGAGGAAAGTCCGGGCTCCAGAGGAACGCGGCGCCGGATAACGTCCGGCGGGGGCGACCCCAGGGAAAGCGCCACAGAAAGCAAACCGCCCGCCGGGTCACACTGTCGGGCAAGGGTGAAAGGGTGCGGTAAGAGCGCACCGCGTCGGCGGCAACGTCGGCGGCATGGCAAGCCCCGCCGGGAGCAAAACCGAATAGGAGCGATGCGCGGCGCCGCAAGGCGTTCGCGGGGCCTGTTCCTCGGCCTGGTCGTTCGGGTTGGTTGCTAGAGGCGCCCGGCAACGGGCGTCCCAGAGGAATGGTCGTCACGCCGGCGGCGCAAGCCGCCGGCCGTACAGAACCCGGCTTACAGGCCGACTGGCTTTGTTTTACGTTTACGCACGCTGTAGGGTCATGCCCCTATCTGGAGATGAGACAAAGATGCTTCGCGCCGAAATCGTCCTCGCCGCCGGAACCTGGGTCGCGGAGCCAACAGACTCGGTCGTGCTCGAATTCGATGAACGCCATCGCCGCCGCGTGATGATGAAGGCCGTGCGCGGCCTCGAGTTCCTGCTCGATCTCGCCGGAGGCGGTGACGCTGCGTTCGGGCGACGGGCTGAAGCTAGATGACGGGCGCATCGTGGAAGTGGTCGCCGCGCCCGAACCGCTCGTCGAAATCCGCGCCGCCGATCCGCCCGCGCTGACCCGCATCGCCTGGCACCTCGGCAACCGCCACCTGCCAACCGAGCTCGGCCGTCGGTTTCTACGCGTGCGCCGCGACGCTGTCGTCGAGGAGATGGTGAAAGGGCTTGGCGGCCAGGTGACGGCGATCGAGGCGCCGTTCAATCCCGAAGGCGGGGCCTACGTGCGCGGCGCGGAAGCGCACGAGCATCATGGGCATGAGCATCATGGGCATGATCATGCATGAGCATCATGAGCATGCTCATGGCCAGGCGCAGCCACGATCATGACCACGACATCATCACTGAGCCGCAGCTTTGTCAGGTTCGCCCTTCCCCAGCTTGCTGGGGAAGGTGGCCGAAGGCCGGATGGGGTTGGAAAGCCGGGCGCATCGTACGAGTGTTTCGTCGACGCTTCGTGCAGCGCATCGAGTTGGTCGTAAACAGCGCTGCGAGTTCGCAAAGGGTCGTGGTCGCACGCCACACCCCATCCGGCCTTCGGCCACCTTCCCCGCCTTCGCGGGGAAGGCGCTCATCGGCGCAGCGCTGGGCGCGTCTTGACTGATCCGAACCTCCCGCTTTTCCTCTGGTTGTCGCCGGCTTTCCCGGTTGGCGCCTTCGCCTATTCGCATGGGCTCGAATGGGCGGCGGAGGTGGGAGACATCCCCGATGCGGCGAGCCTCGCGGACTGGCTCCGCGATCTCATCGACGAAGGCGCGCCGCGCAATGACGCCGTCCTGTTCGCCGCCGCGTGGCGCGCTGCGGCCGCTCACGACAGACAGGCGCTGAGCGAGATCAACCAACTCGCAGTCGCGCTCGCCGGTTCGCTGGAGCGGCGGCTGGAGACGACGCAGCAGGGCGCGGCCTTCGTGGCGGCGGCGAGCGCGGCCTGGGACGCGGAGCCGCTTGGTTGGTCGAGGGAGATCGACGCGGTCGCCTACCCGATCGCGGTCGCAGCCGCCGCGGCGGGGCGCGGCATCGCGCTCGAGGCCGCCCTGCCCGCCTTCGCGCTGGCGATCCTCGCCAATCTCGTCTCGGCCGCGGTCAGGCTCAGCGTGATAGGGCAAACCGACGGGCAGCGCGTGCTGGCCGGGCTTCTGCCGCAGGTCGAGGCGATGGCGGAGACAGCGGCCGGCGCGGAACTTGCGAATTTCGAGCAGAAGCTTGGCGGAGCGGCGTTCCGGTCCGACCTTGCGGCGCTCAGGCACGAAACCCAGTATTCGAGGTTGTTCCGCTCATGACATCAAACAAACAGCCGCTCCGCGTCGGCATCGGCGGCCCTGTCGGCTCAGGCAAGACGGCGCTGATGGAGCAGCTCTGCAAGCGGCTGCGCTCGCGCTTCGAGATCGCCGCGATCACCAACGACATTTACACCAAGGAGGACGCGCGCATCCTCGTCGAGGCGGGCGCGCTCGAGCCGGAGCGCATACTCGGCGTCGAGACCGGCGGCTGTCCGCATACCGCGATCCGCGAGGACGCCTCGATCAATCTCGCCGCGATCGACGAGATGCGCCGCAAATTCCGCGATCTCGATCTGATCCTCATCGAGTCCGGCGGCGACAACCTCGCCGCGACTTTTTCGCCCGAACTTGCCGATATCACCATCTACGTCATCGACGTCTCCGGCGGCGAGAAGATCCCGCGTAAAGGCGGCCCCGGCGTGACGCGCTCGGACATGCTCGTCATCAACAAGATCGACCTCGCGCCTTACGTCGGCGCCTCGCTCGAAGTGATGGCGCGCGACGCCGAGCGGATGCGCAAGACGCGCCCCTTCGTGATGGCCAACATGAAGACCGGCCAGGGCGTCGAGGAGGTGATCGCCTTCATCGAAAGCAAGGGCGGCCTGGGGCGCTGAGCGCGCCAAGTTTTTGCTTGGTCCGAACGGCGCTTTGCAACGAAAAGCGCCGTTCAGGCATTTGATTCCGCCAAATTTTTGCGGGCGAACTCCAAATTTTTCCAAAGGATCTCTTGGTCGAATTCGGGCTTTTCAAAGGCTTGCCGGAGCGCGAGGCTCGCTTTTTCTATTGTGCAGCCCTTCCTTCCCAAAACAGCGCAACCGCGAGTAGAAAAAGCTCGGCGTTTTCAACAATTGATAAGCTGCCGCAAACATAGGATGTCCGCCTTTCGGCCCCTGCGCGAAGTGTAACAAATCTCCGACGCCATGGCTAGCATTTTTTCTGTTTTCTGAAAATTTGTGCTGCATTCCCAATGCAGACGCGTCTTGGAAGTCGGCGAGTAGATCACCGGTCGAGTTAGCGCCGCGCTTTCTGCGTCATGCCCGGACTTGTTCCGGGCATCCACGCCGCTGTGCGGCCAATGCCTTTGAAGTGTGAATACGACCTTCCATGCAAGGCGTTTGAACCGCGCATCGCTCGACAGAGTGGATGGCCGGGACAAGCCCGGCCAAGACGGAGAGCGAGGCGAACACGAAGCCACGCGCACCGCTCACCCCAAAAAAATGGACGCCCGAAGGCGTCCAAGTTGGGGAGGAGTACACAGGGAACCGGCGGCCCGGAGGCCGCCGGGGACAGCACGCTTACTGAACCACTTCGCCATGCAGGGCGATAGTCGAGACCTTCGCGCTCGATTTCGTCGGAGACGCGCAGGCCGATGGCGATGTCGACCACCTTCAGGATGATCGCGGTGACGATCGCATCGTATACGATGACCGTGCCGATGCCGATCAGCTGATTGACGACCTGGCCCGGGTTGCCTTCGATGAGGCCCGAGTGGCCGCTGTACTCGTTGATCGCGAACACGCCGGTCAGGATCGCGCCGATGATGCCGCCGACGCCGTGAACGCCGAAGCAGTCGAGCGCGTCGTCGTAACCGAACATATGCTTGAGGCCAGTCGCGCCCCAGTAGCAGCCGACGCCGCAGGCGACGCCGATCACGATCGAGCCGATCGGGCCGACGTAACCGGAAGCCGGCGTGATGGCGACGAGGCCGGCCACCGCGCCCGAGCAGATGCCGATGACCGTCGGCTTGCCGCGGTGCGCCCATTCGACGAACATCCAGGTCAACGCCGCGACGGCGGTCGCGAGCTGGGTGACGGTCATCGCCATGCCGGCCTGCAGACCCGCGGTGACCGCGGAACCCGCATTGAAGCCGAACCAGCCGACCCACAGCAGGCCGGCGCCGATGAAGGTCAGCACCATGTTATGCCCCGGGCCCGTGTCGCGACGCTTGCCGAGCATAAGCGCCGTCACACAGACCCGCGACGCCCGCATCGATATGCACGACCGTGCCGCCGGCGAAGTCGAGCACGACCTTCCAGCCCGCGAAGTTGCCCTTGTCGTCGACGTTGGCGGTCGAGAACATGCCGTCCGGACCCCAGACCCAGTGGGCGATCGGCGCGTAGACGAAGATCGCCCACAGGCCGATGAACCACAGCATCGCCGAGAACTTCATGCGCTCCGCGAAGGCGCCGGCGATCAGCGCCGGTGTGATGATCGCGAAGGTCATCTGGAACATCATGTAGACGGTTTCGGGGATCGTCGGCGCCAGACCGTTCGGCGAGTTCGAGCCGGAGCCCATGTCGTAGTGGATGCCCTGCAGCAACACTCGGCTGAAGCCGCCGATGAACGGTCCGCCGGCGGTGAACGACAGGCTGTAGGTGACGACCGCGTAGAGCACCGTCACCAGGCAGGTGATGGCGAACGAGGTCATCACCGTGTCGCCGACGTTCTTCTTGCGGACCATGCCGCCGTAGAACAGGCCGAGACCCGGGATCGTCATCATCAGGACGAGCGCGACGGAGGTCAGCATCCAGGCGGTGTCGCCGGAGTTGCCCGTGCACTTGTCGCGTGACGGTCGAGCGAGCAGGCGCGGGGCGGCGGGCGCCGCGACGGTGGCGGACGCAGCAGGCGTGGCCGCGGCGCGGCCGCCGGAGAGCGGCCGCCGCGGGCGTCGCGTCAGCCGTCGCGGGGTGATGGAGACTGGGCGACGCGCGGCGCGGCGCGCGAACCCTATCAGCAGCGGCCAGCGCCAACGCTGGGCGCGAACGCAGCGAAAAACCTAAACAGTTTCATTTTCGAGATGCTCCTGAGGAGATTAGGGAATTGGCTTGAAGACTCAGAGGGCGTCTTCGTCTTTTTCGCCGGTGCGGATGCGCACCGCCGAGTCGAGCCCGAAGACGAAGATTTTCCCGTCGCCGATCTGGCCCGTGCGGGCGGAGGCGACGATGGCGTCGATCACCTTGTCGACGATGCCCGGCAGCGACGGCGACTTCGATCTTCAGCTTCGGAAGGAAGCTCACCGCGTATTCGGCGCCGCGATAGATTTCGGTGTGGCCCTTCTGCCGGCCGTACCCTTTGACTTCGGTAACGGTCAGGCCGTGCACCCCGATGGAGGTCAGCGCGTCGCGCACCTCCTCGAGTTTGAACGGCTTGATCACTGCCATTACGATTTTCATGTTGATCGCCCCATTTTTCAGGGAGCGGGCGCGCCGCAAGACGCCAAAGACCCCCAGCCCCGAGTTCCGCTTGATCGACGCGCGTCGCCGCGCATCGCCGGACCCGTCCTTACAAGGGCTGTGCCAGAGCCGGATTTACGTGTGTAACGCTGGCATTCGCAGGCGCGAGCGGGCTTTTGAAGCCATCAAATATGTATATGCCTATTTTTTAGGCACAGCTGGTCCGAGGAGCGTTGACCACTAATTAATCGACCTGCCTATTCGCCGCGCCGGGGACGAATGAGGCCCTCCTGCGCCACGCTGGCGAGCAGTTTTCCGTGGCGATCGTAGAGCATTCCCCGGCAAAGGGCGCGCGCGCCCTGCGCGCTCGGGCTTTCGAGCACGTAGAGCACCCATTCGTCGGCGCGCGCCGGGCGGTGAAACCAGATCGAATGGTCGAGGCTGGCGCTCTGGAACTTGCCGCTCGCGATCGACAGGCCGTGGCGGGCGAGCGCCGTGTCGAGCAGGGTCATGTCGGAGAGATAGGCGAGCGCGGCGGCGTGCAGGCGCGGGTCGTCGGCGAGCGGAACGCCGATCCGCAGCCACTGGACCTGGCGGGCTGGACGGGTCTCGCCGGCTTTGAGCGGACGGTAGCGGCTTAGGTCGAGGGGCCTGAACTCGATCGGATCGATGCGGGTGAGGAACTCGTCGTAGCGCTTCAGCGCGGCCTCGCCGCCGAGCGCGGCGAATTGGCGCGGGTCGGGCGCCTCTTCCGGTTCGAGCCGCTCCGGCGGCGGCGTGTCGTGCTCGAGTCCTTCCTCCGCGGCGTGGAACGACGCCGACATGATGAAAATCTCTTCGCGGCGCTGGCTCGCCACCACGCGACGCGTCGTAAAGCTGCGCCCCTCGCGAACATGGTGGACGTCGTACTGGATCGGCTCCTTCGGGTCGCCGCCAAGAATGAAATAGGCGTGCAGGGAATGGATGGCGCGATCCTCGGGCACGGTCCTCATCGCCGCCGCGAGCGCCTGCGCGACGACCTGTCCGCCGAACACCCGTTGCCATCCGTTGTCCGGCGTATGGCCGATCCAGCGGTCGGAACCGGCGGGCTCGAGGTCGACGAGTTTCTGGAAATCCACCTTGTGCATCGCGCCGCCCCCGCCGACTGTCCGCGCTCCTGTTTCCGACCTGCCGTCGGCCGCGTCAACTGTCGCGACCCGTCGCCTGCGGCAATTGAACATGACGCTTTTGAAACAACGTCTGGAGCGTGACGTAAGGTTCGGTATAGTTTGCTGGCGGCGCGAGCCGTGGGATACGGGTTTTATAAACAGGGGCAAGTCATGCTGAAGGAATTCCGGGAATTCGCCATGCGGGGGAACGTCGTCGACCTCGCGATCGGCGTCGTCATCGGCGCGGCGTTCGGAAAGATCGTCGAAGCGCTCGTCAATGACATCATCATGCCGATCATCGGCATCGCCGGAAAAGCCGACTTCTCCAACTACTTCGTCGGGCTTTCGTCGGCGGTGACAGCGACCAATCTCGGCGATGCGCGCAAACAGGGCGGCGTGCTCGCCTATGGCGATTTCATCACCGTCGTCATCAATTTCGCCATTGTCGCGGCGGCGCTGTTTGTCGTCATCAAGGCGATCAACCACATGACGCGCAAGCCTGCCCCTGCGCCCGCCGCGCCCCCGCCGCCGAGCCAGGAAATCCTGCTGTTGACCCAAATTCGCGACGCGCTGCAAACGAAGTGAGCTTGTCTCGCGGAACTGCCTCGCTGACGCGTCGCCGGTTCGGCGGCGCTTTGGCGCTTGGCGCAGCGGCGATCCTCACGGCGGCGGCGCGCCCGGCGGCCGCCGCCAACAAGGCCGAACTCGAACGGGCGCTCGCGGCCATCGAACCCTCGAGCGGCGGCCGGCTCGGCGTCGGCGTGCTCGATACGGGCAGCGGGGAACTTATAGGATGGCGGCTCGACGAGCGCTTTCCTTTGTGCTCGACCTCGAAGGCGCTGATCACAGGCGCGGTGTTAGCCCGCGTCGACAAAGGCCGCCTGCGCCTCGAGGATCGGGTCCCCATTTCATCGTCCGACCTGCTTTCCTACGCGCCGATCACCAAAGAGCACGCCGGCGGCGAACTTTCGATCGACGAACTCTGCGCCGCGGCGATCACGGTCAGCGATAACACCGCTGCGAACCTGCTGATCGCGACGCTCGGCGGCCCGGCCGCGGTGACCGAGTATGTGCGTTCGCTCGGCGACGATGTGACGCGGCTCGACCGCACCGAGCCGACGCTCAACGAGGCGACGCCGGGCGATCCGCGCGACACGACGACGCCAGCCGCCATGGCGCGCACGTTTGCGAAACTGACCACAGGCGACGCGCTGACGCCCGGCTCGCGCGAAAAACTGATCGGCTGGCTCGTCGACTGCAAGACGGGCCTCGCCAAGCTGCGCGCGGGACTGCCGGCCGATTGGCGCGCCGGCGACAAGACGGGATCAGGCGGCCACGGCGCGAACAACGACGTCGCGGTCGTCTGGCCGCCCGGCCGCGCCCCGCTGGTCATCGCCTCCTATATCGCCGACACCGAGGCGTCCGACGCCGCGAAGAACGCTACGCACGCCGCCGTCGGCAAGGCGGTATTTACGGCTGGATGAAGAGTCTTGCCGAAAATAGGCATTTTGGCTATAATGGCTAAATTGGAGGTTTTTGATGCAGAGAACCCGTGTCTCGGCCAGTCAGTTTCAGGCCGCTTTCGGCGCTCTCAGCGACAAGGCCCGGCATGAACCTGTCATCATCACGAAGCACGGTCATGACTCGCTCGTGGTGATGTCGGCCGAGGAATGGCATCGCCTCATGCGTCGCGATCGCCGCGTCGGTCTGACGGCCGAGCTGCCCGAGGAATGGATCGAAGCGGTCCGGCAAGCCAACGTGCCGGACGAGTTCGCGCCTCTCAACGCCGAGTTGAAGTGAGCGCTGGGTCGCTTCCCAAGCCCGTCCCCGGTTTGGTCGTTCGCTATAGTTATCTCTGGCGCCGTGACTATCTCGAAGGGCGCGAAGAAGGCGAAAAAGATCGCCCTTGCGCGATCGTCGCCGCTATCCGAACGGATGAAAACGGCAATACAAGAGCGCTCGTGCTTCCGATGACCCACACCTCTCCTGACCACCCTGCCCTGGCGGTGGAAATCCCGGCTTTGACGAAACGGCGTCTTGGCCTCGACGGCGCCCGTTCCTGGGTCGTCCTCTCCGAATGGAATGAATTTGTCTGGCCTGGCCCCGATCTGCGCCGCCTGCCGAACGCTTCCAATGCTTCGGTCGCGTATGGCGTCATCCCGCCAAATCTCTTTGCAACGATTTGCGAGCGGTTTCTTGCGATCGTCAATGCCGGTAGCGCCGGTCGGGTCGTACGGTCTGAATAATTCCGGTCAGCCTCACGCCGCCCTCAGCCATCCGAACAGCACGACGACGACGCAGCCGACCATAATGATGGTTTGGACGCCGACCTGAAACCAGAACTGGTACGGCTCGCGCACGCGGTTCACATGCTGGGTCGACCAGTTCAGCAGATCGGAATTGAACCAGCGGATGTTTCCCTCGGCCAGCGCCCGGCGGACCGTGTGCAGGCAGTCGTAGCAAAGATAGGCCGCCACGAGTTTGGCGACGACTTCTCGCAGAAAAAATTGCATAAAGCTCCCGTCCCCCCGCGTTCTGAAACCGCCTTTCTTCCGCTTACGGGCCGACCCGGCGCGCGAACCTTGAACGAGCGCGAGCGTTAAACAGGCTCATGTAACGTTCGGCCTTAAGTCTGATCGTCGCAAGTTGCGCTTTGCACTAGCGATATTGCATCGCACAAATTATATGGAATTGTTCCGGAGGTTCATTTCGATGGCAGCTCGTCCGCGTCGCAGCGTGCTCTATATGCCGGGTTCGAACGCCAAGGCCCTCGCCAAGGCGCGCGCTCTGCCGGCCGACGCGCTGGTGCTGGACCTCGAGGATTCGGTGTCTCCCGAGGCAAAACCGGCCGCGCGAGCGCAGGTCGTGGAGACCGTGAAGACCGGCGGCTTCGGCGGGCGGGAAATCATCATCCGGATCAACGGCCCGCACACGCCCTGGGGCGAAGAAGACTTGCAGGCGGCGATTTCCGCCGCGCCCGACGGCATCCTGATCCCGAAAGTCGACGGCCCCGGCACCATCATGCATGCGGCGCGCGCGCTTCGCGACGCCGGCGCGCCGGAGCGCACCCGCATCTGGGCGATGATGGAGACGCCGATGGCGATGCTGTCGGCCGGCTCGATCGCGGCGACCCGCGCTGACCCGGATTCGCGGCTCGAAGCGCTGGTCATGGGCCTCAACGACCTCGCCAAGGAGACGCGCGCCCGCTTCACGCCGGGACGCGCCGCATTCACGCGCCTGGATCGCGACCTGCATCGCCGCAGCGCGCGCGCATGGCGCCGACATCATCGACGGCGTCTACAATAACATCGGCGATCTCGACGGTTTTCGGCTCGAATGCGAGCAGGGCCGCGACTTCGGCTTCGACGGCAAGACGCTGATCCACCCCTCGCAGATCGAGCTCTGCAATGAAGCCTTCGCGCCGAGCGCTTCCGAGGTCGAGAGCGCGCGCGCCATCATCGGCGCCTTCGCGCTGCCCGAAAACGCCGGCAAGGGCGTGATCCAGCTCAACGGCCGGATGGTCGAGCGGCTGCACGCCGACATGGCCGAGCGGACACTGGCGATCGCCAACGGCATCGCGGCGCTGGCGGCGGCCTGAAATAACGGCGTAGACTTCGGGAAACCGACTTGCCTATAGCGGCTGGCTCGGTCACAATCCCGGCGGCGCGAAAGGCTCGAAAAAAGCCGCGCTCAGGGAGGTATGGCCATGGCGAACCGGCTTCGTTTCGGTATTTTTCTGGCGCCTTTTCACAAGGCCGGCATCAATCCGACCCTGGCGTTGCAGGGCGATCTGGAATTGATCCAGTGGCTCGACCGCTGCGGCTATGATGAGGCCTGGTGCGGCGAGCACCATTCGGCCGGCACCGAAATCAGCGCCTCGCCGGAAATCTTCTTAGGCGTCGCGGCGGAGCGGACCCGCCACATCAAGCTCGGCACGGGGGTGGTCAGCCTCTCCTATCATAACCCGCTCTGGGTCGCGGAGCGCATCGTCCTGCTCGATCATCTGACCCGCGGGCGCGTGATGCTCGGGGTCGGCCCGGGCTCGCTGCCGACCGACGGCGCGATGATCGGCGTCAAACAGGCCGACACGCGGCGCCTGATGGAAGAAAGTTTTGGCGTGATCATGCGGCTTCTGAGGGGCGACGAACCCGTCACCTTCAAGAACGAGCGCTGGGAGCTGAACGAGGCGCGCCTGCACCTGCGTCCCTATTCGAACCCGCTGTTCGACGTCGCGGTCGCCGGCGTCGCCTCGCCGACCGGCCCGCGGCTTGCCGCGCGTCATGGCGTCGGCCTGCTGTCGGTCGGCGCGACGACGGCGGCCGGCTTCGACGCGCTCGCCCTGCACTGGGACGTCATGGAGGACCAGGCGAAGGTCCACAAGACGACCGTCGATCGTTCGAAATGGCGCCTGGTCGGCCTCTGCCACGCCGCCGAGACGGTCGAGCAGGCCTATCGCGACGTCGAATACGGCATCGAACACTGGTTCGACTATTTCCAGGCCGTCGCCGCCTTCCCACAGATGGCGGTGCCCGGCTCGAACGTGAAAGAGATGATCTCCTTCATCAACGATTCCGGCTTCGGCGCGATCGGCACGCCGGAGATGGTCGCCGCGCAGATCGATCGGCTGATGAAGCAGTCGAACGGCGGCTTCGGCGCCTATCTGATGCTCGCCCACAATTGGGCCGATCCTCGCGCCACGATGCGCAGCTACGAACTGATCGCGCGCCATGTCATGCCGCAGTTCCAGGGCCACGCGCAGCCGACGCTCGACGCGGCCATGCGGGCCCGCGCGTCGCGCCCCGACCTCGCCGCGCAGCAGCAGAAGGCGGTCGAGGTCGCGACGGAAGCCTACGCGAAAGACAAGGCGAGCCGCGCCACCTGAGCGGGCGTCGCCTTTAGGGCGCCAGGTAGCCGAAGGTTCGACGGGTTACATCCTCGCCCGCGCTTGGAAAGGCGCGAGCGAGAGCGTACATGCGGGGCGATCCCAACCTCCCGGACCGGCGCCGCATGAGCGAGACCCATTCCTCCCTTTTCCCCCTTGGCGCCGATAGCACCCCCTATCGCAAGCTGACCTCAGAGGGCGTGCGCGTGGAAAAAGCGCTCGGCGAGGACGTGCTCGTCGTGGAGGACAGCGCGATCGCCGCACTTTCGGAGGCCGCGATGGTCGACATCAACCATCTGCTGCGCCCGGGCCACCTTGCCCAGCTCGCCAAAATCCTCGACGACCCCGAGGCGACCTCGAATGACAAGTTCGTCGCCTACGACCTGTTGAAGAACGCCAATATCGCGGCGGGCGGCGTGCTGCCGATGTGTCAGGACACCGGCACCGCGATCGTCGTCGCCAAGAAGGGCCGACGGATCTGGACGGACGGCGGCGACGAGAACGCGATCGCCGCAGGCGTGCGCGCGGCTTACGAGAAGAAGAACCTGCGCTATTCGCAGCTCGCGCCGCTCTCGATGTTCGAGGAGAAGAACACCGGCGACAACCTGCCCGCCCAGATCGACATCTACGCCGAGGGCGACGATTCCTACAAATTCCTGTTCATGGCCAAGGGCGGCGGCTCGGCCAACAAGACTTTCCTCTATCAGGCGACGCCCTCGATCCTGACCCATGACCGGCTGATCGCCTTCCTCAAGGAGAAGATCCTGACGCTCGGCACGGCCGCCTGCCCGCCCTATCATCTCGCCATCGTCATCGGCGGCACGAGCGCCGAGCTCAACCTGAAAACCGTCAAGCTCGCCTCGGCGCGCTATCTCGACGCGTTGCCGACCGAAGGCGACCGCGACGGGCGCGCCTTCCGCGACCTCGCGATGGAAGAGGAAGTGCACAAGCTGACCCAGCAGCTCGGCGTCGGCGCGCAATTCGGCGGCAAGTATTTCTGCCATGACGTGCGCGTCATCCGCCTGCCCCGCCATGGCGCCTCGCTGCCCGTCGGCCTCGGCGTTTCCTGCTCCGCCGACCGCCAGGCGATGGGCAAGATCACCAAGGACGGCGTGTTTCTCGAGGAGCTGGAGCACGACCCCGCGCGTTTCCTGCCCCATGTCGACGAGGCGACGCTTGGGGGCCCCGTCGTGCGCATCGATCTCACGAGACCGATGCCGGAAATCCTCGCTGCTCTCTCGAAGCACCCGATCCGCACAAGGCTTTCGCTGACTGGTCCGATGATCGTCGCGCGCGACATTGCTCACGCAAAAATCCGCGAGCGCCTCGACCGCGGCGAACCGATGCCCGATTATTTCAAGAACCATCCGGTCTATTACGCGGGGCCGGCCAAGACGCCGGCCGGCTACGCCTCGGGCTCGTTCGGCCCGACGACGGCGGGGCGCATGGATTCCTATGTCGACCAGTTCCAGGCCGCGGGCGGCTCGATGGTGATGCTCGCCAAGGGCAATCGCTCGGCCGAGGTGCGCAAGGCCTGCGGCAAGCACGGCGGTTTCTATCTCGGCTCGATTGGCGGCCCCGCCGCGCGCCTCGCGCAGGACTGCATCCGGAAAGTGGAAGTGCTCGAATATCCCGAGCTCGGCATGGAGGCGATCTGGCGCATCGAAGTCGAGAATTTTCCGGCTTTCATTGTGATCGACGACAAGGGCAACGATTTCTTCAAGGAGCTGAATTTAGGCTGAGCGGATGAGGTTTTTTGCTCTGGGCGCCGTGCTGAGTCTCGCGGCGTCGCTCGCCGCCTGCTCGCTCGCGCCCGAGGCGCCGCTCGAACCCCGCAGCGAGCGCGAAATCGCCGCTGTAAAACTCGACCCCGAGGCGGCGCTGGCAGCCATCAACAGCTACCGCGCCGGCAAGGGCCTGCATGCCCTGCGGCTCGACCCGGAGCTGACGGCGATGGCGCAGCAGCAGGCCGACGCGATGGCCGCGCGCGGCGAACTCTCCCACAACGTCGCCGGCGCCTTCACGGCCCGTCTCGCCGCGGACCATATCGACGCTGTCGAAGCCGGCGAGAATCTCGGCGCCGGCTACTACAGCCTCGGCGAGGCGATGGCCGGCTGGAAGGGTTCTTCGGAACACAACGCCAACCTGTTGCAGCCCGGTTTTACGCGGCTCGGCGTCGCGATCGCCAAGAACCCGCATACATCGTGGGGCGTCTACTGGGCGACGGATTTTGCCGGCGAGCCGAAGCCGAAAAATACGGAACTTTTGAGCAGCGAATAAGGAGCGGCGGCGCCCCCGCCGCCGTGCGCTGAGAGCTACGTCGGCCTGGAGAGCCGACGCTCCATCAGCGCGCCGGATTGATGTAATCGAGCCCTTCGAAATCGCGTTCGTTGCTCGTCGCCACCACACAATTCTGCGCAGCGGCGACCGAGGCGATGATCATATCGAGCGCGCTGCGCGGCCGGCCCGCCCGTTTGCCGGCCGACATCAGTTGCGCCCAGATCATCGCCGCTCGCTCGTCGAACGGCAGAACGCGCCCCGCGAACAGCGTCAGGCGGTCCGTCGGGCCCAATGAACCACGCTTCAAGCGCGCTCCGCCTGCGTCCTTTCGGCGCCTCCAGAATGCCGCGACGGATCTCCGCGAGGGTCAGCGAAGCGATGAAAAGGTCTTCGTCGCGCTGGCCGGACATCCAGTCGAGCAGACGCGGCGAGGGCTGCGGCTTGACCGCTTCGCTGAGGATGTTGGTGTCGAGTAGATAGCGAGTCACAAGTCGACGGGCCGTCCCTCATCACGCGGACGTACGAGATCGAGCTCGACCCCGACCAACGGAGATCGCCTCAGCGCCGCGAGGATGCCTCCCGTTCGCGCCGACGCGCCCGAGGTCGCCTGCCAGACCGTCGCGCGAAGGCGGTCCGCCTCGGGGCCGCCCGCGGCCAATTGCCGCGCGATGGACCGGATGAGCTCGCGATCCTCGCTGGCGCCCATCACTTCGAATCGCGCCAGACCGCGCTGTTTGAGGCGCCTGCGATAGGATTGGGTCGCTTTGTGCTGGGCGGTGTTCTGTCATTCAGTGGGCCTATTCAGTTTTACTGGATATATGCCCGGGTATTGCCGGGCACAAGCCGCCTGGAGCGGCGGCGCCCCGCCGCCGTGCCGATCACACCCTCGTCGGCCTGGGGCCGACGCCCCAGGAGGGTCGGCGTCCACGCCGACCAGCTCACCCTCGTCGGCCTGGAGGCCGACGCTCCGATAGCGTAGGAAGCCGCGGTGTTCCGCACCGACGATGGACA
The DNA here is from genome assembly GCA_963710855.1 of uncultured Pseudomonadota bacterium. Taxonomy (GTDB): domain Bacteria; phylum Pseudomonadota; class Alphaproteobacteria; order Rhizobiales; family Beijerinckiaceae; genus Roseiarcus. The sequence goes on along the minus strand of CAVQBX010000033.1, from coordinate 42,785 downwards.
TAAATGCTCGAAGGCCTGCCGCCCAACAACGCCTCGCATCTGATGCGGCTGACGATCGACGAGCGCCGCGCCCGCTCCGTTGCCGATCTCATCGTCGAAAGCTTTGAGCCGGCGGAGGCGGCCTCCACCGCCTTTGAGACGGACACGCCGTGGCCGGGCGGCGGCAAGGCCTGGGCGGTCGAGGTCTATTTCGGCTTCGAACCTGACGAGGAGGCGATGCGCGACCTCGTCGCTGTCGCCGCCGGCGACGACGCGGCGGCGCTGATCGAGTTCGGCGTCACCGAGAAGAAGGACTGGGTCGCCAACGCGCTCGCCGGCCTCGCGCCGGTGCGGGCCGGACGCTTCCTCGTGCATGGCGCGCACGATCGCGACAAGGTGCGGGTGAACGACATCGGAATCGAGATCGAGGCCGGCCTCGCCTTCGGCACCGGTCACCACGGGACTACGCGCGGCTGCCTGTTGCATTTCGATCGACTGCTGAAGCGGCGTCGCCCGCGCCGCGTGCTCGACGTCGGCTGCGGCGCCGGCGTGCTCGCCATCGCCGCCGCCAAGGCGCTTAAGCAAAAAGTCTGGCTCGGCGACATCGACCCGGTCGCTGTCGAAGTCGCCAACGAGAACGCGCGCCTCAACGGCGTCGCGACGCTGGCGCACGCCATTGTCTCGAAGGGCGTGGAGTCGCGCTCGATGCGCGAAGGCGCGCCCTACGACCTCGTATTCGCCAACATTCTGGCCAAACCCTTGCGCGGGCTCGCGCCTTCGCTCGCCGCGGTTACAGCGCCCGGCGGCGACGCCATCCTCTCGGGCCTGCTCTACGCCGACGTGCCCGGCGTGCTGTCGTCCTGGGCGCGCGCAGGGGTTTTATCTGAAGGAGCGGATCAACCTGGAGGGTTGGGCGAGTTTGAGGTTGAGGCGGTGAAGGACTTGTCATTGCGAGGAGCGCAGCGACGAAGCAATCTATCTTGAAGCTGATGCATTCTTTCCAAACAAGGATGCGATCGTCGACAGATGGATTGCTTCGCTTCGCTCGCAATGACGTCGCTCATAAGGAGCTGAGCGAGCAAAGGCCGCCTATTTGTTCACCTGCGCCAGCGCAAATCCCGCCTTGCCTGCATAGCCTTTGACGATCGCCTCGCGTTCGGCGTGGCCCAGCACTTCGTCGACGTGTTTGAAGCCGGCGGGCGCCAGTTTCTCGACTTCGTCGATCACCCGCTCCGGGCCGCCGGTGCGGTTGAGTCGGACGATTTCGGCTGTCTTGGCGAGCCGCTCCTCCTCGTATTCGTGCAGCGCGCGCATCGGCGTCTCGCATTTCAGCAGCGCGTCGGCGAGCGCCCGTGCGTCGAGGATCGCCTGGGCGGCGCCGTTGGAGCCGACGGGATACATTGGATGCGCGGCGTCGCCGAGCAGGCTCACCCGGCCAAAACTCCAGCGCGGCAGCGGATCGCGGTCGCACATCGGATATTCCCAGGCCGTGGTCGTCGCCTTGACGAGACCAGCGACATCGACGTCAGGCACCACGAACCGCTTCGCGTACGGCACGTAGTCCTCGAGCCGCGCGGTGCGCGACCAGGAATTGGTTGGAACGGAGGTCTTCTCGCCGTCGGCGATGCGCGCGACGATCGCCCAGTTGGTCAGGAGATGGCCGGGTTCGGAGCCTGGCGCGATAGGGTAGAGCGCGAGCTTCAGCCCCATGCCGCCGGCGATATACATCGAGCGGCCGGTCAGGAACTGCGGCCATTCCGCCGCGCCGCGATAGAGCATCGCGCCCTGCCAGCTCGGCCGCGCCCTGCGCCGGGAAAAAATGCCGGCGGACCACCGAGTGAATGCCATCGGCGCCAATCAGCACTTCGCCGCGCACCGTCTCGCTGGTCGCGCCGTAGCGCGAATCGACGAAATGCGCAGTGACGCCGCCCTCGTCCTGAAAAAAGCCCGCGAGCTTCAACCCGGTGCGGACCGCATCCGGACCGAGCTCCCGGATGACGGCGTCGTGGATGATTTTTTGCAGACGGCCGCGATGAATGGAGAACTGCGGATAGTCGAAGCCCGCATCGAGGCCGCGTTTCTCCTGCCAAACCTTCTGCCCGAAGCGGTTGACGTAGATGAGCTCCTTGGTGCGGATCGCGGCCGCGTCGAGCGCCGGCAGGAGACCGAGCGCGGCGAGCTCCTTGATCGCATGCGGCAGCGTGTTGATGCCGACGCCGACTTCGCGGATTTCGTTCGCCTGCTCGAAGACCGTCGACTTGATGCCGCGCCTGTGCAGCATGAGCGCGAGCGTGAGCCCGCCAACCCCGCCGCCTGCAATCAGGACTGTCATGCCAAGCTGCTCCTCAAACAACGCCAACCGAGTTCACCCTTCCCCACTTCGTGGGGAAGGTGGCCGAAGGCCGGATGGGGTGCGGCGTGCAGAGACGTCCCTTTCCGAACTTGCCATTCAATGGCGCGACTTTCTTCCAACCGCCATCCCCCCTGCACCAAGCTTACCGCCAACCTGCCGCCGCCTGTTCCTTGCTTTCCACACCCCATCCGGCCTTCGGCCACCTTCCCCGCGGAGCGGGGAAGGGTCTGGTCCCTTGCGCTCAACTCCCCTCCGGCGGCGGCAAAAAGTCGACCTCGTGGCGCGCGGAGAGGGCGACCACTTCGGCCGGCGTCTGCTCCGCCATGTTGTGAATGCCCCAGAACAGATCGTAGAGCCGCCGGGTCGGCGTCACCCAGAACATGCATTTCACGATGAAGCCCGATCTGTTGAAAATGCCGTGCGGAAGGCCGCGCGGCATGCGGACGAGATCGCCGGACACGGCGTAGGTTTCGCGCCCGTCGATCATCAGTTCGAGCCTTCCCTCGAACATGTAGATGAACTCGTCCTGCGTCGGATGAATGTGCGGCGGCACGAAAGTGTCGGGCGGAAAGGTCGCATGCCAGGCGAACGTGTCCTCGCTGACCGCCTTCGGCACGTAGGTCTGGCCGAAAATGTTCCAGGCGATGTTGTCGATGCCCTGACCGGCTTTCGTCACTCCGGGTGGAAGCGGCCCCATGTCGTTGACTCCTATCCGATGTTTGTTTGAGAGGCGCCGGCCGTCGCCGCGCCGAGATGAAGCAGCGACGCCATCGCGTCGGCGCGGGTCCGAAACTCTTCCGGCGCGCCTCGCCAGACGATACGGCCTTTCTCGATGACCGCTACACGGTCGGCGAGCCTCATCAGCGAAGCGAGATTCTTGTCGATGACCAGCGTCGCGAGCCCCTCCCGCTTCAGCTTCTCGAGGCAGGCCCAGATCTCCGCCCGCACAAGCGGCGCGAGACCTTCGGTCGCTTCGTCGAGCACGAGCATCCTCGGATTGGTCATGAGCGCGCGGCCAATCGCGACCATCTGCTGTTCGCCGCCAGAAAGACGATTACCAAAATGATATCGGCGTTCCGCGAGACGCGGAAACAATTCGAAAATTCTGGTTAATGACCAGGCGCGCGGGCGACTTGCGTCGCCACCAGGTTCTCCTCGACCGTCAGCGTCGGAAAGATGCGGCGACCCTCGGGGACGAGGCCGAGGCCCCTGCCCGCGATTGCGTAAGGCGGCGAACGCGTGATCTCCTTGCCGTCGAACAGGATGCGGCCGCTCCACGCGCTGACGAGGCCGAAGATGGCGTGCACGGTCGTCGTCTTGCCCATGCCGTTGCGCCCGATCAGCGCGAGCGTCTCGCCTTCGGCGACTTCGAGATCGACGCCGAACAAAGCCGGCTGGCCGCCATATCCCGCGTGCAGGGCTTCGACCGAGAGCATCAGACAAGCTCCTCGTCGCCGAAATAGGCGGCGCGCACGTTTGGGTCGGCGCGGATCGCCTCCGGCTTGCCGGTGGCCAGCACGCGCCCGCCGACCAGCACGCTGATCTCGTCGGCGAGCGCGAACACGGCGGCAACATCGTGCTCGACGAGCACGATCGTATGCTCGCCTTTCAGGGAAGCAATAAGCTTTACGCCCGCCGCCGTATCCTCCTCGCCGAGGCCTGCGAACGGCTCGTCGAGCAACAGCGCCTTCGGCTCCAGCGCCAACGCGGCGGCGATTTCCAGCACGCGCTTCTCGCCATGCGACAGCGCGCCGGCGAGCACGTCGGCGCGGGCGGCGAGCCCGACGCGCGCAAGGAATTCGCGGGCCTTGTCGTGGATGCCGGCCTCGTTCCGGGCGGCGCCAAGAAATCGGAAACTCGAACCGGAGCGCGCCTGCACGGCGAGCGCGACATTCTCTTTCGCCGTGAAGTCCGGCAGGATCGAGGCGACCTGGAACGTGCGCGCGAGGCCGAGCCGCGCACGCTCGGAAAATCTCAGCGCAGTCACGTCGCGGCCGTCGAACGTCACTTGTCCGGCGTCGGGCTTCAGCGCGCCGGACATCAGATTGACGAGCGTCGTCTTGCCCGCGCCGTTCGGACCGATGAGGCCGTGCAGACGGCCCGCGGCGAAATCGAGGCTCACCTCGTCGGTGACGACGAGCGCGCCGAAGCGCTTGCTGAGGCCCCGTACGGAAAGCGCGACCGCGCTCATCTCCGTCTCCCGATCAGCCCGGCGACGCCGCCCCCGCCTGCGATGGCGACGAGCGTCAGCAACGGCCCGAGGATCATATTGCCATGTTCGCTGATCGTCGAAAGAAACTCGCTCAGCGCCACGAAGGCGACGGCGCCGACGATCGGGCCCCAAAGCGAGCCGACGCCGCCGAGGATCGTCATCGCCAGCAGTTCGCCGGAGCGCTGCCAGCTCTGATAGGCCGGCGAGACGAAGCCGGTCTGCTCGGCGAGCAAGACACCCGCGATAGAAGCAAGCGCGCCCGAAATGGCGCAGGCGACGAGGCGATAGCGGAATGGCTCGAAGCCGGCGGCCTGCGCACGCAGAGGGTTCTGGCGCGTCGCGGAGAGCACGCGGCCGAAGCGCGACCCGACGAACCGACCGATCAGCAAATACACGCAGACCAGCAACACGAACGCGAAGGCGTAGAAACCGCGTGGACTGTCAAGAAGCGCGCGCCCAAAAAACCTGCCGCGCTCGGGCAATGTCACGCCGTCGTCGCCGCCAAATGCCGAGAGCGAAACGGCGAAGAAATACAGCATCTGCGCGAAGGCGAGCGTGCTCATGATGTAATAGACGCCGCTCGCGCGCAGCGAAACGGCGCCTGTGAGAACCGCAAACAGGCCGCCGGCCGCCATGGCGACGAGGATGGCGACGAGCACGTCGTCGACGCCCGCCGCCGACAGCATCGCGACCGCATAGGCGCCGATGCCGAGATAGGCGCTGTGGCCGAACGAGACGAGGCCCGCCTCGCCGATCAGGTAGTTGAGCGCCAGCGCGGCGATCGCCAGGATGATCGCGCGGGTCGCGAGGTCGATGAGATAGTCTTCCGGCCCGAAGCGCGCGAGCCAAGGCGCGAGCGCCAGCACAACAAACACAAACGCCGGCGCGCGCCAGGTCTGCGACCACGGCGCCGCCGCCACGCTGTTCGCCGGCGCGCTCAAGATTTGGCGGGAAACAGGCCGGTCGGCCGAATGAACAGCACGCCGGCCATGACGATATAGATCAGCATCGGCGCGAGCGAACGCCCGGTCTGGCTCGCCGCCGGCGCGCTCATCGCGAGCCGCAGCAATTCAACGCCGAAGGCGCGGCCCAGCGTGTCGACGAGCCCGACGATCAGCGCGCCGAACAGCGCGCCGCGCACCGAACCCGCGCCGCCGATGACGATGACGACGAAGGCGAGGATCAACAGGTTGTCACCCATGCCAGGCTCGACGGAGAGGATCGGCGCCACCATCGCGCCGGCAAAGCCCGCGAGCATCGCGCCGAAGCCGAACACGAAAGCGAACAGGCGGTGTATGTTGACGCCGAGCGCGGACACCATCGGCGCATCGCTCGCGCCCGCCCGGACCAGCATGCCCGCGCGGGTGTGATTGACCAGCAGCGCCAGCAGCGCCGCGACGCCGAGCCCCGCGCCGATGAGAGCGAGGCGATAGATCGGATAGTTGACGCCGAGCATTCGCACGTTGCCGGAAAACATATCCGGCATCGAGACGGAAAGCGGCGCCGCGCCCCAGATCGTCTTGACGCTCTCGTTGAGGAACAGGATGACGCCGAAGGTCGCGAGTATCTGGTCGAGATGGCCGCGCCCGTAGAGGCGCCGGAACACCAGCCCTTCGAGCACGAGCCCGACGATGAGCGCGGAGGGCAGCGTCAGCGCAAGCCCGCTCCAGAAACCGCCGGTCAGCGTTGCGAACATCGCCATCAGATAGGCGCCGACCATATATTGCACGCCGTGCGCGAGGTTGATGAAATCCATCACCCCGAACACCAGCGTCAGGCCCGCCGCAATCAGAAACAAGCAGAACGCCGAGCTGCAGCCCGTTCAGCGTCTGGATGAGCAGCAGCGAGGCGGACATGCTTCAGAGCTTCGTCATTGCGAGGGGCGCAGCGACGAAGCCATCCAACGGCCGCCGCCGCTCAGAGGCCAGCCGTTGATCACGGGCGGACGGATGGATTGCTTCGCTTCGCTCGCAATGACGGCCCATCACTTCATGGGACATTCGGCCGCATAATTGTCGACGAAATCCGTGAATACTTTCTCCGCGATCTCGGTCTCATATTTGCCGTCCGGGCGCTTGGCGACCTTGACCAGATAAAAGTCCTGGATCGGATAATGATTGGCGCCGAACTTGAACTTGCCGCGCAGCGAAGTGAAATCGGCCTTGGCGAGCGCGGCGCGCAGCGCATCGCGATCAGAAACTTTGCCGCCGACCGCCTTGACCGCGCTGTCGATCAGCAAGGCCGCGTCATAGGCCTGCATGGCGTAGGTGCCGGGCACGGCGCCATAGGCCGCCTCATAGGCTGCGACGAACGCCTTGTTCTGCGGATTGTCGAGGTCCGGCGCCCAGTTGGCGCCGCCAAGGTCGCCGATCGCGTCGTCCTTCTCGGCCGGCAGGGTCGACTCGTCGGTCGTGAACGCAGAGAGGAAGGGGACGTCGAGCCCCGCCTGCTTCCATTGCTTGACGAGATTGACGCCCATGCCGCCGGGCATGAAGGTGAAGAACACTTCCGGCTTGTCGGAGGCGACCTTGGCGAGTTCTGCCGAGAAATCGAGCTGGCCGAGCGGAGTGTAATCCTCCTCGACCACATTGCCCTTGTAGTCGCGCCTGAAGCCCGCGATCGAATCCTTGCCGGCCTGATAGTTGGGCGCGAGCAGGAAAGCGCTCTTGTAGCCTTTCTCCTGCGCGTATTTGCCGAGCACTTCATGCACCTGATCGTTCTGATAGGAGGTGACGAACAGGTTCGGATTGCACTGCTTGCCGGCGAAATTCGACGTGCCGGCGTTCGGGCTGATGAGGAAGGCGCCGGAATCGGTGACCGGCTTCACGATCGCTTGCAGCACGTTGGAGAAGACGGGACCGACTACGAAATCGACGTGATCGCGCTCGATGAGGCCCTTGACCTTGGTCACCGCGACGTCGGGCTTCAGTTCGTCGTCGACGACGGTGACTTCCGCCGGCAGGCCGCCAAGCTTGCCGCCGAGCGTCTTCACCGCGAGCTGGAACCCGTCGCGCACCTGCCCGCCGAGCACCGCGGAAGGACCGGAAAGCGTGACGACGAGTCCGATCTTCACGCTGTCGTCGGCGAGAGCCGGCGCGGCCGCGAACATCGCCGCGGCGGCGTAATGCGGCAAGGCCGCCCCTTGCAAGAGCGCTCATGGTTCCTCCGAGAAAATCGTATAAGTTTAAAACAATGTAGCTTCGCGATTTTGTCCGCGTCAATGCCCGGGCGTTCAGCACTCGACCCAGTTTACCGCGAGGCCGCCGAGCGAGGTCTCCTTGTATTTGTGACTCATGTCGCGGCCGGTCTCGCGCATGGTGCGGATGACGGAATCGAGACTGACGCGATGCTGGCCATCGCCGCGCAGCGCGAGCGAGGCCGCATTGACCGCCTTCACCGCGCCGAAGGCGTTGCGCTCGATGCAGGGGATCTGCACGAGGCCGCCGATGGGATCGCAGGTGAGGCCAAGGTGGTGCTCCATGGCGATTTCCGCTGCGTTCTCGACTTGCGCGTTCGAGCCGCCGAGCGCCGCGGCAAGGCCCGCGGCGGCCATCGAGGAGGCGACGCCGACCTCGCCCTGACAGCCGACTTCCGCGCCCGAGATCGACGCGTTGAGCTTGAAGAGCGCGCCGATCGCCGTCGCCGTCAGCAGAAATGCATCCATCGCGCTGACGTCGGCGCCGGGCGTGAAATCGCGGAAATAGCGCATCACGGAAGGTATCACGCCCGCCGCGCCATTGGTCGGCGCGGTGACGACGCGACCGCCGGCGGCGTTCTCCTCGTTCGCCGCGATCGCATAGACGCTCAGATACTCCATCGCCTCATGCGCGGCGCGCGCGTTCTGCTTGCGAGCCGCCTCGAGCTGATCATGGATGGTCGCCGCGCGCCGCCGCACTTTCAGTCCGCCCGGCAATTCGCCGTGCTGCCCAAGGCCGCGCTCGACGCAGGCGAGCATGGTCTCACGCACGCGCTTCAGATGGGCGCGCACGTCCTCGCTCGGACGCAGCACGCATTCGTTGGCCCATTGCATGTCGGAAAGGCTCAGGCCGTCGCGGGCGCCCAATTGCAGCAGCTCGGCCGCGTTGGCGAAGGGATAGGGTTCCCCGGCGTTCGCCTGCGCGCCCCCACCCTCCTCGCCTTCGCGCACGACGAATCCGCCGCCCACCGACAGCCAGCGCTCCTCGCTGAGGATCGCGCCCGCCGCATCGAGCGCGCGGAACTGCAAGGTGTTTGGATGCGCAGGCGGCGGCGTCTTCGTGTCGAAGATTATGTCGCGCGCCGGATCGAAGCGAATATAGGCGGCGTCCATCACGAGCGGTTCGCCCTGCAGCGAGCGCGCGTAAATCGCATCGGCCGCGTCGGGGTCGATCGCATCGGGCGCAAAACCCTGCAGGCCGAGCACGATCGCCTTGTCGGTGGCGTGGCCCTTGCCGGTCCAGGCGAGCGAACCGTAGAGGGTCGTCTCGATGCGCTTCGTCTGAAGGGCGGCCTGGCAGGCGATAAGCCTGTCGCGAAACGCCTTGGCCGCGCGCATCGGTCCGACCGTATGCGATGACGAAGGGCCGAGACCGATCTTGAAGAGATCGAAGACGCTGATCATGACGCCTCGCCGTTTGTTTGTTGTCCACTTGTCATCCCCGCGAACGCGGGGATCCAGCGTGCGATGCACAGTCCGCAGGAAATGCCGCCTTTTCCTGCCGATGAGAGCCTTACGACTCTGGGTCCCCGCTTTCGCGGGGACGACATCAGTTGATCGGCGCCCTCAGCGCCGCTTCCTTCAGAAAGCTCGCCGCATAATCGGCGAACGAACGCCAGACCTCAAGCCGGAAACGCTGCGACCCTCGCCGCCACAGCACAGCCTCCGCCTTCGAGAGCATTGTTCGCGTCGCCTCGCCGACCGGGAAGGCGGGCGCGTAGAGATCGAGCGGACAACCGGCGCTGAGCGCGCGCGCCGCGATCGGCCCTTCGAGCGCGAGGCCGATCTGGCGCTGCGAGACGTCGACGAGCGAATGCGGAAGGCCGGCGAGCGCGGCTTCGAACTCGGCGCCGATCTTCTCGGCCGCTTCGCCTTCGGCGATCAGCAGCCATTCGTCTGGCCCGAGCCAGAGCGCGGCGCGGTTTTTTGCTTCGGCGGCTCGCCGCGGCGCGAGCGAGGGCGCGGCGCCAAAGATTTGGCCCGCGCGCTCGGCGACTTCGGGCGAGCCGCGCAGGATGAAGCGCGCGGCAGCCGGCGCGAGGCGGATGGTGAAGCGCTCGCTTTGCGGTAGCGCGACGCCGTCGAGGGGATGACGAGAGATCAGCATGAGCTCCCCCGAGGAGCGTCGGCCTCCAGGCCGACGAGGGTGGGATCGACACGGCGGCGGGGGCGCCGCTGCTCCGGGCTAACCATCGAGCCGCGTCCCCTGTCTTGTCGTAGAACACCATGTCCGTCACCGTCACGCCGACAGCCGCATCGCCGACGCGCACCGCGAGCGGCTTGCCCATCAGCGAGCGGCCCGCCTCGACAGCCGCGATCGCAATCGAGCGGCCGAGCGCGGGGCTCAGGTAGGACGAGGTGACATGGCCGATGGCGCGGGTCTCGCCTCGCCCTGAGACGACCTGCGCGCCCTCCTCCAATACAAACTGCGGATCGTCTGTGAACAGGCCGACCAGCTGCTTGCGATTGTCAGCCGATCAGATCGGGGCGGCGCAGCGAGCGCTTGCCGACGAAATCCTTCTTCGCCTTGCCGATCGCCCATGCGAGCCCGGCGTCGGCGGGCGTCATGGTGCCATCGGTGTCCTGGCCGACGATGATGTATCCCTTCTCGGCGCGCATCACATGCATCGCCTCGGTGCCATAGGCGACGGCGTCATAGGCGCCGCCGGCCTCCCACAATGTCTCCCACAGCGAGCGCGCATATTCCGGCGCGACGTTGATCTCGAAGCCGAGTTCGCCCGTGAAACTCACGCGCATCAAACGTGTGGGAATGCCGCAAAACAAGCCCTCGCGCACGCTCATATGCGGCATCGCCTCGCGCGAAAGATCGATGCCTTCGACGAACGGCGCGATGAGGTCGCGCGCGCGCGGCCCTTGCACGGCGATCACGGCCCATTGCTCGGTCGTCGAGGTCAGCCAGCATTGCAGGTCCGGAAATTCGGTCTGCAAATAGTCTTCCATGTGGTTCAGCACGCGCGGAGCCCCGCCGGTCGTCGTCGTCACGTGGAAGCGGTCGGGCGCCATGCGCGCTATCACGCCGTCATCCATGACAAAACCCTGCTCGTTGAGCATCACGCCGTAGCGGCAGCGGCCGACTTCGAGCTTGGCCCAGGGGTTCGTGTAGAGCTTTTCTAGGAAGGCCGCCGCATCGCGCCCGACAACCTCGATCTTGCCGAGCGTGGTCGCGTCGAACAGACCGACGCGTTCCCGCGTCGCGCGGCATTCGCGCTGAACGGCCGCGTGCATGTTCTCGTTGCGGAGCGGGAAATACCAGGCGCGCTTCCACAGTCCCACGTCCTCGAACTCCGCGCCCATCGTTTGCGCGGCCGGATGGATAGCGGTGCGGCGGATCGGATCGAACAGGTCGTCGCGCGAGGCGCCGGCGAAGGCCCCGAAAGTTACGGGCGTATAGGGCTGGCGGAAGGTGGTGAGCCCCACTTCCGGCACGCTCTGCCCGAGCGCCTGAGCGGCGATGGCGAGGGCGTTGAGGTTCGAGGTCTTGCCCTGATCGGTCGCCATGCCTGTGTCGTGTAGCGCTTGACGTGCTCGATCGAGCGCATCCCTTCCTGCACGGCGAGCCGAATGTCCTTGGCGCAGACGTCGTTCTGAAAGTCGACGAACGCCTTGGCGTATTTGCCGTTCGCGCCGCTGGCGTCGCCGATGTAGCCACCGGGCGCGGCGGGCGGATCCGACGTTTGATAAACAACCGGCGCCGGCGACGGCGAAGCCAGCGGCGGACGCCGCTTCGGCGCCGGCGCGCGCGCCGGACGCGAGCGCCTCGCCGAGCCCGAACTCGCCTTTGCAGGCGCCGGCCGAGCGCTCGCGCTGCACCGACTTGCCGGGCAAAAAAATCTTTCGAGCCTCGTCCCAGACGACCTTGCCGCGCGACTGTGAGTAAAGGTGCACGCTCGGCGTCCAGCCGCCCGACATCAGCAGCGCGTCGCAGGCAATGGTTTCGCTCGCGCCCCTGGCCTCGATCGTCACGGCGCTGACGCGTCGCGAGCCCCGGGCGCCCGCAACGCGGGCGGCGGCGGTAATAACGAGGCCAGCTCTCGCGCGCCCTTCGCGGTCCCTCTCCCTGCGGATCGTCACGCAGATCGACGATGCGCGCGACCTCGACGCCGGCCGCTTGTAGATCCAGCGCCACGCGATAGGCGCTGTCGTCGGCGGTCGCGACGACGACGCGCCGGCCGACGCTCACGCCGAAACGGTTCAGATACACGCGCGCTGCATCGGCCAGCATCACGCCGGGGCGGTCGTTGTCAGGAAACACCAGCGGCCGCTCGATCGCGCCCGTCGCGAGCACCACTTCGCGCGCCCGCACCTGCCAAAGTCTTTCGCGCGGCGCATCGGGGTTGGCCTCGCGCTCTTCGCTCGCGACGATCTCGGCGAGCCCGAGAAAATTTTGCGCGTAATAGCCGAAGGCCTGCGTGCGAGGCATCAGCCGAACGTTGGGCATCGCCTGCAGCGCGGAGAGCGTCGCGCTGAGCCATTCGGCTGCGCTTGCGCCGTCGATCGTCGCACCCGTCTCTGACAGCAGCGAGCCGCCGAATTCGGGCCCCTCGTCGCACAGAATTACGCGCGCCCCCGAGCCGCCGGCGGCCAACGCCGCCGCGAGCCCGGCGGGGCCTGCGCCGACGATCAGCACGTCGCAATGCTCGAAATATTGCGCGTAAACGTCGGGATCGGCCTCCGTCGGCGCATCGCCGAGCCCTGCCGCGCGGCGGATGAACGGCTCGAAGATCTTGAGCCAAGCCCAGTTCTTGCCGAACCAGTTCGGCCCCATGAAGGTCTTGTAGTAGAAGCCCGCGCCGAAGAACGCGGAGAGCCGGTCGTTGATCGCGCCCATGTCGAATTCAAGCGATGGCCAGCGGTTCTGGCTCTCGGCGACGAGCCCTTCGGTCAGCGGAATCTGCGTCGCGCGTAGATTGGGGGTGAAGCGGCCTTCGCCCTCCCGCAGCCCGACGAGCGCATTCGGCTCCTCCGCGCCGGCGCTCACGATGCCGCGCGGCCGATGATATTTGTAGGAGCGGCCGACGAGATGGACGCCGTTGGCGATCAACGCGGAGGCGAGTGTGTCGCCGGCGTAGCCACGATAGAACTTGCCGTCGAAGCTGAAAGTCAGCGGGCGCGTGCGATCGATGCGGCCGCCGGACGAAAGCCGGCTCATCGCGGCGTCCCCGCGGCGAGCTTCTCGAGATCGGGCCTCGGCTCGCCGGCACGGTAGGTCTTCAGGATGCGGTCGCTCACCGTATCCCTGATGCAGTTGAAGAAGCGCCCGCAGCCGGAGACATGCCGCCAGCGCTCGGCCGTCAGGCCTTTGGGATTGGCGCGGAAAAACAGATATTCGGACCAGGCGGCATCGTCGATCGTCTCAGGATCGAGGGCGCGCGCGACATGGGCCTCGCCGGCGTGGCGGAACTCGATCTCGGGCCGCTCGGCCTCGCAATACGGACAGGGGATCAGCAGCATGACTTTCAGATCTTCAACTTGACGGCGGCCGTTGCGGCGTCGCCGGTGTTGGGCGTGCCTTTCGGCTCGATGAGCAGGAGCTCGGTTGGTTCTTCCGCGACGGGGCAATGTTCCGCGCCCTGCGGCACGACATACATTTCGCCGGGGCCGAGCACGACGTCGCCGTCGCGCAATTGAATCCGCAGGCGCCCCTTCAGGACGAGAAAGAAATCGTCGGTGTCGGGGTGCGAGTGCCAGACGAACGGGCCTTCGAGCTTCACCACCATCACGTCATGGCCGTTGAACCCGGCGACGATTTTTGGCGAAAAGGTTTCGCTGAAATGCGACAGCTTTTCGGCGAGATTGATCGCGTGATTGGGCATGGCGAGGCTCCTCAATGCGCGACCGCGGCTGCGGCGGCCTCGTCGATGAGCCGGCCGGTGCGGAAGCGGTCGAGCGAGAAAGGCGCGGCGATCGGGTGCGGCTCGCCGGTCGCGACGGTGTGCGCGAACACATGGCCGGAGCCGGGCGTCGCCTTGAAGCCGCCGGTGCCCCAGCCGCAATTGACGAAAAGACCGGGAACCGGCGTCTTGCCGATGATCGGCGAACGGTCCGGAGTCACGTCGACGATGCCGCCCCAGTTGCGCAACATGCGCAGGCGCCGGACATTTGGAAACAATTCGCAGATCGCATCGAGCGTGTGGTTGGCAATATGCAGGCCGCCGGTCTGCGAATAGGAGCAATAGGCGTCCGTGCCGGCGCCGATCACCATCTCGCCCTTGTCGGACTGTGACATATAGGCGTGGATCGTGTTGCTCATCACCACGCAGGGCATGATGGGTTTTACGGGTTCGGAGACGAGCGCCTGCAAGGGATAGCTCTCGAGTGGCATGCGCACGCCGGCCATGCCCATCACGACGGAAGTGTGCCCCGCCGCGACGACGCCGACCTTTTTGGTCGCGATGAAGCCGCGCGTTGTTTCGACGCCGGCAACCGCGCCGCTTGGGTCGCGGCGGATGCCGGTCACCTCGCAGTTCTGGAGGATGTCGACTCCCGCGCGCCGACGCGCCTCTGCGCGTAGCCCCAGGCGACCGCGTCATGGCGCGCCGTGCCGCCGCGTCTTTGCAGGGCGGCGCCGACGATCGGGTAGCGGATCGACCTCGAGATGTTGAGGATCGGGCAGAAGGCCTTCGCTTCCTCAGGCGTCAGCCATTCGTTGTCGATCCCTGCGAGGCGGTTGGCGTGAACGTGGCGCTTGAACACTTGTACGTCATGGGTGTTGTGGGCGAGCATCATCACGCCCCGCGCGGAATACATGACGTTGTAGTTGAGCTCCTGAGACAGCGTCTCCCAAAGTTTTACGGCGTGCTCGTAGATCGCCTCAGACTCTTCCCAAAGATAGTTGGAGCGGATGATCGTCGTGTTGCGCCCGGTGTTGCCGCCCCCCAGCCATCCCTTGTCGAGGACGGCGATGTTGGCGAGCCCATGCTCCTTCGCCATGTAATAGGCGGTGGCGAGCCCATGCCCGCCCGCGCCGACGATGATGGCGTCATAAGCCGCCTTCGGCTCCGGCGCGCGCCACTGCTCCGGCCAGCCCTCGTTGTGCCGAAACGCCTCGCGAATGATATTGAGAAGGGAAAAGCGCAAGGCCGGGGTCCTGATTGCGGGGGCGGAGCCTGCCGGATCGACGCGCGGCGCGCCAGAAGATTTGCGGCATGGCGGCATGACATTTGCGGCGGCGCGCTTTGTAGCCGAGGTCGCTGACCTCGGCTGACCGCGGTCAGCGAGCGCGCCTCCGTAGCAATCAAATCCGGGCCTTGAAAAAGACCCAATATAGTAATATCGCTGGCGCTCGAAGTTTTGGCCGAATGGCTTCAGTTTGCCTCCGCCCGCGGTGGAGGCGCCGTCGACAATCTCTCCTGACCTCGATCAATGTGGATGTCCGCGCTTCATGGCGCGGCGAAGGCGCGCGGTGCGCGCAAGGAAGTAACTATGGCTATCGGTACTGTAAAATGGTTCAACGCCGAGAAGGGTTTCGGCTTCATTCAGCCGAGCGATGGGGGTCCCGATGTGTTCGTGCACATCAGCGCCGTCGAGCGCGCCAAGATGGGCAACCTCAACGAGGGGCAAAAGGTGAGCTTTGATCTGGTCAAGGACCCACGCAGGGGCAAGACCTCGGCGGACAATCTCGCCGCAGCCTAATTCAGATTGATTTGGAGCGCCGACCACGGATGTACTGGCGGCGCTCCCTCGAGCCGCGTCGACGCCTGCGCAGACGCGGCTTTCTTGGCTCCGCACTGGCATTCTTTTCGATCTCGAGGCGCTGAGGCGACGGCCCGGGTTCTGCTTCGATCCGCCGAGCCTCCTCGTATAAGCGGCTTTCGCGAAAGAAGCCGATCCTGACGAAAATCGCGAGCGGGCGTCGACCGGCGCGCCCCGTGCACTCGACGCGCCGACAGGACGCAGCCGCCGACGAACCCTTCGAGAAGAGGACGCATCCCCTCGGTGCGGCCTGCCCCTCCGCCGCACGAAAGAAGGACGCTCCCATGCAAGTTCTCGTTCGAGACAACAATGTCGACCAGGCTCTCAGAGTCCTGAAGAAGAAACTGCAGCGGGAAGGGGTGTTCCGCGAGCTCAAGCGCCGTCGGCACTACGAGAAGCCGTCGGAAAGAGCGGCGCGCGAAAAGGGCGAAGCCATTCGTCGCGCCCGCAAGCTTGCCCGCAAGCAGATGATCCGCGAGGGCCTGATCGCGGCGCCGAAAAAACGTCTGCCGGATGCTTCGGCCAAGTCGAAACCGCAAAGCCCGGCGCTCTGACGCCGGAGATTCCCATGCGCATTTATGTTTTCGCATCCGAGAGCCGCAAGGGTCTGCACGCCTTCGCCGGCGACAGCAGCGGAAGCCGGCTGCCGGCTCGAGTTCGGGCCCTGGCGTTGTCTCTTCGCTGCCGCGCCAGGCGCCGCGCTTCCGCACGGAATTGCCCGCCGAACCGTGGAACGCGCCATAGTGGCCGAGGGTTATCAATTGTGGCGAATGAAGTTCGCTGCGACTGAGGACGCGCCGGAGGGCGCGTCTGCACAAGAGTTCTTAGGGTGAATGATAGGCGCTCTACTGATGACGGCCGTGCGTCTGGGAACGTTTGACGGCTCGCGCCTGATGACGAACGCCAGCGGATTCTTCTTCGAGCGCGATAGCCGTCTGTTTCTGGTGACGTGCGGCCATGTGGTGAGCGACCAGGCTTCGGCGCACTTTCCGGACCGGCTGGAAATCGAGCTGCACGACGATCCCGAGAATCTCGCCAGTTCGACGGGCTTCTCAATTCCGCTCTATCGCAACGGAAAGTCCTTGTGGCGGCAGGGACGGGACGAGGCCGGCCACGTCGACATCGCCGTGATCGAAATCGTGCGCGCGGCTTTGCCGGCAGCGGCGGCGTACTGCGCATTTTCTCCCAGACACCTCATCAGAAACGACGAAACCGTCGAGATTGGCTCCTCCCTGCTGATCGTCGGATTCCCTCTCGGTTTCCATGACACGCTCCATCACGTCGCGGTGGCGCGCCAGGCCGCACTGGCCTCGGCATATGGCCTGCGTTTCCAGGGCAAGGGCTATTTTCTGACCGACGCCCGCACGCACAGGGGATCGAGCGGGGCGCCCGTGGTGATGCGCGCTCCGGACGGCGTCCTGGAACGCGACCCCCTGCCGTGGCGTCTGCTCGGCATACATGCCACCCGCCTCGACCTCGGCTCGCGCGAAATCGGCGTCGACGAAGCGCTCGGGCTGAATATTGCCTGGTATGCCGATATATTGCTCACGCTGACCGGCGACTGAAAGCGACGCGCTTCGGCGCTTCGCATTGACCTGCGCTTCCGGCGCGTCCCAAATGCGGAAATGATCCGCGGATTCCTCGTTCTGCTCCTCTGCCAGCTCGTCGGCGAAGTCCTCGCGCGCAGTCTTTCGCTGCCGGCGCCCGGGCCTGTCATCGGTCTCGGGCTGCTGACGGCCTCGCTCTGGCTCTGGAACCGCAGGCGCCCGTTCACGGACGAGCAACTAGCCGAGAGCGACGTCGGCCGCGTCGCGACGGGGCTGCTGGGCTCGCTGTCGCTGCTGTTCGTGCCGGCGGGCGTCGGGGTCGTGCAATATCTCGGGCTGCTCGGCGAGCAGGGCGCGGCGCTCGCCGCCTCGCTCGTCGTCTCGACCGCGCTGACGCTGCTCGCGACCGTCGGCGCCTTCCTGCTGGTCAAGCGCTGGCTGGCGCGGCCGGAGGGCGCGGCGTGAACTCCTGGCGGCTCTGGGTCTATCTGCAGACGACGCCGCTGTTCTGGCTGACGGCGACGCTCGGCGCATTTTTCGTCGCCGACTGGACTCGCGCGTCGCGGCGGCCGCAACCCTCTCGTCAATCCCGTGCTGATCTCGGTCGCGCTGGTGGCGAGCCTGCTGAAACTCAGCGGCGCGGACTATCAGACCTATTTCAACGGCGCGCAATTCGTGCATTTCCTGCTGGGGCCGGCGACGGTCGCGCTCGGCGTTCCGCTCTATCGCAACCTCGCATCTGGTCAGGCGCAATCTCGCTGCCGATGGCTGCGGCGCTGATCGTCGGCGCGGTCGTGGCGATCGTCTCCGCCGTCGGCGTGGCGAAGGCGCTCGGCGCGTCGAAAGTCGTGCTGATCTCGCTCGCGCCGAAATCGGTGACGGCGGGCGTCGCGATGGCGGTCACGCGAGCAGCTCGGCGGCCTGCCGTCGCTGACCGCCGCGCTCGTCATTCTCACCGGCATTCTCGGCGCGATCATCGTCACGCCGATGATGAACGCGCTGCGGATTCGCGATTATGCGGCGCGCGGCTTCGCGGCCGGCCTCGCCTCGCACGGCATCGGCACCGCGCGCGCCTTCACGGTCGATCCGGTCGCCGGCGTGTTCGCGGGCGTCGCGATGGGGCTCAATGCGGTGGCGACGCCGGTGCTCGTTCCGCTATGTCTATTGCCTTGGGCCGTCGACGCTGGTACAGGAGAGCGCCTCCATGACCGACGCCTTGCTTGCGCATCTGCGCTCGACGCTCGCCGAGATCGACGCCGACGGGCTCTACAAGCGCGAGCGATTGATCGAAGGCCCGCAGGGCGGCGCATCGCGACAGTCAACGGCCGCGAGACCGTGATCCTGTGCGCGAACAATTATCTCGGCCTCGCCAATCACCCTGACGTCGTTGCGGCGGCCCATGCCGGTCTCGACTCCCACGGTTTCGGCATGGCCTCGGTGCGCTTCATCTGCGGGGCGCAGACGATCCATCGCGAGCTCGAACAGTCGATCGCCGCCCATCTCGGCAAGGACGACGCGATCCTGTTCGCGGCCTGTTTCGACGCCAATGGCGGCGTGTTCGAGCCGCTGTTCGACGAGGCCGACGCGATCATTTCCGACAGCCTCAACCACGCCTCGATCATCGACGGCGTCCGCATGAGCAAGGCGAAGCGCTACCGCTTCGCCAACAGCGACATGGACGATCTCGAAGCCCGGCTTAAGGAGGCGGATGCGGCGGGCGCGCGCTTCAAGATCGATCGTCACCGACGGGGTCTTTTCCATGGATGGCTATGTCGCGAAACTGCCCGAAGTCTGCGCGCTTGGCGGAGCGCTATGGCGCGCTGGTGATGGTCGACGATTGCCACGCGACCGGCCATCTAGGGCCGCAAGGCAAGGGCACGCCGGCCCTGACGGGCGCGGGCGGAAAAGTCGACATTGTCACCGGCACGTTCGGCAAGACGCTCGGCGGCGCGATGGGCGGCTTCGTCGCCGCTGCGCAACCCATCGTCGATCTCTTGCGGCAGAGGGCGCGGCCCTATCTGTTCTCCAACTCGCTGGCGCCGCCGGTCGTCGCGGGTTCGCTGAAGGCGCTCGAGATCGCCATCCGCGCCGACGATCTGCGCGATAAGCTGAAACGCCACGCTCAGCGCTTCCGCGCCGGGCTCGAAAAGGCGGGCTTCGATCTGCTCGAAGGCGAGACGCCGATCATTCCCGGTCATGCTCGGCGAGGCGCGCCGCGCGCAGGACATGGCGGCGGAGCTCGATCGTCTCGGCGTCTATGTCGCGGGCTTTTTCTTCCCCGTGGTGCCGCGCGGCAAGGCGCGCATCCGCACGCAGATGTCGGCCGCGCTCAGCGACGCCGACGTCGATTTCGCAATTGGCGCGTTCGAGGCGGCGGGCCGCAAGCTCGGCATTGTTTGACGCTGCTGAGCCGACGGGCCTTGTGTCATCCCCGCGAACGCGGGGATCCAGCGTGTGATGCTTGGCATGAACAATCAGGCTGAAAACATCTGGAAACGGCTGAGCTCTACGACCTCTGGATCCCCGCTTTCGCGGGGATGACAATGGGCAAGCGCGGCTACGGCCCTCAATCCTCGCCCGCCTGCAGTCGCCGCGCGACCGACGCCTTCACACCAGCGAGCCGCTCCAGCGCGTCGTCGATGCCGCGCTCGTCGACGTCCGCCATCAGTTCGCGTAACCAGCCCTCGTGCGCCTTGGCCATCACGGCGAAATGGTCGCGGCCCTTGCGGGTCAGCTTGGCGACGGTCACGCGGCGGTCGCCTTCCAGCGTCTCGCGCACCACGAGACCGTCCGCCTCCAGCCGGTCGGCGAGGCCGGTGACGTTGCCGTTGGTCACCATCGTGCGGCGCGACAGCTCGCCGAGCCGGAGACCCTCGGGCTCGCGATAGAGTTGCGCGAGCAGGTCGAACTGCGGCAGCGTCGCGTCGAATTCCGCGCGCAGACGGCGGCGCACCTCCTGCGAAATAATCTTGGTGATCGACAGCATGCGAAGCCACAGTCGCAACTGCGATTTTTGGCCCTTGCGCGCGCCATGGACCAAAATTTCCATGTCGGCTTCGCGTTCGGGCAGATCCAGACTGTCGTTCACGTTCGACGCGCCGCGCTGTTGAGACTCGACGTTTTATGCCCGCGATATTTTAAATGTCAAAGATTTAACGCGAGAGCATGTTGGCGAGCATGAAGCCCGAGCCGGCTCCCGTCCCGGCGCCCGGCCAGCACGCCGCGCCGCAGAGATAGAAATTCTTGACCGGCGTGCGATACCGCGACCAGCCCGCGACAGGTCGAAAGAAGAAATTCTGGTCGAGGTGATGGCTGCCGGAAAGGCTGTCGCCGCCGATGAGATTCGGATTCTCGCGCTCGAGATCGAGCGGCGAAAACACCGCACGGCCGAGGACGCGCGCTCTGAGGCCCGGTGCGTAAACCTCGATGAGATCGAGCACGCGCTCGGCATAAGCCTCTTTCGCTCTCGTCCCAGTCCCTCGCCACGATCTGCCCCGAGGCGTCGCCGCGAATTTCTGCCGGCAGCACGCGCACCTGCACCCAGAGCACATGCCTGCCTGCCGGCGCCCGCGAAGAATTGATCGCGGTTGGTTGTCCGACGACCAGCACGGGCTCTGATGGCAGCAGGCCAGCGGAAGCCTCGGCATAGACCTTCGCCATCATTTCAAGATCGGGCGCGATATGCACATAGGCGAAGCGCCTAAGCTCCGCGCCCGCGCGCCAGTCCGGCAGATCGTCGAGCGCCAGATGCACCATCATCGCGCCCGGACCGGCCCGGAATTTTTGGACATCCGCGACGTAGTTGGGCGGCGCGGCGGAGGACTCGACGAGGCCGCCGAACACCAGTTTTGGATGCGCATTGGCGATGACGATTTTCGCCTCAATTGTGCGGCCGCTCTGCAACGTTATGCCGGCCGCCGCGCCGCCGCTTAGATTTATGCGAGTAACAGGCTCGCCGAGGATCAACTCGCCGCCCTTCGCCTTCAGCGCCGACGCCATCGCCTTGATGATCACGTCGGCGCCGCCGGCGCCGATCACCATGCCGAACGCCTGATCGGCCATGCTCTCCAGATAGGGAAACAGCGCGCCGCCGGCGACGTCGGGCGCGAAATCGAGATGCAGGCCCCAGGCCGCCATCATCGCCTTGACCTTGTCGCTCTCGAAATGCGCGTCGAGGAAATCGCGCGGCGTTCCAACCAGAAGTTTCAGCGTGTCGTAGACCCAGGCCGCGCCGCGCTCGCGCCAAGCCTTCCAGACAACCTTGGCCGCCGCATAGGAAGGCATGGGCGAGCCGAGCAGGCCAAAGATATGCGGCGCGTCGGCGCTGAACCGCTTCAGCATCGCCTGCCAAGCCTCTGCATCGGCAGCGGAGATCGCGGCGATCCGTGCGACCGTCGTCTCGACCTTGTTGCTGACGCCGAGCCATGTGTGGTCGCGAAACACCGAGGCGAAGGGATTTTCCGCCGGCGCGAAGGCTAGGCCGTTGGCGATCAGCGTCTCCTTGTGGGCGGCGAAGAACGGCGAGCCCGCGAACATCGAAAGGTTCATCGCCGCGAGATCGTGCCGGAAGCCGGGCAGCGTCAGTTCGCGCGTCTTCACGGCGCCGCCGGGCTCATCCCTCGCCTCGACGACCGCGACGCGCCAGCCCTTGCCGGCGAGCGTCAACGCCGCCGCCAGCCCGTTATGTCCCGCCCCGATCACCACTGCGTCATAGGCCATGCCGAGCCACTTCCATGCAATTCCAAGCATCGCGGGCAAGGGCGGCCCCGCCACGGCGCCCGCTCGTCGAACGCTGAACTTGCCTCAATCCATGGGGCTGCACAATATGCTGTGTCGCGCTCCGCCTCCGCCCACGCCGCCATTCGCCTCGGCTTATGCGCGTCGATTGTTGCAAATCCATATTTTGCGACCTAATCTCCTTAGCGATGCGCCCGGGCGGTCGATTTCGTCCTGCGGCGCGAACTGGAGGACCCCCATGAGTTCAGTGAACGCGCTCGCCGACCTCGCCGCGAGCCTGCTTTCCGGCAAGGTGAAGGTCGTGGACCTCTCCGCGCCGCTCGCCCCTGACACGCCGCTCATCCAGTTGCCGCCCATCTTCAAGCCCACGCCGCCGATCAAGAAACACAGCATTTCCAAATATGATTCCGATGGGCCCGCCTGGGCATGGTACTGGTATGAGCTCGGCGAACATTCGGGCACCCATTTCGACGCGCCGCGCCACTGGATAACCGGCAAGGACTATGCCGACGGATCGACCGACACGATCCCGCCCAAGAATTTCGTCGCGCCCGTAAATGTCATCGACCGCTCGAAGGAGACCGCCGCCAATCCCGACTTCCTGCTGACGGTCGAGAGCATAAAGGAATGGGAGAAAGAGCACGGCGAGATCGAGGCCGGCACATGGGTCGTGCTGCGCACCGACTGGTACAAGCGCAACGGCAGCGCGGATACCTTCCTCAACGCCGACGCCAACGGTCCGCATTCGCCGGGCCCGACTGCGGACGCGATCAAATATCTCGTCAGCAAGGGCGTGATTGGCTGGGGCTCGGAGACGGTGGGAACCGACGCGGGCGCGGCCGGCGGCATGGACCCCGCCTTCCCCGCGCATACGCTGATGCATCAGAACAACCGCTACGGCCTCGCCTCGCTCTGCAATCTCGACCAGTTGCCGCCGAAGGGCGCCGTCATCATCGCGGCGCCGCTGAAATTCGTCGAGGGCACCGGCTCGCCGGTGCGCGCGCTCGCGCTCGTTCCGGCGTAAGATGGCCGAAGTCGATCACATCCTGGTCGGCGGCGGGATCAACGGTCTCGTCGCCGCGGCGCTGCTCGGCAAGAAGGGCCGCAAGGTGCTGCTGCTGGAGCGCAACGCCGCCGTCGGCGGCTGCCTGCGCACCGAGGAGATCACCGCGCCGGGCTTCGTGCATGATGTGATGGCGACGACGCTGGTGCTGTTTCTGACCTCCCCCGTCTATGGCGCGATCGGCAAGGACCTGGAGGCGCGGGGCTTCAAGGTCGCGCATTCGCCCCTGCCGACTGGCGTGCTGCGACCCGACGGCTCGCATTTGCTGTTTGCGATGGACCGCGCCCGCAACGTGAGGACGTTCGACGCTTTGGCGAATGGCGACGGCTCGGCCTATCAGCGCGAAATGGACCGGATGGGCGCCGATGCGCCGTTTCTGTTCGCTTTGCTCGGCGGCCAGCTCTGGTCGCGCCAGATGCTGATCGACTCTTACGCGCGAGGCCTGGAGGCGCGGGCCGCGCGGGCTCGCGCAGTGGTTCGGCGAGGCGCTGCGGCCATCGCGCCACTATCTGGAGGCGACCTATCAATCAGACGCGCTGCACGCGCTCTGGGCGCCGTGGGGCTTGCATTGCGGGCTCAATCCGGAAAGCGCCTATTCGGCTCAGATGGTCAAACTCATCGCCTTTGCGATCGAACTCGCCGGCTGCCCCATCGCGGTCGGCGGCGCGCGGACGCTCGTCGACGCCTTCATAAAACTCATCACGGATCAGGGCGGAATCATCCGCTGCGATGCTGATGTCGAGAAGATCGTCGTTGGCCCTGATGGGCGCGCTCGCGGCGTGAAGCTTGCCGGCGGCGAGACCCTCGAGGCCTCTAGGGGCGTCATCTGTTCGGTCACGCCGACGCAGCTCTATGGGCGCCTGCTCGCCGACCATCCCGCAAGCGCCGCCGCCAGGCCCGAGCTGAAGACGCTATCGCTATGGCAAAGGCGACATGCAGATCCATTATGCGCTCGATGCGCCGCCGCGCTGGAAAGGCGGCGAGGAGCTCGGCAAGGTCGCGCTGCTGCATCTGACGCCCGGCCTCGACGGCGTGTCGCGCGCCGCCAACGAATGCGAGCGCGGCCTGTTGCCTGTTGAGCCGACCGTCTGCGTCGGACAGCCGACGGCGCTCGATTCTACGCGCGCGCCACATGGCAAGGCGGTGCTTTGGCTGCAACTGCCCGAGGCGCCGCGCGTCCTGAAAGGCGACGCGGCGGGCGAGATCGCGACGCCCGCAGACGGCCACTGGAGCGAGCCGGTGCGCGAGGCTTACGCCGATCGCGTCGAGCGCCTGCTCGAGCGCCACATCGAGGACTTCCGCGCCAATGTGATTGCGCGCAAAGCCTATTCGCCGGCGGATCTCGAGGCGATGAACATCAATCTCGTTGGCGGCGACCCCTATGGCGGCTATTGCGGCCTCGACCAGTTCTTTATCTGGCGCCCGTTTGCCGGAAGCGTCAATCACAGGACGCCGGTTCCCGGCCTCTATCAGATCGGCGCTTCGACTCACCCCGGCCCTGGTCTCGGCGGCGGCTCGGGTTTTCTGCTCGCCAATTCGCTCTGATGAACGACCAGCCCAAGAACTCCCCGTTCGAAGACCCGCCCTGGGTGCGCGGCAATGGCGCGGCGCTGCGTCCCTCGCTCGGCGAGATCGGGCTGCAGCAATTCGCGCCCTATCTCATCAACAGCGTCTCGTTGAGCTGGACCACGCATCTGGCGGCCGCGCTGAAGGCGCACGACATGACGACCGCCAAGATGCGCGCGCTCGCCGTGCTAAGCATTTCCTCGCCGCTCACCATCAACGAACTGTCGCTCTACGCGCTTACCGAACAGTCGACGATGAGCCGCACGCTCGATGCGCTCGAGGAGCAGGGCTTTATTTCTCGTACGCCGCGCCCTGAGGATTTACGCGTGCGCGACGTCGACATCACGCAGGCCGGGCGCGACGCCTTCGCAAAAGTCTGGCCGACGATGTACGATCTTCTGCTGAAGCTGTTCGACGGCGTCGACAACGAAGACTACAAGGCCTTTACGGCGACGCTGCACCGGATGATCGCCAATATCCGCAAATACGGGATTTGAGCGCCCTCAACCCTCTCCCACGAGCGGGAGAGGGGACAGACCCTTCTCCCGCTTCGCCGGAGAAGGTGGTCGAAGGCCGGATGAGGGCGGCCGGTGATTTTCTAGGCGTTGCTCGAACGCACGACCATCACGAGATAGATCAGCGCGCCGAGCAGCGTCAGCAGCGAGCCGATGATCGCCACGACAGGGTTTTGGTCCAGAATGGAAATCGCGATCCCGATCATCAGGATCGGCGAACCGATCGCAAAGATCAGAAACTGAATTTTGGCAAGCGCGTCTCGCGCAACGCCCGGCCAGACCTTGCCGACGAGACCGAATGCGGTGTGGCTTGCAAAGCCGACGAGATTGATGTGGGCGTGCACCGGAGCGAGCTCGAACGACTCCTTTATCCCCATGACGATGCCCATGAGCATGCCGATACAAAGATAAAGAGCGCCGAGAATCAGATAGAGCCGGCTTGTGTCGGACATGAGTTCCCCCCTTTTTGGTCGCGACCCTCCGCTTGGCGGGGCCGTGCGGCCGGACATTAGCCGCAAAGAGGCTTAGTTGGAATCGCGCCTGGAGATATCCCCAGCCAAACTACCTGAAAAGTTCCTCGGGAATTTCGTTTTCTCCAGAACTCGTCAAAGAATTGCTTCGAGCGACGACGTCAATAGGTGACTACCATCTGCCCGCTGGCGTTCTTCACCTCCTTGAAGAGCGAGGAATTGTAGTCGCCGGAGAACTCGAGCGTCGCGGTCACGGTTCCGTGCGCGATCGTCATCGTGCCCAGAGTCCCCGCGGCGTTCTCGGAGAAACTGGAGAGTTTCCAGGGCGAGGCGAGGATCAGCGAGTTGCCGCTTGCGCCGCCCATGTCAAAGTCGCTGATCGTCGCGCTGAACTTGCTGGGGCTCAGCAGTTCGAGCGCTCCGTTCGCGCCGCTGAACGACAGGGTCTGGGTGGCGGCGACCGTGCCGGCGAATTCCATCGTCGAGGCGCCGGATATGATGTCCGAGCCGGTCCCGCTCACCGTGTTGAGCATATCAAACACGCCCGCCGTGACTTCGAGCTTGCCGTTGTTGACGACTTTGGCGGAGACCGTGCTCGTCGCCGTTCCCCCGGTCTTTTCCAGCAGGCCGGTGTTCTTGATCGAAGTGGAGGTCGAGGTCCCCATCAGCAGATTGTGATCGTCGGTGAAGTCGAGCGTTCCCTTGGCCGTGATCGTCAGCGTCGTCGCGTCGCCTGAGGAATCGCCGAGCGTGAAGTCGCCCCCGCTATCGGTAAGCGCTTTGGCAAGAGTCACGGCGCCTGTGCCGCCGATCGACAGGGCGCCCGATACGGTCGTTGCGCCGGAGAGCGTCAGGGCGTCGGCGCCTGTCACCGACACGCCGCCGGCGAACTTCGTCGCGCCGGAGAGGGTGAGCGCGCCGCCGCTGCGCGCTATCACATCTCCGCTGCCTGCCGAGAACGCTCCGGCGTAAGTCAGCGCGGAATCGAGCGTGAGGATTTCGGCCGTCGAAGTCCAGTTCGACACGCTGACCGTCGCGCCGCTGATGGTGACGCCTCCCGATGTCGCCAGCGTCCCGGCGCCGCTGAATGCGCCAGACAGCGTCGCCGCGCCGTCGATCGTGAACCTGTCGCCGGACGAAATGGAGAGACCCGCGCCTGCGCCGAGCGAGAAGGCGCCGGTTTCAATGATATTGGCGCCAATCGTGACCAGCGAGCCGCTGCCCGACACGCCAAACATGTCCGCGGCGATCGAAGCGGCCGCGCTCAACGTGGCGCTGCCGCTCGTCACGCTCAACGCGCCGACCGAGCCGTCGGAAGCAATCGCCGCGAAATTCGCGGCGATGTTGGCCGCGGTGTCAACGATGGTGAAGCCCCCGACGATCTTGGCGAGCGCACCCTCATCAGCCGCAGCCGTCGCCGCGCCGACGCTGACCGCGCCGCTGGTCGATGTGATCGAGGAAATGCGCGCGACATTCGCCTGCAGCGTCGCCACGCCGTTCTCGATGTCGGCGGCGCTGTCGCTGATCGCGACGCTATACGCGCCGCCGCTCGCATTGACGAGCATGTCGACCTCTGCGAGATCGCTGCTCAGCGCGGCGACAGTCAACGTGACGACGCCGTTGTCGGACACGATGATCGAGTTGATCTTCGAGTCGGTCAGTGAGCCGAGCCCCGACTGGATATTGGCCGCCGTGTCGGAGATCGCGTAGCTGCCGGCGATCTTGGCCAGAGTGGTCTTGTTCGCAGCCGCCACGCCGACGCTGACCGCGGGCGTGCCGCTCGACGCCGTGATCGAGACGATATGGCTGTCGTTGAGCGAGGGAATATTCGCGCCGATATTGGCGCCCGTATCCGATATAGCGATCCCGCCGGGCAGCGCGTCATAGCTCGAGACCGCGGCCAGATATTGCGCCACCGTCGCCGTCGTCGGCGACGACGAGGAAACCACGATGTCCGTGCCGCCGCTGACTGCGCTGGTGACGTAGGTCGACGATGCCGCCGCCGCGCTGATGTTGAGCGTCGCGACCGTCGTCGAACCGTTCATGACGAGCAACTGATTGCCGCTGACCTTCACGGAATTGGCCGTGATCCCGACGAGATCGATGGCGTCGCCGACCTGGAACGCGCCGACCGTCGCTGCGAATGTAGAGGAAGATTTGAGCGTCAGCGTCGCATTCGCGCCATTGAAATTGGCGCTCGCCCCGCTAGCGATGGCGCCGTCGACGATGAGATTGGCGTTAGCGTCGACCTGCAACGCGCCCGCGCCAGTGACGGCGTCTGGTCAGGGTCAGCGCGCCGCCACTGGCCTCGATCACGCCTGAGTTGGCGAAGCTCGTCGCCGTCACCGTTCCATAGCCGCTGAGTTTTCCGCCGGCAGCGTCGCTGAGCGAAGCGCCCGAAGCGGTCGCCGCCAGCGTTCCGCCGCCAAGCGCAATCACGCCCTGATTGACGACCGCCGCGCCGGAAATGGTCCAGCCGCGGCCGCCGAGCAGGGACAGCGAGCCGCTTGACGAGATGGTCCTGAGGCTCGTGTCGAGCGAGGTGGAGACGCCGGTCGAGGAATTGTAGGCGAGAAATTGCGAGTTCGACCCGCTGAGCGTGACGCTCGCCGCCAACGTCGTGAAAGTCCCCGTCACGAAGGCCTCGAAGTAGCCGCTCGCAGCCACCGAATAGCTGCCGCCGGTCAGCGTGCTCGAGGCGTAGTTGGTCCACGAGTTCAGGGGCTCGACATAGGCGTAGGCGCCCGTTCCGACCGCGATCGAACCCGTCGACGTAACGTTCAAGGTCGTGGGGTCGAGGACCAGCGTGCCGTCGGTCCCGATCGTCAACGCGCCGCTGTCGGTGAACGTCGTCGAGCTGATCGTCACCTGGTCGTCGGCGGTCGCGTTGAGCGCGCCGGAATTGTTGAAATTGGTCAGATTCAGCACGTAGAGGCTCGTCTCGGAGCCAAGCGTCAGCGCGCCTGAATTGGTGAAATTGTCGGTATAGCCCGAACTGGCGTAGCCGACGATGTTGAGGCCGCCCGACGTGACGTCGATCGCGCCCTGATTGGCGTAGGCATTCGAGACCTTGTCGAAATCGATGTTCGTGGAGCCCGCGACGTCGAGGGTCGCGTTCGAGGCGAGGGCATAGCTCGAGCCCGCGACATTAAGCTCGAAATCAACCGCGCCCGAACTGTTGCCGAGATTGATGGTCTCGTCGGAGACGGAAACATCCGTGCCGAGATTGAGAATGGCTGACGAACCCGTGACGTTGAGGACGCCGGCGCCCGTTCCGCTCGCGCCGACAAAGTCGGTTCCCGAACCGAGGGTCAACACGCCGGAAGCGCCGACCGTCAGCGCGCCCTCGACCGTGACGCCCGAGAGCACACCGCCCTTGGTTGAGAGCACGAGGCCCGCGGCCGTCGCGACGCCGCCGCTGATCGTCCCGCCATCGAGCGTCAGTACGCCCGGGCCGCTCGCGCCGTTCAGCGTCGAGGAGGAATTGTTGTAGGTCGCGCCGGCCGCGATATCGACGGCGCCGCCGTTGTTGACGATTTTGCCGAGCGAGGCGGCCGAAAGCGAGTCGTCTTCCAGGATGAGGTTCGAGCCGCTGCCGAGCGTGATGACGCCGAGGTTCGACCAGGCGTTATGCGCGTTGACGGTCATCGTCGCGCTGGCGCCGATGGTGATCGCGCTCGTCGAGCTCGTCGCGAATGTCGTCGGGTCGATCGTGGCGGTCGCGCCGGTGCTGACGGTCAGCGAGCCGCTGTTGGTGAAATTGGAAATTTCGGTGATGAAGCCGCCGCCGCTGTTGATGGTGATCGAACCGGCGTTGGTGAAATAATCGTCGTAGTTCCAATCCGCGAAACCGGTGATCTCGAACACGCCTCCGGAAACGCTGATCGAGGCGTTGCTGACCTCGGTGATCGAGGCCGCCTTGTAGTTGAAATCGCTGCGGCCGACGACATCGATCGTCGTGGAGGAGGCGAAGGCGTAGGCGCCGCCGCCCACAACGAGATCGATATAGTTGAGGCTGGCGTTGCTGTAGCCGATGTTGATGGTCTCGTCGGCGACGGTCTGAGCGGTCTCGAGCCAGATCGCCGCGCCCGAACCGGTCGCGTTGATGGTCCCTGCCCCCGAGCCCGAAGCGCCGACGACGGTGGCGCCGTTCTCGAGCTCGACCGAGGCGGCGATGGAAGTAAGGTTCAGCGGCCCTTCGACCTTGACGCCGCTCAGCGCGCCGCCCGCCCAGTTGATCGCGCCCGCGCTCGTCTCGAACACGCCGCCCGAAATCACGCCGCCCGAATTGAGATTGAACGCGCCGCCGGCGACGTCGAGCGTTCCCGACAAGGTCAGCGTTCCCCCGCTGTTGATGTTGAGCGTCCCGCCCGTGACATTGAAGGCGCCGCCATCGGTGAGCCCGCCGACCGAGCCCCCGGAGCCGACGTCGATTTCGCCGGCGCTCATCGAGAGGCCGCCGGAGCCGATCGCCAGCAGGCCGGAATTGTCGATCAGAAGATCGGCGCTCGCATCGGAAATCGTCAGCGAGGTCGCCGCGTCGCTGGAATTGACCGTCACCGTATAGGCTCCGGAGGCCGAGATCGCCGCCGCCGTGCTCGCGCCCGGCGTCCCCGAGGGCGTCCAGTCGGCGCTGTTCCAGTCTCCGCTGCCGCCCGCCCAGGAATAAGACGTCATGTCTTACGAATCCCCCGATGCTTTCCGCGCCGAAAAAGGGCTGATTGCCCCTACATGGCGCGGGGTCTACATCGCGATGCAACGCGTAAAGGTAATCCTATACGCCATCGGACTCGCAGGTTGATGAGTTTGCATAATCGCGTGAATTGACCCCGAGGGTTAATGTCATTAAGCCGCGACCTATCAAATTTGCCTCAAATGCGCGCGCGGGCAGCAAGGAATGGAGCAGGCGCATGTTCAAAGCGATGGGTTTCGCCCTGGCGACGGCGCTGATCTCCGGCGCGGCGCTCGCGGCCGAATTGCCGACCCGACAGGCAAAGCCGGCCGCGCCGCCGGCCAGAAGCTGCAAGATCAACGGCAAGCCCGGCTTCCTCGCCGGCGACGGACAGACCTGCATTCATCTCGGCGGCTATGTGTCCGGGCAAGTTTCGACCGGCAATCTGAAATAGGCAGCCGGGCTTGCGGCGCCGGCCCGATTGAGCGAGCCTGCTGGGGGGGGCCGGCGTGGACGCGGAACATCTCGAAATTCACACCGTCTTCGACGCGCTGGCCTGGGTCGCCGCGGGCGCGTTGACCTGGGCGTTGTCCCGCGGTGTGAGGATTTCGTTTCCCGGTCGATCAGAAACGTCGTTCCGGCTATTACGCCGCGCTCGTTCTCAGTTCCGGGCTCGGCGCCTATCTGTTTGGTACGCTGAACCTCGTCGCTTGCGGCATGCCGGGTTTTGCGCGCTCGATCGAAGGCGCGATTTTTGGGGCGATCCTCGGGGTCGAAGTCTACAAGCGCTTCGCCGGGCTGACCGACCGCACAGGCGCGAGATTTCGCCGCGCCGCTCGCCATTGGCGTCGTCGTCGGCCGCTTCGGCTGCTACTTCTCCGGCATCGACGATTTCACTTATGGCACGCCGACCAGCCTGCCCTGGGGCCACGATTTCGGCGACGGCGTGATGCGCCATCCGGCGCCGCTCTACGAAAGCGCCTCGATGGCTTTGTTCCTGGCGATCTATCTCTGGGGCGCGTTGCGCAACAACCGCTATCTCATCGACAATGGGCTCTATCTCTGTGTGCTCTGGTACGCGGCGCAACGTTTCCTGTGGGAATTCTTCAAGCCCTACGCGCCCGTCATCGGGCCATTCACCGTGTTTCAACTGCTGTCCTTCTCGCTCGCGATTTATGCGGGCGCCATGCTGTTGACCGCGCCAAAGGAATCCCATGAACGCGCCGTTCTCGCGTAAGGCGAAGCCCTACATATTTTATGGCCAGACGACTTCGATGTGCGAGACCTGTCTCGCGCTCGTGCCCGCCAAAATCATCATCGAGGGCGACGACGTCTTCTATGAGAAGCGCTGCAAGACGCACGGCGTGCAGAAGACGCTTATCTCGTCGGACGCGCGATACTATCGCTGGCAGCGCGATTTCCTCAAACCCGGCGATCGCCCGCAGGCTTTGCAATCGCGCACCGAATTCGGCTGCCCCTACGATTGCGGCCTCTGTCCCGACCACGAGCAGCATTCGTGCATGGCGATCGTCGAGATCAACGACGTCTGCGATCTCACCTGCCCCGTCTGCTTTGCCGATTCCTCGCCGAAGCGCACGCGCAATCTCGATTTGCAGACCATTGAGAGAATGTTCGACCGGCTGGTCGAGAGCGAGGGCGAGCCGATCTGTTGCAGATTTCCGGCGGCGAGCCGACGCTGCATCCGCAAATCCTCGATGTCGTCAGGCTCGCGCAATCGAAGCCGATCCGCCACGTGATGATCAACACCAACGGCGTCCGGCTCGCGCAGGACCCGGAACTTCGTCGCCGAACTCGCGAAGATGAAGACCGGGCTCGAAATCTATCTGCAATTCGACTCGCTGCGCCCCGAGGCCCTGAAGGCGATCCGCGGCGCCGATCTGACCCGCATCCGCCGCCAGGCGCTCGAAAATCTGGAGCGCCACAACATTTCGACGACGCTCGTTTGCGTGGTGAAGAAGGGCGTCAACGACGACGAGATGGGCGACATCGTCAAACATGCGCTCGACTGGCGCTGCGTGCGCGGCGTCAATTTCCAGCCGATCCAGAACGCCGGCCGCAATGTCGGCTATGAGGCGAACAAGGATCGCGCGCTGCTGTCCGACATCCGCCGTCGCATCGTCGCAGATTCCGGCGTGTTCGGCGAGCGCGACATGATCCCCCTGCCCTGCAATCCGAGCGCGATCACCATCGGCTATGGCCTGCGCAATGGGCGCGAGATCCTGCCTGTGACCTCGATCTTCTCACATGCGGACTTGCTCAGCGAACTCCCCAACGCGCTGACTTTCGAGAAATATCCGGAACTGCAAAGGCGCATCTTCGATCTGTTCTCGCTGTCGACGGGACCGGACACGGCGATCGAGCGGATTCAGGCGCTGCTGTGCTGCCTGCCCGGCGTGCCCGTGCCGGCTGGGCTCACTTATGAGAACGTGTTCCGCGTCACGGTCGTCGAGTTCCTCGATCCGCAGAATTTCTGCGTCGCCGGCGTGAAACGAAGCTGCGTGCACTTCGTGACGCCGGAAGGCCAGATCATTCCCTTCGACACCTACAACCTGCTTTATCGGAACGGCGAGATTGGAGCGATCCGCGAGCGGCTGAAAGGCGCGGCCCTTGTCTGACGACGACCTCTCGCGCGTAAATCGCTCGCCGAATGAGGGGCCGGGCAAAGGATGTTTCACGGCCCTGGCGATTCTGGCCGGGATCGTGCTCCTGTTCCCCGGCGCCTGCTTCCTGGTCGTCGCATTCGCTGACGGTGGCCATGATGCGAATGCTGCGACGGTCGGCGTCTTCATCCTGCTCATCGCCGGCGCATTGTTCTACTCTGCCTGGAAGACGCGATGACACGGCATGCGCATCCTCCTCGTCATCCTCGGCATCCTGCTGTTGCTGCCCGGCGCGTGCTTTCTCTCTTTCGGAGTTGAGGGCATCAACGGCCACGGCGATCCAACCTTCAGGAGCATCGGCATTCTGATCCTGTTCGTTGCCGGAGCTTTGTTTGTCGGCGCCTGGCTGAGGCGCCGACGCTGATGCGCACTCTCTCCTTGATCTTCGGCGTGCTGCTGCTGCTCCCCGGCGCCTGTTCGCTCATCTTTGTGGCCCGCATCGGCTTGGGCGCCGCGTGGGGTCTTTTGTTCAATGGCAACGACCCGTATGCGATCTTGGTCTGGTGGGTCTGGGGAGGAAGTTTTGTGCTAACGGTTCTCGGGGTTCTATTGATCCTGGGCGGGAGAAAGTCCGACGGCGGAGGGTCTAGATGATCGCCGCGGCGGATCTCTTGACGGGAAATGATATTGCTCTCCGCCGGTCCTGTCGCTGAAGCGGAAAAGAGGCCGCACGATGCGCATTCTCGCCTTCCTCATCGGCGTCGTCCTCCTGCTGCCCGGCGCCTGCGCCTTCGGCTTCATGCTTGCCGGCATCACGGCGCTGCCGCCGCTCGGCTCGGCGCAATGGCGCGATGGCGACGTCTGGGGCATCATCGGCGTCGCGACGCTCGGCTGGGGCTTTTGTTATGTCATCAGCTTCGGCGGCATCCTGCTGATCCGCAATGCGCTGAAGCGCGAGAAGCCGCCGGCCCCGGACGCTGGAGGTTCGCCGCCGGCCGCGCTATAGCGCCGCCCATGAGCGAACTTTCCCATCTCGGCCATGCCTCGCGCATCCCCGACGCGCCCGACCCCAAAACGCTGGAGCGCGTGCCCAATCCGCACTCCGACGTCGACTATGTCGCGCGCTTCGCCGCGCCCGAGTTCACCTCGATCTGCCCGGTGACCGGCCAGCCGGATTTCGCGCATCTCGTCATCGATTATGTCCCGGACCAATGGCTCGTCGAATTGAAATCGCTGAAGCTGCACCTGCAAAGTTTTCGCAATCACGGCGCCTTCCATGAGGATTGCACGGTGCGCATCGGCAAGGAGCTGTTCGGGCTGCTCGAGCCCCGCTGGCTGCGCATCGGCGGCTACTGGTATCCACGCGGCGGCATTCCGATCGACGTGTTCTGGCAGAGCAGCGAGCCGCCGAAGGGCTTGTGGATCCCCGATCAAGGCGTCGCGCCCTATCGCGGACGCGGCTAGGAGGGTCGGCCGCCAGGCTGACCGTCGCTACGACCCTCGTCGGCCTGGAGCCGACGCTGCTTAGGCTGCGTGCGCCTTTGGCTTCAGGTTCTTCAGCTTCAGGATGATTTTTTTGGCCGGGTTCGCCTTGCGCGGCTTCCAGCCCTTGATAGCGAGCGCATAGGTCACATCGCGCAAATGGTCGGCGAGCGCCTGCCTGTCCTTGATCGCGACAAGCCGCTCGAACGGGATCGGCTCGCCGACCCGGACCGGCAGCTCCGCGCCGATGCGCGATTTGACCTCATGGAAGATCAGCGACACGCGCAAGGTCTGGCTGACGTGACTAGCGATCTGGAACAGCCGGCTGTTCTGGCCGCCGAACCACACCGGCGCGACCGTCGCCTTGGAGCGCTGAATGAGCTGGGAGACGAACGGCTGCCAGCGTCCATCGACGGCAGGGCGCCGGCCGAGCCGGTCGGGCGCGGTCGAGACGGCGCCGGCCGGAAAGACCACCACGCAGCCGCCGCGCTCCAATTGGTCACGAGCCGCCGCGCGCGAGCGCAGGTTGGTCTGCATGGCCTCTTCGGTGCCCGTAAAATCGATCGGCAGGATGAAATCCTGCACTTCCGGCGCGCGCATCAGCACGGCGTTGGTCAGCACGACGAAATCGGAGCGCACCTGCTCGATCAGCCAGGAAATCACGATGCCGTCGAGCACGCCATAGGGATGGTTCGCGACGACGACGACCGGCCCGGTCTTCGGAATGCGGGCGAGCGCCGCGGGATCGTACTGCACGTCGAGCTTCAGCGCGCGCACCGCCGCCTGCCAGAAACTTTCGTTGGGCCGCGGATAGCGCTGGTTGTCGACATAGAGCCGCTTGAGGTGCGGCTGGCCGGTCGCCCGCTCCACCAGTCGGATGAGGCCTCGCTTGACCGGCGGATCCTCGCGCGTGGCGTAGCTGAACAGATATTCGTCCATGACCGCCTCGGTTACGACGGAAAAGTGAAGTTGCTATGACGAAGCGAGCCGAAATTTTCACCCGTTTGGAAAGGTTTGACGACTTTTCGTCACCGCGTCATAGGCCTGCAAATCGGCGACCAGCGCCTCGAAGTCCTTGAGCGGCACCATGTTCGGCCCGTCGGAGGGCGCGCGATCCGGATCCTGGTGGGTCTCGATGAAGACGCCGGCGACGCCGACCGCCACCGCCGCGCGCGCCAGCACGGGCACGAATTCGCGCTGGCCGCCCGAGGACGCCCCCTGCCCGCCCGGCTGCTGCACGGAATGGGTCGCGTCGAAAATGACCGGCGCGCCGGTCTCGGCCAGCATCGGCAGCGCGCGCATGTCGGAGACGAGCGTATTGTAGCCGAAGCTGACGCGCCGCGCTCGGTTACCAGCACGTCGCCGGCGCCGGCGCCGGTCAGCTTGGCGACGACGTTCTTCATGTCCCAGGGCGCCAGAAACTGCCCCTTCTTGACGTTGACCGCGCGGCCGGTGCGCGCCGCGGCGACGAGCAGGTCGGTCTGCCGGCAAAGGAAGGCGGGGATTTGCAGCACGTCGACGGCCTGCGCCGCGATCGCGCATTGCGCGCTCTCGTGCACGTCGGTCAGCACGGGCAGGCCCAGCGTCTCGCGGATTTCGGCGAAGATCGGCAGCGCCGCCTCGAGCCCGACGCCCCGCGCGCCGCCGCCCGAGGTGCGGTTGGCCTTGTCGAACGAGGTCTTGAAGACGAGACCGATCTTGCGGCGGGCGGCGATCTCCTTCAGCGCGCTCGCCATCTCGAGCGCATGGGCGCGGCTTTCGAGCTGGCACGGGCCGGCGATGAGGGCGAGCGGCAGGGTTGCGCCGAACTTGACTGCGCGCAGCCCACGGCCGATTTGTACTATCGCGTTCGGGGATATGGTCTTGACGTCCTGTGTGAGTGCGCGAGGCCGATAGCGCGAAAACGCCTGCAGCGCCAGCGCGACGCCGTCCGAAGGAAAGCGTGGCGTGGTGCAAATGCTTGGGAAACTTCAACGGCGCCGCTCGAGTCGGTCAATGTTCGGATATGGCGTCGCAGCGCTGGCGCTCGCCTTGTTAGCAAGTCCTGACCTCGCCTCGCCAGGAGAAACCGCTCTGCCCCGCTCAGCCGCCTACGAGCGCTTTCGATACGCCTTTTTCGAGGACCCGAACTCGGCGCGCGACGTTCTGGACGTCGCCGCCTTGCTCGCGCTCAAGGACGAGGAGCGAACGCTCGCCGAAACCGATCTGATCGGGTTTCTTCCCGACGGACGCGCAGTCATCGGCCTTGGCGCCCTGCGTTCGCAGGGCGCCGAACCGCGGCTTCGCGAGATTTTTGAGGCCGAACGACGCAAGGCGGAGCTCGCCTATGCAAACCGCGAGACGAGCTCCAACCATTATCTGCTGATCTGGGTCAGCCGGGCGCTCTGGCAGATCCGGCCGAACCCCGCCTATTCGCAGGCGCTCATCGGTAATCTGCGCTTCGATCCGAGCGACGACGACCGCGAGCTGGCGGCTTCCGAACTCGCCCAAATTCCTGCGCCCGAGGTTGACCGGGCCTTGCCTCAAGCGCTCGACGACCCCGATCCTCTGGTGCGCTATCACGTCGCCCGCGCCCTGTTGCGGATTCATGGCCTCAGCTTCGATCCGACAGACCTAAAAACCTTGCCCGTACTCCTGATGTCGTCCGATCCGGCGCGGCGCGAGGCGGCGAAGCAAAACCTCCTCGCGATGATCGCGGGACGGCCGCTCGGATTACTGGACAAGGAGGCAGAGGGCGGTTGAGGCGACAGTCGTTACGCTATTGCGCATGCACGTCGCGCGCGCTAAGCTCTCGCTTACTAACCTTGCGATACAATTTGCGCTTGTATGCCTAACTAATTTTGACTAAAGATTGACCCAGAGGAAGCGTTTTGAAGGCCTGTGCCGCCCTGCGGAATAAACCGGTAAAATCAGGCTTTTAGGTATTCGTCTGCCTCGGCGACGCCCCGGCTGCGCAATTCAGCGCAACCGGAAACAGTAAAAACTATTTTCACGCGGATTCCCTCCGCACTATTCAGATAAGGGGCTGAAAATGGCCAGCTACACTTGGACCGGCGCGATCTCCACCGATTGGAACACCGCCGGCAACTGGGACATCGGCAGCAATCCGGCCACCACGGTTCCAAGCACCACCGACACCGTCACGATCAGCGCGGGGACCGGATCCGACACGATCACCGGCTCGGGCGCGCTGCAAAGCTCAACGATGAATCTGTCGTCGAGCGGCGCGGGCTTCGTCAGCCTGACGGGCGACTACTACACCGGATACAATTCGGGCACGCTCAATTTCGGCGGCCATGTCGAAATCTCGGGTTTTATCTACGATTACAGCACGGCGACCTTCGCTAATGCCGCGTTCCTCGATGGCGGCTCGCTGACCGTAGCGGGCGCCGCGACCTTCGGTTCGACATTCAAGATCGCGAACGCCACCCTCGCGCTCGCCACCTCCTCCACGGCCACGCTCACCACGCTGACCCTCGTCGGCGCGGTGACCATAAGCGGCAACCTCACGACCACAGAATCTGGTCACTACTGGCGCGACGTCGCTGACGCTCGGCACCGGTACGTTCGACGTCAGCGGCTCGTCGTCGTCCTCGCCGGCCTCGCTGCCGGCGCTGACCATTGCCGGCAACGTGACGCTCGAGGGCGTGTTCAATTCGTCGGCCACTCCGGCGCCGTCGCTGACCGTCAACAGCGGCGCGGATCTCTATATCGACGCAGGCGACGCCCTGTTCGCGGCGACCGCAACTTTCAACACCTCCGGTTACGTCTCGCTGACCGACGGCACGCTGACCGTCACCGGCAACGCCTCGTTCGGCAGCTATCTCACCGTGACGGGCGCAGGCTCGTTCACCGTCGTTGGCACGATGACGACCAGCAATGGCACGATCAGCGCGTCGAACAGCAGCCGCGTCGAGATCGGCGCGCTGAACGGGACGAGCGGCGGCCTTTCGCTCACCGCCAACTCGACTTCGACTATCGAGATCGGCAATCAGGATGTCGGCGCCGCGGGCTCGATCACCATCGACTCCGGCGTCTCCTTCACGGAGTCGGGCACCTTTCAGGCGCCGGTCATCGTCGTCAACGGAACGATCACGGTCGCGGCCAACGCCAAGCTCGAGCTCTATGGAACATCGAGCCGCGGCCTCACCGGCTCCGGCAAGATCAACATCAATTCCGGCTCGAATCTGACCGTCTATGACGTCGATCCCGGCACCTCGGATACGGTCACCATCAATTTCGCGCAGAACGGCGGACAGCTCTGGCTTCCCTCCGGCGACTTCGATGCGCTCGGCAATTTCAAGCCCGCCATCACCAACTACGGCGCCACGGATGTCATCGAATATTACGGAACCGCCACCAGCGCGAGCTATTCTGGCGGTTTTCTGACGCTCTACAACGGCGCCAATCTCGTCGCGAATTTCAACATCGGCTCCGGCTATACCGGCGACACTTTCTCCCTCGTCGCGATCTGCGGGCGGCTACACGCAGGTCGATCTGGCCGGCACGCCGAACAGCGCGCCCGCGGGCACGACGACATCCGATTCCTACACCTGGGTCGGCCCGGTCGCCGGCTTCTGGAATACCAAGGCCAACTGGGACGATACAACCGCCGGCCAGAACCCGGCTGCCCTCGCGCCCGGCTCCAAGGACCTGGTCACTATCGCCGCCGCCGCCAATGGAGCGGCCCAGGTCGTCATCGGCAGCGGCAACGCGGCTTCGCTGACGCTCGAGGGCGAGACGCTGCTCGAAGGGCAGTTCAACATCGGCTCCGGCGGGTTCACGGAGACGCAGTCCGCCCTGGTCGTGCTCTATTCGGGCAGCGCGATCAATGTCACGGGCGCGGCGACGTTCGGCACCTATGCCGGGGCGACGCTCAACGGCGGCGCGATGAGCGTCACCGGCGCCTTCAACGGCGGTTACGGCGGCCAATTCACTCTCGAGAATGGCGGCAGCCTGCAGGCGGGCCAGCTCGTCGACTACGTTTCCTGCTTATTATGTCTATGCGGGCGACACGTTGACCGTCACCGGAAACGTGAGCGACGGCACAACAGGCTACGGCAGCACATCGTTCACGATCAACGGCGGCGTGTTCACGGTCGAGGGAACCTTCGTTTCGACTGGCGACGGGATCTATGCCTCGCATGGCGGCCGGGTCGAACTCGCGGCGCTGACAGAGGATTCGCTCGGCCATGGCGTCTATCTCTACACCCAGGATGCGTCGTCCTCGATCGAGATCGGCTCGGCGGGGACCGCGGCGGCGGGAACGATCACCATCGATTCCGGCGTCACAGTCACCGAAAGCGGCACGTTCAATGCGCCGACCATCGTGGATGCGGGAACTCTGAAAGTCGGCGCCTCCCAGTCGTTCAGCGTGAACGGAACTTTCGAAGACGAAGGCGGCCTGACGATCGGCGCAGGCGGAAGCATGAGTCTGTCCGGCGCGCTGCAGCTTTCGGCCAACGTCACGGTCGGCGCCGGCGCTTCTTTCACCCAGTATTACGGCGTGACAGGAACCGGCACGATCACGATCGACGCCGGCGCAAAACTCAGTCTCAATAGCGACCCGAGCGCGAGCAGCGTCACCATCGCGTTCTCGGGCCAAGGCGGCCAACTCGACCTCACCTACCAAGACCTTAATTCTTCCAATGCCTTTGCTCCGACGATAACTGGCTTCGGCGCCGCCGACGTGATCGACTATTACGCCTCCTCGGGAACGATCACTTCGGTCAGCTACGCGGCCGGCGTGCTCAGCATTCTGGAGGGCGCGACCGTCGTCGCGACGCTGAATCTGACCGGGACCTACAACAACGCATTTTCCGTGCTGCCGATCAGCGGCGGCTACTATCAGATTGACTACATCGGCGGCGGCACGCATACCGCGCCCGCCGGCACCGCCACTGCGGACTCCTACACCTGGGTCGGCCCGGTGGCGGGCAACTGGAATGCGGTCGCAAACTGGGATGATGTGACCGCGGGCCAAAATCCCGCAGCCCTCGCGCCCGGCGCCAACGACCTCGTGACGATCGGCGCGGCGGCGGCCGGCGCCGCGCAGGTGATCGTCGGAAATGGCAACGCCTATTCGCTGACTCTCGACGGCGAAACGCTGCTCGACGGCACGTTCAACATCGGGGCCGGCGGCCTTTCTCTTGCCCAATCGGCGTCCGCGTATCTGTATACCGGCAGTGCGCTCAACGTCGCGGGTAACGCCACGTTCAACTCCTACGCCGGTCTGACCCTGAACGGCGGCGTGATGAAGCTGACCGGCACGGGCACGATCACCACCGACTATGGCAACTCGCTCCTGATCGAGAACAGCGGGACACTGACCGCGGTGACCCTCGTCAACTACGCCAGCAGCTACACGGTCGATGCGGGCAGCTCCTTGACCGCCGCCAACGTTTCCGATGGCGCGAGCGGCTACGGCAGCACGGGATTCTACATCTACGGCGGCCAGTTCACCGTCTCTGGCACATTCACTTCGACCAACGATTCTGTCTACGCCGAGGACGGCGGAAAGGCGCAGATCAACAATCTCGTCGAGGATTCGCTCGGCCACGGCGTCTACCTCTACGTGCAGCCGAACTCAGGCTCCTCGATCGAGATCGGAAAGTTGGGCGGCGTAGCGGCCAACACGATCACCATCGACGCCGGGAAGACCGTCACCGAGCAGGGCAACTTCAACGCGCCGACGATCGTCGATGCGGGGCTGCTCAAGGTCGGGGCCTCGCAAAGCATGAGTTTGTATGGAACGTTCGAAGACGAAGGCGGCTTTACTATCGGCGCCAGCGCGTCGGTCAGCCTTTCGGGAGTGCTGCAACTTTCCAACAACGTCACGATCGGCGCCGGCGCCAAGTTCACGCAATACGATGGCGTCACGGGCACAGGCACGCTGACGATCGACGCCGGCGCGACGTTGAGCCTCAACAGCGGCGTATCCGGAAGCGGCGTGACGATCGCGTTCACCGGCGCAGGCGACGAGCTGGCTCTGACCTACCAGGATCTCAACGCCTCAGGTCAGTTCCAGCCAACCATCACAGGTTTCGGCGCGGCCGACATCATCGACTACTACCCCTCTTCGGGCACGATCACGAACGTCAGCTATGCGGCCGGCGTGCTCAGCCTTCTCAACGGCGCGACGGTCGTCGCGACGCTGAACCTCAGTGGGACCTACAACAACGCCTTCACTGTGCTGCCCGTCAGCGGCGGTTATTATCAGATCGACTATGTCGGCGGCGGCACAAGCACCGCGCCCGCCGGCACGACGACGGCGGATTCCTACACCTGGGTCGGTCCTGTCGCGGGCAACTGGAAGACGACGGGCAACTGGGACGACGTAACGGCCGGCCAGAATCCGGCCGCGAAGGCGCCGGGCAAGAACGATCTCGTGACCATCGGCCCCGCGGCGGGCGGCGCCGCGCAGGTCATCATCGGCAGCGGCAACGCCTATTCGCTGACGATCGAGGGTGAAACGTTGCTCGACGGCACGTTCAACATCGGCGCCGGCGGCGTCGCCTTCACAAATTCCACATATGAGGGCTTCGCATATCTCTATGGCGGCAGCGCTCTCAACATCGCCGGAAATGCGACGTTTGCGACCTATGACGGCGTGACGCTCAACGGCGGCGCGATGAAGCTGACCGGCACGGGCACGATCACCAACAACTACGGCAATCCATTCACAATGGAGAACGGCGGCACGCTGACCGCGGTGACGCTCGTCGACTACGCCAGCAGCTATTCCGTCTATGCCGGCAGCTCCTTGACCGCGACCAACGTGTCCGACGGCGCGAGCGGCTATGGCGGTTCGGGCTTCTACGTCTACGGCGGGACGTTCACGGTCAAGACCACGTTCACGTCGAGCAGCGACTCGATTTACGCCGAGGACGGGGGAACCGTCCAGATCAACAATCTCGTCGAAAATTCGGTCGGTTCCGGCGTTTACCTCTACATCCAGCCGACCTCGGGTTCATCGATCGAGCTTGGAAATACAGGCGGCGTGGCGGCGAATACGATCACCATCGACGCTAACAAGACCGTCACCGAGCAGGGCAGCTTCAACGCGCCGACGATTGTCGTCGCAGGAACGCTGAAGACCGGCGCGTCGCAATCGTTGACCATCGATGGCGCGCTGCAAGTCACCGGCAGCGTCAGCCTCGGGACGAACAGCACGCTTTCGCAGTACGGGGCGCTCTCGGGCGCGGGCACCATCACCATCGGCGCCGGCGCCGAGCTTGGGCTCAGCTCGGACGCGGGCGCGAGCACCACCAACATCTCGTTCACGGGCCCGAACAGCCGTCTGGCGATCGACACCTCCGACCTCAATGGCTCCGACGATTTCAACCCCGTGATCGCCGGCTTCGCCGCGCCGGACGTGATCGACTTCAGCGACGGTACGGCCATCACGGCCGCCCATTACGCGGCGGGCGAGCTCAATCTCTATTCCGGCGCCAGCATTGTCGCCTCGCTCGACCTCACCGGAACCTACGCCGACTTTTTCTCGGTGGTCGAGCTCGGCGGCGGTTCGACCTACCAGATCAACTATGAAGGCGCGGCGCCGAAAACCTCTGCGCCGGGAGGCACCACGACCGGCGACGCCTATCAGTGGGTCGGTCCGGTCTCCGGATTCTGGAACGCCAAGGCCAACTGGGACGACACG